>CAWHHB010000015.1:0-769133 GCA_963828995.1 uncultured Actinomycetota bacterium
ATCTCCCCGGCCGTGGTTTCCGGTGTCGACCCCGAGTCACCGTTCAGCCAGGACGAGCTGTTCGGGCCCGCGGTCGCGGTGTCGACGGCAGCGGACTGGCAGTCCGCGATCGCGCAGGCCAACGGCACCGCCTACGGGCTGGGCGCAGGGATCTTCACCTCGGACGTCTCGGGTGCGGTGCGGGCCATCCGGGAGATCGATGCCGGCACCATCCACATCAACTGGACCCCGCTGTGGCGCGCCGACCTGATGCCCTACGGCGGTCTGAAGGGCAGCGGCATCGGCAAGGAAGGTCCGCGTTCCGCGGTCGCCGAGATGACCGATGTGAAGACCGTCATCCTGCACGGCCGTCCCTGGTAGGGGAAGACCACTCTCCCGTTCCCCCCGAAGTCGTTCCACCTGTGAGAAAGAGCCCCGACGATGACCCCTGCTCCCACCGTCCGACTGACCGTCGCCCAGGCCGTGGTGACCTACCTGTCCCGGCAGTACTCCGTGGCCGATGGCGAGCGCCGCCGGCTGATCCCCGCCACCCTGGGCATCTTCGGCCACGGCAACGTGGCCGGCCTGGGCCAGGCCCTGGACCAGCTGAACGAGACGATGCCGTTCATCCAGGGCCGCAACGAGCAGGCTCTGGTCCACGCGGCGGTCGGGTTCGCCAAGCACTCGCGGCGACGGGCCACCCTGGCCGTGACCGCGTCGATCGGTCCCGGCGCGATGAACATGGTCACCGGCGCGGCCGTGGCCACCGTGAACCGGCTCCCCGTGTTCCTGCTGCCGGGTGACACCTACGCCACCCGCCACCAGGGCCCGGTGCTGCAGCAGCTGCAGCACCCGGTCGAGGCCGACCTGACCGTGAACGACGTCTTCCGGCCGGTCAGCCGGTTCTTCGACCGGATCACCCGGCCCGAGCAGCTGCTGACCGCCCTGCCGGCGGCGATCCGCACCCTGGTCGACCCGGTCGAGACCGGCGCCGTGGTGCTGTCCCTGCCGCAGGACGTGCAGTCCCACGCCTACGACTTCCCCGCCGACTTCTTCACCGAGCGGGACTGGGTGATCCGCCGACCCGCCCCGGATACCGACGAGGTCGCGGCCGTCGCGGCGCTTCTCGCCTCGGCGAAGAAGCCGATCATCATCGCCGGTGGCGGTGTGATCTACTCCGACGCCACCGCCGAGCTCGAGCAGCTCGCCTCCGCCATCGGGGCGCCCGTCGCCGAGACCTTCGGCGGCAAGGGCGCCGTGCAGACCGCCGCGTGGTGGCAGGTCGGTGGCATCGGGCTGGAAGGAACACCGGCCACCAACACCCTGGCCAACGAGGCCGACGTGGTGCTCACCGTCGGTTCCCGGCTGACCGACTTCGCCACCGGCTCGCACTCCATCTTCGCCAACCCCGATGTGCGGTTCGCCAGCATCAACGTCAACGTGCACGACGCGGACCGGTTGGGCGCCACGGGCATCGTCGGCGACGCCAAACGCGGCCTCGCCGCCCTCACCGAGGCGATCACCGGGCGGGACGCGCACGCCGACCCGTCCTGGAGGGACCGGGTCGAGGAGCTGGCCGACGCCTGGGCGATCGAGCGGGCGGATGCCCTGAACCCGGACCAGCTGTTCGACAAGTCCGCGGTCGCAGCCGACTCCGATGTCGTCACCACCACCGACGCGGTGTTGACCCAGGGTCAGATCATCGGCGTCCTGCAGGAACACGCCCGCCCCGGTGACGTCATCGTCGCTGCGGCCGGCGGTCCGCCGGGTGATCTGCAGAAGGTGTGGGACGCGACCGGCGGACGGACCTGCCACCTGGAGTTCGGTTTCTCCTGCATGGGATACGAGATCCCGGCCGCGATGGGGGTCCGGATGGCGCACCCCGACCCGTCGGCGCGGATCACCGCCTTCCTGGGCGACGGGACTTTCCTGATGGCGCCCACCGAGCTGGTCACCGCGGCGCAGGAGGGGCTGCCGATCACCGTGGTGATCCCGGAGAACCACGGTTACCAGGTGATCCACCGGTTGCAGATGTTCCGCAACGGCCGTGAGTTCGGCAACGAGTTCCGTTACCGCACCCAGCCGCTGGCGCTGGCCGACGCCACCAAGGTGGAGAAGGCGGCGCGTCTGAGCGGGGACTACCTGTCCGTCGACCTGGTGCAGATCGCCGCCGGTCTCGGCGCGAAGGCGTCGCGCCCGAGCACAGCCGATGAGCTGCGCGACGCGCTGGACGACACCCGCGGATACCAGGGCACGGTCGTCTTCGTGGTCCCGGCGATCCCGCACGCGGACCTGCCCCCGGCAGGGGTGTGGTGGGACGTCGCCCCGGCAGAGGTTTCCGAGGTTCCCACCGTGCCGGCTCTGCGTGACGAGTACGAGCAGGACCGCAAGACCCAGCGGTGGTTCGGATGAGCCCGACCCTTTCCAGCCCGCTCGACAACGGCGCCCTGGCCCGGGCGGTCCGGGGCGGGGAGTCCACCCTGGGCACCTTTCTGGGCACTGCGTCCGCGGTCACCGCGGAGGTGTGTGCCGCTGCCGGGTTCGACTGGCTGCTGCTCGATCTGGAGCACGGCGCGGGCGGTGAGGAGCAGGTGCGCGACGTCGTCCCGGCGGCCGGCGCGTACGGGGTGCCCACCGTGGTCCGGGTCGAGACCGACGCCCGGATCCGGATGGGCCGAGTGCTGGACAACGGCGCCGCGGGAGTCATGTTGCCCCGCATGGACAGTGCACTGCAGGTCAGCCAGGCACTGACCCACACCCGGTTCCCGCCGCGTGGGGACCGTGGGGTGGCCACCTACAACCGGGCCTGCCGGTTCGGGCTCGATCCCGGCGCCCTGGACCGGGCCGACGAGGAGATCCTCGTCATTGCGCAGATCGAGTCCGCCGCGGCGGTGGCGGCCGCGGACGAGATCGCGTCCATCGAGGGTGTCGACGTGCTGTTCATCGGCCCCCGGGATCTCAGCCACGACCTCGGTGTCCCCGGGGACACCACCGCCCCGGTCTTCGTCGAGGCACTCGAGACGGTGCTGGCCGCCAGCAAACGGCGCGGCAAGGCCTGCGGGTTGCTCGTCAACGACGGCGCCGCCGCTGCGCAACGCCTCGAACAGGGCTGGACGTTCGTGGCGATCGGGTCCGACTCCACCCTGCTCGCCGCAGCGTCCCGATCGGCGCTGAACGAGGCCCGGCGCCACGTCACCGCCTGAGACGCCGTCGTCAGCCGCCGTCACACCACCAGCGCATCCGGCCCATCTGCCAGGGGCGCTCTCACCTCCATCTCCTCTCGACTCCTCTCCCAGAAAGCGAAACCGTCATGGTTGGACGCATCACCGACAAGGGCATCACCGAGCTGGGTGTGGGGCTGATCAGCGTCGGCTGGATGGGCAAGCTGCACAGCCGCGCCTACCAGGCCATTCCGCTGGTGTACCCGGAGCTGAACATCCGGCCCCGGCTGGTGCACGCCGCGGACACCGCCCCCGACCGGGCCGACTACGCCCGTGACGTCCTGGGCTACGCCAGGGGCAGCACCGACTACCGGGAGGTGCTCGCAGACCCCGAGGTCGACGTCGTCTCGATCTGCGCACCGAACCTGCTGCACCGGGAGATCGGCATCGCCGCAGCCAAGGCCGGCAAGCCGTTCTGGATCGAGAAGCCCGTCGGTCGCGACGCCGTCGACACCGCCGCCGTCGCCGCCGCCGCGGCCGCAGCGCCGGCGTCGCGACCTCCATCGGCTACAACTACCGGCACGCACCCGCAGTGGAACGCATCCGTGAGCTGATCGCGAACGGCGAGCTCGGCCGCATCACCAACGTCCGCGCGGTCTTCTTCAACGGCTACGCCTCCGAGCCCAACGGGGCCCTGTCCTGGCGGTTCAAGAAGGACCTCGCCGGCAGCGGCGCGCTCGGGGACCTGCTCAGCCACGTCGTCGATCTGATGCAGTACGTCGTCGGCCCGATCACCGACGTCAGCGGACTGCTCTCCACCGTGCACCAGCAGCGCCCCATCCTGCCGATGGGACAGGCCACCCACTTCGCGGTGATCGAGGACGGCGAGCTCGGTGACGTGGAGAACGACGACTACGCGGCGGCTCTCGTCCGTTTCGCCGCTGACTCACCCGGGGCCGGCGCGGTCGGCACCCTGGAGGCGTCCAGGGTCATCGTCGGCCCACAGTGCGGACTGGGCTTCGAGGTGTACGGCACCGAGGGCTCCGCGTCCTGGAACTTCGAGCAGATGAACGAGCTCAAGCTGGCCCTGGGCCGCACCGGACCCAGTCAGGGATACACCACCATCCTGGGCAACGCCTCCCAGGGCGACTACGCCGCATTCCAACCGGGCCCGGGAAACAGCATGGGCTACGACGACCTCAAGGTGGTCGAAGCCAAGAAGTTCCTGGTCGCCGTCACCGGGGGAGAGCAGCGCAACTCCACCATCGAGGAAGCCCTCGCGGACGCCGAGGTCATCGCCGCCGCAGCAGCGTCAGCGGCCGACGGGCAGTGGCACCAGGTCCCGCAGGTTCCCGGGGCCACCTTCGGCCACACCCGGCACCCGGTGGTCAGCAATGCCTGAGGTCGCCGAGCTCCCGGTGGTGGTCGGCCTCGGCCTCGTCGACCCGGACCTGGTGAATCCGGTCCTCGGCGGGCACTGCCGGTTCGTTCCGGAACCGACCGAGGCGGACCTGGCGCAGGCGCAGGGCGCCATCGTCCGGGCGGATGCCCGGGTGGACACCGAGCTCCTGGCCCGCACCCCGAGGTTGCGGGTCGTGGCCCGGACCGGAGTGGGCGTCGAGCGGGTGGACCTGGACGCTGCCACCGCCCGTGGGGTCGCCGTGGTGATCACGCCGGGCGCCGGGACCACCGCGGTCGCCGAGGGTGCCATTGCCATGGCGATGCACCTGGTGAAGCGCTTCGGCCGGCTCACCACCCTGGTCAGGTCCGGACAGTGGGCGACCCGCGGCACCGTGTCGGTCGGTGACCTCGGCGGGTCCGTCCTCGGTGTCGTCGGGTACGGCCGTATCGGACAACGGGCCGCCGTCCTCGGCACCGCGCTGGGCATGAAGGTCCTGGCCTACGACCCGGTCAGCGAACCCCCGGCCGATGTCCGCTGCGCAGACCTGCAGGACCTGGTCAGCCGCAGCGACGTGATCACCTTGCACCTGCCGCTGCTGGAGTCCACCCATCACCTGGTCGGGTCCGAGCTGCTCCGTCACGTCAAGCCCGGGGCGGTCCTGGTCAACTGCGGCCGCGGCGGACTCACCGACCTCGACGCGGTCCACGCGGCGTTGCAGGACGGCCGGCTCGGCGGGGTGGGGCTCGACGTCTTCGACCCCGAGCCCCCGGAGCACCACCCGCTGTTCGACCACCCCGACGTCGTGCTCACCCCCCATCTGATGGGGATGAGCCGGCAGGCCAGCGCGGCCACCTTCATCGACGCCGCGCAGGGCGTCCTGGATGTGCTCACCGGCCACCGCCCGGCCGCGGTGGCCAACCCCGGTTGGGAACAGGCGGCACACCTGACGAGCACGGCTCTGGAGTCGACATGAAGGACCTGCTGACAGGCAAGGTGCTGCTGATCAGCGGCGGCACCCAGGGCCTCGGCGCCGGGATCGCCCGGACCGCCGCCCGGGAGGGTGCCACCCTGGTGCTGGCCGGCCGCAACGCCGAACGCGGCGAGAAGGTCGCGGCCGAGCTGCAGAACACCGGCGCTGACGCCGTCTTCGTGCGCACCGACATCGGCGACGTGTCCCAGGCCCAGGCCGCCGTCGCGGCGACCATCGAGCGGCACGGCCGGATCGACTGCCTGGTCAACGCGGCCGGTCTGACCACCCGCGGCACCATGCTGGACACCACCCCGGAGCTGTTCGACCAGCACATCGCGGTGAACCTGCGGGCTCCGTTCTTCCTGATGCAGGCAGCGATCGCCGACATGAGGCAACGGGGCGAACCGGGCACCATCGTCAACGTCATCTCCATCGACTCCCACGGTGGCCAGGCGTTTCTCGCGCCCTATGTCGCCGCGAAGGCGGGACTCGCGGGCTTGACGAAGAACGCCGCCCACGCCCACCGCTGGGACCGGATCAGGATCAACGGCCTGAACATCGGGTGGTCGGCCACCGACGGGGAGAACACCACCCAACAACAGACGCACGGCGCCGGCGCGGACTGGCAACAGCAGGCCGCGGCCAGGCTGCCGATGGGCAAGCTCGGCCAGGTCGACGAGATCGCCGACTTCGTGGTCTTCCTGCTCTCCGACCGCAGCGGCGTGGTCACCGGATCGGTGATCGACTGGGACCAGAACGTCATCGGCGGCCTCGACTGAACAACGCCCAGTCGCCATCGTTGCCCCACCACTTCGTATCGAGGAGAGAGAACCATGCGCCTTGGCCTGATCGGTCTCGGCAGGATCGGCTCATTCCATGCCGACACCCTGTCCCAGCTTCCCGCGGTCGACTCCCTGGTGGTCACCGATGCCGTCCCCTCAGTCACCAAGGCCGTCGCGGAACGGGTCGGCGCGCAGGTGGCCGACTCTCCGGAGAGCCTCATCAGCAGCGGTGTCGACGCCATCGTCATCGCCGCGGCCACCAACGCTCACACCCAGCTGATCAGGGCCGGGGTCGACGCGGGAATACCGGTGTTCTGCGAGAAGCCGCTGTCCGGCGACCTCTCCGAGGCCGTGGCCATCGCCCGGTACGTGACCGACAGCGGGATACCGGTGCAGATCGGCTACCCGCGCCGCTTCGACCCGGCGTTCGCGCAGCCCGGGCGGCAGTGGAGGCCGGGGAACTCGGCTGGGTCCACACGGTGCGGTCCACCACCCTGGACCCCGCACCCGCGCCACGCGAGTACATCGAGGTGTCCGGCGGGATCTTCCGGGACTGCAGCGTGCACGACTTCGACACCGTCCGGTGGGTCACCGGCCGGGAGGTCGTCGAGGTCTACGCCACCGGCAGCGCCAAGGGTGCCGACTTCTTCGCCGAGTTCGGCGACGTCGCCACCGCTTCCGACGCTGTTGACCTTCGACGACGGTGCCACCGCGGTGGTGTCCAACACCCGGTACAACGCCCGCGGCCATGACGTCCGACTGGAGCTGCACGGCACCAGCGACAGCGTCGCCGCCGGCTGGAGCGACACCACCCCGCTGCGCAACCTCGAACCCGGCGCCACCTGGCCGGCGGGCCCACCGGCCGTGTTCTTCATGGACCGGCTCACCAGCGCCTTCCACGCCGAGCTCCACGCCTTCACCGAAGTCGTTGCCGGGCAACGGACATCACCGTGCACCGTCGAGGACGCCCTGGCCGTCGCGTTCATCGCCGAGGCCGCCACCCTGTCCCTGCAACAGCACCGCCCGGTGCAGATCGACGAGGTCCGACAGTCATGACTGGTCCCATGCCGCAAACGGGTGTTCGCCCGACCACCCCCGCCCAGAACCGGATCGCCGGCGCACCCATCTCCTGGGGCGTCTGCGAGGTCCCGAACTGGGGCTACCAGCTCACCCCGGAGCGGGTGCTCGCCGAGATGCAGGACGTCGGCCTCTCCGCGACCGAGCTCGGCCCGGACGGGTTCCTCCCGGCCGACCCACAACAGATGGCCACGGTGCTCGACACCCACCACCTGACCGCGGTCGGCGGCTTCACCCCGGTCCTCATGCACCGGGCCGGTCACGACCCTCTTCCCGAGATCGACCGGATCCTCACCGGGTACGACGCCACCCACGCCGAGGTCCTCGTGCTGTCAGCGGTGTCCGGGCTCGACGGATACGACACCAGGCCGATCCTTGACGACGACGGCTGGAAGCGACTGCTGGACAACCTCGACCGCATCGCCCGCCTGGCGTCCGAACACGGTGTGCGCGCCGTGCTGCACCCGCACGTCGGGACCATGATCGAGTCCGGTTCCGAGGTCCAGCGGGTCCTGGAAGGATCCTCCATCGCACTGTGCCTGGACACCGGGCACCTGCTGATCGGGGGAACCGACCCGGCGGAGCTGACCCGCCAGTCGCCGGACCGCATCGCCCACACCCACCTCAAGGACGTGGACAGCACCATCGCGGAACAAGGTCCGCGCCGGCCGGCTCACCTACACCGAAGCCGTCGTCCGAGGCATGTACCGGCCGTTGGGCACCGGGGACGTCGACATCGCGGCCATCGTGAACACCCTGCGGGGCAACGGCTACGAGGGGTGGTACACCCTCGAGCAGGACACCATCCTCACCGAGGAACCCCGCGGCGAGGGACCCGTGCACGACGTACGGATCAGCGCCGACTTCGTCCGCGGCCTGCTCGCCAACCCGTCGGCGCCGGTCCCAGCCGCCTGACACGTGAGGACACGACAGATGGAACCACTGAGGTTGGGCATCCTCGGAGCCGCCCGCATCACCGACCTGGCCATCATCAAGCCCTCGAAGGTCACCGGCACCCGACTGGTCGCCGTGGCTGCCCGGGACCCCGCGCGCGCCACCGCGTTCGCCGAAGCCCACGGCATCGGCAGGGTCCACGAGTCCTACCTCGACGTCATCAACGATCCCGAGGTGGAGGCCGTGTACAACCCGTTGGCCAACAGCCTGCACGCGCGATGGAACAAGGCCGCCATCGCCGCAGGAAAGCATGTGTTCACCGAGAAGCCCTCCGCCAGCAACGCGACCGAAGCCGAGGAGGTCGCAGCCCAGGTCGAACGGCACCGATCGACAGTTCTTCGAGGGCTTCCACTACCTCTGGCACCCGCTGGTCGCGAGGCTGCACGCCATTCTCGCCAGCGGGGAGCTCGGCGAGCTGCGGCACGTCGAGACCGTGATGGACATGCCGGCACCCGACGACACCGATCCCCGGTGGTCACTGGAGCTCGGCGGGGGTGCCCTGATGGACCTCGGCTGCTACAGCCTGCACTCCATGCGTGTCCTGGCCCCGTTCGTCGGCGGCGAGCCCGCCCTGGTCAGCGCGACCGGCGGCGAACGGCAAGGCCACCCCGGCGTCGACGAATGGGTCACCGCCGAACTGCAGTTCCCGAACGGCGTCACCGGCACCGCCGGGTGCAACATGGCCAGCGATCACCACCAGATGAGTCACCGCCTGATCGGCAGCGCCGGGGAGGCGGTCATCACCGACTTCGTCAATCCGCACAACGACGACCGGCTCATCGTCACCACCAAGGACGGCACGCGCACCGAACATCTCGGCAAACGCTCCTCCTACACCTACCAGCTCGAGGCCTTCACCACGGCGATACGCACCGGCGTACCCGCCCGCACCGACGCCGCCGACGCAGTCAGGACGATGCGCTTGATCGACACGTGTTACGAGGCAATCGGAATGCCACCAAGAGGGAACCGGTCAACGCCCACCGCCGCCGTCCCCAACGAGTAGACATGGAAGACGTGATGTTGCACAGACTCTCCCGCGAACAGCTGGTGGCCTCACTGCCGTTGGAGGTGACCGCGGATGACAGCGTCGACGCAGCCCACGAGTGAGGGCGCGAGCATGTACGGGGAGCTCCCGGACGAGCTGCTCGCCACCTGTTGGACCTCCGCAGGTGACGCTGCGTCCGACCGACCGGACCTGCGCAGTCCGCTGACGCTGCGCGAACGGATCGAGGCCGCGTCGTCGGCCGGCTTCCGGGGCTTCGGCCTGCTCTCCGACGACCTGCCCGCCGCCGTGGCGGAATACCGGCTGAGCGGAATCCGGGCCATGCTCGCCGACAACGGCATCGTCCACCTCGAGCTCGAGGACATCCCGTACTGGTGGGACGACGGGCCCCGGCGACAGGAGTCTGATCGGATCCGGCACGGCCTGCTCGAGGCGGCGGAAGCGCTCGGCGCCCGGCACATCAAGGTCACCCCCGACGGTGACGACGGCCCGTGGGACCGCGGGCGCTGGGCCGCGAAGTTCGCCGAGCTCGCGACGCAGGCGCAGGATGTCGGCGCGCGGCTGGGGATCGAGTTCTTCCCCTGGTCGAACATCAAGACGTTGCACGACGGCCTGCGGCTCGTCGATGACGCCGGACACGAAGCAGGTGGTGTCATCATCGACGCCTGGCACGTCGCCCGCGCGCACACGCCCATGACCGACCTCGCAGCCGTGCCGCTGCACCGCATCATCGGCGTCGAGCTGAACGACGCCGACGAGCAGGTGGTCGGGACGCTGTTCGCGGACACGGTCCATCGTCGCCGGTACTGCGGCGAGGGCGTCTTCGACCTGTCGGCCATGATCACGTCCCTGCGCACCGCCGGGTGGAACGGACCGTGGGGTGTCGAGATCCTGTCCGACGAACACCGATCCCAGCCGGTCGAAGAGGCGCTCAGCGGGCCGCCGCGAGCGCCCGCAGCGTGCTGAACCGAGCCAGGAAGGACGCCGACGCCCAGCCCGAGCTCGAGTGAGTTCACATCCCCCCTCGCGCACAGATGGCGCCCGTGTCTCTGCAGGTCAGAGACCCGGGGCGCTTCTCTTTGCCCCTGAAATGGTCTCGTGACACCGCGCCTACGCCCGTGTCCGCAGCGTGCCTGCCGTTGGCGCTGCTTTGCCCAGCCCCGGATGCGCGTCCTGGCGCTCGACGAGGACCAGGGCCACGTCGTCGTTGATCTCGTGTCCGACGTGATCGTTCAGGTCTCCGAGCAAGCCGTCCAGGGCGTCCCCGAGCCCGCCCGTGCGCAACGTGAGCGAACTGCGTGCGAGCGGGAAGAAGTCGCCCTCCCTGTTGCGAGCCTCCACGATGCCGTCGGTGTAGAACAGCAGTCGGGCGCCCACCGGCAGTTGGTGGGTCACCGGGTGAGGCGATGAACCGAGACCAAGGGGCGGTTCGGGCGCGCCTGTGTCCACCAATCTGCCGGTGCCCTTGTCCGAGAGCAGCATGGGCGGGTGGTGTCCGCAGTTCACCAGAGTCACCGACTGGTCGTCGTGGAACTCGGCCAGCACGGCGGTGACGAAGTCCTCGTCTCCTGCCACGGAGGTCACCACCTTGTCCAGGTCGGTGGCGACGGCCGCCAGGGAAGGCTCCCTGATCGCCGCTTGGCGAAATCCCGCAAGGACCGTCGCGGCCATCTGGATGGCATCCAGCCCCTTGCCGCGTGCGTCGCCCACGATGACGCGCACGCCGTCCGCTGTCTCGACCACTCCGTAGAGGTCACCCCCGACGAGCGCCTCATGTGTCGCCGAGACGTAGCGGGCGGCAAACCCCAGGGAGCCGATCGAGCTGGGCATCGGCCGAAGGAGCGCCCGCTGCGCGGCCTCGGCGATCGCGGTCATGTGCACCAGCTTCCGTTCCCGCCGGACCCGAACCGTGGCCAGGAGGACTGCCAGGGCCCCGATGCCGACGGTGACTGCCAGCCGAACCCACCACTCCAGGGTGTCGAAGTTGTGGTTCCACAGAGCTGACAGGGCGGCCAGGGCCGTGGCCGCGACAGCGACGGCCGCCGTACGGGTGACCGTCGTGATGGCGCTTGCCACGATTGCCGCGATCGCGAAGGCGCCGGAGACCACGATCTCGGGTGGAAGCGCTGCGTCGATGAGGACGATGACGCCCAGTACCCCCAGCGGGATGATCACGTCCCAACCGTGCAGCCACCGGCTGTCAGCCATCTCGGAACGCCTCCCGGTGGCCGCAGGTCGAAGAGCCCTCTACAGATCCACCGTCCGACGTCGTGGCTGACGGAGGCTCTCCTCGAAGCGTAGTCGGTGGGCTCCCTGAGGCGGTGCCCCCGAAGAAGCTGCTGACCCTTCGGGGGCGCCGCGTCGGGGTCGCCCATTCCCACGGACGGTGCTCACCCCCACGGGGTGACCTCCTCGCCCGGCCACCGCCGCTAGCGTCGGCCCCGGTACGCCGGTGAGGCGCCGGCGTGGAGGAGGACCCATGTCGACGTCGTGGCCCGGTGCGGGGGAACGGCCGTGACGACGACGGAGACGGTGGTGTTCCTCGCCGTGGTCGGCTCGCGCTTCTTCGTGCCGCTGCTGATCCCGCGGTTCCCCCTCCCGGCCGTGCTGACGGCGCTGGTGATCGACGGGGTCGACCAGTCGATCTTCCAGGCGTTCGGGCACAACCCGCCGGGCTACCAGGGCTACGACAAGGCGATGGACGTCTACTACCTGGCGATCGCCTACCTGTCGACGCTGCGGAACTGGACCAGCCGGCCGGCGTTCCGGGTCGCGCAGTTCCTCTACTTCTACCGGCTGGTGGGCGTCGTCGCGTTCGAGCTGACCCAGTGGCGCCCGCTGCTGCTGATCTTCCCCAACACCTTCGAGTACTTCTTCATCGCCTACGAGGTGGTGCGGCTGCGCCGTGACCCGTCCCGCTACTCCCTGCGGTTCTGGGTCGTCACCGCGGCGGCGATCTGGATCTTCGTCAAGCTGCCGCAGGAGTGGTGGATCCACATCGCCCAGCTCGACTTCACCGACGAGCTGGCCCTGCACCCGGCACTCGGTCCGACGATCGTCGTCCTCCTGGCCGTGGCCGCTGCGGTGTTCTGGTGGCTGATCCGGCCGCGGCTCTCGGCACCGGACTGGTCGCTGCGCATCGCGGCCGACCCGCTGCCGGCGGAGGTGGCCACCTGGCAGCAGCGCGCCGCCTGGCTCGCCGTCCACGGCCGGCTGGTGTCCGCCGCCACCGTCGAGAAGGTGTGCCTCGTCGGGCTGATCAGCGTGATCTACGGGCAGGTGCTGCCGGGGCTGGAGACCACCCCGACCGGGCTGTTCGTCGGTCTGGCGGTCCTCGTCGTCGTCAACGCCGCCATCAGCCTCGCAGTGGCCCGCGGCGGTCGCGGCACGAACAGCGCCCTCGTCGCCTTCGGGCTGCGCGTGGTGCTGAACGTCGTCCTGGTGCTGCTCGCGCGCGTGGTGCTCGGGGCGCGCCACCTGGACCTCGGGGCGGCGCTGTTCTTCGTGGTCATGCTCAGCCTGATCACGCTGCTCGACGACCGGTACCGCCCGGTGCAGGTCGCGCGGCTGGCCGAGGCCGGGCACCCCCGAGCCGCGCCGTCGACCTGACACGCGGCGGCACGTCGTACGCCCGATGAACCGGCCGCGGCGCGGCGACGTGATCCGGGTGAGCACCGGAGGCGGCCATGAACCACGCACACAGCGTCCTGATCACCCTTCCCGCAGCCCTCCTCGGAGTGGCCCTGGTCTCCTGCGGCGGTACGACGAGCCCGCCCGCCGGCAGCGCGAGCCCCTCGACCACGGCGGTGGCCGGCGCGCTCGGCACGGCGCAGACCACCCTCGGGCGCGTCCTCGTCGACCACCGTGGCCGCACCGTCTACGTCCTCACCGCCGACTCGCCCGGTCACTCCACCTGCAACGCCACGTGCCTGGGGGTCTGGCCGCCGGTCGCGGCCCCCGGGGCGACCGCCCCCGCGCCCGTCCCGGGTGTCGCCGCCAAGGTCGGGGTGACCCGCAGCACCGGCGGCGCCACGATGCTGACCGCCGCGGGGTGGCCGCTCTACACCTTCGCCAAGGACACCGGCGCGGGGCAGGTCCACGGCCAGGGCATCCAGGCCTTCGGCGGCACCTGGTACGTCATCGACCCGTCCGGCCAGCCGGTCAAGGCCGCGCCGACGACGAGTGACGGCGGGAGCAAGGGCGGCGGAGGCTACGGCTACTGACCGGGACGGCCCGGGGTGCGACGGGGCGGCTGCGGCGGGTGAGAGCATCGCCGTGCCGCGACGAGGCCCCGGACCGTTCCGGGCGCCCCGGCGGCCGTGCCATCGGCAGCATCCGCTGCCCCGCGACGAGAGGGCCGCATGCTCCGACTGTCCGACTCCTGGGTGTGGGACTTCTGGCTGGCCGACACCGGCGAGGAGTACCACCTGTTCTTCCTGCGGGCCTCCCGCGCCCTCGGCGACCCGCACCGGCGCCATTGGCGGGCGAGCGTCGGGCACGCGGTCTCCACCGACCTGCAGGACTGGACCCTGCTCCCGGACGCGCTGGTGCACTCCGACGGCCCCGCGTTCGACGACATGGCGACCTGGACGGGGTCGGTGCTGCAGGCGCCGGACGGCACCTGGCGGATGTTCTACACCGGCCTGACCCGCAGCGAGGGCGGGCAGATCCAGCGGATCGGCTCGGCCACGTCGAGCGACCTGACGACCTGGACCCCCGACCCGGGGATGACGCCGCTGTCGGCCGACGCCCGGTGGTACGAGAAGCTCGGCGGGTCCTCCTGGCAGGGCGAGGCCTGGCGCGACCCGTGGGTCTTCGCCGACCCCGGCGGTGACGGCTGGCACATGCTGGTCACCGCCCGCGCCGTCACCGGAGACGACGACGACCGTGGGGTCATCGGCCACGCGACCTCACCGGACCTGCAGCACTGGACCGTGCGGGAACCGCTCAGCCGGCCGGGCGCGGGCTTCGGCCAGCTCGAGGTGCTGCAGGTGGCCGAGGTCGAGGGTCACCCGGTGGTGCTCTTCTCGTGCCTGCACGGTGAGCTGTCCGCGGCCTCCCGGGAGCGGTGGGCCAGCGGCGGTGTCTGGGCCCTCCCGGTCGACTCGGTGGTCGGTCCGTTCGACCCCTCAGGCGCCCGGCTGCTGACCGACCACCGCCTGTACGTCGGCCGGCTGGTCCGCGACCGCGCGGGCCGCTCGGTCCTGCTCGCCTTCCACCACGACGACGCCCACGGCGACTTCGTCGGCGAGATCAGCGACCCGATGCCGGTCCAGTGGCAGGTGCAGGACGACGGCACCCGGCGGCTCGTGCTCGAGGACGAGCAGCTGCGACCGGCCGGCGAGGTCGACCCGGTGCCGGTGCCGCTGTCCCCGAGCGGGGGCTGACGGGCCCGGCAGGGCCGGCCGCGGTCAGCCGCGGTGAGCCGAGCCGGATGCGGTCGAGCCGCGCCGGTTGGCGCGCAGCCACAGCAGGCCGAGCACCGGGAGCACCAGCGGCACGTAGCCGTAGCCGCTGCCGAAGTGGGACCACACCGTCTTGTCCGGGAACGCCGCCCGGTCCAGGTAGCTGGCCACCCCGACGGTCAGGACCCCGACCATCTCGATGCTGCAGGAGACCGTGGCCACCCGCACCGAGGTCCGGTCGCCGCGGGCGAGCGCCACGGTCGCCACGAGGTAGATGACGGCGGCCAGGGCCGACAGCGAGTACGCCAGCGGCGCCTTGCCGAAGTCCTCGCTGATCTGCAGCGAGGCCCGGCCGGTCGCCGCCAGCGCGAACACGGCGTAGACGGCAACGAGGATCCGTCCCGGACCCGAGCCGGTACGACGCCCCGCGCGGGGCGCGCCGGCACCCTCCTGGGCCGCGGGTCCGGGGTCGCGGCGCTCAGACACCGACACCGGTCCACAGCTGCTGCAGCCGGGCCACGAGCACGAGGAGCACGAGGCCGCCGATGACGAGGACGCCGGTGCCCCAGCGGCTCTTCTCGGCCACGGCCCACACCGAGGCCAGCGGCAGCACGACCACCAGGCCGATCAGGTAGGCGACGAACACCGGTCCGTTGACGTCGCGGTCGGTGGAGGCCAGCTGCACGATGCCCACGACGAGCTGGGCCAGGGTGAGGGCCTCGACGACCGCGACGACGCCCAGGACGGGGGTGTTGAGCCGTCGGTCGAGGAGGGTGAGGAGACCGGCCAGGAGGATCAGCACTCCGGTCCCGACGTAGAGCGCTGTCGTCAGCGGGTCGATCACGCGGTCACCCTACCCACCCGCCGCCGTGCCTCCCGTCCGGCCTCCCTCGCCGTGAAACGCCGTGGTTGAGACCGGAAGGGGGACTTTGGTCCTGTGTGCGGTGGTTTGGGCCGGGTAACACTGGCCCGACCCCATCCTGCCTGCGGCGCTCTGTGCCGCCTTGCCCTCTGGAGCGCCCTGCCCATGTCTGCCACCCCGTCGACGTCCTCACCCAGCCCGCTCTCCCCGACGTCGCGGTCCGTGGTGCAGGCGACCGCGGCCGTGGTGGCCGAGCACGCCGAGCAGATCACCACCCGCTTCTACGCCCGCATGTTCGAGGAGCACCCCGAGCTGCTGCGGGTGTTCAACCAGGGCAACCAGGCCACCGGTGAGCAGAGCCGGGCGCTCGCCGCCTCCGTCGTGGCCTACGCGGTGCAGCTGATCGACCCGGACGCGCCGTCGTTCGACCGGGTGATGCACCGCATCGCGTACAAGCACATCTCGCTCGGCATCCGCCCGGAGCAGTACACGATCGTCGGACACCACCTGCTGGCGGCGGTCGGTGAGGTGCTCGGCGACGCCGTCACGCCCGAGATCGCCGCGGCCTGGGACGAGGTCTACTGGCTGTTCGCGACCCAGCTCGTCGCGCAGGAGGCCCGGCTCTACCAGCAGGCGGGTGTCGACCCGGCGCGCCCGGTGCGGCCGTACCGGGTGGTCCGGCGGATCGAGGAGACCGACGACGTCGTGTCGCTGGTGCTCGAGCCGACCGACGGCGGTGGCCTGCCGCAGATCGGCCCGGGGCAGTACGTCTCGGTGTTCGTGGACCTGCCGGACGGCAGAGCGCCAGCCGCGCCAGTACACGGTCTCCTCCACGGCCGTCGCGACCCGGCTGCAGATCACGGTGCTCCGGGTGCGCGGGGTCAACGGCGCACCGGACGGCATGGTCTCCTCCTTCCTGCACGACCACGTGGCGGTCGGGGACGTCCTGGACGTCAGCGCGCCGGCCGGCGACTTCGTCGTCCAGGCCTCGGACGGACCCCTGCTGCTGGCGAGCGCTGGTGCGGGGATCACCACGGTCCTGCCGATCGTGGAGCACATCGCCCGGACCCAGCCGCAGCGCAAGGTCATCGTCGCGCACGCCGACCGGGCGGCGGAGGACCACGCGCTGCGCGAGACGGTCCAGCACGTGGGCCGTCAGATCGACGACTTCTCGGCCTACACCTGGTACGAGAGCGTCGACCCCGCCGACCACCGCTCCGCGCAGGGCTACATGGACCTCTCGCAGGTGCCGCTGGACGACGACGTGCAGGTCTTCACCTGCGG
Source organism: uncultured Actinomycetota bacterium (assembly GCA_963828995.1). GTDB lineage: Bacteria > Actinomycetota > Actinomycetes > Actinomycetales > Dermatophilaceae > CAVRTM01. The sequence goes on from CAWHHB010000015.1 coordinate 16,883, forward strand.
GCCGCTGCCGTTCATGCGGCACGTCCGGACCAGCCTGCTCGCGCGCGGGGTGCCGGCGTCCTCCATCCGGTACGAGGTGTTCGGCCCGGACCTGTGGTCGCCCCAGGACTGACTCACCGCAGCGGCGCGTACGACGGACGGCCGCTCACCGCGGGGGTGTCGACCCCCGTGGCGACCAGGGGGTGACCGGCCGCTCTCGCCGCGTCCCGTCCACGACCACGTCGACCCGCTCGTCGAAGAAGGCGACCAGCCCCGACACCTCCGCGGCCTCCCGCAGCGGTGTCGGGTAGGTCCAGGCCAGGTCCGGCACCTCGGCACCGCCGACGACGGGTGACAGGTACGACGCATGCCCCTTGTAGGCGCACGTCGTGCGGGTCGCACTGGTCACCAGCGGCGCGCTGATGTCCTCCCGTGGCAGGTAGAAGCGGGTCGGGAGGAGCGTCTCGAACAGCATGCGGGTGCGGGTCGACTCGGCGAGCAGCTCGCCGTCCAGCTCGATCCGGACCCGTCGCGAGCTGCGCAGGATGTCGATGCGGTGGAAGGGGTCGCGGGGGTGCCCCAGGTTGGGCTCGTCCTCCTCCCACCAGCTGTCGAAGGCGTCGAAGTCGAGCACGACGTAGCCCGCCAGGTCGGGGTCGGTGAGGCGCAGACCGGCCGCCGGACGCACCTGCTGCCCGTGGACGACGTCGACCGGCTGCCCCTCGGCGGTGTGCACCGCGAACGGGATGGACGGGTCGAGCACCGGTCGCCGGGACACCTCGGGCATCCGGTGGCCGACGCTCTCGTCAGCGAGCGCGACCGGTGCCGCGGCCACCAGCTCGGCGGCCAGGTCCTCGGCCGGCACGGCCCACGAGGGGACCACCCGTCGCGGTTCCCAGAGCAGCACCGCGCGGGTGGAGTCCACGACGGTGTCGCCGTCCAGGACCGCACGCACCCGCTTGCCGGTGGGTTCGTGGCGCAGCCCCGGAAGGCCACTCGTCAGGGTCGTGCGGACCAGGGTGCTCATGGACTCGCCTCCCCGCAGTGCGTCGCGCGTCGCTCCAGCATGCGCCGGTCGGGCCGGGGAGTCACCCCCGCTGGTCGGGCCGGGGAGTCACCCCCGCCGGGTCAGACCGCGCAGCGCGGGGTGGCAGCCGCCGCGGCCCATGCCGCCCGGTAGGCCGCGAGCACCGGGAGGGCGCTCCGCACGGCGACCAGCCACCCACTGGCCTGCGGCCCGCCGGGCGCGTGGGCGGACTCGGTGGTCGTGACGGCCAGGTGGCGGGACCAGGCCGCCGTCACCGGGGTGGCCGCGGCGGCGAGGCGGTCCAGGGCGCCGCTGCGGGCCACGCACCCGCTGGCCGCCCCGCGCAACGGACCGGTGGCGGCAGCGGCGAGGGCGGCGCAGGCGTGACCGGTGGCCGCCCGCAGCCGCACGGCCCGGGCGAACCCGACCGCGTCACCGGCTCCGGCCGCCCGCGTCGCCGACCAGGCGCCGACCGCCCCCAGCCAGGTGGTGTGACCGGCGTCGAGGGTGAGCTGGACCTGGACGTGCCGGGACCAGTCGCGGTACGACGCCGCGCCGGCCCGGGCCACGGCCTCGCCGGCGAGGACCTCGCTGCGGCACCGGGCCAGCGCGGCGGCCGGCGCGGCCCCGGGCGCCGTACCGGTGAGGACGGGGCCGACCTGGCCTGTCATCGGCAGCTGCCGCGACAGGATGGGGGCCTGACCGGCGGCCCCGGGCAGTGCCGCATCGACGGTCCGCCCGGCGGGAGGCGGGCTCGGTGCCCGGACGCCCGCCGCGGCACCGGGCAGGCCGGGCAGCGAGCCCATGGTCCAGATGGCGACGCAGACGAGCAGCACCACCGGCCCCCACCACGCCACGCGACGCTGGGTGCTGCTGGGCGAAGGGGTCCCCGGTGTCCGGTGGGTGCCGGCCATCCGTGGACTCTGGCACGGCGGCAACCCGGCCGGGATCATGCATACGGCGTGGCCGCCGACCCCCACAACGCGTCGCTCATCGCCGCCGTGCCAGGTCGTCCGCGGCCCCTACTGGAGCAGGCTGACGCCCCGGGAGATCACGAGGATGGACAGCAGCAGCGCGGAGACCGACTCCACGGCCATGAGCATCTTGGCGCGGGGGGAGAGGGGCATCGTGTCCGTCGGGCTGAACGCCGAGGAGTTCGTGACCGAGACGTAGAGGTAGTCGATGAACCCCGGCGCCCACCCCGACTTCGCTGCCGAGCGCACGGCGACCTCGGCCACCGCGTCGTGGTCCTCGTCCTGCGGGAAGCGGAAGTCGGCGGCGGCCAGGCCCGGCCGGGCGGTCTGGGTCCGGGCGACGGGGCCGCCGCGGTCCAGCTCCCAGTACGCCAGGGCGAAGACGAGGACGTTCGTCAGCCAGACCTGGGCTGCGGCGAGCAGCAGCACGTTGCCCTGGTGCGTCCCGCCGCTGACCAGCTCGCGGACCAGCAGCACCAGCGACGCGCCGTTGGCCGCGGCGATGAGCAGGACCAGGGCGATGGACAGCCGGCGCAGCATCCGGTTCTGCCGCGTCATCCGCCGGGGGTTGGCCGCCACCAGGGGGATGAACAGGGCCAGCTCCAGCGTGGGTACGACCAGCCGCGGCCCGACCAGCAGCGGCTCGGGAAGCAGGCTGTACAGGCAGATCGCGACGAGCACGGCCACCGCTGCCGGCAGCCGTGGCTCGCCGGGGTGCTCCTGACCGTCCGCCTGCTCCGTCACGGACCCGTTGTAGCCGGTGGAGGGCCGCCGCCGCGGCTGCCACACCGAAGGACGGCCCGGGTCCTGCCGTCGGCGCCCTACCGACGGCCGCGGCGGGCGCGCAGGTAGTCCGCGACGACGTACTCGCCCAGCCGGCCGAGGTCGGGGGTGAAGACCCGCCCCCCGGCCCGCCGGGCGATGGCGTCGACGAACCGGGCCAGCCCCGGGTCCTCCCCGAGCATGAAGACGTTGAGCGTGGCGCCGTACCGGGACAGCTCGTCCACCTGGGCGACCGTGTCGCGCAGCGTCTGCTGGGTCGTCGGCCACTGGAACTCCGGCTCGCCGTCCGCGCCGATCCGGGCGGTCGGCTCGCCGTCGGTGACGACCAGGACGACCGGCTCGGCGTCGGGGTGCCGGCGCACGTGCCGTGAGGCGAGCATCAGCGCGTGCTGGAGGTTGGTGCCCTGCACCCACTCGGGCTCGGCGTCGGCCAGCTGCACCGGCGAGAGCCGCCGCGCGGCCAGGTTGAACCCGATGACCTGCAGCGCGTCCTGCCGGAACCGGGTCTCCACCAGGTGCGACAGCGCCAGCGCGGTCTGCTTCATCGGCCCCCAGCGGCCCTCCTGCACCATCGAGTACGACATGTCGACGCACAGCGCGACGGCCGCGGTGGTGCGGCGCTCGGTCTCGACCACCTCGAAGTCCTCGACCATCAGCTGCACCCCGCCCGAGGGCAGGCCGGCGCGGCTGAGCGCGTTGGCGACGGTCCGCGGGGCGTCCAGCGGCAGCTCGTCGCCGAAGACCCAGGGGCGGGTCAGCCCGGTCCGCTCGTCCGCCTGCCCGGTGTGCCGGTCGTCGTGGTCGCCGCGCCCGGTGGCGTCCAGCCGGTCGAAGACCCGCTTGAGCGCGGTCTCGCCGAGGCGTCGTACGGCGCGAGGGGTGAGGCGCAGCCCGTCGTCGCCGCGGGCGAGGTAGCCCTGCTTCTCCAGCTCGCGCTCGAGCTGGCGCAGCGACTCGAGGTCGCGCGCGGCGGCCGAGCCGAGGCGCTGCTCCAGCCGCTCGACGTCGACGTCGTCCAGCGTGGCGCCGGCGTGCCCCTGGGACAGCTGCTGCTCGAGGGCCTCGAGGTCGGCCAGCTCGGCCACGGCCTCGACCGCGTCGCTGTAGCCCAGGGACGGCCCACCCGGCTGCATCCCGACCGGCCGGCCCTGGTCCATGCCCGGGCGCAGGGCCCGCAGGTTGTCCGAGAGCTGGGCCATCTCGGAGGCGAGGTCGGCGTCGGCGAGGGCGTCGCTCATCAGCTGGGCCAGCTCCTCGCGCTGCTCCGGCGAGAGCGAGGCCATCATCCGCGCCGCGGCGGCCTGGCGGCGGGCGAGGGCGTCGATCAGCTCGTCGACGTCCTGGGGCTGCTCGGGGAACAGGTCGCCGTGCTTGTCCATGAACTCGTTGAACTGGTCGGTCGTGTCCTCGCCCCGCGCGTGGGCGGCCAGCAGCGCGTTGAGGTCGGCCAGCATGTCCCGGATGGCCTGCATCGCCCGCGGGTCCCCGGAGCTGAGGGCCTGCTTGAGGCCGGCGAACTGGGCGTCGAGCACCTCGCTGCGCAGCATGTCCCGGATCGACTCGTACGCCGCACGGGCCTCGGGCGACTGCCAGTCGTAGTCGGCCAGCGCCCGCACCTGCCCCGCGGTGTCGTCCGGCAGGGTGGCCAGCTCCATCTCGGCCAGCCGGGCGGTGTCGTCGTCCCGGCCGGCGAGGGTGTCCCGCTCGGCGGCGAGGGCCTGGTCGAGGGCGGCGCGGACGTGGTCCAGGGTGCCGGCGAGGTCCCCGCGGCGTCGGGCCCGCTGGCGCATCCGGCGGACCCGCTCGGCCAGCTCGTCCAGGCCGGCGCGCCCGTCCATGCCGCGGCGCAGCAGCTCGCGCAGCGCCTCGCCCAGGCTGCCGCCGGCCAGCACGTCGCGGCCCACCTCGTCCAGGGCGGCGCGGACGTCGTACGGCGGGGCGAGCGGGTCGGGACCACCACGCCAGGGCCCGTAGCGGAACCGGCCGTGGGAGGTGTGGTCGCGGTCGGGCATCGGCCTAGGCGCCGTAGACGGTCCGGCCGCCCACGGTGTCCTTGTCGATCCGGCGGGTGAGGTGCAGGCCCTCCAGGACGAACTCGACCGCCGCGGCCGCCTGCCCGGGGGAGGCGTCGTCGCCGTGGCCGAGCCGGTCGAGGACCTTGGACAGCCCCGGCACCGTGCCGAGCTGGCTGAGCAGGTCGGCGGCCGGCACCAGCTCGCCGGTCTCGACGATCGCCCCCTCGGCGAACAGGTCGGTGAACCCCGACAGGTCCAGCCCGGACAGCCGCGCCCGGAACGTCTCGGCCAGGGCGACCTTGAGCAGGTGGTCCAGCACGTCGCGCTCGCGGCCCTCCTCGCCCATCTCGAACTCGAGCTTGCCCAGCAGCGTCGGCACGACCCCCGGCACGTCGCAGGTGCGGGCCACGGCCTCGGGGTCGGCCGGCGCGGGCCGACCGGCGCAGGGCCGACGCCGAGATGCCCTCGGTCGCGGCGATCGAGAACCGGGCCGAGACACCGGAGCGCTGGTCCACCGAGGACGAGCCGCGCAGCCCCCGGGTGAGCCGGGCGACGACCTCGACCAGGTGCTCGGGCACCTCGGCGACGACGGCGGCCTCCTGGCTGATCAGGGCCACCTCGTCGTCGACCTCGAGCTGGTAGTGGGTGCGGATCTCGGCGCCGAACCGGTCCTTCAGCGGGGTGATGATCCGGCCCCGGTTGGTGTAGTCCTCGGGGTTGGCCGTGACCACCAGCAGCAGGTCCAGCGGCAGCCGCAGCGAGTAGCCGCGGATCTGGATGTCGCGTTCCTCCAGCACGTTGAACATCGCCACCTGGATCCGCTCGGCGAGGTCGGGCAGCTCGTTCAGGCCGAAGATCCCGCGGTTGGTGCGCGGCACGAGGCCGTAGTGCACCGTCTCGGGGTCGCCGAGGGTGCGCCCCTGGGCCACCTTGACCGGGTCGACGTCGCCGACGAGGTCGCCGACGCTGGTGTCGGGGGTGGCCAGCTTCTCGGTGTAGCGCTCGCTGCGGTGCCGCCAGGTGAGCGGCAGCTCGTCGCCGACCTCGCCGATCAGGCGCCGGCACCGGGTGCACTCCGGCGCCAGCGGGTCGTCGTTGATCTCGCAGCCGGCGACGGCGGGGCTCCACTCGTCCAGCAGCTCGACCAGGGTGCGCATCAGCCGGGTCTTGCCCTGGCCGCGCTCGCCGAGCAGCACCAGGTCGTGGCCGGCGAGCAGGGCGCTCTCGAGCTCGGGCAGGACGGTGTCGTCGAAGCCGACGATGCCGGGGAAGGCCGGCTCGCCCGAACGCAGCCGGTCGAGCAGGTTGGCGCGGATCTCCTGCTTCACCGTGCGCGTGGTGTAGCCGGTGTCACGCAGCTGGCCCAGCGTCGCCGGGCGGTCAGGGTGGCTCATGGACCAACGCTACGTCTGCCGGTCAAGGAGCCCGGCCGCAGGTCCCGGTCACCACCCGGGTGGCCGGGCCCTCACTCCCGGACGGCGCCCTCGAGCATGCCGGCGATGAAGTGACGCTGGAGGAAGAGGTAGAGCGCCACGACGGGCAGCGCGACGATGACGGCGCCGGCGGCCAGCAGCGTGAACCCCTGGGTGTACTGGCCCTGGAAGAAGGCCAGGCCGAGCGGTGCGGTGCGCAGCGACTCGTCGGTCACCATGACCAGCGGGATGAGGAACTCGTTCCACGTCCACATGAAGGTCAGGACGGTCAGGGTGACGATGGCCGGGCGGGCGAGGGGCACCAGGACCTGCCACAGGATCCGCCGGTTGCTGGCGCCGTCGAGCCGGGCCGCCTCGACGATGGCGCGGCTGCTGCTGCGGAAGTACGCCCGCATCCAGAAGGTCCCGAACGCCACGGACTGCGCGATCTGCGGCAGCGCGATCGCCCAGAGCGTGTTGGTGAGGCCGATCGAGCGGAGGTCGAAGTACAGCGGGACGACGATCGCCTCGCTGGGCATCATGATGCCCAGCAGGAACAGGTAGAAGAGCACGGTGGAGCCGCGGAAGCGCATGGTGCCGAACGCGAACCCGGACAGGATCGACAGCACCAGGCTGACCGCGACCACGAGGACCGACACGGTCAGGCTGGTGCGCAGGTAGGTGCCGAAGTGGCCGATCTGCCAGGCCTGGGCGAAGTTGCCGACGTGCACGCCGGCGACCGACGCCGAGGGGGTGCCGGAGCCGCTGTCGTCCGGGCCCAGCGCCGCGACCACGATCGTGAGGATCGGGAACAGCGCGAACACCGCGAAGGCGCTCAGGATCAGGTAGTTGGCCGCCCGCTCGGCCCGGGAGACCCTCATGTGGTCTCCCGGTCGCCGATGCGGGTGATGCCGAACGAGATGACGAAGATGATGACCGTCAGGCAGACGCCGATCGCGGCGGCGGAGCCGACCTGGCCGAGCTCGAAGGCCCGGTGGTAGACCTCGTACGACGGCACGGACGTGCTGTTCCCGGGGCCGCCCCGGGTGGTGACGTAGACCAGGTCGAAGGTCCGCAGCGCGGCGATGACGGTCAGGGTCAGGGCCACCGCGATCTCGCCGCGCACCGAGGGCAGGGTCACCGTGAGGAACTCACGCACCGGCCCGGCCCCGTCCAGGCGCGCGGCCTCGTACAGCTCGCCGGAGATCCGGCCCATCCCGGCCAGCAGCAGCACCGTGACCAGGCCGGTCTCGAACCACGTGCCGATGAAGCCGACCGCCGGCAGCGCCAGGGTGTAGTCGCCCAGCCAGCCCCGGGTCAGCGACTCCAGGCCCACCGCCGACAGCAGGGAGTTCAGGGTGCCGTCGGGGGCGTAGATGCGACGCCACGCCACGGCGACGACGACCATCGCGACGACCTGCGGCAGGAACACCACCGTGCGGAAGAAGCCGAGCCCGCGGACCTTGGCCCGGTTGAGGATCGAGGCCAGCCCCAGGCCGACGACCAGCGGCACCAGCGCGTAGAAGACCGATCAGGACCAGGGCGTGGCCGAACGCCGCCCGCAGCCCCTGGTCCTGCACGACCTCGAGGTAGTTGTCCAGCCCGACCCACGTGCCGAGCGTCAGCCCGTCCCACCGGTAGAACGAGAGCTGGACCGAGCGGACCAGCGGGTAGAGCAGGAACGCGGCGTACACGAGGAACGCCGGCAGCAGGTAGAGGTAGGCCACCCGGCGCGGCTCACCGGGCGGACCCCCGCCCCGACGGGGGCGCCCCGTGCGCTCGACGGTCACTGCGTCGCCTAGCCGTTGGTGGACACGAAGTCGCTGTAGTCCTTCTGGACCCGCTCGAGGAACTGCTGCGGGGTGGCCTTCTTGGCCAGCAGGTCCTGCAGCGCCGGCGCCGAGGGTGTCGTACATCGTCGGCGTCGCGTAGTCGAGGTACGGCAGCAGCCCGTCACCCTTGGCGACCGTGCCGAAGGCGGTGAAGACGTCCTTCTGCAGGCCGCCACCGCACCTGCTGCGCCGCGGTGTCCGCGACCGGCAGGTTGCCGGTCTGCGTCAGCACCTGCATCGCGTGGGCGTTGGTGATGAAGTTGATGTACGCCGCGGCCGCGTCCGGGTGCGCGCTCTTGCTGGTCACCGAGAACGGCAGGCCCGTGCCACCGGTCGCGACCGGCTTGGCGTCGGCGCTCTGGCCGGGGGGCAGCATGAAGCCGACGTCGGCACCCATGGCCTTCTGCAGGTCGGCCTGCAGCCAGGTCCCGGCGATGAGGAAGGCGCCCTTGCCCTTGCTGAAGGCCTGCCACGCCGGGTCGTAGCCCTGGCCGTTGAAGCCGGGCTCGAAGTAGCCCTTGTCGACCCAGTCGACCAGGGTCTGCGCGGCCTTGGTGTTCTCCGGCGTCGTCCACGAGGCGCCCTTGCGCCCGAACGCGAGCTGCGTCACCGCGTCGGCGGGGGTGGTGCGGCCCTGGACCGTGCCGAAGACGTGGATCGCCGGCCACTTGTCGAGGTTGCCGAACATCATCGGGGTCTCGCCCTTGGCCTTGACCGTGGCCAGCGCCGTGTCGAACTCGGCCCAGGTCTTCGGCGGCTGCACGCCGGCGGCCGCGAGCTTCTTGGCGTTGTAGTAGATGCCGACGACCTCACCGACCTGCGGCAGGCCGTAGAGGCTGCCCTGGCCGAACGTCTTGCCGTCCGGGCTGTACGACGAGTACTGGCGCACCGACTCGGGGTAGCGCGTCGTTCCAGCCGTAGGCCTTGGCGTAGGCGTCGAGCGGGCGCAGCTGCCCGGCCTTGACGAACGAGCCCATGTCGGACCGGCCGTTGTTGGCCTCGACCACGTCGGGCGGCTGGTTGCCGCTCAGCGCCAGCCGCAGCGTCGTCTTGAGGTCGTCGAACGAGCGGGAGACCCGCTTGATCGTGATGTTGGGGTACTTCGCCTGGAACTCCTTGTTGAGCTGGCTCATCTGGGCGTTCTGGCCACCGCGGACCTCCTGGTCCCACACGGTGAGGTTGACCTTGCCCATGCCGGCGGCGTCGGTGCTCACGGTGGCGCCGGGGGTCGGCGTCGAGCCGCCGGTGGAGCTGTTCGAGCCGGGCGCGCACGCCGTCACGGCGGCGAGTCCGACTGCGCCGGCGGCCATCAGCAGTCGCGGTCTACGGGGGTTCATCGCGCGCTCCAGGGGAGAGGAAGGAGGACCACGATGGGGACAGTACGTGGTGGTCGGGGCCGCCCGGGTCACGGGATGACCTCGACGTCGGCGTGCCGGGCGATCGTCGCCGCCGCCCGGCGCACGGCGCCGACCGGCAGCGGTGGGCACGAGCTCGCTCGAGGAACGCGTAGCGGCGCATCAGCGAGGCAGCGGTACGAGCCGCGCTGGCCGTTGTCGCGCACCGTGTGCCACCAGTCGGCGATGTCGCCCCAGCCGGGCGCGGCCAGCGAGCCGCCGAACTGCTGCACCGCCAGCGCCGAGCAGAGCGTGGCGAACGCGAGCCGGTCGGCCAGCGGCCAGCCGGACAGCGTGCCGACGACCATGCTGGCCCCGAACACGTCGCCGGCGCCGGTCGGGTCGAGCGCCGGCACCCGCAGGGCCGGCACGTGCGACCTCCTCGCCGGTGGTGCCGTCGATGGCGAGGGCTCCCTGCGCGCCGTTGGTGACCACCGCGAGCGGGACCCGGTCGGCGAGGGCGTAGAGGGCGTCGTGCGGGGTGTCGGTGCGGGTGTAGGCCATCGCCTCGGACGCGTTGGGCATGAACGCGTGGCAGCGCCGAGAGCTGGTCCAGGACCTGGCCGGACCAGGCGCCGGTGGGGTCCCAGCCCACGTCGGCGAAGACGAGGGCGCCCTCGGCGCGGGCCAGGTCGGCCCAGGTCGGGCGGTCGCTGCGGCCGAGCGGCTCGGCCAGGTTGAGGTCGACGAAGACGGCCCGGGAGCGCGGCGGCCGGCCGATCATCTCGGTGGCCGACACCGGCGCCTCGTGCCCGTGGGTGACCATGCTCCGGTCCCGGTTGACCGCCATCGAGACGGTCACCGGCGAGTGCCAGCGCTCGAACCGGCGGGAGCGCTGCAGGTCGACGTGCTCCTGCTCGGCCAGGGTGCGCCAGCAGAAGTCGGCGTAGTCGTCGTCGCCGAACGCGGCGGCGAGGGAGGTGCGCAGGCCGAGCCGGCTGGAGGCGATGGCCAGGTTCGCGATGCCCCCGGGGCACGAGCCCATCCCGTCGGCCCAGACCTCGGTGCCGTTCGCCGGCATGCTCTCCAGCCCGGTGAAGACGATGTCGAGGAAGACGGTGCCCCACAGGAAGACGTCGAACTCCGGGCCGTCCGGTGCCCGTCGGTCGGCCAGCGGGTCGTACGGGGACTCGGGCGATCGTGGCACGGGCGGTACTCCTGGGACGGGGGAGGCAACGCGGCCATAGTGCCCGCTCGGCGTCCGCCTTGACAACACAAAAGCGCGCAGAAGTGTGCATATCCGCGCGTAGATGCGTGAAAGTGCGCGGGGATGACTGCTATCTTCGCGCTGTGAGGCACCGGCGGCAGGTCGACATCCTGCGCCACCTGCGTGCCGGCGGGGTCGTCTCGGTGGAGGACCTGGCCCGTGACCTCGACGTCAGCGCGGCCACGATCCGCCGCGACCTGCAGCAGCTCGACCGGGCCGGCGTCCTGACCCGCGTCCACGGCGGCGCCCACCTCAGCGGGCACGAGCCCGGCGACACCGAGCCCGAGCGGCCGTTCGCCGAGGTGGCCGCGTCGCACGCCGCGGACAAGGACCGGGTCGCCCGGAAGGCGGCGGGCACGGTGCGCGACGGCGAGGTGCTGCTGCTCGACATCGGCACCACGACCATGATGCTGGCCCGCCACCTGCGCGGCCGCCCGGTCACCGTGATGACCGCGAGCCTGGCCGTCGTGGACGTCCTGCGCGACGACGAGCAGGTCGAGCTGGTGGTCCTCGGCGGCGCCCTGCGACGCCCCTACCTGTCCCTGGTCGGCGTGCTCACCCAGGACGCCCTCGCGCAGGTGCGCGCCGACCGGGCCTTCCTCGGGGCCAGCGGTGTCCGCGCGGACGGGCAGGTGCTCGACACCACCGGGGTCGAGGTGCCCGTGAAACGCGCGCTCATCGCCGCCGCAGACCAGGTCGTGCTGCTGGCCGACCGGCACAAGCTGCCCGGGTCCGGGTCACTCCGGGTCTGCGCCATCACGGACATCGACGTGCTCGTGACCAACGACGGAGCCGACCCGCACACGCTCGAGGCGTGTGTCGCGGCCGGCGTGGAGGTGCTCATCTCGTGAAGCTGGCCATTCTCGGCGGTGGGGGCTTCCGGGTCCCCCTCGTGTACGGCGCGCTGCTGCGCGACACCAGCGAGCAGCGGGTGGACCGCGTCTCGCTGTACGACGTCGACGAGGACCGCCTCGCCGCGGTGGGGCACGTGCTGGCCCAGATGGGCGGCGGCGACCCGGCCGCCCCGGTCGTCTCGGCGACCACCGACCTCGACACGGCCCTGCGCGGACGCCGACTTCGTCTTCTCGGCGATCCGGGTCGGTGGCCTGGCCGGGCGCACGAACGACGAGCGGGTGGCGCTCGACCTGGGCCTGCTGGGGCAGGAGACGACCGGCCCGGGCGGCCTGGCGTACGGGCTGCGCACCGTGCCGGTCGCCGTCGAGGTGGCCGAGCGGGTCAAGGCGCTCGCCCCGCGCGCCTGGGTCATCAACTTCACCAACCCGGCCGGGATGATCACCGAGGCGATGCAGCGGGTGCTGGGCGAGCGCGTCGTCGGCATCTGCGACTCGCCGATCGGGCTGGGCCGGCGTGCCGCCCGCGCGCTCGGGCACGACCCGGACCGCACGTCGCTGGACTACGTGGGGCTCAACCACCTCGGCTGGCTGCGCGGGCTCTCGCACGACGGCCGGGACGTGCTGCCCGACCTCATCGGCGACGACACCCTGCTCGCCGGCATCGAGGAGGGCCGCGTCTTCGGCGCCGACTGGATCCGCAGCCTGGGGGCGGTGCCCAACGAGTACCTCTACTACTACTACTTCACCCGCGACGCGGTCGCCGTCGATCCGCGGCAGCGCGCAGACCCGGGGGGAGTTCCTGCTCGACCAGCAGCGCGGCTTCTACGACGCGGTCGCCGCCGACCCCTCGCAGGCCCTCGGGGAGTGGCACCGGGTGCGCCGGGAGCGTGACGCCAGCTACATGAAGGAGGCGCGCACGCACGAGGACGAGGAGCGCGACGCCGCCGACGTCGAGGGGGGCGGCTACGAGGGCGTGGCCCTCGCGATCATGGCGGCCATCGCCCGCAACGAGCGGGCGGCGATGATCCTCAACGTCCGCAACGGCACCACCCTGCCGGGGCTGCCGCCCGAGGCGGTGGTCGAGGTGCCGTGCACCGTCGACGCCGACGGCGCCGCACCCGCTCACCGCCCGGCCGCTCGCCGGGGCCATGCTCGGTCTGGTCCAGCAGGTCAAGGCGGTCGAGCAGCTGACCATCGAGGCCTCGCTGACCCGCTCGGCGCGGCTGGCCGTGCAGGCCCTGGCCCTGCACCCGCTGGTCGACTCGGTGACGACGGCACGGGTCCTGCTCGAGGGCTACCGGGCGCGGATCCCGGAGATCGACGCGCTGCTGCGCTGACCCGGCCGGGCGCCGCCAGGTGTCGATCCGGCCGCGGACCGGGGCCGGGCGGCCCCACCGGTCGGTGCGACCGCCTAGGTTGGGCGCCATGGCCCGACCCCATGCCGCCGCCCTCGTCGAGGACGCCTTCCACCGGCGCACCAGCGCGGTGCTGCGCGCGCGGGGCTGGCGGCCGCGGATGATCAGCTACACCGGTTACGGGTCGCCCGACTTCGTCCGCGTCCTCGGCCGGGTGGTGCTCAGCCGCAACCACGACGAGCCGATCGCCGCCGACGCGCGGGCCAGCCTGCGCGAGCTGTACGGCGCCGAGGAGGAGCAGCGGGGCTGGCGCGTCTTCATCACCGCGCCGGCGATGGGTCTGCCGGTGACCGTCAGCGTGGGTGAGCGCCAGGTCCGCACCCGCAGCGACCGCAGCGGCTACGTCGACGTGGTCGTCCGCTCGCCGGGGCTCGAGCCCGGCTGGCACGACGTCACGCTGAGCGCCGAGGGCGCCGAGCCGGTCCGTGGCAGCGTGCGGGTCATCGGCGCCGACGTCACCTTCGGTCTGGTCAGCGACATCGACGACACGGTGATGATCACCGCCCTGCCGCGGCCGCTCATCGCGGCCTGGAACACCTTCGTGCGGCACGAGCAGGCGCGCCACATCGTGCCCGGGATGGCACCGCTCTACCGCACCCTGCTGGACGAGCGGCCGGGCTCGCCGATCTTCTACCTGTCCACGGGGGCGTGGAACACCGCGCCGACGCTGACCCGGTTCCTCAAGCGTCACGGCTACCCGGCCGGCCCGCTGCTGATGACCGACTGGGGGCCGACGAACTCGGGGTGGTTCCGCAGCGGCCAGGAGCACAAGCGCGCGGCGCTGCACCGGCTGGCCCGGGAGTTCCCCCACATCCGCTGGATCCTCGTCGGCGACGACGGACAGCACGACCCCCGGATCTACGGCGACTTCGCCCGTGACCGCCCCGACCTGGTCGAGGCGATCGCCATCCGTGAGCTGACCCCCGCCGAGCAGGTCCTCTCGCACGGCATCCCGGTCTCCAACGAGGAGTTCGCGCCGCGGGTGCGCCGGCCGGTGCCGATCTGCCGCGCCCCCGACGGCTACGGACTGCTCCGGTCGCTGCGCGCCGCCCGGGTCCGCTGACCGTCCCCTGCGCGGGACGTGGGCCCCGGCGGGTGGCGTCCCTCGGTGCTACTCGCCGGTCCGGCCGTCCAGCCCCTCACGCAGCAGGTCGGCGTGCCCGTTGTGCCTGGCGTACTCCTCGACCATGTGGACGAGCACCCAGCGCAGCGACACGTCCTCGCCCCACTTGGCCTGGTGACCGGTGAGGTCGAGGTCCGGTGCGGCCGCCTCGATCCGGCGGGAGTGCTCGACCTCGGTCCGCCAGCTCGCGAACGCCTCCGCGACGTCGGCCTCCCGTGCGTCGTACGCCACCTGGTAGTCGCCGGTGTCCGAGTAGACGAGGGGCACGACCTCTCCGGCGAGCACGCGCCGGAACCAGGTCCGCTCGACCTCGGCCAGGTGACGCACCAGCCCGAGCAGGGAGAGGGTCGAGGGCGGCATCGACTGCCGCCGCAGCTGGTCGTCGCTGAGCCCCTCGCACTTGAGCGCCAGGGTCGCCCGGTGCCAGTCGAGGAAGGAGACCAGCGTGGCGCGCTCGGACCCCAGCAGCGGCGGGTCCTCCCGGTCGATGTCCATGGTCCGCGATCGTAGGGGCCCGACCAGGGGCGACCGGGACCCTGCGCCGGCGCCACGCCGCACCGAGGATGGCCGCACCGGCCACGGCCGCTCGGGAGCCGGCGGCCCGATTTGGTCCCGCGGCGGTCCGTGACGTACCTTTACGAAGTTGCCCGAGGGGCCGCGCCCGTAACAAAAAGCCCGCATCGCAAGGTGCGACAAGCGATTTGGACGGACCGGCCCGGGTGAGATAAGTTAGAACGGTTGCCCCGGAGCACGGCGAGAGCCGCGTGAGGGTGCGCGTCCGACACTTGAGAACTCAACAGCGTGCCAAAAATCGATGCCAATTAACCTCGTTGGTCTTCGGCCCTGGTTCATTCCCGTTTGGGGGTGGGTTGGTGTTTGTTGACCGCGAATTTTCCTTTGGTTGATATTGAATTCAAGTCCAGCGGGCTTGGTTCTGTTTCAGCCAGTATCAGTTACCCTTCGGGGTTTGTTTTTCCGCCGCCTTTTGTGGTGGTGGGCAAGACATCTACGGAGAGTTTGATCCTGGCTCAGGACGAACGCTGGCGGCGTGCTTAACACATGCAAGTCGAACGGTGATCCGGGTACTTGTACCTGGTGATCAGTGGCGAACGGGTGAGTAACACGTGAGTAACCTGCCCTCCACTCTGGGATAACTCCGGGAAACCGGGGCTAATACCGGATATGACGCCAACCCGCATGGGTATGGTGTGGAAAGTTTTTCGGTGGAGGATGGACTCGCGGCCTATCAGCTTGTTGGTGAGGTAATGGCTCACCAAGGCGACGACGGGTAGCCGGCCTGAGAGGGCGACCGGCCACACTGGGACTGAGACACGGCCCAGACTCCTACGGGAGGCAGCAGTGGGGAATATTGCACAATGGGCGAAAGCCTGATGCAGCGACGCCGCGTGAGGGATTAAGGCCTTCGGGTTGTAAACCTCTTTCAGCAGGGAAGAAGCGAAAGTGACGGTACCTGCAGAAGAAGCACCGGCTAACTACGTGCCAGCAGCCGCGGTAATACGTAGGGTGCGAGCGTTGTCCGGAATTATTGGGCGTAAAGAGCTTGTAGGCGGTTTGTCGCGTCTGCTGTGAAATCTCAAGGCTCAACCTTGAGCTTGCAGTGGGTACGGGCAGACTAGAGTGTGGTAGGGGAGACTGGAATTCCTGGTGTAGCGGTGAAATGCGCAGATATCAGGAGGAACACCGATGGCGAAGGCAGGTCTCTGGGCCACTACTGACGCTGAGAAGCGAAAGCATGGGGAGCGAACAGGATTAGATACCCTGGTAGTCCATGCCGTAAACGTTGGGAACTAGGTGTGGGCCTCATTCCACGAGGTCCGTGCCGCAGCTAACGCATTAAGTTCCCCGCCTGGGGAGTACGGCCGCAAGGCTAAAACTCAAAGGAATTGACGGGGGCCCGCACAAGCGGCGGAGCATGCGGATTAATTCGATGCAACGCGAAGAACCTTACCAAGGCTTGACATATACCGGAAAAGTGCAGAGATGTGCTCCCCGCAAGGTCGGTATACAGGTGGTGCATGGTTGTCGTCAGCTCGTGTCGTGAGATGTTGGGTTAAGTCCCGCAACGAGCGCAACCCTCGTTCTATGTTGCCAGCACGTGATGGTGGGGACTCATAGGAGACTGCCGGGGTCAACTCGGAGGAAGGTGGGGATGACGTCAAATCATCATGCCCCTTATGTCTTGGGCTTCACGCATGCTACAATGGCCAGTACAAAGGGCTGCGAGACCGCAAGGTGGAGCGAATCCCAAAAAACTGGTCTCAGTTCGGATTGGGGTCTGCAACTCGACCCCATGAAGTCGGAGTCGCTAGTAATCGCAGATCAGCAACGCTGCGGTGAATACGTTCCCGGGCCTTGTACACACCGCCCGTCAAGTCACGAAAGTCGGTAACACCCGAAGCCGGTGGCCTAACTCGCAAGAGGAGGAGCCGTCGAAGGTGGGACTGGCGATTGGGACTAAGTCGTAACAAGGTAGCCGTACCGGAAGGTGCGGCTGGATCACCTCCTTTCTAAGGAGCACTGGCACCCGCTCGTCCGCGTCGCCCCTTGGGGTGGGTGGTCGAGGGTTCGGGTGTCCAGGTGGCCCCTGCACAGGCGATCGTCCTGTGGGGGTTGCTCACGGGTGGAACATCGATTTGGCGCCGTCACCTCGTGCCGGCTCACCAGTACTGACCTCCTCGCCTTCGGGTGGGGGTGGTCGTGGACCGTGGGCGGGTGTGGGTGTGGGGGTGCCTGGCACGTTGTTGGGTCCTGAGGGGTCGGAAGCGCGAGCTTCTGAACCTTCATGACCGTCTCCGCCACCGGCGGCCTGGCTCACCTCTTCGGGGGTGGCTCGGGTTCTGGTGGGGGGTCTGGTCGGGGCCTGGTCCTGGTCATACCGCATCCCGCTTTGCGTGGGTGTGGGTGCCAGTTCGGATCGGGTCGCCGCCTGTATGTTGAGAACTACACAGTGGACGCGAGCATCTTTGTGGCCAAGTTTTTAAGGGCACACGGTGGATGCCTTGGCACCAGGAACCGAAGAAGGACGTAGGAATCTGCGATAAGCCACGGGGAGTCGATAACCAGACTGTGATCCGTGGATTTCCGAATGGGGAAACCCGGCTGGAGGCAAGTCCAGTCACCCCTACCTGAACACATAGGGTAGGTGGAGGGAACGTGGGGAAGTGAAACATCTCAGTACCCACAGGAAGAGAAAGCAACCGCGATTCCGTGAGTAGTGGCGAGCGAAAGCGGAAGAGGCTAAACCGGGCATGTGTGATAGCTGGTAGGCGTTGCATGTCCGGGGTCGTGGGACTTTTCGGCCCTCTCTACCACGAGGGCAAGGAGTCAGAAATTCAGCGCATAGTCGAAGGACATTGAAAGGTCCGGCACAGAGGGTGCGACCCCCGTAGACGAAATGTGTTGAACTCCTGAGAAGTATCCCAAGTAGCACGGGGCCCGAGAAATCCCGTGTGAATCTGGCGGGACCACCCGCTAAGCCTAAATATTCCCTGGTGACCGATAGCGGACAAGTACCGTGAGGGAAAGGTGAAAAGTACCCCGGGAGGGGAGTGAAATAGATCCTGAAACCGTGTGCCTACAATCCGTTGGAGCCTCCTTGTGGGGTGACAGCGTGCCTTTTGAAGAATGAGCCTGCGAGTTAGTGCTCAGTGGCGAGGTTAACCCGTGTGGGGAAGCCGTAGCGAAAGCGAGTCCGAACAGGGCGTTTGAGTCGCTGGGTCTAGACCCGAAGCGGAGTGATCTACCCATGGCCAGGTTGAAGCGCGGGTAAGACCGCGTGGAGGACCGAACCCACTTAGGTTGAAAACTGAGGGGATGAGCTGTGGGTAGGGGTGAAAGGCCAATCAAACTCCGTGATAGCTGGTTCTCCCCGAAATGCATTTAGGTGCAGCGTCACGTGTTTCTTACCGGAGGTAGAGCTACTGGATGGCTAATGGGCCTCACCAGGTTACTGACGTCAGCCAAACTCCGAATGCCGGTAAGCCAGAGCGTGGCAGTGAGACTGCGGGGGATAAGCTCCGTAGTCGAGAGGGAAACAGCCCAGACCACCATCTAAGGTCCCTAAGCGTGTGCTAAGTGGGAAAGGATGTGGAGTTGCTGTGACAACCAGGAGGTTGGCTTAGAAGCAGCCACCCTTTAAAGAGTGCGTAATAGCTCACTGGTCAAGTGATTCCGCGCCGACAATGTAGCGGGGCTCAAGCACACCACCGAAGCTGTGGCATTGACACTTTGCCCGGCAGCCGCCCTTGTGGTGGGTGTCCAAGCGTGTCGATGGGTAGGGGAGCGTCGTGTGGCGAGTGAAGCGGCGGAGTGATCCAGCCGTGGACGCCACACGAGTGAGAATGCAGGCATGAGTAGCGAATGACGGGCGAGAAACCCGTCCGCCGAATAACCAAGGGTTCCAGGGTCAAGCTAATCTGCCCTGGGTAAGTCGGGACCTAAGGCGAGGCCGACAGGCGTAGTCGATGGACAACGGGTTGATATTCCCGTACCGGCGAAGAACCGCCCATACCGAACCGTGTGATGCTAAGCGCCTGAAGCCGTGCCTTTGCTGCTCTTCGGAGAGCGGGTGCGTGTGGAGCGCGCGACCCGATCACGTAGTAGGTAAGCGATGGAGTGACGCAGGAAGGTAGCCTCCGCGTGGCGATGGTAGTCCACGTCTAAGGGTGTAGGGCCAGGTGTAGGTAAATCCGCACCTGATCAAGCCTGAGACCTGATGGTGACCGCATTAGCGGGAAGAGGGTGATCCTATGCTGCCTAGAAAAACTTCTAGCGAGGTTCGAGCCGCCCGTACCCCAAACCGACTCAGGTGGTTAGGTAGAGAATACCAAGGCGATCGAGTGAATCGTGGTTAAGGAACTCGGCAAAATACCCCCGTAACTTCGGGAGAAGGGGGGCCCCGATCGTGACCCCACTTGCTGGGTGAGCGTGAGTGGCCGCAGAGACCAGGGAGAAGCGACTGTTTACTAAAAACACAGGTCCGTGCGAAGTCGCAAGACGATGTATACGGACTGACGCCTGCCCGGTGCTGGAACGTTAAGGGGACCGGTTAGCCTCACGGCGAAGCTGAGAACTTAAGCGCCAGTAAACGGCGGTGGTAACTATAACCATCCTAAGGTAGCGAAATTCCTTGTCGGGTAAGTTCCGACCTGCACGAATGGCGTAACGACTTCTCCACTGTCTCAACCACGAACTCGGCGAAATTGCACTACGAGTAAAGATGCTCGTTACGCGCAGCAGGACGGAAAGACCCCGGGACCTTTACTACAGCTTGGTATTGGTGTTCGGTACGGCTTGTGTAGGATAGGTGGGAGACTGTGAAGCGGGCACGCCAGTGTCCGTGGAGTCAACGTTGAAATACCACTCTGGTCGTTCTGGATATCTAACCTCGGTCCGTGATCCGGATCAGGGACAGTGCCTGGTGGGTAGTTTAACTGGGGCGGTTGCCTCCTAAAAGGTAACGGAGGCGCCCAAAGGTTCCCTCAGCCTGGTTGGTAATCAGGTTTCGAGTGTAAGTGCACAAGGGAGCTTGACTGTGAGACAGACATGTCGAGCAGGGACGAAAGTCGGGACTAGTGATCCGGCGGTGGCTTGTGGAAGCGCCGTCGCTCAACGGATAAAAGGTACCCCGGGGATAACAGGCTGATCTTGCCCAAGAGTCCATATCGACGGCATGGTTTGGCACCTCGATGTCGGCTCGTCGCATCCTGGGGCTGGAGTAGGTCCCAAGGGTTGGGCTGTTCGCCCATTAAAGCGGTACGCGAGCTGGGTTTAGAACGTCGTGAGACAGTTCGGTCCCTATCCGCTGTGCGCGTAGGAAACTTGAGAAGAGCTATCCCTAGTACGAGAGGACCGGGATGGACGAACCTCTGGTGTGTCAGTTGTCCTGCCAAGGGCACCGCTGATTAGCTACGTTCGGAAGTGATAACCGCTGAAAGCATCTAAGCGGGAAGCACGCTTCAAGATGAGGTTTCCATGCCCGTTAAGGGTGAGAGGCTCCCAGCTAGACCACTGGGTTGATAGGCCGGATGTGGAAGCACAGCAATGTGTGAAGCTGACCGGTACTAATAAGCCGATAACTTGATACAAAGATGCTACGCGTCCACTGTGTGGTTCCCGAGATACAGTCGGGAAACAAAACCACAACACAATACTGACAGCTATTGGTTGTAACCCGTTTCCGGAAACACGACACCGTGTCTCCCTGGGGTTACGGCGGTCATAGCGAAGGGGAAACGCCCGGCTCCATTCCGAACCCGGAAGCTAAGCCCTTCAGCGCCGATGGTACTGCACTGGGAACGGTGTGGGAGAGTAGGACGCCGCCGGACAAACATTGACAGAAGAGCCCCATCCTCCCCGCGAGGATGGGGCTCTTCTGTTGTGCCCGGAACCCGTTTGGGCAGGTCGAGCCCGTGAGGGTGCGCCGGCCCGGGGGAGCCGCTGTCCGCACGCGCGGGGCCACCAGGTTCGCGAGGTGAGGGGCGTGGGAGCGCCGCGTGGGTGAGAATGACGGGGTGCCGGAGCTGCCCGAGGTCCAGGCGCTCGTGGACTTCCTGCACGAGCGCACCGACGGTCTTGCCATTGCGGGGGTCGAGCTCGGCTCGATCAGCGTGCTGAAGACCTACGACCCACCGCCCCAGGCCCTGGCCGGTCTGACGGTCACCGGCATCGCCCGGCACGGCAAGTTCATCGACCTCGACGCCGACGGCATCCACCTGGTCTTCCACCTGGCTCGCGCCGGCTGGCTGCGCTGGAGCGACGCGCTGTCCCCCACCCCGCTGCGCCCGGGGAAGTCGCCGATCGCCCTGCGCTGCCGGCTCTCCGACGGCAGCGGCTTCGACCTCACCGAGGCCGGCACCCGCAAGCGGCTCGCGGCGTACATCGTGCGCGACCCCGGCGAGGTGCCCGGCATCGCGACCCTGGGCCCCGACCCGCTGGCCGACGGCTTCGGCCTGCCCGAGCTCGCGGCGATGCTCAGCGGCCGGCGGACCCAGGTCAAGGGGCTGCTGCGCGACCAGGGCTTCCTCGCCGGCGTCGGCAACGCCTACTCCGACGAGGTGCTGCACGCGGCGCGGCTCTCGCCGTTCGCCCTGGCCTCGAGCCTGGACGAGGAGCAGGTGGCCCGGCTCTACAGCTCGCTGCGCGAGATCCTCCAGCACGCGGTCGAGGTGGCCTCCGGCAAGCCGGCCAAGGAGCTCAAGGACGCCAAGCGGGCCGGCATGCGCGTGCACGGTCGCACCGGGTTGCCGTGTCCCGTGTGTGGCGACACCGTGCGCGAGGTGTCGTTCGCCGACTCCTCGCTGCAGTACTGCCCCACCTGCCAGACCGGGGGCAAGCCCCTTGCCGACCGGCGGATGTCGCGGCTGCTGAAGTAGCGCCGTCCGGGCTGCGGTCAGGCCGTCGGCGCGTGACCGGCGGGTGAGAGGATGCGCCCCATGACTTCGATTCCCACGGTCGGCGTGCCCGACGTCGCCGACAACGCGACCATCCTCGACGTCCGCGAGCCGAACGAGTGGTCGGCCGGCCACGCCCCCGGCGCGGTGCACGTGCCGCTGGCCGAGCTGCCCGCGCGCCTGGGCGACCTGCCCGACGTCGACGGTGCGACCCTGGCCGTGGTGTGCCGCTCCGGTGGGCGCTCGTCGCGTGCGGTGGCCTGGCTGGCGCAGCAGGGCTACGCCGTGTCGAACCTCGACGGTGGGATGCGGGCCTGGGCCGCCGCCGGCAAGCCGATGGTCAGCGAGCACGGCTCGGAGCCGGCCGTCCTCTGAGGGAGGACCGCCCAGGCTCAGCCCGGCAGCTCGACGGTCGACACGACGCGCGTGAGTGACGGGCGGGTGGGCGTCGAGCTGAACCCGAACCGCGCCGGTGGGTCGACCGGGGCCAGGTCGCCGAGGTCGGCGCCGTCCCAGCTGCCGTGCATCGAGACGATCCGGTGCAGGTCCCGCGCGCCGTACCACTCGCGCCGGCCACCACCGGCGCTGCCGCGGGTCCGCACCCCCGGCAGGAGCACCCGGGCGACCGGGTCCACCGCCGACGCCCAGGCCGGGCTCGCGGCCACCGCCGCCGGTACGGCGCGCAGCAGCCAGCCCAGCGGCGGGCGCCCCGCGGTGGTGAAGGTGAGCTCGAGGGGCCCGGCGGACACGCGCCATACCGGCGGGGCGACCCGGACCTGCACGGGGACGAGGCGCACCTCGTCGAAGGAGTAGGTCGCCTGCACGAAGTCGGCCACCTGCCGGCCGGGGGCCAGCAGCAGCCGGTGGCCGTCCGCGCGCTCGACCATGACGTCGGCGAACGCGCCGAACGGGGACACCGGCCAGTGGCCGAGCACGATGCGGGTGCCGCCGGTGCACCCCAGCCCCGCGATCGTGCCCTCGAACCTCTGGCGGGTGCGGCGGTCGCGGCTCATGGCGCGAACGCTAGCGGGCGGGTCGTCCGCTCGGCCGGGGCGGCGGACGCCCGCGCACGGCCTCTCGCGGTGTGGACGCGGCGTGTGGACGGCAGCGTTGGGGTTGGTCGCGACGCTCAGTGGCCGAGCGGACTGGTGAGCGAGCTGCGGCCAACAGTCCCTCGCGGTCGATTGCTGGCGTGCAGTGACCCTGGAGCCGTCGGTCAGTCGCAGGGTGACCTGGTCACTGCCCATGCTGGTGCCGTAGGCGCCAGCCGAGGAGGCGGCCGCGACCCGGGTCGACGCTGGCACGTGCGCGGGGACCTGGATGGTGCTGGCCGACGTGAGGACCCGCTCGCGCAGCGTGGGTGACGCCTTCGAGGCGAGCATGCGGACCCACTCGGGGTCGATCTTGTCCAGCGGCAACCGATCCCGGCCGACGTCGCAGGGTGTCACCAGTGATGGTGATGGTGCCGTAGCGGTTCATCGAGTACAGCGTCAGGCACCAGATGCCGCCGAGGATCGCGCACCAGGAGTCAGCATCACCACCAGGCTCCCGAGCAGCCGGTCCCGGGTCGCCGTGCTCGGTGATGAGGCTGTAGGCGATGGCCATGAGGGACAGGACCCCGGGCACGGCCCAGGCGCGGCCGGACACAGCGCGCTTGCGATAACTGACGGCAGCCATGTCCGGAAGGGTACTCATTCACGTTGGGCCGCGAATTGGCCTCGAGGACTCGTGCGACCGGACCAACACCGCCGCCGCAGGACAGGGCTGGGACTGTGACAACGCCACCGAGGTCCGTGTGGGGCGATCGCGGGCTTCCGCGGTGCGGCGCCGGAGCGCCGCGCTGCAGATCCGCCCACGCGGGCACCGTGCAGGCGCAGGCGTCAGGAGGCGGCCGACGACGAGCCCTGAGGCGCGGCGGGAGCAGCAGCGCGGGCGCCCGGGCCCGCAGCTGGCGCTGTACTGACCTGCTCCGGGCGTGGGGTCGCCGTCCCGGCTGGGAGACTGGGCGCGACGGCCACGGGACGAGCAGGGGAGCGACAGGGTGACGGCACAAATGCTACGTCGTGGACTGGTGGGCTCCGCTCGGCGACGAGGGTGAGCTGCGCGTCGTCCAACTGCTCGACGAGGCCGCACGGGAGCGCGTCATCGGCACCGACGCGACCCGGTGAGGTGGCCGCTGCGGCCCTCGAGGTCGCCGGACGGTGGCCTCACGGCGGTGGCCGCGGTTCAAGCACATGGCCCTGTCGTCAGCGGATGAGGTCGTCGTCCGAGGTGGACTTCCGGCCGACGCAGCGGGAGAAGAAGTTTGGTGACTGGGTCAAGCCGCTGCACCTGGTGGGCGAGGCGCTCGTCGTCACCCAGGGCAACGGTCGAGGAGGGCGGCCGGCGCGCGCGGTCGTTGCGGGGGGCGGTGACGGTTAGCCGTCAGCATCCGGGGTCACGGGGCGCAGCTGGGTGTAGGCGCTTCGGGAGCCGGCGGCTGGGTCGCGCTGGCCGGCGCCTGGTGCTCTGCCGGAGGAGGCCTACCGGGTGAGGGGGAGCCGGCTCAGTGACGACGGTCCCGGCCTCCGCCGGTCGCGGGCTGGGTCACGTGCGAGCGGCACGAGCAGGTTCGACACGCACATCACCCGCTGGCAGCCTGCGGCCACGGATCGGCCGAGCTGAGCGCTGGTCGAGCTGCTGACGGTGTCCGGCTGCAGGCGACAACATCGACCGCGTCCCCTCCCAGATCGCGAAGGAGCTCGGGTGGGTCCCGCGGCTGGCCGAAGGTCGAGCCCGGGGAGTGACGACACCGGTGGGCGACTGCTGACTCGCCACGGTCGCTGGGCAGTGCCCCGTCCACGCACGGCTCGCCATACCGCCGTATCGACCTGTCTTGAATGACTGCTAGACACTCCGATAGTTCACGATCGACCCCGCCGGCCGTGACCGGACGCATCGGAGTGCCCGAATCCGGGCACGTGGTGGGCGAATTCGGGCAGGGAGGTGCGTCCGGTCGGGGGGCGCGGGGCGCGACACGATGACCGAGTATCGCCATATCTGCGGCTCGCGCTAGACGGCGTCATACGCTGCCATCGTGGACCCGATCCGGAACCCCTACGCCCCCGGCGCCGGCCAGCGCCCCCCCGAGCTCGCGGGTCGTGACGCCCAGCTGCGGGCCTTCGACGTCGTGCTCGAACGCATCGCGAAGGGGCGCCCGGAGCGCTCGATCGTGCTGACCGGGCTGCGTGGTGTCGGCAAGACCGTGCTGCTCAACGCGCTGCGCTCGGCCGCGGTGCGCGCCCACTGGGGCACCGGCAAGCTGGAGGCCCGCCCGGACCAGGGGCTGCGCCGTCCGCTCAGCGCCGCCCTGCACGTCGCCGTGCGCGAGCTCGGCCACCCCCAGGGCGACGACGTCGACCAGGTCCTCGGCGTGATCAAGGCCTTCGCCCAGCGTGACGCCGCCGCCGGGGCCAAGCTGCGGGACCGGTGGCAGCCCGGCATCGACGCCCCCGCCGTCAGCGGCCGGGCCGACTCCGGCGACATCGAGATCGACCTGGTCGAGCTGCTCACCGACATCGGCGGCCTGGCCGCCGACGTGGGCAAGGGGGTGGCGATCTTCATCGACGAGATGCAGGACCTCGGACCCGACGACGTGTCGGCCCTGTGCGCCGCCTGCCACGAGATCAGCCAGAGCGGGCTGCCGCTGATCGTGGTCGGTGCCGGGCTGCCGCACCTGCCCGCGGTCCTGAGCGCGAGCAAGTCCTACAGCGAGCGGCTGTTCGCCTACTCCCGCATCGACCGTCTCGACCGGGCTGCCGCCGACCGGGCGCTGCAGTCGCCGGCGCGGGAGGAGGACGCCGACTTCACGCCGGAGGCGCTCGAGGCGATGTACGCCGCGACGGCGGGCTACCCGTACTTCATCCAGGCGTACGGCAAGGTGGCCTGGGACGTCGCGCCGGGCAGCCCGGTCACGGCCGACGACGTGCGGGTCGCCGCGCCGGAGGCCGAGACCGAGCTGGCGGTGGGGTTCTTCGGGTCACGCTACGAGCGGGCCACGCCGGCCGAGCGGGAGTACCTGCGGGCGATGGCCGACGCCGCGGTCGACGAGGCCAGGGCCGCCGCGGACGGCACCGGCCCCGGGCTGGACGAGACCGAGTCGGTGCCGACCGCGGCGGTCGCCGCGATCCTGGACCGCAAGCCTCAGTCGCTGTCGCCGGCCCGCGACGCGCTGCTGAAGAAGGGGCTGATCTACAGCGGCGAACGCGGCCGGATCGCCTTCACCGTGCCCCACTTCGGCCGTTACCTGCGGGCCAACGGCTGACCGCGGGCCGGCTCCCGGTACGACGCGTCGTCGTCCGGGAGCTGCCGGCTAGAGCGGGGTGACCTTGGCGTTGGGGAGGCTGATGGCAATGACGGCGAAGCCGAAGTCGACGTCGATGCCGTGATCGCCCACCCGGACGACCTTGCCGAGACCGTGGCGGTCGTGGGTGATCCGGTCGTTCACGGCGAACTCGTGAGCCGCCGGGGTGGGCTGGGCCTGGAACGGGCTCGACGGGAGGTACCGTCGCTGTGTCGGTGCGGGTGACATGTCTCCAGTGTCCGCCTCTTTGAGCCCGCTGTGGGCCAACGCCCCCCGTCGGGTTCCTCCCTCGTGCTCAGCCGCCGCGAAATTTGTCACCATCGAGACCTGACGCGGGACGTCGCCGTCCGGTTGTGGGACGTTTGTCCGAGAGGGCGGCTTCCGGCGGCTATACTGCTTGGCAGCAGCCCGCACAGTTCTGCCTCGGGCTGCTTCTTGATGTCGATCGTCACGCGCCGCTCACGCAATGCTGCGTCTGCGCCGGGCAGAACGACCCTGTGACTTTTTGGAGCAACCACCTGTGTCTGCTGACACGACTTTTGCCAGCCTCGGCGTGCCCACTGCGCTGACCACCGTCCTTGATGCCAACGGCATCACCTCGCCCTTCCCGATCCAGGCCGCGACGCTGCCCGACTCCCTGGCCGGGCGCGACGTGCTCGGCCGCGGCCGCACCGGCTCGGGCAAGACCTACGCCTTCCTGCTGCCGGTCGCTGGCCCGCCTCGCGGCCAGCACCAAGCCGCGCCAGCCGCGGCCAGCCGCGGGCGCTGATCCTCGTGCCGACCCGCGAGCTGGCCACCCAGATCGACGCCGCGATGGCGCCGCTGGCCAAGGCCCTGAAGCTGCGCACCCTCACCGTCTTCGGCGGGGTCGGCCCGAACCCGCAGATCAGCGGCCTGCGCGCCGGCGTCGACGTCGCTCGTCGCCTGCCCCGGCCGGCTCGACCGACCACATCCAGAGCGGCCACGCCAGCCTGGACGCGATCGAGATCACCGTCCTGGACGAGGCCGACCACATGGCCGACCTGGGCTTCCTGCCGGGCGTGCGCCGGCTGATGGACATGACCCCGCGCGACGGCCAGCGGCTGCTGTTCTCGGCCACCCTGGACGCCGGCGTCGACGTCATCGTCAAGCGCTTCCTGACCAACCCGGTGACCCACAGCGTCGACTCGGCGCAGTCGCCGGTCTCGACGATGGCCCACCACGTGCTGCACGTGAAGCCCGACGAGCGCCTGCCGGTGCTGGTCGACCTGACCGCTGCGCCCGGCCGCACCGTCGTGTTCACCCGCACCAAGCACGGCGCCAAGAAGCTGACCAAGCAGCTCAACGCCTCCGGCGTGCCCGCGGTCGAGCTGCACGGCAACCTGGCCCAGAACGCCCGCGACCGCAACCTGGCCGCGTTCTCCGACGGCACCGCGCAGACGCTGGTCGCCACCGACATCGCCGCCCGCGGCATCCACGTCGACGACGTCAGCCTGGTCATCCACGCCGACCCGCCGATCGAGCACAAGGCCTACCTGCACCGCTCGGGCCGCACCGCCCGCGCCGGCGCCGACGGGCACCGTCATCACGCTGATGACCGACGACCAGGTGCGCGACGTGCGCGACCTGACCCGCAAGGCCGGCATCTCGCCGACCACGACGCGGCTGGACGCCGACCACCCGCTGCTGCGCGAGCTGGCCCCGGGTGAGCGCACCTTCTCCGACCCGGTCGTCATGGCCGCGCCGGTGCAGGAGCGCCCGCAGTCCGGTCGCGGCTCGGGCCGTGGCGGTCCCCGCACCGGCGCCAACGGCGGCGGTTCCGGCCGCTCCGGTGGTTCGGGTCGCAGCGGTGGCGGCCGCGGTGGCGCAGGCGGCGGTCGCCAGGGCGCCGGCCGTGAGGCCGCCGCCGGTGGCAGCGGCCAGCAGCGCTCCGGTGGCCCCAAGCGCTCCGGTACGGCGCGCTCGGCGGCGGCACCGGCTCCACCACCGTCTACAGCTCCTCCACCTCAGGCGGCGCGGCGGCGTTCTCCGCCGGCTCCCGCGCGGGCTCGGGGCGCGGCGGCCGCTGACCGCGGCACGCCGTACGCACCTCCCCGTCTGCGACGGGACGACGTCGCCTCCCCGGTCCGCCGGGGAGGCGACGTCGTCGTTTGCGGGCGGTGTCGGGGCCCGGGCCGCCTCAGTGCGCCGGTGGACGCTCCGCCTGCAGCTGGGACTCGGTGTCGGCGAACCCGACCGAGCGGTAGATCCGGATCGCGGAGGAGTCCGGGTCGGTCACGATCACCAGCGTGTGTGCGCCGAGCTCGTCCAGGCCGTAGCGGCTGACGTGGTGCACGAGCGTCCCGGCCAGTCCCCGGCCCCGCGCGTCGGGATGGGTCTCGACCGACTGGAACCGCGCCAGCCCCTCGCTGGCCCGGAGCAGGCCCATGCTCGTGCGCAGCCGCCCGGCCTCGAAGGCGCCGAACCACGCGCCGTGACCGGCCTCGACGAGGCGACGGTTGCTGGCCGCCTTGCGCTCGCAGAACTCGCGGTAGGCCACCGGGTCGCGGTCGTCCTTGCAGGCCAGCCGCAGGTCGACCAGCTGGGCCCAGTCGTCGTCGCCGGCCAGCCGTCGGAAGTCGGCGCTCCGGTTGGGGTGAGGCGGCTCGTGCACCGCGGTCGCGGTCAGCACCCTCGCGGCCTCGACGTGCAGCCCGGCGGCGGTCATGCCGCGCAGGTCCGTCACCTGGCCGTCGGTGCCGTCCACGCCGAAGGCCACGTGGGTGGCGTCGGGGATCTCGGCGGCGAACCGGTCGAGCCAGCGCCCGGTCTCCTCGGCGGCGGGGGGCCGCGGCAGCAGCAGGAAGTTGCCCCACCAGTGCAGCGGGTTGTCCGGGGTGCGGACGAGCACGTGGTCGTCGCGCTGCTCGAGGGTGCTGCCGCCGAGGGTGAGCAGCGCGAGGTCGGTGCGGTAGCCCAGCGAGCGCACCCCGGCCAGCACCTCGCCGGTTCCGGTCGCCCCGGTCGGGCCGGTCACGCCGTTCCTGCCCGGGCGCCCGAGAACGGGAGGGGGCTGCGGGCGTCCCCGGGGCCGGTGGCGCGGAAGGCACGGTCGACCTCCTCGCGGCTCACCGCCTCCAGGGAGGGGTGGGTCCAGCGCGGCTGGTGGTCGCGGTCGACCAGCACGGCGCGCACCCCCTCGCTGAAGTCGGGGCTGCCCATGAAGGCGGCGCTGAGGACCCGGTCCTGCTCGAGCACCTGCTCCAGGGTCGCCATGTCGGCCGCCCGGCGGATCGCCTCGAGGGTGACCGCCACCGACAGGGGTGAGCGCTGGGCGAGCAGCGTGGCGGCGGCGCGGGCCGCCGGCGCGGCGTGGGCCCGCAGGGAACCGAGCACCTGGACGGGGTCGTCCCCGGCGTAGCACTCGTCGACCCACTCCCGCTCGGCGGCCAGCGGCGGCTCGCCGTCACGGCGCAGCCCGGCGAGGGCGTCCGCCCCTGACCCCTCGGCCAGGGCCGCGCGGACCGCAGGGCAGGTCGGCGCTGTCGACCAGCGCGTCGGCCAGGCCGAGCATGACCGCGTCGGCACCGCCGACGGTCGCGCCGGTCAGCGCCAGGTGGGTACCGAGCTCGCCGGGCGCCCGGGCCAGGAGGTACAGCGCGCCGACGTCGGGGAAGAAGCCGATCGCCGTCTCCGGCATGGCGACCCGCGACCGCTCGGTGACCAGACGCAGGCTCCCGTACGCCGAGATGCCGACCCCGCCGCCCATCACGACACCGTCCATGAAGGCGACGTACGGCTTGGGGTAGGCGTGGATCAGGGCGTCCAGGGCGTACTCGTCGGCCCAGAAGCGGGTGGGGTCGCCCGGTGCCGCTGAGGATGGCCTCACGGATGGCGCGGACGTCGCCGCCGGCGCACAGCCCCCGCTCGCCGGCACCCTCGACCGAGACGGCGGTGACCGTGTCGTCGCCGGCCCAGTCCTGCAGCTGGGCGAGCATGGCGGTGACCATCGGGTGGGTCAGCGCGTTGATGGCGCGCGGCCGGTTGAGCCGGATCCGGCCCAGCCGCCCGTGCCGGGCGAAGAGGACCGCGTCGGTGTCTCCCCGCCGCGGCTCGAAGGGTACGTCGTCGTCGCTGGTCACCGCGCGATCGTGCCACAGCGGTGAGGGGCCTCAGATCGTGCGGCGGGCGATGAGGAGGGTGGTGTCGTCCGGAGCCGGGCCCGGGGTGGCGGCCAGCAGCCGGGCGCCCCACTTGGCCAGGTCGTCGGTCATGTTGGTGCGGGCCGCCGCCAGGACGTGGGCGATGCCCTCGCTGAGTGAGGCGTCGCGGCGCTCGACGAGGCCGTCGCTGAACATCACGAGGCTCATTCCCGTCGCCAGGGTGAGATCGAGCGGCGGGACACTCAGCCCGAGGTTGACCCCGAGTGGCGGTCGCCCGGGGACCGACAGGGAGCGGATGTCCTCCGGTCCGGCCAGCAGCGGCTCCGGCGCGCCGGCCCGCGCGATCTGCAGGTGGCCGGTGCCGACGTCCAGGAACGCGACCAACGCGGTGACCAGAGCGTCGGGGTAGAGGTGGAAGACCAAGGCGTCCAGCCGCTCCAGGACCTCCGCCGGCGCGGCTCCGGCCATGACGTAGGCGCGCAGGCTGATGCGGACCTGGGTCATCGTGGCGGCGGCCGCGCTGCCGTGACCGGCGATGTCGCCGAGCACGAGCGCGATGCGGGAGCCGTCCGGCAGGGGCAGGACGTCCCACCAGTCGCCACCGAGGTACCCACCGTCGGCCGGACGGTAGTCGGCATACAGCTCGAGGCCGGGGACGGTCGGCATGGCGCTGGTGCCCAGGACGTCGTGCAGGTCCGAGACGATGGCCATCTGCTCCTGCGAGCGGCGCGCGAGGGTCGCGACGACGGTGGCCCCGAGCTGCTGGGCGGCGTCGACCTGCCAGGTGCGCCATGGGAGCGACCGGCCCCGGACGACCTCCCGCCATCGGTCGAAGGAGGTGCGCGGGCCGAGCCGGGGTGGCCCTTCGTCACCCGGAGCCGGCTTGAGCTGGCGGGGGTCGCCGCCCCAGTCCACCGTCCGCTCGACCTCCGTGCGCAGCCAGAGCAGCCACATCCCTCCGCCGTCACGCACGAGCAGCGCCCCGGCGGCCTGGTCAGAGCCCAGGGCGGGGTCGACCTGCACCAGGTGGTCGGTGCTCACGGACCGGTCCTCCTGGCCGGGGAGGAGGCGGACGATGCGGCGCACCGTGGCGTCATCCGGGGTCAGGCCGAGGTGCACGAGCCGGTCGCCGGTGCTGAGCACGGCCCCGGTGGCGTCGGTCAGCCGCAGCAGCAGCTCGGGGTGGTCGGCCAGCGCCTCCAGCGGTGGACGCGGGTCACGCGCCAGGTGCTCGGTCAGCCGGGTCAGGTCGTGGGCGCCGCTGCTGCTCTGGGCCAGGTCGTCGGCGAGCTCCCGGTCCCGCAGCAGGTGCGAGGCGGCCTGGCCGATGAACTCGGCGGCCGAGCGGGCGTCGTGGGAGGGGCAGCACGGGCCGCTGTAGTGGTGACAGGCGACCATCCCCCACAGGCGACCGTCCAGGATCAGGGACACCGACATCGAGGCCTTGACGCCCATGTTGGTGAGGTACTCCACGTGCATCGGGGAGACGCTCCGCAGCACCGCCAGGGAGAGGTCGAGCGGCTCGTGCGTGCCGGGCGGACCCTCGGACACCAGGGGGCTGGGCCGGTAGGACACGTCGGCGATGACCCGGGTCCAGCTGGTCTCGTAGAGGCGCCGGGCCTGCACCGGGATGTCGCTGGCCGGGTAGTGCAGGCCGAGGAAGGGCTCGAGGTCATCGCGCCGGTCCTCGGCGATGACCTCTCCGTTCCAGTCCGGGTCGAAGCGGTAGACCATCACCCGGTCGTGCCCGGTGAGGATGCGGATCTGGGCCGCCAGCGCCTGGGCCAGGTCCCGCACCGTCGTGGTCGCGGCCAGGTGGGTCACTGCGGCCTGGGTGGCGCGGTGGGACAGCGGCGTCGAGGAGGGGTCGCGCGGGTCGGGTTCGATCTCGACCACGAGCAGGCCACCGCTGCGGTGCATCACCGCCTCGACCGGCTGCCCCACCCAGCCCGCGCGGCCGACGCCGCGGGCGAGCCGGAGCGGGACGCTGGCTCCCTCCACGTGCAGCTCGGTGACCGCCACGTGCCGCTGGACCGCGTCGGCCGGGCCCTCCCCCAGCACCGCGGCCAGCGGCGCGCCCAGCACGGCGGCGACCGGCCGGCCGAGCAGCTCCTCGGCGTTGCGCGAGACCACCGCCACCCGCCAGTCGGTCTCGTCGACGCCCAGGAGCACCCCGTGGGGCTGGATCGACCCCGGGATGTGGATCGGCTCGGTGTCGCAGTTGGTCAGGTCGACCACGGTGTCACCGGGGCCCATCACGGGGCCGCCTTTCCTGCGGGGTCGCCGGACAGCACCTGCTGCCGGCCCGGTACGGCGAGCCAGTGGCTGACCGCGTCGAACGTGGCGGCCGCCCAGCGCGCGCACTCGGCCGCCGGCTCGCCCGCCAGGGCGTCGATGGCCCGGGCGGTCTCGCGCCAGCGGGACGGCGCCCCGGGCTCGCCCTGCAGGGACCGGCAGGCCGCCCGAGGCACCCCGGCCGCGACCGCCGTCCGGCGGATGACCGCTCCGCCGAGCGTGGCGCCGTCCAGCAGGTAGAGGACCCCCCAGGCCTGCGTCGCGGTGGCCGGCAGCGGGACGGCGGGGCAGAGCGGGAGGGCCGCCACCTCCGCCGGGGTGCGGCCCAGCGCGAGGAGGTCGGCCCGGATCAGGTGGGCCCGCCGCCGCGGCGGCCAGCTGACCTCGAGGCTGCCCGCACGCCACAACCGGTCGAGCGCCGCCTCCAGCGGCAGGTGCACCCCGAGCAGCCGCTCCAGCAGGTGACCGTGGCGCCGGACATCCCACGGCAGTGCCGCGAACCCCGCCTCCAGCTGCCCGTGGCTGTGCCGGGTGGCCTCACGGACCGAGACCAACCCCGACGCCGTCGCACGGCCAGGAGGTGGCAATCCCACGCCTTCGATCCTACTGCCGGGGTGCTGGCCGGCCGGTGGGCTCCCGAGGACCCGGGCCGGTGCGGGCCGGGTTACGTTCGGGTCATGGAGCGAGCCGTGCCGGGCAGGGGTCGAGCCGAGCCGGACGTGCCCGGCGGCGAACCGCTCGTGGCGCCACCGGACGCGCTGCGTGCGGCGTACGGGCCTGGGCGTTGGCGGCTGGAGGACCTGTGGTCGCTGGACCTGCCGCGGGTGCGGTTCGCGCTGCCCGAGCTCACCTGGCTGCTGGACCTCCCGCTGTGGCGGCGGGACGGTGTGCGGTTCCAGGTCTCGCCCAACGAGGTGCTGCGCAACCCCGCGGGCCATCCGCAGCACGCCCGGCGGATCGCCGAGGCCGACCTGACCCGCCCCATCCACGTCATGCGCCGCGACGGTCGCTGGACCGTCCTGGACGGCCACCACCGACTCGCCGCCGCCGTCCGGCGGCAGCACACCTCGGTCGACGCGTGGCTGGTGTCCGCGGCCGACCTCGCCGCGATCACCCGCTGACCCCGGTCGGCACCGGCGGGGTGGGACCAGGGCGATGAGCACTGCGGTCGCCGGCCGGACACGGTGGCGAGACGGCTCCCTGGCCGCCCCCCGCACATCGCGTAGAGGCCGGCGCGAATTTTGAGGGCTGGTGCGACGGCTCGCTGGATCCGTAGATTTCCAGTGCGCGCCCCGCTCCCGAGACCCCCTGCTCAGGGAGCGGGGCCCGCACTATCTCGGCCCCAGGACGAGACGGCCGCTGCGACGCCGGGGCGTCAGCCGGACTCGAGGGCGAGCAGCCGCTCCTTGGCGGGCAGGCCGCCGGCGTAGCCGGTCAGCGCGCCCGAGGACGCCACGACCCGGTGACACGGCAGCACCACGCAGAGCGGGTTGGCTCCGAGCGCCGCACCGACGGCCCGGGACGCGCTCGGCCGCCCGACCCGGCGGGCCAGCGCGCCGTACGTCGTGCGCTCGCCGTAGCCGACGCTCTCGCGCAGCCCGGTGAGCACCACCCGCTGGAACGGCGTCGCGAGGCTGAGGTCGACCCGCAGGTCGAACGTCCGGCGCTCGCCGGCGAGGTACGCCGCCAGCTCGCGGCGGGCCTCGTCCAGCGCGGCCGGCCGGCGCAGCACGCGCGGGGAGACCGCCCTGGCCAGCCGCTGCAGCCAGGCCTCCTCGGTCGCATCGGGGCGCAGGAAGGCGGAGGCGACCAGCGCGCCGGCCTCGGTGCGGGCCAGCAGCATCCGCCCGATCGGGGTGTCCTCCACGACGTAGGAGACGTCCGACTCGGGCAGCACCGGCGGAGCCACCACCGGGTCGAACGCGCCCAGCAGGCGGGTGAGGTCGTGGGCGTCGGAGCTCAGGGGACTGCTCATGGGACTGCCTTCCGCAGGGTGGACAGGGCGTCGCTGACGAGCCGGCGGCTCATCGTGGGCGAGGTGTCGAGGACGCGGGCGATGGTGGGGTGGTCGAGGTCGGCGACGTACTTGAGCACCACGGCGGTCCGCTGGCGCTCCGGCAGCGCGGCGACGCGGGTCCACAGCAGCTCGTCCGGCCGGTCGGCCTCGGGCCCGGGCGCGACCCGCGGCCGCCGGGACGCCGCGGACAGGTCGGCCACGTCCTCGGCCGGCACCGCGCGGCGGGCCCGCCCGCGGTGCGCGTCCATGGCGCACCGCGAGGTGATCGTCAGCAGCCACCCGCGCAGGTTCGCCGCCGAGCGCAGCGAGGGGTACGCCGCGAGCGCCTGGGTCCACGCCTGCTGGGCCACGTCGTCGCCGTCCACCGGACCGGCCAGGGCGTGCGCGAGCCGGGCGACGTCGCGCCAGTGCGCGTCGACGAGGAGCTGGAAGGGAGGCAGGGTCACGACATCTGAACGCCGGAGCGCCGGTCGGTGTGAGCGCGGGGCCGGTCCACGGGTGCCACTATGCCCGCATGACCTCCGACCCCGGCCCCGCCTCGTCCGGCAGCCCGCGCCAGGGGCCCCTCACCGGCCTGCGGGTGGTGGAGCTGGCCGGCCTCGGCCCGGCGCCGTTCGCCGCGATGGTGCTGGCCGACCTCGGCGCCGAGGTGCTGCGGGTCGACCGTCCGGGCGGGCCGGGCCTGCGGGTGGCGCCGCCGGCGTACGACGTGCTGAACCGCGGGCGCCGCAACGTCTGCCTCGACCTGAAGCACCCCGGCGCGCGGGACGTGGTGCTGGACCTGGTCGGCGGGGCCGACGTGCTCATCGAGGGCTTCCGCCCCGGCGTGATGGAGCGGCTCGGCCTCGGCCCGCAGGACTGCGAGGCGGTCAACCCCCGGCTGGTCTACGCCCGGATGACCGGCTGGGGCCAGGACGGCCCGCTGGCCGGGACCGCCGGCCACGACATCACGTACGTCGCGGTGACCGGGGCGCTGCACGCGACCGGCCGCGCCGGCGGGCCGCCGCAGGTCGCGGCCAACCTGCTCGGCGACTTCGGCGGCGGCGCGATGCTCTGCCTCGTCGGCATCCTCGCCGCCCTGCAGGAGCGGCACACCAGCGGGCGCGGGCAGGTCGTCGACGCCGCGATCGTCGACGGCACCGCCCTGCTGACCGCCCAGCTGCAGGGGCTGCTGGCCGCGGGGGTGTGGGAGCCCAGCCGCGGCGTCAACCTGCTCGACACCGGCGCACCGTTCTACGACGTCTACGCCACCGCCGACGGGGAGCACCTGGCCGTCGGCGCCCTGGAGCCGACCTTCTGGGCGGCGCTGCTGCAGGGCCTGGAGCTGGACCCCGACGACCTGCCCGACCGGGCCGACCCGCGCCTGTGGCCGCGGCTGCGGACCCGGCTGGCGGCGGCCTTCGCCCAGCGCACCCAGGCCGAGTGGGTCGAGGTGTTCGCCGACCTCGACGCCTGCGTCGCGCCCGTCGTCCCGCTGGACCGGGCGCCCGAGCACCCGCACCTGGCCGCGCGGGCGGCGTACGCCTCGGTGGGCGGGGTGACCCAGCCCGCGCCGGCGCCGCGGTTCTCCCGCACCCCGGGCGCCCTGTCGACGCCCCCGGCGGCGACCGGCGAGCACACCCGCGACGCCCTGGCGGACTGGGGCCTGGACCCCGCACGGATCGCGCGGCTGCTGGATGGGGGAGTCGCGCGACAGGCCCCCTGAGGCGATGACACGATGGGGGCGTGCGCCCAGCCATCGTGCCCACGTCCGCGCGGACACCGCAGATCGTCGCCCACCGGGGATCGAGCCGGGATGAGCCGGAGCACACGCTCAAGGCCTATCTGCGGGCCATGGACGAGGGCGCCGACGCGCTCGAGTGCGACGTCCGGCTCACCGCCGACGGGCACCTCGTCTGCGTCCACGACCGGCGGGTCAACCGCACCTCCAACGGTGTCGGCCGCGTCTCCACGCTCGAGCTGGCGACCCTGGAGGGCCTGGACTGGGGGTCCTGGAAGGACGCCCACGGCGGCGAGGTCGAGATGCCCGACCGCGACCGCGACCGCAACAAGCTGCTCACGCTGCGGCACCTGCTGACCACCGTCATCGACGACGGCCGGCCGATCGGGCTGGCGATCGAGACCAAGCACCCGACCCGCTACGCCGGGCAGGTCGAGCGCCAGCTGGCCAAGCTGCTCACCGAGTTCGGGCTGCACCGCACGCCGGCCCCCGGACGGCCCTGGGTGCGGGTCATGTCCTTCTCCCAGCTCGCGACCCAGCGGATGCGCCAGCTGTGCCCCGAGGTGCCGCTGGTCCTGCTCGTCGAGAAGGGCAGCCCGACGATCGTGCGCTACCGCGAGGGGGCCCTGCCGAGGGGCGTGCGCACCGTCGGCCTCGACGTCGCGATCGTGCGCGCCCACCCCGAGGTGGTCCGCCGCCAGCACGAGCGCGGGCACCAGGTCTTCGTCTGGACCGTCGACGACGCCGACGACGTCGACCGCTGCCTCGAGCTCGGCGTCGACGCGATCATCACCAACCGGCCCGGGTTCGTGCGCGACCACGCGGGGCTGCGTGACGCCGCCACCCGCAACGACTAACGTGCGCCGTGATGGCAGATGTCGCAGCTGTCCATCCCGGTGAGGAGGTGCCAGCGCGGATGACCACACGAGCAAGGCCGAGCCAGGAGCGCCGTCCCGCGGCCAAGGCCTCCACCGCCAAGATCACCGCCGGCGTGCCCGGCAGCGGGCAGGCCCGCACCGTCCGCGTCCCCTGGGCCTTCTCCGCGGTCCCCGCCATCCGCCGCACCATCGTGGCCGACCTGGTCGTGCGCGGGGTCTCCGCGGAGGTCATCGACGAGGCCGAGATCGTCGTCTCCGAGCTGGTGGCCAACGCCCTGCGGCACGCGCACGCCCTGCCCGACGGCACGGTGCGGGTGCACTGGAAGGAGAAGAACGGCGCGGTCGAGGTCGAGGTCTCCGACGGCGGCGGCCCCACCGAGCCGCGTCCCGCACCCCGGTCGACGTGGGCGGCCGCCGGCCGCGGCCTGCGGATCGTGCGCAGCCTCGCCCACGAGTGGGGCGTGCAGGAGGACCGCGGCGGCCGCACCGTGTGGGTCGCCCTCGGCGGCCCGTCCCGGCGCCGCAGCACCTGACCGGAGCGCGGCTGCCCGGCATCCGATCAGCCTCCGCGGGACGGCCGCACCGGCTCCGCGGCACGAAGGCGTGCCGGACCGAGGCACCACCCCGGGCAGGAACTAGGGTGACCGACCATGGGCAAGGCATCCAGACGCCGTACGGCGAGTCGTGAGTTCCAGGGGTCGACGCGGGCAGCGAAGGACCCCGCCGCACAGCCGGCGCCGTTCGTGGCCCGCCCGTTCGCGGGGCTGCCGGGTGAGACCGACTGGGTCGCGCTGCGCGAGGTCGTCCCCGCCGCCACCGCCACCGTCCGGCTCGCGCCCGGCGCCGTGGCCGCCGACGCCCCGCAGGCCGCGACCGTGGCCACGGTCCTGCCGCTGGCCTGGTCGGGCCTGCGCCGGATCGACGGCGAGGTGATGATCGGGCTGCAGTCCGGCACCACCACCGGCGACGCCAGCCGCGACCTGGCCCAGGTGCTGCAGCTCACCGCGGCCGTCGAGCCCGGCACGCCCGTCCCCTCGACCCCCCTCGCGACCGTGGGCACCCCGCGGCTGCAGGACCTGCTCGACCTCGACGCGCCGTTCGAGGTGAGCGTGCACGAGGGGTTCGACTTCTGGGTCGCCGACAGCCAGGAGCTCGACGCCGAGGGCAAGGAGTCCCTCGAACGGGCCAACGCCTCGGCCATCCCCACGACCAAGCTGGGCTCGGCCGACTCGGCGTACTGGTGCCGCATCGGCGAGCGCACCCACCTGCGCTGGGTGCTGCCGCACGACGAGGACGCGGCCACCGACGCCCTCGCCCGGCTGCACGCCCGCGGGGCCAGCACGATCGGCGACGACACCCGGCTGCTCGGGGCGTTCCGTGCCTGCGGCCTGCTGGTGCCGGTCTGGGAGCTGGACCCCGCGCTCGACGCCGCGGCGTACGAGGACGAGGTCGCCGCGCTGGCCACCCGGTTCGCCGAGGCGCTCGCGGTCGAGGGGCCGCTGACGCCGGAGGAGCGGCGGGCCCGGTCGGGCCTGCTGAGCCGCCAGATCACGCTGCGCTGACCGGCATGGACGTCTCCGCCGGGTCGGTCGCCGCCGTCATCCCCGCCAAGGACGAGGCGGCCCGGATCGCGGCCACCGTCGCCGCGACCGCCGCCATCCCGGGCGTCGACCTCGTCGTCGTCGTCGACGACGGCAGCGCCGACGCCACCTCCGACCTGGCCCGGGCCGCCGGCGCCGTCGTCGTGCGGCACCCCCGCAACCGGGGCAAGGCCGCGGCGATGACCACCGGGGCGGGCGTGGTGGCGCTGCACGACCACGCCCTGCCGGCCGCGACCGGCCGGCCGCGGCTCCTGCTCTTCGTCGACGGCGACCTCGAGGCGAGCGCCGCGGGCCTCGGCGTGCTCGTGCCTCCGGTCGCGGCCGGCCTGGCCGACATGTCGATCGCGATCCTGCCGCCGCAGCGGACGTCGGGTGGCGGGCACGGCTTCGTGGTGCGCCTGGCCCGGGGCGGGATCCTGCGCCTCACCGGCTGGCGCGCCACCCAGCCGCTGTCGGGGATGCGCTGCCTGACCCGGGCGGCGTTCGAGCGGGCCACCCCGCTGGCCCGCGGCTGGGGCGTGGAGGTCGGCCTCACCGTCGACGTGCTGCAGGCCGGCCTGCGGATCGTCGAGGTGCCCTGCGAGCTGCACCACCGGGTCTCCGGTCGCGGCTGGCGGGCCCAGCTGCACCGCGGCCGGCAGTACCGCGACGTGTGGCTGGCGCTGGCCGTGCGCCGGCTGAGCGGTGCCGCGCTGCTGCGCCGGGTGCCGCTGCTGCACCGGGTGGTCGGCCCGGACGCCGGGACCCACCACGCCGTGGCCCCCGGCCCCGAGGCCCCCGGCCCCGAGGCCCCGGCCCCGAGGCCCGCGACGGCCGTGGCCGCCACTGACCCGGCACCACCTCGACCGTTCGCGGGGTGGGAGCGGGTCCGCCCCGCCGCGCTCGCGGTCTCCTTCGGTCTGCTGCTCCTGGTCGGCCTGGCCGCGCCGTCGGCCGCCCGGCCGGGCCTCGGCCCGCGCGGCTGGGCCCCGGGCGACCTGCCGCTGCACCTCTCCTCCGCCGCCGTCACCGCGGCCCTGTGGGTCGCCTACCTGCTCGGCGGGCTCGCCGTGCTCGCCGGTCTGGCCGGCGCGCGCGCCGGCGCCGACCGGCTCCGGCACGGTGGTGCCTGGCTGGCGCTGCGCGGCTGGGGCTGGCCGCTGGCGCTGGCCGCGCTGGCGCTGCTGACCTCCCCGTTCGGCTCGGCCGACCACACCAACTACGCGGCGTACGGCCGGATCAGCGCCCAGGGCGGCGACCCCTACGTCGTCCCGCCCGTGACCTGGCACGGCGGCACCGACCCGGTGACCCGCGCGGTCGAGCCGCCGTGGACCCTGACGCCGAGCATCTACGGGCCGTTCGCCACGCTCGTGCAGACCCTGACCTCCCTGGTCGGCGGCGACAACCTCCGCCAGACCGTGTGGGCCGGCCAGGTGGTCGTCGTCCTGGCCTGGCTGGCCGTGCGCTGGCTGCTGCTGCGGGCGGCGCCGGGTCCCGCGGGGCAGCGTCGCGTCGACGTGCTCTGGACCGCCAACCCGCTCGTCTTCGGCGTCGCGGTGCTCGGCGCCCACCTGGACCTGCTGGCGACCGCGCTGGCCCTGGCCGCGATCCTGCTGGCCGCCCGACGGCCCGGGGTCGCGGGGCTGCTGCTCGGGGCGGCGCTGAGCACCAAGGTGACGTACGGCGTCGCCGGGCTGGCCATCCTGTGGTCCTGGCGGGCGCTGGAGCGACGGGAGGCGCTGCGCCGGGCCGCCGCGCTGGTGGCCGGCGCGGTCGTCGTCGCGCTGCCGCTGCACCTCTGGGCCGGGCCGCACGTCTTCGAGCAGCTGCAGCGCTCGCGCCGGTCGGTCTCCCTGGCCACGCCCGTGGCGGCCGCTGGTGGAGCTGCTGACCGGGCCGCTGCCGGGCGCGACGGTGCGCAACCTGGTCTTCGCCGCCGCCGTGCTCGTCATGGTCGTGCTGGCGGTGCTGCTCGCCCGGGTGGCCGGCGCGGCACCGGCGACCGCCACCGGGTCGGCGCTGCGGGCCACGTTCGTGCTGACCACGGCCTACGCGCTGGCGGCGCCGTACTCCCTGCCCTGGTACGACGTGCTCACCATGGCGACCCTGCCGGCGCTCGCGGCGACCCCGCTGGACGCCCTGCTCACCGCGCGCTGGGTCGTGGTGACCCTGGCCTACGTCCCGGGCCGGGTGGTGGCGATGAGCGCCGGGGTCGAGGCGTTCACGCTGGGGGTGCGGCGCTCCGTGGCGCCGTACGCGGGGTGGCTGGTCTGGGCGGTCGTGGCGTGGCTGGCGTGGCGGGCGTGGTCGTCGTCGGCGGACCGGGTCTCGTCCAGCAGCGTCCGCACGCTGATCGCGATCACCAGCGGCAGGGCGAGCGTCGCGCCGACGGCCGGGATCGCGGTGCCCG
Organism: uncultured Actinomycetota bacterium; assembly: GCA_963828995.1. Classification (GTDB taxonomy): domain Bacteria; phylum Actinomycetota; class Actinomycetes; order Actinomycetales; family Dermatophilaceae; genus CAVRTM01. The sequence continues at coordinate 57,673 of CAWHHB010000015.1, forward strand.
AGTCGTTGGCGGCGAAGCCGATGAGGAACAGCACCAGCAGCGAGATCAGCCCCGGGCGCAGCAGCGGCGCCCGCTCGTAGGCCCGTTGCAGCGCCCGCGACCCCCAGGACGTGGGCCGGGCCAGGATGTAGACGATGAAGACCAGGCCGATCGGCACCAGCAGGGTCAGCGTGCTGCCGGTGAGGATGTCCCAGTTCTGCCGGGCCTTGCGCAGGATGATCGTGGCCGCACCGCCGTCGATCGCGGTCTGCACGAACCGGCCGAGGTGGGAGCGGGACTCCGGCGGGCGCAGCCAGTCGGCGAACCCGATCACCAGCAGGAAGAGCACCGTGCCGCCGCCGATCGCCAGGGCCCGGCGCCAGGTCAGCCGCACCCCCGCGACGGCCAGCACGAAGAAGGCCAGGGCGGGCAGGAACGCCGGCGGGCCGCCGAAGTCGCTGCCCCAGGCCGGTGACGCGTCGACGACGACCGCGGCCAGGCCGATCGCGGACACAGCACCGACCGCGACCGGGCGCCGGCCGGCCCGGACGAAGTGGTCCGCCACCGCGATGCACAGCATGATCGTGGCGGTCGCGAACAGCGCGAAGGTGACGTTGCCCATCCCGTAGAACCGGCCGCCGACCACCGGCTGCAGGCCCATCAGCGAGGACAGCTGCAGCCGCGACCCGGTCATCACGTCGGCGGCCAGCACGACCATCGTGGCGGCCGAGACGACGGCGGCCGGCCCGAACAGCGCGCGGCGCCACGGGCCGAGCAGGGCGACCGAGGAGATGACCGCGACGAACACGCCGACCGAGCCGACGACGGCGAGCATCGGGCTGCTGAAGCGCCACCACGGCAGCAGGTTGGCCAGGAAGGTCGACACGGGCACCGCGGCGGCGATGATCGCCACCCGCAGCACCAGCCGCAGCAGCCGCAGCCGGGTGTCCTCCGAGCCCCACCGCCGGCGCCACACCACCGCCACGAACGCGTAGATGAGGATCTGCACGATGACCCAGCCGTTGAAGAACGGCGGGACCAGGGAGTGCACCTCGTGCGAGGCCTGGTCGTAGTCGATCAGCCGCTGCAGCCGGTCGGCCGCGGCCGCCGCGGAGGTGTCGTCGGCCGGGACCACGCGCAGCGGGTTGCCGCTGACCCCGGCCGGGTCCGGGCGGCCGGCGCGGGCCAGGACCGTCGCGGTGAGGTCGGCGAGCTGGATCAGCCCGGCCTGCCGGGTGGAGGTGGACTCCAGCGTGCCGGGGGGCACGTCCGGCCCGCGCAGCGCCGCCAGCCGCAGCCGCTCGCTCTCGCCGGCGTCGGACAGGCTCGCGACCAGCACGTCGGCGCCGGCCGGTGCGGCGGCCAGCACCTGCCCGACCCGCGCGTCGACCGCCCGGACCTGCGCGGCCCGCGACGCGCTCGGGCGGACCTCGTCGGCCGGGTCCACGTCGGCCGGGTCGCGCACCGCGCCCACGTCGACGAAGGACACGGGGCAGGCCGCCAGCTGCGCGCGGAGGGTGCGCGCGTCGTACGGCGCGTAGCCGGTGACCGTGCCGGCGGAGGTCGCCGCGGCCAGCGCGGCGCCGGGACCGATCGGGCGGACGCAGCCACCGCCGCGGGCCAGCTCGTCGCCGAGCAGACCGAGGTGGGCGTCGAAGTCCTCGCCCGCGGCGATCCGCCGGTAGGTGGCCCAGCCGGGCACCGCGCCGTCCGCGGCCGGCTCGCGCAGCGCCCGGCAGGCCGGCCGGGAGTCCGCGCCGGCGTCGCGGTCACCGGCCCGCTCACCGGCCGACAGGGTCAGCCACCCGTCCACCGGGCAGGTGTTGCTGTGCACCGAGCGCACGGTCAGCGAGGCCGAGGCCCCGCCCTGCAGCAGCGACCACAGCGCGGGCGTCGCCGCCGGCGACACGTCGCTCCACGTGACGCCGCCGGTGCCGACCACGACCACGGGCCGCGGTGTCGACGCGGCCGCGGCGGGCGGCGCGGACCGGGCGGTGGGCGCGGTGGGCACGCGGAGCGGCGGAGGCGGCGGAGGCGGCCGGCGCGACGGCACCGACGAGCGCGGCGAGCAGCACCAGGGCAGCCGTCAGCAGGGTGGTCAGGCGGCTGCGGGTCATTCGGACAGGTTACGTGGACCGGCCCCCGGGACCGGGGTCCGGCACCGGCCGGGTCGACCCGCCACAATGGGCCGGTGACTCCTCGCCGCCAGACCCTGCACCGGTGGGTGAGCGCCGTCACGGCGACCCCGGTCCGCGCCTGGACGGCCGCCGTCCTCATCGTGCTGCTGGCGGCGACGCCGGTCGTCCTGCGCTACCTCGTGTTCTGGCCGCTGGACCAGTGGCAGGTCGACGTGGAGGTCTACCGGCAGGCGGGGGTCTCGCTGCTGACCGGGCGGCCGGTCTACGCCGCGATCACCGAGGCGCCGCAGCTGCTGCCGTTCACCTACCCCCCGTTCGCGGCGATCCTCGCGCTGCCGCTGGCCCTGGTGCCGTTCGGGGCGGTCGGCTGGCTGTGGACCGCGGCGCAGATCGCGGCGACCACCGCGATCGTCTGGTACGCCGGGTGGCGGCTGATCCACCGGCACGGCGACGCCGCCCCGCTGGTGCTGGCGCTGCTCACCGCGCCGGTGCTCTGGCTGCACCCGGTCTCCGACGGGATCCGGTTCGGCCAGGTCAACGCGTTCATGGTGCTGGCCTGCCTGATGGACCTGCGCCAGCCGCGGCCCGGGCTGCTGCGCCGGATCCCCGCCGGTGTCCTCGTCGGGCTGGCCATGTCGATCAAGCTGACCCCCGGCGTGTTCGTCGTGCACTACCTGGTCAACCGGCGGTGGCGCGAGGCCGCCTGGGCCGTCGGCTCGGCCGCCGCGGTCACCCTCGGCACGTTCGTGCTGCTGCCGCAGGCGTCGTTCGCGTTCTGGGGCGGCGCGCTGCAGGACCCCAACCGGCTCGGGCCCAACGGCGGCACGTCCAACCAGTCGCTGCGCGGGTTCCTGCTCCGGGTGGGGCCGGACGGCGCGGCCGGCACCGCGATCTGGCTGGCCTGCGTGGTCGTGGTCGGCGTCATCGGGTTCGCCATCGCCCGGCGCGCCTACCAGCAGCACGAGTCGGTCAGCGAGGTCGCCGCGGTCGGCCTGATGGCCGTGCTGCTGTCGCCGGTGGCGTGGATCCACCACCTGCACTGGATGGTCGTGGTCCTGTTCGCCGTGCTCGGCCCGGACCCGCTGCGCGACCGTCGGCGGCTCGGGGCCGCGGCGGTGCTGCTGGCCTGGTTCCTCGCTCGCGGGCCCTGGTGGGGCATCACCTGGGTCAGCAGCGGGTGGCAGCCGATGCTGGTCGGCCGGTTCCTGCAGAACTCCGACACCGTCGGTGCGCTCCTGGCCCTCGGGGTGCTCGGCTGGACCCTGGCCCGTCCGGCCGGGGGGCGCGCCGGTCAGCCGGACCGACACCTGGTCGACCACGCCCGATAGGCGCGGCGCGTCCCGGGGAGCCGACCAGCGGCTCGGGGGCCAGCGGCCGGGCTCAGGCCTGCAGGTCGGCGCTCCACTTCTCCTCGATGCCGGCGAGGTGCCACACCGCGACGGCCACGACCCAGGTGGCGACGAACAGGGCGACGATGGCGTAGCCGACGTCGTTCAGGTCGAGTCCGGCCACGGCCGCCAGGGGACCGGAGGTGATGCCCAGCCGGTCGGCGAGGATCGAGACCAGCTCGATGGTCCCGATGACGAGCGCCACGGCGACGGACAGCCCGGTGATCGTGATGTTGTAGTAGACCTTGCGCACCGGCTTGGAGAAGGCCCAGCCGTAGGCGAAGTTCATGAAGCAGCCGTCGATCGTGTCCAGCAGGCTCATCCCGGCGGCGAAGAGGATCGGCAGCGTCAGGATGGCGTACCACGGCAGCGCGAAGGCGGCCGCCCCTCCCGCGAGCACCAGCAGGCTCACCTCGGTCGCGGTGTCGAAGCCGAGGCCGAACAGCAGGCCGACGGGGTACATCTGCCACGGCTTGGTCACCGCCCGGGTCACCCCGGCGAGGAGCCGGTTCATGAACCCCCGGCTGTTGAGGTGGGCCTCCAGCGCCTCCTCGTCGAACACGCCCCGACGCATGCGGCGGAAGACCTTGAGGATGCCGACGAGGACCACCAGGTTGATGATCCCGATGAGGTAGAGGAACACCCCGGACACGCTGGTGCCGATGAGCCCCGCGGTCTGCTGCAGGGCCGAGGCGTTGTCCTCGACCTGACCGGCCAGGGCCCGGACGCCGAAGGCGAGCAGCCCGCAGAGCCCGAACACGACGCTGGAGTGGCCCAGGGAGAACCAGAAGCCGACCGACAGCGGGCGCCGGCCCTCGGACATGAGCTTGCGGGTGGTGTTGTCGATGGCGGCGATGTGGTCGGCGTCGAAGGCGTGCCGCATCCCGAGCGTGTAGGCGGTCACCCCCAGGCCGACGCCGAAGACCTGACCCGAGCTGACCTGGTAGTGGGCGGGCGCCACGATGCCGACCAGGACACCCCAGCCGACCACGTGCAGGGCGGCGACGAACAGGCCCATGCCGCCGACCGAGACCCACTCGCGGCGGGTGAGCGCCGCGCCGGCGCGGGCCACCCACGCCGGTCGGGTCGAGGTCAGCGTGCTCACGGGTGTCCCGCCAGGTGGTTCCGGGCCCACCGAGCGCGGGCCGACCTCCAGGAACGTACGACGCGGCCGCTCTTGTTGCAACTTGTTCGCGATAAGGGTCGCTCGGGGGCGGCGGCCCCCGCGCTCACAGGACCGAGAGCATGCCCCCGTCGACGTAGACGACCTGGCCGTTGACGAAGCTCGAGGCGTCGGACGCCAGCCAGATCAGGGTGCCGACCAGGTCCTCCACCCGGCCCCAACGGCCGGCGGGGGTGCGGCCGCGGACCCAGGCGGAGAACTCCTCGTCGGCCACCAGGGCGCTGGTGAGCTCGGTCTCGAAGTAGCCGGGCCCGATGGCGTTGACGCAGATGCCGTACGGCGCGAGGTCGGCGCACATCCCGCGGGTCAGCATCTTCAGGGCGCCCTTGGTCGCCGCGTAGGCGGCGATGCCGGGCCGGCTGACCTCGGACTGCAACGAGGCGATGTTGATGATCCGGCCCCGGCCACGCGGCTGCATCCGGCGGGCGACCTCCTGCCCGACCAGGAACGCGCTGGTGACGTTGGTGGCCACCAGGGCGTCCCAGTCGGCGACCGGGAGCTCGGTGAACGGCGCCCGCCGCTGCATGCCGGCGTTGTTGACGCAGATGTCGATCGGGCCGACCGTGTCCTCGATCCGCGCGATGCCGGCCGACACCGCGGCCGGGTCGGTGACGTCGAACGGCACCGCGTGCACCGGGGCCCCCGTCCGGTCCCGGAGCGCCCGCGCGACCTCGGTCAGGGCCCGCCCGTCCCGGGCGTTGACGACGACCTCGGCACCGGCCGCGGCCAGCCCCTCGGCCAGCGCCAGGCCGATGCCGCGGGACGAGCCGGTGACGACGGCGACGCGGCCGGTGATGTCGAACAGGGGGGAGATCACGGGCTCACCTCCGGGGGCGGCAGGTGCAGTGAGAGCCAGCTGAGCGAGCGCGGCAGGTGCGCGGTCGCGGTGGCGTAGTTGTGGCCGCCCCGTTCGGCGACCAGGGCGTCCACCCGCATCGCCCCGCCGGTCGACGAGGCGAGGTCCAGGAAGCGCCGGCTGGCGGCGTACCCTCCCGGGCCCGCCTCGTCCCTGGCCGTGGTGACCAGCAGGGACACCGGTGGTGAGGGCAGGTGCTGCAGCCGCCACTCCAGGTCGTTGAGGTGGCGCACCACCGCGGAGCCGCCCCACAGGTCTCCGGTCGAGCGGTCCTGCAGCGTGCGGAAGTAGCCCGACAGGGTGACTGCGGCGCTGAACGTCTCGGAGTGCGTCATCGCCAGCTTGGCCGCGCAGTAGCCGCCCGTGGAGAACCCGATCGCGCCCCAGCCGCGCGGCTGCACCCGGTACGACGCCGCCATCGCCTCCGGCACGTCCGCGGCGAGGAAGGTCAGGGCCTGCGGCCCGGCGGGGACGTCGGTGCACTCGGTGTCACGAGGTGGCGCCACGGACGGGCTCATCATCACCAGCACCATCGGCCGGGCCCGGTGGGCGTCGATCTCGGTGAGCAGCCGCGCCGGGTAGTCCAGGCTCCGGAGCAGTCCCAGGTCGCTGCCCGGGACGCCGGCGAGCACCTGCGTCGCCGGCAGGGCCCGGTGGGCGAACTCCTCCTGGAAGTACTGCGGCGGCAGGTAGACGAACGCGTGCGAGGTCAGGCCGGACCGGATGCCGCGGATCGTCACCGACTCGACCCGGCCGCGGGTGGCCCACTGCTGCGTCGAGGACCATCCGGGGTCGGGCAGGACGCGCACCCGTCCGGACGGCGGCGGCCCGGCCACCCGCGACGTGGCCTCCACCGCGGCCGGGGCCGCGCCCGCGGCGGGCCCGAGCCGGGTGCCCGGGTGGGCCAGGCTCGGGCCGGCCAGGCCCGGGAGCTCGGACCACGAGCCGTAGAAGTAGCCGTAGTGGTTGACGGCCACGGCCACGAGCAGCACCGCGGTGACCTGGCACCCGGCCACCATGGCCAGCCGCGTCGCGGCGCGCAGCGGCCCCGGCCCCCGGACCCTCGGCCACAGGGCGAGCGTCAGCACCGGGTAGGCGACGGCCGACACGGCCAGCAGCGCCAGCAGGGGCCACCCCAGCAAGGACATGGTCTGCCGTCACCTCCCGCGGACCGCCGACGGGTCAGTCGCCGTCCGCGAGAGGAACCCTACGTCTGCGCGCCGACACCCGCCGCCCGCGCGGCGCCCCGTCAGCCGAGCGGTCGGCTGGTCAGTCGAGCAGTGGGCTCGTCGTCCCGGGCAGCCGGTGCCGCGAGACCGCCGGGTGCTCGCGGCGCGTCCACCCGGGCAGGCCGTGGGCCCGGTCGGCCGGCACGGGGCGCAGGGGGACGGACACGATCGTGGGCGCTGGGTGGTCGACGAACAGGTCCGGCTCCGCCCCGATGAACGACAGGAGCCAGCGCAGCTGCGTGCTCGCGCCGCTCACCTTCGCGCAGGTGCCGGCGATGGTGAGCCTGCGGCAGGCCTCGAGCAGCGCTCGCGCGCCACTGAGGTCACAGAAGGCCAGCGCGCTCACGTCGAGCTCGGTGCGACCGTCGCCGTCGGCGGCGCAGGCGTCGAGGAGCGCATCCGGCAGCGGGGCGCTGTTGGCGACGTCCACCTCGCCGGTGACGTGGACCACGACCATGCCTCTCGCCGGCTCGGTCGTGGTCGTCAGCTGCGCCGAGCCCAGCACGAGGGGTGCGTGCGTGGCCGTGCCGTCATGTCTCACGGGAGCCCCCTCTGCGGGGTGGGTGGTGAGCATCGTTGACGCCCGGCGGCTGACCGGGTCGCTGCGACGGGGACGACACGAGACATGATGCTGGACCTCCGGGCAACTGGTACACGAGGGAGCTGCCGGGTCCGGGGCAACCCGCGACACGAAGCGCGGTCAGAGCCGGGGTGTCGCTGCTCTCCTGTCGAGACTAGGAGCCCTCGGTGAGGCTGGCAAGCGCTGGTGTGCCGTGCCGGCCGGCTCATCCGTGCCTGAGGCCGGCGGGGTGGGTGTCACCCTCGATGACCCGCTGGGCGATGGTGAGCAGCGGGCTGCCGGTGCGGCGGGCGTAGGTGCGCATCAGGGTGAACGCGTCGGCCGGGTCCAGGCCGTGCCGCTCGGCGAGCATGCCCTTGGCCTGCTCGATCAGCACCCGGCTGTTCAGGGCGCTCTGCAGCTGCTCGGCCAGGATCACCTGCTCGTGGACGGCCCGCTCCTGGAGCAGGCCGATGGTGGCCATGTCCGCCAGGCCCTGTCCGAGCGCGATGTCGTCCCCGGTGAGCGGTTCGGGCGACACCACGAAGAGGTTGATGGCCCCGATGACCTCGGCGCGAAGGCGCAGCGGCAGGGCGTGGACCGACCTGAAGCCCTGGGCCTCGACGGCGGCGTGGAAGACCGGCCAGCGCTCCCGGGCCTCGTCCGGCGGCACGTTGACGACGGGCTGTCCCTCGCGGTAGCAGTCGAGGCAGGGCCCCTGGTCGTTCTGCAGCTCGAGCAGCTCCAGCAGGCGGAGCTCCTCGGTGGACGCCGCCACCAGCTGCAGGTGTCCCCGCTGGTCGGCCAGCATCAGACCGGCCGCGTCGACGCCGAGCAGCTCGACGCTGGTGCGGGTCAGGGTGTCCAGGAAGTCAATGACGTCGAAGTCCGCGACCAAGGTGTCGGCCAGCCCCAGGAAGACGCTGACCAGTCGCTGCTGGGTCACCATGCTCTGCTTCCCCTTTGTCCCGGTGCCGTCGTGGAAGCACCGCGTGCTCTCTTCATGATGATCGCCTTCAGGAGGAAAAGGCAGCACGTCACCCGCGTCCGACGTCCGCGTCGAGGTCCTCGGTGCGCGCGGTCAGGAGTCGAAGCCGAGGCCCGCCCGGTCGAGGCCGCGCAGCCACAGGTTGCGCCGGCCCTCGTCGCGGTCGGCCCGCTGCAGCGACCAGCGGGTCGCCTGGATGCCGGCGAAGGCCAGCGGCTCCGGCGGGAAGGGCAGTGGCTTGCGCCGTACGGCGTCCAGCTCGGTCCGCTCGGTGCGCTCTCCGGACAGCAGGTCGAGCATGACGTCGGCGCCGAACCGGCTGGCCCCGACGCCGAGCCCGGTGTAGCCGAGCGCGTAGGCCGCGCGCCCGGAGAACGCCGTGCCGTAGAACGCGAAGAAGCGGGTGCACGTGTCGATCGCGCCGCCCCACCGGTGGGTGAAGCGCAGCCCCTCCAGCTGGGGGAAGGTCTCGAAGAAGTGCGCCGCGAGGGTGTGGAACGTCGCCGGGCGCTGGTCGTAGCCGGGGCGGACCTTGCGCCCGAAGTGGTAGATGGCGTCGTACCCGCCCCAGAGGATCCGGTTGTCGGCGGTCAGCCGGTAGTAGTGGAACTGGTTCGCGCTGTCGCCGATGCCCTGGCGATGGCGCCAGCCGATGGCGTCGAGCTGGGCCGGCGAGAGCGGCTCGCTCATCAGGACGTAGTCGTACACCGGCACCGTGTGCAGCCGCAGCCGCCGCAGCAGGGACGGGAACGCGTTGGTGCCCAGCGCCACCCGGTCGGCCTGCACCGTCGCACCGTTCGCGGTCCGCAGCGCCAGCCCCGCGCCGGACCGCGCGACGTCGACGACGGGCGTGTGCTCCAGCACCCGCACCCCGGCGGCCTCGGCCGCCGCGGCCAGGCCCCACGCGAGGGCGGCGGGGTCGACCAGGGCGGTGCCCCTGCCGGTCCCAGATCCCCGCGAGGTACGTCGGCGAGCCCACCTCGGCGCGGACGGCGGCCCGGTCCAGGAAGTCGCCCCCGCCGTCGGCGGCGAGCTCGCTGCAGCCCGTCCACCTGGTAGTCCTCGGTCGCCACGTCCAGGCTCCCGGTGCGACGGAAGTCGCAGTCGATCCCGTAGCGGGCCACCGTCGCCTCGATGGCGTCGAGGTTCGCCAGGCCCATCCGCTCCAGGGTCGGGTACTCGTGCGGGAAGCGCTCGCGGCCGTTGGCCTCGCCGTGCGTGAGGCTCGCCGCGCAGAAGCCGCCGTTGCGACCGCTGGCGGCCCAGCCGATCCGGTCGCCCTCGAGCAGGACCACGTCGCGTCCGGGGTCGCGCTCCTTGGCCAGCAGCGCGGTCCACAGCCCGGTGTAACCGCCGCCGACGACGGCGAGGTCGGTGCGGGCCGGCGCCTGCAGCGCCGGCCGCGACGGCGGCCGCGCCGGGGTGTCCAGCCAGTAGACACGCGGCTCCGCGTCGGCCAGGGCGGTGACGGTGTCGGTCCTCACGCTCAGCTCCTCCTCGGTGGCGGCCGGTCCGGGCGGGCCGTGTCACGCCGGCGCCGGGCGGCCCATCGAGATCGTGCCACGGGGCCCGCGCCGCCGCGGGAACCCTGCCCGATCGGCGCCACGGCACATGCAAGCCCCCCGGAGGGTAGGCCTTTGGTCCCTGTCCGAATAGCCGGGCATGCACTGAGATGAGACCAGGTCGCCCGCTGATGGCCCGCGATGGAATCCACCGTGGCAATCGGTGCGAGGGAACTCGGGCGACGTAGATGAGCCACCTGCCGTTGCGGGTGGCTCATCTGCATGCACGGCGGGCTCCTGCCGGCTCACCATCCCGCCGGCTCACCGCCCCGCCGGCGTGGCGGTCTCCCGGACCGCCCGGGGCGCGGTCGGCAGGTCGCGCCGGCGGACGAAGGTCATGTCCCGGCCGAGGTCGGCCCGGGGCATCGCGAGCCGGTCGAGGACGTAGTTCTGCCGGACCGTCCACGGGTCGCGACCGCCCTGCTTGGGGAACCGGTCGATGGCGCGCTGCACGTAGCCCGAGGTGAGGCCGAGCAGCGGCCGCGCCGAACCCGCCGGCGGCGCCGTCGGGGCGCCGTACGCGAGGCCGTGGCGGTCCAGGTGCGTGACCAGCCGGCAGACGTACTGCGAGACCAGGTCGGCCCGCAGCGTCCAGGACGCGTTGGTGTAGCCGACGCAGAACGCCAGGTTGGGCACGCCGCTGAGCATCATCCCGCGGTAGGCGAACCGCTCACCGAGGGTGACCGGCTCGCCGTCGACGGTGAGGGTCAGGCCGCCGATCGGCAGCAGCGACAGGCCCGTGGCGGAGACGACGATGTCGGCCTCGAGGGTCCGTCCGGAGGTGAGCCTGATGCCCGACCCGACGAAGGTGTCGATGGTGTCGGTGACCACCTCGGCCCGGCCGGTGGCCACGGCCCGCAGGAAGTCGCCCTCGGGGGTCACGCAGAGCCGCTGGTCCCACGGGTCGTACGGCGGGCTGAAGTGCTCGTCGAGGTAGGCCGGGTCGTCCAGGTACCGCAGCAGGCCCCGGCGCAGCAGACGCCTGGCGAGCTGCGGGCGGCGCCGGCACAGCTGGTAGAAGGCCTGGGTGACGGCGACGTTCTTGGCCCGGATGACGGTGTGCGCGGCCCCGGCGGGCAGGTGGCGGCGCAGCCGGTCGGCGAGCGTGTCGACCGCCGGCAGCGCCGTCAGGTAGCTCGGCGTCCGCTGCAGCATGGTGACCTGCGCGGCCCGCTCGGCCAGCGCCGGCACGAGGGTGACCGCGGTCGCCCCGCTGCCGATGACGACGACCCGCTGGCCGGTGTGGTCGAGGTCCTCGGGCCAGCGCTGGGGGTGCACGAGCCGGCCCCGGAAGTCCTGCGTGCCGGCGAAGTCGGGCTGGTGGCCGTGGTCGTAGTCGTAGTAGCCGGCGCAGACGTACAGGAACGAGCACGTGACCGTGCGCGGTGTCGCGTCCTCGCCGACCAGGGTCCGCACGCTCCACCGGGCCCGCGCCGAGGACCAGGAGGCGTCGACGGCCCTGGTGCGGTAGCGGATGTGCCGCTCGATGCCGGCCTCGGCGGCGGTGCTGGCGATGTAGTCACGGATGCTCTCGCCGTCGGCCAGCGAGGTCGGCCCGCGCCACGGCCGGAACGGGTAGCTGAGGGTGAACACGTCCGAGTCCGAGCGCACGCCGGGGTAGCGGAAGAGGTCCCAGGTCCCGCCGATCGCGGCCCTCGCCTCCAGGATGGCGTAGCTCGTGCCGGGGCACTGCTCCTGCAGCCGGTACGCCGCGCCGATGCCCGACAGCCCGGCTCCCACGATGAGGACGTCGACGTGCTCGCCGGCCGGGTCGTCGTGGGCGGCGGTGGTCACCGGGGTGCTCCTTCGGGTCGCAGGCGGGGCAACGCAGCCTCCGGGGCGGCCTGGCGGCCGGGTCCGGTGCGACACCAACGTATCCCGGGCGCCCGGGTCGTCAGCCGGTGCGCTCGGACGCCTCGTCGAGCACGTGGTGGGGGTTGACGGCGACGAACCGGTCCAGCCCCTGCGCGTGCAGGTGCAGCAGCATGTCGAGGGTGCGCACCCGGCCCACCGCCTTGACCTGGATCTCCGGCTCCACGCTGGCGCGCATGATCCGCAGCTCCGGCAGCGAGGTCTGCGCCGCGGCGAACCACGAGCCGCCCACGACCATGGCGGCCCCGGCCTCCTGGCTGACCATGCAGCCGGCGGCGATCTGGGCCGGGGTCAGCTCGCCGGTGTGCATGACGACCCGCAGCCGCGCACCGCCGGACGACGTCACCTCGCTGATCTGCGAGAGGTCCCGGCGCAGCTCGCCGAGGTCGCCGTGGCGCAGCCGCTCGGTGTGGATGATCACGGCCACCTCGCGGGCGCCCATCCGGACCGCCCGCCGGGCCTCGGCGAGGATCCCGCTGAGGGTGGTGTCCGGCTGGGCGAACCCCAGCACCGTGCCCACGGCGACCGAGGAGTCCTTCAGGGCCTGCGCCGCCGGGAGCACCTGGTCGACCCGGCAGACCAGGGCGGCCAGCTGCAGGTCCGCCGCGATCTCGCACTCGAGCCACAGCTGGGGCAGGGCCAGGTCGGGGTCGAGCAGGCGGCGCTCCTCCAGCAGCGGGCAGACCTCCGCCCGGGTGAGGCGCAGGTCGGTGGAGTCGGTGGTCAGGGACGCCTGGTGGGTGCTCATCGGCCCGGGGCACCGGCCTACGGCCCGGCCTCGGCCAGCAGGGTGGCCACCGCCGAGCGGGCCGGGCCCTGCAGCGCCCGCGCCGCGGCGAGCTCGCCGGCCGCGCCGGCCGGGTCGCCGTCCCTGATCTCGTGCTCGACCCGCGCGAACGCGGCGGAGAAGGCGGCGAGCCCGATCATGGCGCTGGTCACCTTGAGGCTGAGCGCCACGTCCCGGGCGGTCTCGGGGTCCTCCACCGCGATCGCGTGGCCCAGCTGGTCGACCCGGCCGTCGAGCAGCTCCGACCAGTGGCGCAGGAACTCCCGGAAGCCGTCGTCGTCGCCGAGGTCGGCGCGCAGCGTCGCGGCGGTGGCGAGGTCGAGCGTCTCGGCGGAGCTCATCGTCCTGGTGGCCTTCTGGGGTGGTCGCGGGGGTCGCGGGCGGTTCTCGTCGCGACCGGGAGCGGTGCTGCGGGCGCGGTGATGCGGGAGCGGGTGCGCCCCAACTGTAGACCCCAGCAGCCCTCTCTCTCCGCCGTTTGACGTAGATGACCTGTGTTTGCGGCGGGACGAGGTCAGCCCTGGCGGCCTCCGTGGCCCGAGGCCAGGTCCTTGGCGAGGGCGGCGGCGGCGCCGGTCAGCAGCGGCACGGCCCGCTCGATGAGCTGCTCGGTCATCCGGGGCGCCGGCCCGGACACGGACATGGCGATCCGCGACGGCGCGTCGGGCACCGCCACGGCCACGCAGCGCACGCCGAGCTCCTGCTCCTGGTCGTCCACGGCGTAGCCCGGTCCGGCGCACGTCGGCCAGGCTCGCGAGGAACACGTCCGGGTCGGTGATCGTGTGCTCGGTCCGCGCCTCCATGCCGGTCCGGGCCAGGAGCGCGCGCACGGCCGCGGGGTCCTCGCCGGCGAGGATCGCCTTGCCGACCGCGGTGCAGTGCGCGGGGACCGCGCGGCCGACCTCGGTGAACATGCGCATCGACTGCCGCGACTGGGCCTGACCGACGTAGACCATGAGGTCGCCGTCGAGCATGGCCAGGTTGGCCGACTCGCCGAGGCCCTCGACCAGCTCCAGCAGGTAGGGCCGCGCCCACCGGCCCAGCATCCGCGAGGAGGTCTCGCCGAGGCGGATCAGCCGCGGGCCGAGGGCGTACTGGCGCGAGGGCTCCTGACGCACGTAGCCCAGGTCGACGAGCGTGCGCACCAGCCGGTGGATGGTCGGCAGCGGCAGCTCGGCCTCGGCCGCGAGCTGGGACAGCCCGATCGTGCCGCCGGCGTCGGCCATCGTCTCCAGCAGGCCGAACGCACGCTCGAGCGACTGCACGCCACCCGCCCGGGCGGTGGGTCGGCGGCGTTCGGGGTGTGCGTCATCGGGCTGGTCCCTTCGGGTGGCGCCCGGTGCGCCGGGGTGCGGGTGTGCGGCCGGGCCGCCGATGCTTTCCGTATGACGGAATACTAGTCGCGGTATGTGGAGGTTGCGGCAGCCCTGGGGCCCTTGACCGGGACATCCCTGAAGTTACTATCCGGCATACAGCAACTCAGCCGACCGTCGCGGTGGGAGAGCCGTCATGCCGAACACGAGCCCTGGCTACTCCATCACCGTGCGGGTCGAGGCCCCGGCCGTCGCCCACGCCACCGCCGCGCTCACCACGGCGGTCAGCTCGGCCGGTGGCGCGCTGACCGCGCTGGACGTGGCCGAGAGCCACGCCGACCGGATCGTCGTCGACGTCACCTGCGACGCCTCCGACGTCGACCACGCCGACCGGATCACCGAGGCGATCGCCCAGGTCCCCGGCGTGACCGTGCGCAAGGTCAGCGACCGCACCTTCCTGATCCACCTCGGCGGCAAGATCGAGGTGACCCCCAAGGTGTCGCTGAAGCACCGCGACGACCTCTCCCGCGCCTACACCCCGGGCGTCGCCCGGGTCTGCCTGGCGATCGCGAAGAACCCCGAGGACGTCCGCCGGCTCACCATCAAGCGCAACACGGTGGCCGTGGTCACCGACGGCTCGGCCGTGCTGGGCCTGGGCAACATCGGCGCCGCGGCGGCGCTGCCGGTGATGGAGGGCAAGGCGGCGCTGTTCAAGCGGTTCGCCGGCGTCGACGCCTGGCCGGTCTGCCTCGACACCCAGGACACCGACCAGATCGTCGAGATCGTGCGGGCCATGGCCCCCGTGTACGGCGGGATCAACCTGGAGGACATCTCGGCGCCGCGGTGCTTCGAGATCGAGGCCCGGCTGCGCGAGCTGCTCGACATCCCGGTGTTCCACGACGACCAGCACGGCACCGCGATCGTCGTGCTGGCCGCGCTGACCAACGCGCTGCGGGTCGTCGGCAAGCGGCTGCAGGACGTCTCGCGTCGTCGTGTCCGGGGTCGGCGCCGCCGGGCCACGCGATCATCCGGCTGCTGCACGCCCAGGGCGCCGGCTCGATCATCGGCTGCGACCGGCACGGCGCCGTCCACGCCGGGCAGGCCGAGCGCGACGAGTTCCGCGCCTGGATCGCCACCCACACCAACCTCGACCGGCGCCAGGGCACGCTCAAGGAGGTGCTGGCCGGGGCGGACGTGTTCGTCGGCGTCTCCGCGCCGAACCTGCTGACCGGCGCGGACATCGCCACCATGGCCCCGGGCGCGATCGTCTTCGCCCTCGCCAACCCCGACCCCGAGGTCGACCCGGTGGCCGCCAGCGACCACGCCGCCGTCGTGGCGACCGGGCGCTCCGACTACCCGAACCAGATCAACAACGTGCTGGCCTTCCCCGGCTTCTTCCGCGGCCTGCTCGACGCGGGCGCCTCGGACATCACCGACGCGATGATGATCGCCGCCGCGACCGCGATCGCCGACTGCGTCGGGGCCGGACGAGCTCAACCCGACCTACATCGTCCCCAGCGTCTTCGACCCCGCGGTGGCACCGGCCGTCGCCGCGGCGGTGCGCGGGGTGGTGGTCCCGCGCACCGAGGCGACCGGCTCGGGTGCGCCGGCCGGGCGACGGCCGCGCCGGTACGACGGCCCGACCGGCGCGCTGGACGCCGGGTGAGCGCGCTCGCCGACGAGGTGGACCGGCTGCTGGCGGACGCCGACGCGCGGCTGGCGCGGGACTACCCGGGCGAGGTGGCGGCGCGCCAGCCGGTGCACACGGTCTACCTGCCCGCCGACCGGTATGCCGCCGACACCCTCGAGCGGTGGCGGCTCGAGGCGACGGCGGTGCTCGACCGGCACGCCCCCACCGCGGAGGCGTTCCCGGAGGCGTTCGGGATCGGGGCCGGGCTGGCCGCGGAGGTGCACGACCGGGTGCGCGCCAAGCTCGAGCGCGAGCCGGTCGAGGACCTGCGGGTCGACTTCGAGGACGGCTACGGCGACCGCGGCGACGACGAGGAGGACCTGGCGGCCGTCACGGCGGCGACGGCACTGCGCCATACCGTCGCGTCGGGGCAGGCGGCGCCGTTCGGCGGGCATCCGGTTCAAGAGCCTCGAGGCGCCGACCCGGCGGCGGGGGCTGCGCACGCTGGAGCTGTTCGTCGGCGCGCTCGCCGAGGGCGGCGGGGCTGCCGGACGGGTTCGTGGTCACGCTGCCCAAGGTGACCTCGGTCGAGCAGGTCGCGGCGATGGTGCTGGTCTGCGAGCGGCTGGAGCAGGCGCACGACCTGGCGGCCGGCGCGCTGCGGTTCGAGATCCAGGTGGAGACCCCGCAGGCCGTGCTGGGGGCGGACGGGACGGCGCTGGTCGCGCGGATGGTGCACGCGTCGGCGCGGCGGTGCACCGGGCTGCACTACGGGACCTACGACTACTCGGCGGCGTGCGGGATCGCGGCCGGCTACCAGAGCATGGAGCACCCGGTGGCCGACCACGCCAAGGCGGTGATGCAGGTCGCCGCGGCCGGCACGGGCGTGCGGCTCTCGGACGGCTCGACCAACCGGCTGCCGGTGGGCGACCGGGCGGCGGTGCAGGCGGCGTGGCGGCTGCACGCGCGGCTGGTGCGGCGGTCGCTGGAGCGGGGGTTCTACCAGGGGTGGGACCTGCACCCGGCCCAGCTGCCGAGCCGCTACGCCGCGGTGTTCGCGTTCTACCGCGAGGGGCTGCCGGCCGCGGCGGCCCGGCTGCGCGCCTACCTCGAGCGGACCGGGTCGGAGTTCCTGGACGAGCCGGCGACGGCGCGGGCGCTGGCCGACTTCCTGGTCCGGGCGGTCGACTGCGGCGCGACCGACAGCGCCGAGGTGGAGGAGCTGTCCGGGGTCCCGCCGCACCGGCTCGCCGTCCTCGCCCGCCGCGCGGCCGCCTAGCTCACCGCCCGCGCCCGGACCCACTTCGTGCCGGTTGCTCGGCGAATCGGCGGCTGATCGCGCCGCAGTTCGCCGACTCGGGAGCACGAAGTGGGTCGGAGTCGGAGCCAGGGACGGGTGCCCGGAGACCTCAGCGGGCGGCCGGCTGCGGGGCGCGGTCGGGGTTCCAGCGCAGCCACTTCTGCTCGACCTCGGCCTCCAGGTCGACGTCGTGGTGCCGGGCGAGCAGCAGCACCTGGCACAGGACGTCGGCCAGCTCGGCGCGGAAGCCCGACTCCAGCTCGTCGGCGGTGTGGCCCTTGTCGCGGGCCTGGCCGGACCTCATCAGGTAGGCCTGGGTGAGCTCGCCGACCTCCTCCTGCAGCTTGAGCACGAACCACGCCGGGTCGCGGTCGATCCCGTGCCGGGTGGCGTAGATCCTCGACACGGCCTCGACCTCGGCGGTCAGCTCCTCCAGGTTCATGGCGCCAACGTAGGCCCCTCCTGCCAGGACGCCCCGCCGCCCCGCCGCGCCGCGCGCGGGCCGGCCCGGACCCACTTCGTGCCGGTTGCTCGGCGAACCGGCGGCCGATCGCGCGCGATTTCGCCGACTCGGGAGCACGAAGTGGGTCGGGAGCGAGCGGGTCAGCCGGCGGAGGTGTCCTCGATGCGGAAGCCGACCTTGAGCCCGACCTGGATGTGGGCCATCTCGCCCTCCTCGATGTGGCCCCGGATCTCGCTGACCTCGAACCAGTCGAGACCGCGGGTGGTGGCCGCCACCCGGGCGATGGCGCCCCGGATGGCGTCGTCCACGCTCGTCGGGGAGGAGCCGACGACCTCGATGACGCGATAGACGTGATCAGACACGAGTGCTCCCCATCGTCGAACCGGCGGGCCGGACCGGGTGGCGCGGCTCGTGCGCCTCATTGCACCCCCGCGGCGGCCGGGTGTCCACACCCACGCGGGGGAGCGGCTGCACGGGTCAGTCGTCGTCGCTGGTGCGCAGCCCCCGCCGGGCGGCGACGAGGTCGAGCTCGGGCCGCCCGGCGACGTAGTCCTCGACGGCGTCCAGGACCTCCACCACGCGCGCCCGGCTCGAGGCCACGACGCCGACCCCCACCCCCGCCCGCCGGTGCAGGTCGAGGTGGTCCACCTCGGCGACGCTCACCTCGTGGTGTCGCCGGATCCCGGCCAGCAGCGGCCGCACGAGCGAGCGCTTGGCCTTCAGCGAGTGCACGTCGCCCAGCAGCAGGTCCAGCTCCAGCCACCCGATCCACATGGCCCCACCCTCGCAGACCCCAGTGCCGGCGAAGCGGCCTCCGCGCGGGCCGGCTGGCGCTACCGTCAGGACGTGTCAGCGCGCGAGCTGGTCGTGCTCGGGACCGCGTCCCAGGTCCCCACCCGCACGCGGAACCACAACGGCTACCTCCTGCGCTGGGACCGCCACGGCATCCTGTTCGACCCCGGCGAGGGCACCCAGCGCCAGCTGATCCTGGCCGGCGTGCCCGCCTCGGCGATCACCGCCATCTGCCTCACCCACGCCCACGGCGACCACTGCCTCGGCCTGCCCGGCGTGCTGCAGCGGCTGTCCCTGGACGGCGTCGACCGGCCGATCCCGCTGGTCTACCCCGCCGCTGCCGGTGAGTACGTCGCCCGCCTGCGCCGCGCGTCGTCGTACGTCGACCGGCTGGAGGTGGTGCCGTACCCCGTCGCGGCCGACGGGGCGGTGCTCACCTGGGAGGGGCTGACCCTGGAGGCGGCGGCGCTGGAGCACCGGGTGCCGACGTACGGCTACCGGCTGGTGGAGGCCGACGGCCGGTCGATGGTGCCCGAGCTGCTCGCCGCCCGGGGGGTGGCCGGAGCGGAGGTGGGCCGCCTGCAGCGGGAGGGCTGGCTCCGCACCGAGCGCGGGCTGGTGCGGCTGGAGGAGGTCAGCCGGGCCCGCCCCGGGCAGCGGTTCGGCTTCGTCATGGACACCGTGGTCTGCGACGGCGCCCGGTGGCTGGCCCAGCGGGCGGACCTGCTCGTCTGCGAGGCGACGTACGCCACGGCCGACGCCGACCGGGCCGCGGCGTACCGGCATCTCACCGCCCGTCAGGCCGGGCAGATCGCGGCCGGCGGCCACGCGCGGCGCCTGGTCCTCACCCACTTCTCCCAGCGCTACACCGACCTCGACCCGCTGCTGGCGGAGGCCCGGCTGGAGCACGACGACGTCGTCCTGGCCCGCGACCTCGACCGGGTGCCGGTGCCGCCGCGGCACCGGGAAGCCGGGCCGATGAGTTCCTCGGCGACCCACGGTCTATCCCACGACGGCCCGGACGGGTCGCCCCGATCCGAAGGAGACCTGCTGTGACCACTCGCGACGCCGCTCCGCTGGGAGCACCGTGCTGGATCGACCTGAACACCTCCGACCTCGACCGCGCCGTGCGGTTCTACGGCGAGCTCTTCGGCTGGACCGCGGAGGACGCCGGTGAGGACTACGGGCACTACCACAACGTCTCGAAGGACGGCGCGCTCGTCGGCGGCCTGATGCGCAGGCAGCCGGACGACGCCGGCCACCCCGACTTCTGGATGACCTACCTGTCCAGCGCCGACGCCAAGGCCACCGCGGCGGCCGCGGCCGACGCGGGCGGGCAGGTCCTGCTCGAGCCGATGGCCGTGATGGAGCTCGGGGCCATGGCGGTGCTGGGCGACAGCACCGGCGGCGCCGTCGGCGTCTGGCAGCCGGGCCGGCACCGCGGCTTCGAGGTGCACGGCGAGGTCGGCGCGCCGGTGTGGCACGAGCTGCACACCCGCGACCACGCCGGCGCGGTGGCGTTCTACCAGCGGGTGTTCGGCTGGCACACCTCGGTGGTCAGCGACACCGACGAGTTCCGCTACACCACGATGACCGAGGGCGAGGAGCAGTACGCCGGCATCATGGACGCCAGCGCCTACCTGCCCGAGGGGACGCCCTCGTTCTGGGAGGTCTACTTCGGGGTGCAGGACACCGATGCCGCCCTGGCCGCGGCCGAGCGGCTCGGGGGCAGCGGTGCTGGAGCCGGCGGTGGACACCCCGTACGGCCGGATGGCCAAGGTGGCCGACCCGACCGGCGCGGTCTTCAAGATCGTCACCGTCTCGACCTGACCGGGCGCGCGGGCCGCGGTCCGGGTGCTTGACTGACGCCCTGGACCGCTGCCCGCCGGTTCCGGGGACCGGCTCCGGGCAGCGACCCCACCCGCACCGGGAGCCGCCCATGCCGTCCGTGCTCGTCGCCCCCGACTCGTTCAAGGGCACGCTGACTGCCGCCGAGGTGGCCGCGCACGTCGCCGCCGGGCTGCGCCGGGCCCGCCCCGACCTCGACGTCGCCGCGCTGCCGGTCGCCGACGGCGGCGAGGGCACCCTCGCGGCCGCGGTCGCCGCCGGCTTCGAGCCGGTGCCGGTCACCGTCAGCGGGCCCACCGGCGAGCCGGTGCCGGCCGCCTACGGGCGCCGCGGGACGACGGCCGTGGTCGAGCTCGCCGAGGCCTCCGGGCTGACCCTGCTGCCGGGCGGGGTGCCCGCGCCGCTGACGGCGAGCAGCCGCGGCACCGGCGAGCTGATGGCCGCGGCGGTCCGCGACGGCTGCCGCGAGCTCGTGCTCGGCATCGGCGGCAGCGCCTGCACCGACGGCGGGGCCGGCCTGCTGCAGGCCCTCGGGGCGCGCGTGCTGGACGACGACGGGGTCGAGCTGCCGCCCGGCGGCGCCGCGCTCGAGGGCGCGGCGGCGCTGGACCTGTCCGGCCTGGACCCCGGTCTGGCCGACGTCGTGGTCACCGTGGCCTGCGACGTGGACAACCCGCTGCTCGGCGAGCGCGGCGCGGCGGCGGTCTACGCCCCGCAGAAGGGCGCCGACCCGGCCGAGGTGGCCCTGCTCGAGGCCGGGCCTGACCCGGTGGGCCGAGCTGGTGACGGCCGCCACCGGGGTGGACCACTCGGGCGAGCCCGGGAGCCGGAGCCGCCGGCGGGGTGGGCTTCGCCGCGCTGGCCGTGCTCGGCGCCACCCTGCGCCCGGGCATCGAGCTGCTGCTGGAGCTGACCGGCTTCGACCGCGGCGCTGGCCGGCGCGCGCCTGGTGGTCACCGGCGAGGGCAGCCTGGACACCCAGACCCTGCACGGCAAGGCGCCGGCCGGCGTCGCCGCGGCGGCCGCTGCGGCCGGCGTACCGGTGGTGGCGGTGTGCGGCCGGCTCGGCCTCGACCCGGGCCAGCTCGCGGCGGCCGGGTTCGCGGCGGCGTACCCGCTGACCGGCGAGTCCGACGACCTGGCCGAGTGCCTGGAGCGGCCCGGACCCCTGCTGGAGCGGGTCGGCGCCCGCATCGCCCGGGAGCAGCTCGGATGAGCGGCGGGCGGGCTGGACCTGGTCCTGCGCGGGCGGCGGGTGGTCACGCCCGGCGGAGAGCGGGCCTGCAGCGTCGGCGTCGCCGACGGCCGGATCGTCGCGGTCGAGCCGCTGCCGGTCGGCCCCGACGGCCGCCCTGACGGTCGTCCGGGCGCCGGCCTGGACGCGGCCGAGGTGGTCGAGCTCGGTGACGACGTGGTCCTGCTGCCCGGCCTGGTCGACACCCACGTGCACGTCAACGAGCCGGGCCGCACGCAGTGGGAGGGCTTCGCCAGCGCGACCCGCGCGGCCGCCGCCGGCGGCGTCACCACGATCGTCGACATGCCGCTCAACAGCATCCCGCCGACCACGACGGTCGAGGGCCTGCAGGTCAAGCGGGCCGCCGCGGCCGGTCAGGTGTACGTCGACGTGGGCTTCTGGGGCGGGGCGGTCCCCGGCAACCTGGCCGACCTGCGCGGGCTGCACGACGAGGGCGTCTTCGGCGTCAAGGGCTTCCTGCTGCACTCCGGCGTCGAGGAGTTCCCGCCGCTGACCCCGGTCGAGCTCGAGGCCGTGCTGCGCGAGGTCGCCGCGCTGGGCGCGCTGATGGTCGTCCACGCCGAGGACGCCGCCAGCATCGGGCACGCCGTCGCGCCGCAGGGCCGCAGCGTACCGCGCGTTCCTCGCCTCACGCCCGCGGGGGGCCGAGAACCTCGCCGTCGCCCAGGTCATCGAGGCGGCCCGCCGGACCGGGGCCCGCGTGCACGTCCTGCACCTGTCCAGCGCCGACGCGCTGCCGATGGTGGCGTCGGCCCGCCGCGACGGGGTGCGGCTCAGCGTCGAGACCTGCCCGCACTACCTGACCTTCGACGCCGAGGACGTCCCCGACGGCGCGACCCTGCTCAAGTGCTGCCCGCCGATCCGCGAGGCCGACAACCGCGACCTGCTGTGGGCCGGCCTGGCCGAGGGCGTCATCGACACCGTGGTGTCCGACCACTCGCCCTGCACCCCGGAGCTCAAGCGCCTCGACAGCGGCGACTTCGGGCAGGCGTGGGGCGGGATCGCCTCGCTGGAGCTCGGTCTGCCGGCGGTGTGGACGCAGGCCCGGGAGCGCGGCCACGGGCTGCCCGACGTGGCCCGCTGGATGGCCGAGCACCCCGCGCGGCAGGTCGGGCTCACCCGCAAGGGCCGGATCGCGGTCGGCGCCGACGCCGACCTGTGCCTGTTCGCACCGGACGAGACGTTCGTGGTCGACCCCGCCCGGCTGCACCACCGGCACCCGGTCAGCGCCTACGCGGGACGCACCCTGCGCGGCGTCGTACGGCGGACGTGGCTGGCCGGGCGCCCGGTCGACCTCGACGGCGAGCCGCGCGGGCGGCTCCTGAGCAGGGGAGAGGCATGACCACACCGAGCGGCCCCGAGGCCGGGGTGAGCACCGCGGCGCCCGACTTCACGGCGCTGCCCGACCTGGCCTCGCGGGCGCTCGCCGGCAGCGTGGTGTACGCCAACGACGAGCTGTTCGCCGAGCGGGAGAACCTCATCCGGCCCGAGCCTGCCGTCTTCGCCCCCGGGGACTTCGGCCACAAGGGCAAGATCTACGACGGGTGGGAGACCCGCCGCCGTCGCGAGCCCGGCTCGGACCACGCGATCGTGCGGCTCGGCGTCGCCGGGGTCGTCCGCGGGGTCGTCGTCGACACGGCGTGGTTCCGCGGCAACTACCCGCCGTTCGCCTCGGTCGAGGCCGCCGGCGTCGAGGGCCACCCGTCCCCGGCGGAGCTGGCCGACGCGGACTGGGTGACCCTCGTGCCCCGGTCGGCGATCGCGGGGGACACCGCGAACGCCTTCGCGGTCACCGACGGCCGCCGCTTCACCCACGTCCGGCTGACGATCTACCCCGACGGCGGGGTCGCGCGGTTCCGCGTCCACGGCGAGCCGGTGCCCGACCCCCGGTACCTCTTCGCCACCACCGACCTGGCCGCCCTGGAGCACGGCGGCGACGTCGTCGACTGCTCCGACCGGTTCTACTCCTCGCCGCGCAACCTGCTGCTGCCCGGCCGGGCCCGCTCGATGGGCGAGGGCTGGGAGAACGCCCGCCGCCGCGACGACGGCAACGACCACGTCACGGTGCGCCTCGGCGCGCCCGGACGGGTCGAGCGGGTCGAGGTCGACACGTCGTACTTCGTCGGCAACGCGCCCGGCTGGGCCTCGGTGCGCGGCCTCGACGCGCGCCGTCACGCACCGGCCGGTGACGCCGGCTGGGTCGAGCTGGTGCCGCGCGCCCGGCTGCAGCCCGACACCCGCCACCTGTTCCGCGTCGCGGCCCGGGAGCCGGTGACGCACGTCCGGCTCGACGTCTTCCCCGACGGCGGCGTGGCCCGGCTGCGGGTCGAGGGGACCGTCCCGCCGCCGGACCGGGCGGCCGGGGTGCGCCGCTTCCTCGACCTGCTGCCGGCGCCGCACGCGGTCGAGGTGCTCGCCGTCGACGGCGGGCTCTCCCGCCCCGAGGCGGAGGCGGCGGTCGCGGCGCGCCCCTTCACCGGCACCGATCGGCTGCCCCAGGAGGTCGTCCACCGCCTGCTCGGCTGACCCGGCAGCAGACCGGATGGCGGTCCGGCCCGCACGGCGACGGCGGGGCGCAATACCCTGCCCGCATGGACCTGAGCACGAGCCTGACCGCGACCCTGGCCGTGGCCGCGCTCGTCGTCGCCGCCGTGGCGGTGGCCGTCGCGGTCGGTGCGCAGCGGCGGCTCGAGGCGCTGCGCGGCCAGCACGAGGTGCTGACCGCCGACGGCGGCACCGACGTGCTGTCCGTCCTGGCCGGCCAGAACGCCACCATCGCGCGGCTGCGGGCCGAGGTCGCGGCCGTCCGCGGCGACCAGGAGGCCGTCCGCGGTGACGTCGCGCAGAGCCTGCGGCACGTGGCGGTGGTCCGCTACGACGCCTTCGGTGACATGGGCGGGCGGCTGTCCTTCTCGGCGGCGCTCATCGACGACCGTGGCGACGGCCTCGTGCTCAGCTCGATCCACGCGCGGGGGGAGTCCCGCACCTACGCCAAGGGCGTCGTCCACGGCGCCGGCGACGTCACGCTGACCCCCGAGGAGCAGCAGGCGCTCGCCGCCGCCCGCGACGACTCGGTCGTGCCGGGGGCCCGGCGATGACCCGCTACGCGTACCTGGGCCCGCAGGGCACGTTCACCGAGATGGCGCTGCGGTCGTGGGCGCCGGCCGAGGGCGCCGAGCACGTGCCGATGGGGTCGGTCGACGCGGCGCTCGCCGCCCTGCGCGCCGGCGAGGTCGACGCCGCCATGGTGCCGATCGAGAACTCGGTCGAGGGCGGTGTCAGCGCCACGCTGGACGCCCTCGCCAACGGCGAGCCGCTGGTCGTGGTCGGCGAGGTGCTCGTGCCGATCACCTTCGTCCTCGCCGCGCCCGCCGGTACGCCGCTCGCCTCCATCCGGGCGATCGGCACCCACCCGCACGCCTGGGCCCAGGTCCGCGGCTGGATGGGCCAGCACCTGCCCGACGCGACGTACGTCCCGGCCCTGTCCACCGCGGCCGGTGCCGCGGGGCTGGCCGCCGGCGGGGCGTCGTACGACGCGGCCGTCTGCGCGCCGGTCGCCGCGACCGACCACGGGCTGACGGTGCTGGCCGAGGGGATCGGCGACAACGAGAGCGCGGTGACCCGGTTCGTCCTGGTGTCCCGGCCCGGCGTCGTGCCGGAGCCGACCGGGGCGGACAAGACGACGGTCGTCCTCTTCCAGACCGACGACCACCCCGGCGGCCTGCTCGAGCTGCTGGAGCAGTTCGCCGCCCGCGGGGTCAACCTCAGCCGGCTGGAGTCGCGGCCGACGGGGGAGTCGCTGGGGCGCTACTGCTTCTCGATCGACTTCGAGGGTCACGTCGGGGACGAGCGGGTGGGCGAGACGCTGATGGGGCTGCGCCGGGTGTGCGCGGAGGTGCGGTTCCTCGGCTCCTACCCCCGCGCCGACGGCACCTCCGTCGCGGTGCGCCGCGGCACCGACGACGCCGACTTCCTCGAGGCCCGGAGTGGCTGCGCACCCTGCGCCACCCCACCTGACCCGCGGTCCTAGGACCTCGGGTCCAGTGAAGCGCAACGTCTCCGGTACCCGCGGGGTCACCTCGCCCCGGGATGCGTCTCGGCGAGGTCGTCGCGAGGGTTCGGCGGGCAGCCCGGTCGCCGGTGCCGCTCCCCGTCGTGCGGCGAGGGCCCTGACCGCCCCGGCAGCGGCCCAGGGTTGGCGTCCGGTGCAGCCCCAGCCCCCGCCACATGCCGAGCCTGCCGTACCGGGAGCCCGTCACGTCGCGCCGCCCTCGCTGTTCGGTGGTGTGCCCACCGTCCGCAGCGCCGCACCGGCGCGCGGCACCGGTCCGGCCGGCGGGCAGCGCAGGTGCCGGGTGGCGGCCTCGTTGCGGCGGGGGGTGCGCAGGCAGGTCCACGCCAGCAGGGCGCACGCGATGCCGTTGAGGGCGCCGATCAGCACGTCGGAGAGGTGGTGCATGCCGCGGTAGAGCCGGGCGTAGGCCACCAGGAACGGGATCACGGCGCACACGACGATGACCAGCCGGCGCAGCCACACCCGCTCGATCCGCTGGGCCGCGAGCAGGGCGAACGACAGGTAGAGCGCGGTGGAGGCCCCGACGTGACCGCTGGGGTAGCTCGAGGTCGGCGGCGCCGGGTCGAGCTTGGGCACCTCGGGCCGCGGGCGCCCGATGATCGCGGTGGCGATGACGAAGATGGTGGCCTGCAGCGCGATCGCGATGGCCGGCACGATCGCCACCCACCACTGCCGGGTGCGCCACCACAGGAGCGCGGTGGCGATGACGCAGACGCCGATGACGATCTCGGTGTTGCCGATGTGCGACCAGACCATGGTGACGTTGTTCCAGAGCGGGGTGCGGTCCTTGGCCAGGTCGGCGTTGAGGCCGCTCTCGGTGTGGTTGAGCGACTTCAGCGGGCCGCGCAGCAGCTCGCCGAAGCCCACGATCACCAGCCAGACGACGATGCCGGGGACGATGGCGCGCAGCAGCAGGCCGCGGGCCGCCTGCCCCGCGCTGGGCTTGGAGGATCCGTCGAGGAGGGTCACGTCAGGGCCTTTCGCTCATGATCGGGGCGCGGACGCCACCCCGGTAGCCGAGCCACGACGAGAACGCGAGGGCCAGCGCCAGGATGATGCCAGCCAGGGTGTCTGAGGGGAAGTGGACCCCGAGGTAGACCCGGTCCAGGCAGGTGACGACGACCACGACCGCGACGCCGGCGACCAGCGCCCGCCGGGCGCCCCGGCTGAGCCCGCTCAGCAGCGGCCAGGCCATCAGCAGCGTCACGGTGAAGGCGAAGGTCACGTTGAAGACGTGCCCCGAGGGGAAGCTGTAGCCGGGGGCGTGCGAGACCGGGTCGGCGACCACGGGGCGGGCCCGCTGCACGGCCAGCTTGACCAGCAGCCCGAGGTTCCAGCCGACCAGCATGGTCACCGCGCCCCAGACCGCCCGGGCGCGCAGGCCACGGCGCCAGACCACGACCGCGATCAGCAGGGTCACCGTGTAGACGTACCGCTCCTGCAGCACGGTCTGCACCACGATGAGCAGCGTGCGCAGGGTCGGGTGCGCACGGGTCACGTCGGTGGCGTACCGGATCGCCTGGTCGTCGAAGTGGATCAACGGGTCGAACTGCTCCCGCACCAGCAGCGCGAGCAGCGCCACCGGGACGAGGGTGAGGACGGCGGCGAGCAGCCCGCGGGCCACCCGCGGCAGCACCCGGCTGAGCATCGTCGGGGTGGACGCCCGCGACCGGCTGCCCGGCAACCTCACGGCCGCACCACGCGTCAGCCGACGCGGACGACGAGCGCGAGCGGCTGGACGACGGCCTTGAGCGCCCGCGCCTCGCCGATGGTGTCGCCGTCGAGCTGGATCTGCTCGGGCCGGTCGGCGCGCACCGTCACCGTCCGGGCGCGCTCGTGCTCCACCCGCTGGTGCCCCTTGCGCCGCTTGCTGAGGACCCGCGCCGCGACGGCCGCCCAGCCCATCAGGCCGTTGGGCGAGAGCAGCACGACGTCCAGCCAGCCGTCGTCCAGCTCGGCCTCGGGCATCAGGACCAGGCCGCCGGTGAGCTTGCCGCAGTTGCCGATGACGACGGTCCGCACGCGCCGGTCGAACTCCGGCTGCTCGTCGAACGCCATCCGGATCTTGAACCGGGGGCCGCGCAGGTTCCGCGCGCCCGACACGGTGTAGGCCATCCAGCCCACCCGGGCCTTCAGCTTCTCCGGGGCGTCGGCCATGATCGCCGCGTCGAAGCCGAGCCCGGCCATGACGAGGAACACGTGGTCCTTGGGCTGCTCCTGGGTGTCCTCCGGCTCGACCGACAGCAGTGCCGACGTCCACCCGCTTGTTCTGCCCGGTCAGGGCCACCTTGAGGGCCTCGTCGAGGGAGTCCACCGGCAGCGACAGGTTGCGCGCCAGCAGGTTGCCGGTGCCACCGGGCAGCAGCCCCATCGGGGTCTCGGTCCCGACCAGGGCCGCGGCGACCGCGCGGACCGTGCCGTCACCGCCGAGGGCGCAGACGATGGTCACGCCCTGCTCGACGGCCTGGTGCGCCTGCCCGGTGCCGGGGTCCTCGGCCGTGGTCTCGATCCACAGCGGCTGATCCCAGCCGGCCTCGCGGCAGCCCTTGGTGACCTGGGCCCGGACCGCCTCGAGGTTGTCGAACTTGGTCGGGTTGACGATGACCGCCGCCTGCTTGGCCGGTTCGCGGGTCGCCTGCTCGGCGCCCTCGGGCCGGAAGTGGTCACGGTGCGGGCGGCGCCGCCCGAAGCGGCGCGGGGACCCGCCGGTGTCGGCGCCGGCGGCTCGCCACGGCCGGGCGATCAGCAACGCCAGCAGCAGGACGAGCACGATCGCGCCGACGGCGACCCAGCCGGCATAGTCAGTGAGCACGTCGCGGACGTTACCCGACAACGACGGTGCACGCCCCGACGCCCACCGGATGGCAGGATCGCGTGCACTTCGGCAGGGTTCCGGGCGGCGCGCCCGGCGGGGGAGCGGCACCATGGGCGGATGAGCGACGACGTGGCCGCCCGACCGGCCAGCAGCCAGACCCCCATCGCCCCCGACACCAAGGACTGGACCTGGGTGCTGCAGCGCCCGTGCCCGGACTGCGGCTTCGACACCAGGGACTACCCCGGCGTCACGGTGCCCGCGGTCCTGCACGCCGCGAACGAGCGCTGGTCCAACCTGCTGGCCCGCCCGGGCATCGCGGACCGTCCCGCGCCGGGCGTGTGGTCGCCGCTGGAGTACATCTGCCACGTCCGCGACGTCTGCGTCATGATCACCGGTCGGGCGCAGCGGATGCTGGCCGAGGACGACCCCGAGCTGCCGGTGTGGGACCAGGACGAGGCGGCGGTGCAGGGCCGCTACGCCGAGCAGGACCCGGCCCTCGTCGACGACGAGCTGGCCGACGCCGCCGACGCGGCGGGTGCGCTGTTCGCCGGGGTGCGCCCCGAGCAGTGGAGCCGGCCGGGCCACCGCAGCGACGGCGTCGCCTTCACCGTCGAGACCCTGGCCCAGTACCTCGTCCACGAGGTCCAGCACCACCTGCACGACGTCGGCGCCTGACCGCCGTCCGCGCCCGTCGCCTGACCGCCGTACCTGCCTCTCACCTGACCGTCGTACACGCCCGGCATCGGCCGTCCTGCCGAACCGCCGCGAGGGCGCCGATAGGCTCGGACGGTGATCGACATCAAGCTCGTGCGCGAGCACCCCGAGACGGTGAGGGCGAGCCAGCACGCCCGCGGTGAGGACGAGGGGGTCGTCGACGCGATCCTCGCTGCGGACGAGCGGCGCCGGTCCTCCCTGACCGAGTTCGAGCAGCTGCGCGCCCAGCAGAAGTCGTTCGGCAAGCAGGTGGCCGCGGCCAGGGGCGAGGAGAAGGCCGCGCTGGTCGCGCAGGCCAAGGCGACGTCCGACCGGGTCAAGGAGCTGCAGGCCGCGGCCGACGCCGCCGAGCAGGAGCTGGCCACGCTCGTACGACGGGTCGGCAACGTGATCGAGGACGGCGTGCCGGTCGGCGGCGAGGACGACTACACCGTCCTGGAGACCGTCGGCACCGCCCGCGACTTCGCCGCGGAGGGCTTCGAGCCGCGCGACCACCTCGAGCTCGCGGAGGGCCTCGGTGCCCTCGACATGGAGCGCGGCGCCAAGGTCGGCGGCTCGCGGTTCTACTTCCTCACCGGCGTCGGCGCCCTGCTCGAGCTGGCGCTGCTCAACATGGCGGTCGCCCAGGCGGTCGAGGCCGGCTTCACCCCGATGATCACCCCGACCCTGGTCAAGAGCGACGTCATGGCCGGCGCCGGGTTCCTCGACGCGCACGCCGACGAGGTCTACCGGCTCGAGGCCGACGACCTCTACCTCACCGGCACCTCCGAGGTCGCCCTCGCCGGCTACCACGCCGACGAGATCCTCGACCTGTCCGCCGGCCCGAAGCGCTACGCCGGCTGGTCGGCCTGCTACCGCCGCGAGGCCGGCTCCTACGGCAAGGACACCCGCGGCATCATCCGGGTGCACCAGTTCCAGAAGGTCGAGATGTTCAGCTACTGCCGCCCCGAGGACGCGGCCGCCGAGCACCAGCGGCTGCTGGACTGGGAGAAGCAGATGCTGGCCAAGATCGAGGTGCCCTACCGGGTGATCGACACCGCCGCGGGTGACCTCGGCGGCCCGGCCGCGCGCAAGTTCGACTGCGAGGCGTGGGTGCCGACCCAGGGGCGCTACCGCGAGCTGACCTCGACCTCGAACTGCACGACGTACCAGGCGCGCCGGCTCAACATCCGCGAGCGCGAGCCCGAGGGCGGCACCCGGCACGTGGCCACCCTCAACGGCACCCTGGGCACCACCCGGTGGATCGTCGCCATCCTCGAGAACCACCAGCAGCCGGACGGCTCGGTGGTGGTGCCGCAGGCGCTGCGGCCGTTCCTGGGTCTCGACCTGCTGACCCCCCGGGGCTGAGCGGGCGATGGCAGAGCGGCTGGTCGCCCTCGACCTCGACGGCACGACCCTGCGCCACGACGGCACCCTCTCGACGGCGGTGCGCGACGCCGTGCGGGAGGTCGCCGACGCGGGCGTCCACGTGGTCATCGCGACGGGACGCTCGATCGTCGCGGCGATGCCCATCATCGAGGCGCTCGGGCTGAGCCACGGCTTCGCCGTGTGCTCCAACGGGGCCATCACGATCGAGCTCGACGCGGCCGAGCCGAGGGGCTACCAGCTGCTCGAGGCGGTGACGTTCGACCCGGCGCCGGCGCTGAACCTGCTCCGGGGGTCCTGGCCGGACGCGGTCGTCGCGGTCGAGGAGCTGGGCGTCGGCTTCAAGCTCAGCGCGCCCTTCCCCGACGGCGAGCTGCAGGGCGAGCTGCGGGTCGTCCCGTGGGAGGAGCTGATCGACTCACCGGCCACCCGTGTCACGTTCCGCAGCCCGACCGGCACCGCCGAGGACTTCATGGAGCTGGTCGAGCGGATCGGTCTGCACGAGGTCAACTACGCCGTCGGGTTCACCGCGTGGCTGGACATCAACCCCGAGGGCGTCTCCAAGGGCTCGGCGCTGGAGCTGATCCGCCGGCGCCTCTCGGTCGAGCCGCGGCACACCACGGCCGTCGGCGACCAGCGCAACGACCTGGAGATGCTGGGCTGGGCCGCGCGCGGGGTGGCCATGGGCAACGCGCCCGAGGAGGTCAAGGCGGTCGCCGACGAGGTGGCCGGTGACGTGGAGGAGGACGGCCTGGTGGACGTGCTGCGCTCGCTGGTGGTCTGAGCCCGGCGCTCGTGGTCTGAGCCGGGCGCCCGGGGACCGGGCCCCGCTCAGAGCCGGGAGAGGTTCTCCCGCAGGCCGCGCTCGGCGTCGTCCCCGAGCCTCTTCAGCGGGCCCTTGAGCAGCGGGCCCAGGTACCTGGCGATGCCGCTGAACTCGAACCGGGCGGTGTAGACGACCTCGGTGCCGGCGCTGACGGTGTGCATCACCATCGTGTCGTGGGCCACCACGGTCTTGTTCTCCCCGCGCAGCGCGATCCGGTGCGGGGCCTCGAGCTCCTGCACCACGTAGGTGAGCTCGGTCTCGCGACCGAGGAACTTCGAGGTGTTCGCGTACGTCGTGCCGGGGCCGCCGTCGCCGGACACCCGCGAGCAGCGCACGGTGCCCGGGTCCCACTCCCTGGTGTTGGCGAAGTCGGAGAGGTAGTCGAAGACGCGCTCGACGGGAGCCCCCACGGTCACGGTGCGTCGAAGTTCCATGCGCCCACTCTCGGGCCTGACCCGGTCGGGCGCCATCGCCCGGCCGGTGGCAGGGACAATCGTGACGAGCCCGCAACCGGACCGTGACCCGGCGGTGCCCGTACGGCGGGCCGGGCCATCCGCGGGTTCGTGGACGGCGGGGTGGTCCCAGGTGCGATGCTGTCCCCCTCATGTCCGACCTGATCATCACCTCGCCGGCCAACCCCCGACTCAAGTCCCTGGTGGCCCTGCGGCGCCGACGCGCGCGGGAGGAGGCCGGGACCACCCTCATCGAGGGGTACGACGAGCTGAGCCTCGCCCTGGACGCCGGCGTGGTGCCGCGCACCGTGTACTTCTGCCCCGAGCTGATGCTGCACCCCGACGTCCAGGGCGACGTCGTGACCCGCGTCCGCGCGCTCGGGTCGGAGACCCAGCAGCTGGGCCGGGCGGCGTTCGAGAAGGTGGCCTACCGCGAGGGCCCCGACGGGTTCCTCGCCGTGGTCGACGCGGTGACCCGCACCTGCGCCGGCCTGACCGTGGGGCACGCTCCGCTGGTGCTGCTCTGCCAGGGCGTCGAGAAGCCGGGCAACCTCGGCGCGATGCTGCGCACCGCCGACGCGGCCGGCGCCGCGGCCGTCATCGCGGCCGACCCGGTGACCGACTGGGGCAACCCCAACCTGGTCCGGGCCAGCAAGGGCACGGTGTTCTCCGTGCCGGTCGCCTCCGACTCCACCGAGGCCACGCTGCAGTGGCTGCGCGACCACGACATCACCCTGGTGGCCACGACCCCGGACACCGACCTGGACTACACCGACGTCGACTACACCGGCCCGGTCGCGGTGGCCGTCGGCGCCGAGAAGTACGGCCTGACCGACGAGGTGCTCGCCGCCGCCCAGCGCAAGGTCCGCATCCCGATGGCCGGCCGTGCGAACTCCCTCAACGTCGCCACGTCCGCGGCCATCGTCATCTACGAGGCGGTCCGGCAGCGCGGTCGCCGCTGACCCGTCGGACCCAGAGGCGAACGTCCTTCGGGCCAGATCCCGCCCCCCGTCCAAGGGGCCCCCGGGGCCGTGGCACGATGTGCGCCATGCGAGTGGACCACGTCTCATATGCAGCCGAGAGTGACGGGCTGAAGGCGACCGCCGAGCGCCTGGCGAAGCAGATCGGCGTGGAACCCGTCGATGGTGGGGTCCACCCGCGGTTCGGCACCCGCAACATCATCTTCCCGCTGAGGAACCAGCGCTACGTCGAGGTCGTCGAGGTCCTGGACCACCCCGCGTCGTACAAGGCGCCGTTCGGGCAGGCGGTCCGGGCCCGCTCGGAGAGCGGCGGCGGCTGGCTGGGCTGGGCGGTCTCCGTGGACGACCTGTCCGAGGCCGAGCAGCGCCTGGGCCGCGAGGCCGTCGTGGGCAGCCGGCACCGTCCCGACGGCGTGATGCTGTCCTGGCGCCAGCTGGGCATCAAGGGCCTGATCTCCGACCCGCAGCTGCCGTACTACATCAAGTGGGACGACGAGTCGCTGCACCCCTCGGTGGGTGCGCAGACCGAGGTCACGATCAGCAACCTGCAGATCGCCGGCGACCCCGACCGGGTGAAGAACTGGCTGGGCCTGCCCCCCGAGCACACCGCCACGACGGTCGACTTCACGTTCGTCTCGCCGCACGGCAACCCCGGCCTGATGGCCGTCACGTTCGACACCGCCAGCGGCCCCGTCACCGTCTGACAGTCCCAACTTCGCCGCTTGTTGCCGCGGAACCACCGTCCGGAGCTGTCATCCGCCCGGATCCGGTGGTTTCCGCGCAACAAGCGGGAGCGTGGGGCTCAGCCCTGTCGCGTCCAGCTGCGCAGCCGCAGGCTGTTGGTCACCACGATCACGCTGGACAGGGCCATCGCGCCGCCGGCGATCATCGGGTTGAGCAGGCCGAACGCCGCGAGCGGGATGGCGGCCACGTTGTAGCCGAAGGCCCAGCCCAGGTTCTGCCGGATGATCCGCAGCGTCCGCCGGGACAGCGCGATCGAGTCCGCGACCGCCTCCAGCTCGGGGCGCAGGAGCACGATGTCGGCCGACTCCATCGCCACGTCGGTGCCCGACCCCATCGCGATGCCGAGGTCGGCCTGGGCCAGCGCGGCCGCGTCGTTGACCCCGTCGCCGACCATCGCCACGACCTTGCCGCTGCGCTGCAGGGCGACGACCGCCTCGTGCTTGGCCTGCGGCAGCACGTCGGCCAGCACGTGGGCCGGGTCGATGCCCACCTCGGTGGCGACCGCGCGGGCGGTCCGCTCGTTGTCGCCGGTGAGCAGGTACGCCGTGAGCCCCAGGTCGCGGGTCAGCGTGCCGATCGCGGCCGCGGAGGTGCTGCGCACCTCGTCGGCGACGGTCAGCGCGGCCCGGGCGGTGCCGCCCCAGCCGACGTAGACCGTGCTGCCGGTGCTGGTGACCGAGGCGATCGACTCCGGCACCCGGTCGAACAGGTCGGCCTTGCCGACGGTGACCTCGGTGTCCTTGATCGTGGCCCGGGCGCCCTGCCCGGGGAGCGAGACGAAGCCGGTGACCTCGGGCACCTCGAGCCCCCGCTCGCGGGCGCCGGCGACCACGGCCTGGGCCAGCGGGTGCTCGCTGCCGGCCTCGACCGCCGCGGCGGCCCGCAGCGCCGCCGTACCGGTCAGCGCGCCCGCGGTGGTGACGTCGACCAGGCGCGCCGCGCCGGTGGTGACGGTGCCGGTCTTGTCCAGCACGACCGTGTCGACCCGGCGCGTGCTCTCGAGCACCTCCGGGCCCTTGATCAGCACCCCGAGCTGGGCGCCACGGCCGGTGCCGGCCAGCAGGGCGGTCGGGGTGGCCAGCCCCAGGGCGCAGGGGCAGGCGATGATCAGCACGGCGACCGCCGGTGACAACGACGTCGTCACGTCGTGCCCGGTCAGCAGCCACAGCAGGAAGGTCAGCAGCGCGACGCCGAGGACGACCGGCACGAACACCCCGGAGACCCGGTCGGCCAGCCGCTGGACCGGAGCCTTGCCCTGCTGGGCCTGCTCGACCAGGCGGGTCACGGCGGCCAGCGTCGTCTCGGCGCCGACCCGGCGGGCCTCGACGACCAGGCGGCCCTGCACGTTGAGCGTGCCACCGGTGACCTCGTCGCCGGGTCCGGTGCCGACCGGCATCGACTCGCCGGTGACCAGGCTGCGGTCGACCGAGCTGTGCCCCTCGACCACGACGCCGTCGGTGGCGATCTTCTCGCCCGGACGGACGACGAAGTGGTCGCCCACCACGAGCTCGTCGATCGGCACCCGCAGCTCGCCGGTGGCCCGGGTGGTGGGGTCGATCCGGCGTACGGCGACGTCCTTGGCGCCCATCTCCAGCAGCGAGGTCAGCGCGGAGCGACCTGCCGTGCGGGCCCGGGACTCGGCGTAGCGGCCGGCGAGCAGGAACGTCGTGACGACCGCCGCGACCTCGTAGTAGAGGTCGCCGGAGCCGCCGCCGAGGGTCATCACGAGGGACCAGCCGTAGGCGGCGATCACCCCGAGCGAGACCAGCGTGTCCATGGTGGAGGCCCCGTGGCGGGCGTTCAGCGCGGCCGCGCGGTGGAACGGCCACGCGGCCCAGGCCACGACGGGGGTGGTCAGCACGAGCTCGAGCCAGGGGGCGGCGCCGCCGAGCGCGTCGCCGATCGGCGGGACCATGGCGATCAGCAGCACCGGCACGGTGAGGGCGAGCGAGACCAGCGCGCGCTGGCGCAGGGCCCGGTCCGCGAGCAGGTCGTGCCCCTCGTGCGCCCCGGCGCCGGCACCCGGGGTGTCGCCGCCCAGGACCGACGCGCCGTACCCGGTCTGCTCCACCGCGGTGACCAGGTCCTGCGGCCGCACCGGCGGGGCGTAGTGCACCGAGGCGCGGTGGGTGGCGAGGTTGACGCTGGCCCGCACCCCGTCGAGCTTGTTGAGCTGGCGCTCGATCCGGGCCGAGCACGACGCGCAGGTCATGCCGGTGATGGCGAGGTCGACCTGGTTCGTGGGCGCGCTCGCGGCGTGGCCCGGCTGGCCCGGCTGGTCGGTGGGGGTGTCGGCGGCGTTCGTGCGGGTGCTCATGTGATGTCT
Organism: uncultured Actinomycetota bacterium; assembly: GCA_963828995.1. Taxonomy (GTDB): domain Bacteria; phylum Actinomycetota; class Actinomycetes; order Actinomycetales; family Dermatophilaceae; genus CAVRTM01. Next base: position 93,112 of record CAWHHB010000015.1, read on the forward strand.
CTTGTCACTGGTGCGGTGGGGTGCGAGGGCTCGGGAGGGGCGGTCCGGCGTGCGGCCCGCGGGGACGGTCAGGCGGCGACGGTCGTGCTCATGGTGTCGCTCCCTCAGCTGCGGACGAGTCGGGCGATGGCGTCGGAGGCCTCGCGGACCTTGGCGGCGGCGGCCTCGTCGGACTCGCGCGCCGCCTCGACGACGCAGTGCCCCACGTGGTCCTCCAGCAGGCCGAGGCTGACCGCCTGGAGGGCCTTGGTGACGGCACTGACCTGGGTCAGCACGTCGATGCAGTAGGTGTCCTGCTCGACCATCTTCTGCAGCCCGCGCACCTGGCCCTCGACCCGGCGCAGCCGCTTGAGGTAGTCGTCCTTGCTGCCGCTGTATCCGGCCACGGTGCCTCCTCCGACGCTGTTGCTCCTGACCCGATGATACCCCTAGGGGGTATCAACGTCGAGGGTTGCCGGGGCGGCCGGCCGGCGGCCGGTGCCGGGGCCGGCCGGAGCGCCGCGCCGGCGCGGGTCAGTCGAGGAAGTCCACCAGGGCGGGAGCCGCGCCGACGTACGTCTGCGGGGTGAGCTCGAGGAACCGCTTCTCGACGTCGGCGGGCAGGCCGAGCCCGCTGACGAACTCGCGCAGGTCGGCGCCGGTGATCCGGCGGCCCCGGGTCAGCTCCTTGAGCCGCTCGTAGGGGTTCTGCATGCCCTCGACGCCCTGGGCCGCGAGGGCGCGCATCGCCGACTGGACCGGCTCGCCGAGCACCTCCCAGTTGGCGTCGAGGTCGGCGGCCATGGCCTGCGGCACGGCGTCGAGCCCGGACAGCCCGCGCGCGACGTTGTCGATGGCCAGCAGGCTGTGGCCGAACGCGGTGCCGATGTTGCGCTGCATGCTCGAGTCGGTCAGGTCGCGCTGCAGCCGCGACTGCACCAGCGTCGAGGCGAGCACGTCGAGCAGGGCGTTGGAGACCTCGAGGTTGGCCTCGGCGTTCTCGAACCGGATCGGGTTGACCTTGTGCGGCATGGTGGAGGAGCCGACCGTGCCCTGGCCGCGGACCTGGGCGAAGTAGCCGAGGCTGATGTAGGTCCAGACGTCGGTGCACAGGTTGTGCAGGACCCGGTTGAACCGGGCCATGTCGCTGTAGAGCTCGGCCTGCCAGTCGTGGCTCTCGATCTGGGTGGTGAGCGGGTTCCAGGTCAGGCCGAGGCCCTCGACGAACGCGCGGCTGACGCCCGGCCAGTCCGCGTCGGGCACCGCGGCGAGGTGCGCGCCGTACGTGCCGGTCGCGCCGTTGAGCTTGCCCAGGTACTCCGCGGCGGCGATCCGGCGCAGCTGCCGGCGCAGCCGGGCGGCGAGCACGGCCAGCTCCTTGCCCATCGTGGTCGGCGTGGCGGGCTGGCCGTGGGTGTGCGCGAGCAGCGGCACGTCGCGCAGGTCGCGGGCCATGTCGGCGATGGCGTCGACCAGCGCGGTGGCCCGGGGCAGCCAGACCTCGGTGACCGCGCCGCGCACCATCAGGGCGTAGGAGAGGTTGTTGATGTCCTCGCTGGTGCAGCCGAAGTGGACCAGCTCGGTGAGGTGCTCGCCGGCGCCGACGATGCCGTCCAGGCGGCGCTTGACGAAGTACTCCACGGCCTTGACGTCGTGGACGGTCTCGCGCTCGATCTCGGCCAGCTCGGCGACCTCGTCGGGGCCGAAGTCCTCGACCACCTGGCGCAGCCGGGACTGCTCGTCGACGGTGAGGCTGCGCACGCCCGGCACGACGCCCGAGCCGGTGAGGTGGATCAGCCACTCGACCTCGACGCGGACGCGCTCACGGTTGAGCGCCGCCTCGGAGAGGTGGTCGACGAGCGGCGCCACGGCCGCCCGGTAGCGCCCGTCGAGGGCACCGAGAGCAATGGGCGGGGACGCGTTCGCGAGCGAGGCCATGGCCCCGATTCTCCCAGACCGCCGACCCTCCTCCTTCCACCCTCCCGTCGGCGTCCCCGGGCAGCCCCGCCGGGCGCCGCCGGGTTCAGACCCCGGCGCCCGCGGGGTCGGCGGTGGGCGGGGCCGGGGTCGCCTCGGCGCCGGCCTGCTCGGACACCGGCGCGGACTCCTCCGCCGACGCCGGCTGGCCCTGCTCGACGCTGATGATCGAGAACGTCTCGCCCTGTGGCGCGCGCACCACGGCGATCCGCCCGAACTGGCTGTCGAACGGCGCCATCTCCAGGGTCGCGCCGAGCTCCTGGGCGCGAGCCGCGGCCGCGTCGGTGTCGGCGACCCCGAAGTAGGTCACCCAGTGCGAGGGCACCTCCGGCGGCATGTTGCGGTCGAGGGCCCCGATCCCGGCGACGATGTGCCCGTCCGGGCGGGTGACCGTGGAGTAGGTGAAGTTCTCGCCGTTGCCGATCTCCTCGAACTGGTGGCCGAAGACCGCGCCGTAGAACGACAGCGCCTTGGCGTAGTCGCGGGTCATCAGCTCGTTCCAGACCAGCGACCCGGGCTCGTTGAAGACCTGCACGCCGGTGTGCTCACCGGCCTGCCACACGCCGTACCTGCCGCCGGCCGGGTCGGCGCCGAACGCCATCCGCCCCATCGGGCCCACGGTGACCGGCTCCACGACCACGGTGCCGTCCTCGGCGGCGGCCCGCGCCATGGTGGCGTCCGCGTCGTCCACCGCGAGGTACGTCGACCACACGTTGGGGCCGGGCCAGCTCTCCGGCTTGGGGCTGAGGCCGGCGACGGGACGACCCTCGAGCAGGCACATCGTGTAGCCGCCGAACTCGGGCGGGCCCGGGTCGGCCGTCCAGCCGAACAGGGCCGTGTAGAACGCGCGCGCCGCGTCGGCGTCGTCGACCATGACGTCGACCCAGCAGGGGGTGCCGTGCGGCCAGGGGTCCTTCTGGGTGGGCATGCAGATGCTCCTTGCAGACGGCCGTGCGCGGGCCCGGTCGGGCTCACGCGGGCCACCCTCGCATCCGCTCCCGGCCCGCGCCACCCAGCGCCTCGCGCCACGACGAGGCCCACTTCGTGCGCCCGGCTCGGCGTTTCCGGCGGTCCGGAGCCCCCTTTCGCCGAGCAGCCGGCACGAAGTCGGCCCGGCGGCGCGGCCGGTCAGGGGGCCATGCCCTCCGGCAGGGGTGCGGCGGCCGAGTGGCCCGGGCCGGCGCCGGCCGGCTGGCGGGCCGTCTCGGCGAGGACGATCCCGACCAGCACGACGAGGGACCCGACCACCTGCAGCGCGGTCAGCGACTCCCCGAGCAGCACCCAGGCGATGATCCCGGCGCTCACCGGCTCCAGCATCCCGACCAGCCCGACCCGGGCGGCACCGAGGTGGTGGATGGCCAGCAGCACCAGCAGGAACGGCGCCACCGTGCCGAGCAGCACGATCCACAGCACGAGCAGCCCCAGCGGGGTCGAGCCCGGCAGGGCGCCGGGCAGCTCGACCGCCACGCCGAGTCGGGCGAACGGGAACGTCCACCACGGCTGCACGACCGCCCACAGCAGGGCGGAGAAGCCGAAGCTGTAGCCCATCAGCGAGATCGGGTCGCGCTCGCGCTGCCCGTGCTCGCCCATCAGGTAGTACGCCGACAGCGCCGCCGCCGCGCCGAGCGCCGACACCAGCCCGAGCGGGTCGAGCACCATCCCCCGCCAGAACTCCGCCACGAGGGCCAGCCCGCCCAGCGCGCACGCCAGCCCGAGCCAGAGCCGCGAGCGCACCGGCTGGCGCTGGACGAACCGCACCCACAGGGCGACCAGCAGCGGGGCGGTGTACTCGAACAGCAGCGCGATCCCGACCGGCATCCGCTGGATCGCGACGAAGTAGAGCCACTGCACCATCGCGATCCCGGTCACGCCGTAGACGGCGAGGAAGCGCAGCTCGCGCCACCCCACCCGCAGCGCCCAGGGCCGCAGCACGGCGGTGATCCCCAGCAGGACGATCGCGGCGCCGGCGCTGCGGACCGAGACCAGCTCCAGTGAGGACAGCCCGGACTGCAGCGCCACCTTGCTCACGGTGCCGTTGACGGCGAACAGCACGGCGCTGACGACCGAGATGAGCAGCCCGGTCGAGGTCTTCGGGCGGGCGCGGAGGTCGGTCACGGCCGGCTCGCGGCGAGCGTGGACCGCAGGTGCTCGACGACACCCGCGCAGGCTCGCTGCACCTCGACCAGGCACCGCTCGAAGTCGGCCGCGTCGCCGAAGTACGGGTCGTCGACCTCCAGCGTGCCGGCGGCCACCGCGTCCTCGTCGAACTCCCGGATCAGCCGCACCTTGGCCGCGTCGGCCTCCGTCGGGGCCCACTGCCGCAGCCGCTCCAGGTGCCCGCGGTCGGCCACCAGCACCAGGTCGAGGTCGGCGAACCACGACCGGCGGAACTCGCGCGCGCGGTGTGCCGACCCGTCGTACCCGTGCCCGCGCAGCGCGGTGAGCGTGCGGTCGTCGGCGGGGTCACCCTGGTGCCAGCCCCCGGTGCCCGCGGAGTCGACCACCACCCGCCCGGCCAGCCCCGCCTCCGCCAGCTGGGCGCGCAGGATCACCTCGCCCATCGGCGAGCGGCAGATGTTGCCGGAGCAGAGGACGCAGATGCGGTACGACGTGGTGCCCATGGCGCCATTCAACCGTGTCCGCCGGGAGAGCTTTGCGATGGAACACTTCGAGGCCGAAGATCGTGTCGGGGAACGGCGGCCGGCGCGCCCGGTCCGCCCGTCGTCAGCCTCACGTCAGGCGGGGTCGGTCGAGGTCTGGCGGGGTCAGCCGATGGTCAGCCAGGAGGCGGCCTCGGCACGGAACCGCTCGCCGTCGTACCGCCCGGCGCCGTCCGGCACCCGCCCGAGCAGCGCCGCCCCGGTCACCGCGGGCAGGTCCTCGACGTTGAGCTCCATCGCGAGGTCGGGCTCGTCCGGCGCCTGTGGCCAGGACCCGATCACGAAGCCGATGCAGTCCAGCCCCCGGTGGCGCAGCGCCTCGGCGGTCAGCGCGCTGTGGTTGAGCGTGCCCAGGCCCGGCGTCGCGACCACGACGTACCCGGCCCGCACCCCGCGCGCGGTGAGCTCCGCGCCCAGGTCGGCGATGGTGCCGCCCTGCCCGTCCATCCGCACGAGCAGCCCGCCGGCGCCCTCGACGAGCACCAGGTCCAGGTCCGCGCGGGCGGCCAGCGCGGCGATCGTGTCGGCGTGCTCGGCCACCGTGGGCAGGGTGACGCCGACCCGCCGCGCGGCCGCGTCGGGGGCCAGCGGGTCCGGCAGCCGCAGCAGCTCGTGCGTCTCGACCTCGCCGGCGAGGCGGCGGACGTCGTCCAGGTCGCCCGGCTCGCCCGGCTGCAGGCCGGTCTGGGTGGCCTTGACCACCGCGATCCGCAGGCCCTGCTCGCGCAGCCCGACGACCATGGCCGCGGTGGTGATGGTCTTGCCGACCTCGGTGCCGGTGCCGGTGACGATGATGACCGGTGAGGTGTCGCTCATCGGTGGCCTCCCTCGGTGACGTGGGCCAGGACCTTCGCGGCGCGGGCCACGTCCTCGCGGGTGTGGTGGGCGTGCGCGGTGATCCGCAGCCGCGAGATGCCGTCGGGGGTGGACGGCGGGCGGAAGCACCCGATCCGGATGCCGTGCGCGGCGCAGGTCTCGACCGCCGCGAGCGCCTCGTGCGGTCCGGGCATCGGGACCGAGAGCACCGCACCGGCGGGCGGCTCGACGCCGCAGGCCCCGCGCGAGGGTCGCGGCGTGCGCCCGCACCTTGGCGGCCAGCGACGGGTCGTGCTCCAGGGCCCGCAGCGCGGCGAGCGCGGCGCCGGCCGAGGCCGGTGCCAGCCCGGTGTCGTAGATGAACGACCGGGCGGTGTTGACCAGGTGCTCGCGCACCGCGGGGTGGCCGAGCACCGCGCCACCCTGGGCGCCGAGGGACTTGGACAGGGTGACGGTGAGGACCACGTGGTCCAGCCGGGAGATGCCGGCCGCCGCGGCCAGGCCCTGCCCGTGGTCGCCGGCCACGCCCAGCCCGTGCGCCTCGTCGACGAGCAGCACGGCGTCGTGGCGGCCGGTGATCGCGGCGAGGTCGGCCAGCGGGGCCGCGTCGCCGAGCACGCTGTAGATCGACTCGACGACGACCACGGCCCGGGCCTCGGACCGCTCGGCCAGCAGCCGCTCGACGGCGGCCGCGTCGTTGTGGGCGACCACGGCCACGCGGGCGCGGGACAGGCGCGCGGCGTCGATCAGCGAGGCGTGCACGTGGGCGTCGGAGACGACCAGGGTGTCGGCGTCGGTCAGGGCGGTCACCGCGCCCAGGTTGGCGGCGTAGCCGGTGGAGAAGACCAGGGCGCTGTCGGCCTGCAGCAGGCGGGCGAGGCCCAGCTCCAGCTCCTCGTGCAGGGCCAGGGTGCCGGTGACCAGCCGTGAGGCTCCGGCCCCGCCGCCGTACGCCTGGGCCGCGGCCACCGCCCCGGCGATGATGTCCGGCCGGCGCAGCAGCCCGAGGTAGTCGTTGCCGGCCAGGTCGAGCGGCTCAGCGGCGGCCGACGCGTCGGCCGACCCGGTGGCCGCTCCGGCGGCCGTCGCCGGCCGGCGCGGCACCAGGTGGCGGGTCAGGCCGAGCCGCTCGCGCTCGGCGGCACGCGCGGCGAGGTGGTCCAGGAACCGGCTCATGCGATCAGCTGCTCTCGGGAGGGGGAGGTCATCCGTGCACCTCGGCCACGGCGCCGACGAGGGCGCCGCACAGGGTGGCCAGGTCGCGCTCGCCGGTGACGTACGGCGGCATCGTGTAGACGAGGTCGCGGAACGGGCGCACCCAGACGCCGCGCTCGATCGCCGCGGCGGCGACCTCGGCGGTGCGGACCGGCTCGCGCAGCTGGATGACGCCGACCCCGCCGAGGACGCGCACGTCCGCGACGGAGCCGAGCTCGCGCGCCGGCGCCAGGCCGGTGGTCAGCCCGGCCTGCAGGGCCGCGGTCTGCGCCAGGACGTCGTTCTTCTCCAGCAGGTCCAGGCTGGCCAGCGCGATCGAGCAGGCCAGCGGGTTGCCCATGAACGTCGGGCCGTGCATCAGCCCGCCGGAGCGGCCGCCGCTGACGCCCTCGGCGACCTCGGCGGTGCACAGCGTCGCCGCGAGGGTGAGGTAGCCGCCGGTCAGGGCCTTCCCGACGGTCATGATGTCCGGCACGACGCCGCAGCGGTCGGCCGCCCAGAGCGTGCCGGTGCGCCCGAAGCCGGTCGCGATCTCGTCGAAGATGACCAGCGCGCCGTGCTCGCGGGCCAGCGAGGCCAGCACGCGCACGACGTACGGGCTGTAGGCGTGCATCCCGCCGGCGCCCTGCAGCACCGGCTCGACCACCACCGCGGCGACCTCGGCGGCGTGCTCGGCGTACAGCGCCCGGGTCGCCCGCTCCCACGCGACCATCGCCGGGTCGTCGTCCGGCAGGTCCACGCCGGCCGGGGGCCGCGGCGCGAAGACCTGCTCGGGCAGCACCCCGGTGAAGAGGGTGTGCATGCCGCCGACCGGGTCGGTGACGCTCATCGGGGCGAACGTGTCGCCGTGGTAGCCGCCGAGCACGGTGAACATCCGGCGGCGGGGCCGGCCGGCGTTGACGTGCAGCTGCCAGGCCATCTTGAGGGCGACCTCGACCGACACCGAGCCCGAGTCGGCGAGGAAGACGTGCTGCAGCGGCGACGCGTCCTGACCGGGCAGCCGCGGGGCGAGGTCGACCAGGCGGCGGGCGAGGGTGATCGCCGGCTCGTGCGTGAGGCCGCCGAACATGACGTGGCTCATCCGGCCCAGCTGCTCGCGGGCGGCCGCGTCGAGCTCGGGCACGGCGTAGCCGTGGATCGCGCACCACCACGAGGACATCGCGTCGATGACCTCGCGGGACTCCCCGCCGGGCAGCCGCAGCCGCAGCCGCACCCCGGCGGCGGACTCCACCAGGTACGGCGTGCTGGGCGCCAGGGCCGAGGAGTAGGGGTGCCAGAGGTGCTGGCGGTCGTACGCGAGCAGGTCGGCCAGGGGCAGGTCGTCGGTCATCGCTCCCGATTGTGGCCGACGGCCGGTCGGCCGCGAGGAGCGGCCCGGTGGCCGTCCCGCGGCCGCGTTCGGGTAACGGGGCTCGACGCGCCTCGCGGCCCGGGGCCGGTGCTCGTCTCCCGGCGTCCGCGTTCGGGTCCTTCCGGCAGCCTCGGCGGGGTCGAGGCCGAAGGCGCCTGCCCGGGCGGTCTGCGAGGAGGGGAGAATGGGGGCATGGACCAGGAGGACGCCCCGCAGACGGTGGTCCGGATGAAGGCCGACCCCGACGCCGTGCCGTTGTGGGAGCCCGAGAGGGCCGAGCCGGTGTCGTGGGAGGACCTCGAGCTCCCGGAGCGTCTGGCGGCGGAGCTGCGCGAGTGGTCCGAACGCTACGACGCCAGGCTCTCGACCCGGTACCGGTGGCAGGTCAGGGGCGGCTTGCGCGGGTGGCAGGCGGACGGGCAGCGGCTGGCGGCCTGGCTCCAGTCGGAGCTCGGACCCGGCTACCGGGTGGAGTACGACGGCCAGTGACGGCCCCGGCGCCCCCCTCATCGACCGGACGCACCGCAGCGCCCGAAGTCGGACACTCGATGTCCGGATTCGGGCACCCGGGTGCGTCCGGTCGGCCGGTGCGCCCGGTACGGCGCCGTGGCCGGCCTACAGCGGTGAGCTCAGCTCACCGTGCTGGACGCAGCGGGCGCTCCACCCCCGGGGGAGCACCTGCACGACCATCCGGCGCCGGCACTGCGTGCAGTAGCGCGGCGGCTCGAGCTCCAGGGCCCGCTCACACGCGGCGTGCTCGCCCGGGCGCGCCTCCTGCCCGCAGTGCCCGCACCACGCCGGACCCCCTGCGTCCTCTCGTGCCTCCGGCATGCCGGCCTCCACCCCCGCCGCGCTCACAGGGTCTGGTTGAGGGCCTTGATCGGCATCTTGAGGTCCTCCAGCAGCGCCAGGTCCTCCTTGGGGTCGCGCCCCAGGGTGGTCAGGTAGTTGCCGACGATGACCGCGTTGATGCCGCCGTTGAGGCCGTCCCGCGTGCCCAGGTCGCCCAGGGTCAGCTCGCGCCCACCGGCGTACCGCAGGATGGTGCGCGGCAGCGCCAGCCGGAACGCGGCGATGGTGCGCAGCGCGTCGTTGGCGGGCATCAGCGGCAGGTCACCGAACGGCGTACCGGGCCGGGGGTTGAGGAAGTTCAGCGGCACCTCGTGCGGCTCGAGCTCACCGAGCTGGGCCGCGAGCTCGGCCCGCTGCTCGAGCGTCTCACCCATGCCGACGAGCCCGCCGCAGCACAGCTCCATGCCCGACTCCTTGATCATCAGGCAGGTGTCCCAGCGCTCCTCGTAGGAGTGCGTGGTCACCACCTGGGGGAAGTAGGAGCGGGCGGCCTCGAGGTTGTGGTTGTAGCGGTGCACGCCCATGTCGCGCAGGTCGTCGACCTGCTCCTGGGTGAGCATGCCGAGCGACGCCGCGACCTGGATGTCGACCTCGGCGTGGATCGCCTTGACGCCCTCACGCATCTGCGTCATCAGCCGCTCGTCCGGGCCGCGGACCGCGGCGACGATGCAGAACTCCGTCGCGCCGGTCTCGCGGGTCTGCTTCGCGGCGCGGACCAGCTCGGGGATGTTCAGCCACACCGAGCGCACCGGTGAGGTGAACTGCCCGGACTGGCTGCAGAAGTGGCAGTCCTCGGGGCAGCCGCCGGTCTTCAGCGACACGATCCCCTCGACCTCGACGTCCGGCCCGTTGTACTTCAGCCGCACGTCGTGCGCGAGCACCAGCAGGTCGGCCAGCTGCTCGTCGTCGGTCTGCAGCACCTGCACCAGCTGGTCGTAGCGCAGCGCCTCCCCGCGGTCGAGCACCTGCTCGCGGGCGATGTCGAGGATCGTCTGGTCCACAGCCTGTGCAGTCATGGCCCCGATTGTGGCCCATGGCCGGGAGCCGCCGGTACGACGGTCCGGGGTACGGCCGGCGGTCGCCCGGCCGCCGGGGCCCGACGGCCGGGTGCCACCGTGCCGGTCGGGGATCCCACGGGACCAAGGTCCGCGGGGTGCCGGGCCCGGCTGGCGTGTACTGGCAGGACGACCATGACGGGGTGGCTCGTCCGCCGTGACGGCGGCCCCGGACCGGCAGGCACGGACCCGCCGGTCGCCGATCACCAAGGGGCCGGTCGCCCCCGGAGGAGAGCTCATGAGACTCGAGCTGCTGCGTTCCCTGACCGAGGCCTCCGGGCCGTTCGCCACGTTCTCCCACGACGCCAGCAGGGTGGACCTGACGGAACGCCACGAGGTCGAGGTCAGATGGGAGGCGGCCGCCAGGTCCCTGGCGGCCCAGGGCGCGCCGCCGGCGGTCGTGGCGGCCGTGGGGGAGCGGGCCCTGTCCTCGACCGGCCGGGCCGGGAGCGTCGGCCGGGTCGTCGTCGCCAACCTCGACGGGGTGCTGCTGGACCTGGTGCTGCCGCAGCGGCCGGCTCGCGACGCGGCCAGCTGGGGCCCGGCGCCCTGCCTGCTGCCGGTGTTCCGGAGCCTGTCCAGCACGACCCGGTACGCCGTGGCGCGGGTCGACCGCGCCGGTGCCGACCTGGAGGTGGTGGGGCTGTTCGGGGAGGCGGCGGCGGAGCAGACCGTCGAGGGCGGCCACGACGTGCTGCACAAGGTGCCCGGCGGCGGGTGGGCGCAGTACCGCTACCGGACCCGGGTCGAGGACTCGTGGCAGCGCAACGCGGCGGCGGTGGCGCACGAGCTGGAGAGCCTCGTCCGGCGGCACCGGCCCCAGCTGGTGCTGCTGGAGGGTGACGAGCAGGCGATGGCGGCGCTGCAGCAGCAGGCCGGGGCCGAGCTCGCCGGCCGGCTCGTGCGGCTGCGCACCGGCGGTCGCGCCGAGGGCACGTCGGCGGAGGCGGAGCAGGAGGCGGTCACGGCGGCGGTGGTGCTGCACGTGCGGCAGGAGCGCCAGCGGCTGCTCGAGCGGTTCGCCGCGGCGCTCGCCAAGCGGCAGGAGGGCGTGGACGGCCGCGGTGCCGTCGTGGACGCCCTGCGCCGCGGCCAGGTCGAGGAGCTCCTGGTCAACCACGACCATCCCGCCGACGCGACGCTCTGGGTCGGGGCCAAGCCCCTGCAGATCGGCGTCACCCGCGAGGACGCCGTCGGGGCCGGGGCGGAGGACCCGGGCGAGCAGTCCGCGGAGGCGGTGCTCGTGTGGGCCGCCCTGGCCTCCGACGCGGGGGTCAGCGTGCTCGACCCGGACGACCCGCGCCTGGCCGAGGGCGTCGGCGCGCTGCTGCGCTGGTCCGACTCGGCCACGGTCCACGGCACCGAGGCCGGCCCACCCGCCGACCGGGCGGCGCCGGTCCCGGAGTCCTGACCGTCGGCGCGCGGCGGCCCGGCGCCGGGCCGGGGTGGGTGGGACGAGGACGTCTGCTCCGCGGACGCGGAGCAGACGTTCAGGAAGGGCGGTTACCGTGGTGGCGGCCGGAGACGGCCCCGCCCCCGTACACGTCTGCGAGACCTCTCATGCCCCCCACCGCCCCTGCCCTGCGCCGCCGTGCCCGCACGAGGCGACGCTCAGCCTCGCCCGTGCGTCACGCGGGACGCGGCGTGGTCGGCGCGCTCGTGCTCGTCCTGACCCTCGGGCTGATGCTGTTCGCGCCGGGCCTCGCGGTCGCCACCTCGGCCCCGGCGCCGGCGACCTGGAGCGACCGGCCGGCGGCACTCGCGTCGACCTACGCACGCAACCTGACCTCGATGAGGCACTCCGGCGACGTCTACGCGCCCTGGGCGACCCCGGGCCGGCAGATCCTGGAGTTCGACCCGCGCGGCAACGGCCGGGTGGTCGAGGTGTTCGGCGACCTCGCCACGGCGCAGCGCGTCGCGATCCTGGTGCCCGGGGTGGACAGCCGCGGCGAGAACTTCAGCAGCGGTCTGGGCGACGTCCGCGACCGCGCCCCGGCGGTCCAGGCCCGGTCGCTCTGGCGGTCGACGCAGCGGGCCAGCCCGTCCGGGCACGTCGCGGTCATCGCGTGGCTGGGCTACGACACCCCCCGCGGGGTCGGTCGTGACGCGGCCCGCGAGGAGCTCGCGCGGGCCGGAGCGGACGAGCTGACGGGGTTCGTGACGGACCTCACGCGGCTGCGTCCCCACGCCAGCATCAGCGTGCTGGGCCACAGCTACGGGTCGGTCGTGACCGGCCTGGCCGCATCACACCTGCCCCGGCAGGTCCGCTCACTCGTCGTCTTCGGCAGCCCCGGCATGGGCGTCCGGCGGGCCGCCGACCTGCACACGAGGGCGCGGCTGTGGGCCGGTCGCGCGAGCTCGGACTGGATCGACTGGGTGCCCTCGGTCCAGGTCTGGGGTGTCGGGCACGGCACCCCGCCGTCGACGCCCGGCTTCGGGGCGCACCCGTTCGGCACCGCGGGGGTGACCGACCACGACCACTACCTCGCGCCGGGCACGCAGTCCCTGGCCAACATCACCGACATCGTCGTGGGCCGGCCCGACCTGGTGCGCTGAGCCGCCCTCAGGCGTCGGGGTAGCCGTGCGGGTTCTGCTCCTGCCAGCGCCACGAGTCGGCGCACATGTCGTCGATCGTGCGGGTCGCCGTCCAGCCGAGCTCGGCCTGCGCCCGTGAGGGGTCGGCGTACGACGCCGCGATGTCACCGGGGCGTCGCCCCACGACCTCGTACGGCAGGTCGCGGCCCACGGCGCGGCTGAAGGCCGCGAGCATCTCCAGGACGCTGGTGCCGTGGCCGGTGCCCAGGTTCCACGTGTTGACCGGCTCGGTCGGTGCTGGCCAGCCGGGTCAGCGCCGCGACGTGCCCGGCGGCGAGGTCCTCGACGTGGATGTAGTCGCGCAGCGGGGTGCCGTCGGGGGTGTCGTAGTCGTCGCCGAAGACGCTCAGCTTGTCGCGCCGCCCGACGGCCACCTGCGCGAGGTAGGGCACCAGGTTGTTCGGGATGCCCGAGGGGTCCTCGCCGATGGTGCCGGAGGGGTGTGCGCCGACCGGGTTGAAGTAGCGCAGCAGCGCCATCCGCCAGCCGGGCTCGGCCGCGGCGACGTCGCGCAGGATCTGCTCGATCATCACCTTGGTCCAGCCGTAGGGGTTGGTCGCCGAGGTCGGCAGGTCCTCACTGAACGGCGCCTGGCGTGCTCGCCGTACACGGTGGCCGAGCTGGCAGAAGACCAGCTTGCGTCACGTGGTGCCGCTGCATCGCGCGGACCAGCGAGAACGTCGAGCCGAGGTTGTTCTCGTAGTACTCCAGCGGCTTCTCGACGCTCTCGCCGACGGCCTTGTGCCCGGCGAAGTGGATCACCGCGTCGATCTGCTCGTGCGCGAACAGGTGCTCGGTCTTGTCGGCGTCGCGCAGGTCGAACGCGTGCACCGGCAGGTGCCGGCCGCTGAGCGCCTCGAGCCGGTTGACGACCGTGGGCTTGGCGTTGGCGAAGTTGTCGACGACGAGGACGTCGTGACCGGCGGCGATGAGCTGGAGGACGGTGTGGGAGCCGATGTAGCCGGCTCCCCCGCTGACGAGGACGCGCATGAGCACACCGTAGGGGCTGAGGTGTGCAGGATGCCGCACGGATGGCGTCATTGCGTCGTAGAGTCGGCGGCGCGCCCGCAGGGGGCGGTGGAGGACAGGGGAACGTCATGGAGCTCACCTCGCAGGACGTGCGGGCGCGCCGGTTCGCGGTGACCCGGTGGCGCCGCGGCTACGAGCGGGCCGACGTCGACGCGCTGCTGGTCCGCGCGGCCGCCGTGCTCGACGAGCTGGCCGCCGGGCGCACACCGAGCTCCCCGCTCACCGGCGAGGAGGTGCGGTCGACCACCTTCGGGACGACCGGGCTGCGTGAGGGCTACGACGAGGCCGAGGTCGACGACTTCCTCGACACCCTGGCGGCCGACCTGGACGCCTTGTCCGCCCGCCGGGGCTAGGAGCCGACGGAGGCCGGCGTCCGGCGCGGGACGCCGTGCAGCGAGTCGGCCAGCTCGGCCAGCTCGGGGGTCTGCCGGGCCTGCTCCAGCGCCGCTGACAGCGCCTCGTCGTGGGTGGGTCGCGCGCTGGCGAGCAGCTCGCGACCGGTCTCGGTCAGCTCGGTGTAGATGCCGCGCCGGTCCTCCTTGCACAGGATCCGCGTGAGCAGCCCGCGGTCCTCCAGCCGGTTCACCAGCCGGGTGGTCGCGCTGGGCGAGAGCGCCGCCGCCCGGGCCAGCTGCTGCATCCGCATGTGCCACCCGTCCTGGCGTGACAGCGCGTCCAGCACGGTGTACTCGACCACGGACAGGTCGTGCCGGGCCTGCAGCTCACGCTCCAGCGCCACCTCGATCAGCCCGTGCAGCGCGGCCAGCGTCCGCCACCCCCGCGCGCGGATCTGCACCGCGTCGTCGGCGATCCCCATGTCGGTTCCTCCCGTACTCGTGCTCGTTCCTCGTGCCCTGCCTCGCGAGCCAGTCTACCAACGATTTGAAACAACGCGCGTCTGCAAGTAACTTGTGTGCAACAGCCGCTAGTTGCATGCGCGGCATACACGTTCTTGGAGGTAGTTGTGCACGACAGTACGTCGCCGGGCCGCCGGGTCCCGCCCGCGCTCATCGCGCTGATGATCGGTGCCTTCGGCATCGGCATGACCGAGTTCATCGTGGCCGGGCTGCTGCCCGAGATCGGCCGGGACCTCGGCGTCTCGCTGTCCTCGGCCGGGCTGCTGGTCAGCGGCTACGCCGCGGGGGTGGCCGTCGGCGCCCCGCTGCTGACCGGGCTGACCGGGCGGGTCGACCGCAAGACGCTGCTGCTGGCGCTGATGGGCATCTTCATCGTCGGCAACCTGGCCGGCGCGCTGGCGCCGAGCTACGAGATCCTCATGCTCTCGCGGGTCGTCGCGGCGTTCGCCCACGGCACCTTCTTCGCGGTCGGCGCGATCGTGGCCACCCAGGTGGTCGCCCCCGGTCGTGGTGCCGGGGCGATCGCGATGATGTTCACCGGCCTGACCTTCGCCAACGTCGCCGGCGTGCCCGCGGGCACGCTCATCGGGCAGAGCCTCGGCTGGCGGGCCACCTTCTGGGTGATCACCGCCGTGGGCATCATCGGCGCCGTCCTGATCGGCGTCCTCGTGCCCCGCCTGCCGGTCACCGAGCCGGCCAGCATCCGCCGCGAGCTGGGCGTGCTGCGCCGCCCGCAGGTGCTCCTCGCCCTCGCCATGACCCTCTTCGGCTACGGCGGCATCTTCGTCGCCTTCACCTTCATCGCCCCGATCCTGCAGGACATCAGCGGCTTCACGCCCTCGATGGTCACCGTCCTGCTCGTCGTCTTCGGTCTGGGCCTGGTCGTCGGCAACACCGTCGGCGGCAAGCTGGCCGACCGCAACGTCATGCGCACCCTGCTCGGCGTGCTCGCCCTGCTGTCCGGTGTCCTCGCGGTCTTCTCGATCACCGCCTCGAACCAGGTCGCCGCCGCCGTCACCGTCTTCCTGCTCGGCGCGGCCGGCTTCGGCACCGTCCCCGGGCTGCAGCTGCGCGTGGTCCAGAAGGCCGAGGGTGCACCGAACGTCGCCTCGGCCATGAACATCGCCGCGTTCAACGTCGGCATCGCCGGTGGCTCCCTGCTCGGCGGGTTCGTCGTCGACAGCCCGCTGGGCCTCGGCTCGACGCCGTGGGTCGGCGCGCTGGTGACCCTCGTGGGCCTGGCGCTGGCCGCCCTGTCCGCGCTGATGGACCGCCGCCCGGGTGCGTCCACCCCGGCGGCCGTGGACAGCCCCGCCGAGCTCGCCCACGTCTGAGCGAGCGACCTCCGGCGGGCCCGGCCCGCCGGAGGTCGCGGACGTGCTTCGATGAGGCATGACCGCCCTGCCGCACCCGCTGGTGAGGGCCGAGCGCGTCGAGGTGGGCGGCACCAACGCCTGGGTGGTCGGTGACGACGACGAGTGCCTCGTCATCGACGCGCCGCCCGGAGCGGCCACCGCCATCGCCGCGGTGGTCGGAGGTCGCGGGGTGCGCGGCATCCTGTGCACCCACGGGCACGTGGCGCACATCGCCTCGGCGCTGACGCTGTCCGACATCACCGGCTCCGACGTCTTCC
Organism: uncultured Actinomycetota bacterium; assembly: GCA_963828995.1. GTDB lineage: Bacteria > Actinomycetota > Actinomycetes > Actinomycetales > Dermatophilaceae > CAVRTM01. The sequence continues at coordinate 109,131 of CAWHHB010000015.1, forward strand.
TGCACCCCGGCGACTACGGGCCGTGGCGCGAGGTCTTCCCGACCCGCTGGCCCGAGGGGGTGCTGATGGACGGCATCACGTTCGACGTGGGCACGGCCCGGCTCGTGGGGATCCACGTGCCGGGCCACACCGAGGGCGGGATGTGCTGGTACGCCGAGACGCTCGGCTCGGTGTTCACCGGCGACTCGCTCGCGGCCGACGGCGCCGGCCGCGGCCTCCCGCCCGCGCAGCGCACCCGGCTGGTGTCGGCGGTGCGGGCCAGGCTGTTCACGCTGCCGCCGCTGACGGTGATCCGGCCGGGCCACGGCCCCGACGGCAGGATCGGCACCGTGCGGTGGGCCCGCGACTCGTGGACCTGAGCCCGGGTCTGCCTGCGCCGGGGGAGCCGGCCGACCGTCAGTGGCGCTGGTCGACGATGCGCCGGGCCTTGCCGACCGACCGCTCGATGCTGCCGGGCGCGACGACGTCGACCCGGCAGGTGGAGCCGACGCGGTCCTTGACCCGCGCCGCGACGACCTTGCCGAGGTCGGCGTACGACGCCTCCGGCACCGCCGGGTCGGCCTCGACGTTGACCGTCAGCTCGTCCATCCGCCCCGGCCGGGTGAGGACGCACTGGAAGTACGGCGAGAGCCCCGGCACGCCGAGGATGATCTCCTCGATCTGGGTGGGGAAGACGTTGACGCCGCGGACGATCATCATGTCGTCGGTGCGTCCGGTGACCTTCTCCATCCGGCGGAACCCGGGGCGCGCCGTACCGGGCAGCAGCCGGGTGAGGTCGCGGGTGCGGTAGCGCATCACCGGCATCGCCTGCTTGGTCAGCGACGTGAACACGAGCTCGCCGACCTGGCCCTCGGCGACCGGCTCGTCGGTCAGCGGGTTGACCACCTCGGGGTAGAAGTGGTCCTCCCAGATGTGCAGCCCGTCCTTGGTCTCCACGCACTCCTGGGCCACGCCCGGGCCCATCACCTCGGACAGCCCGAAGATGTCCACCGCGTGCAGCCCGGCCCGCTCCTCGATCTCGGCCCGCATGGCGTGGGTCCACGGCTCGGCGCCGAAGATGCCGACCTCCAGCGAGGTGTCGCGGGGGTCGATGCCCACCCGCTCCATCTCGTCCAGGACCGACAGGAAGTACGACGGCGTCACCATGATCACCCGCGGCGCGAAGTCGGCGATGAGCTGGACCTGCCGCTCGGTCTGGCCGCCGGAGATCGGCACGACGGTGCAGCCGAGGGCCTCCGCGCCGTAGTGCGCGCCGAGTCCACCGGTGAACAGCCCGTAGCCGTAGGCCACGTGGACGACGTCACCCGGTCGGCCGCCGGCGGCGCGGATGGAGCGCGCCATCAGCGAGGACCACGTGGTCAGGTCCTCGCTGGTGTAGCCGACGACGGTGGGCTTGCCGGTCGTGCCGCTGGAGGCGTGCACCCGCGAGACCTGCTCGCGCGGCACCGCGAACATCCCGAACGGGTAGTTGGCGCGCAGGTCGGCCTTGCTGGTGAACGGCAACAGCCTCGTGTCGTCCAGGGACCGGATGTCGTCGGGGTGGACGCCCCTGTCCTCGAACGCCTTGCGGTAGTGCGGGACGTGGTCGAACGCGTGCCGGACCGACCACTGCAGCCGCTCGAGCTGGCGGGCCCGCAGCTCGTCGACCGACCAGCGCTCGGCCTCGTCGTACAGGTCGGGCCGCGCCTCGATGTTCGGGAGGTTCATCTACTTCTCCTTGCTGACCAGCGACCGTGACCGGCCGCGGAACTCCGCGATGACTGCCCCGTCGGACTCGCGCGTCACGGTGACGTCGGTGAGGCCGCTGCGCCCGTACGCCGTGCGCTGGGTGGCCTCGGCGACCAGGACGTCGCCGAGGCGGGCGGCGGCCACGAAGGTGATGTCGGCGCCCGCGGCCACGGTGAGCCGCCCGCGGGAGTTGCAGGCGAGCGCGAACGCCGAGTCGGCCAGGGTGAAGATGAAGCCGCCGTGGGCGATCTCGTGCCCGTTGACCATGGCCTCACCCACGGTCAGCCGCACCCGTGCCCGGTCGAGGTCGAGGTGCACCAGCTCCATGCCGAGCCCGGCCGAGGCCCGGTCGTCGGCCCACATCCGTCGCACGTGGGTCAGGTCGCCGTCGGCGCCGTCGGTGGTCCCGGCGCCGTCGGTGGTCCGGGTGCCGGCCGGGGCCAGGGCCGGGCTCGGGCGGTAGCGGCCGCCGGGGAAGGCCGCGTCGAGCTCGGCCAGCTGCGCGGCGACGACGTCCAGCCCGATCTCGGCGCCCCACTCCAGCGGCCCCCGCGGGTAGTTGGTGCCCAGGCGCATGGCGGTGTCGACGTCCTCGGCGCTGGCCTCGCCGCGCGCCACCAGGTCGACCGCCTCGTTGACGAGCATGGCCAGGGTCCGGGCCACCGGGTTGGTCACGACCGGCCCGGCCACGAGCCGCCGGGCCAGGTCCTCGTCGGGCACGACCCCCTGGGGGCGGCCGGTGTCGTCGTACGTGAAGACGCCGCGACCGCTCTTGCGCCCGAGGTGGCCGTCCTGGACGAGGCGGCGCTGGTAGTCGGTGGGGGCGTAGCGCTCGTCGCGGCCGGTCTGCTCCCAGACCGACGTGCCGACGGCGAGGTTGACGTCCTGGCCGATCAGGTCGGTCAGCTCCAGGGGACCCATCCGGAACCCGGCCAGCTCGCGCAGGGCGTAGTCGATGGTGGCGGGGTCGGCCACGCCCGCCTCGACCATCCGCTGGGCCTCGCCGTAGAAGGGGCGGGCGACCCGGTTGACGATGAAGCCGGGCGTCGAGGTGCACCGCACCGGCGTCTTGCCCCACGCCCGCATCAGCTCCGTGGCCCGCTCGAGCACCGCGTCGTCGGTCTGGTCCCCGTGGACCACCTCGACCAGGCGCATCAGCGGCGGCGGGTTGAAGAAGTGCAGGCCCAGGATGCGGCCCGGGTGGGCGATGCCGTCGGCGATGGCGCTGATGTCCAGGCTGGAGGTGTTGCTCGCCAGCAGCGTGTCGGCCGGCTGACGCTCCGCCAGCGCGGTGAAGATCGCCCGCTTGTCGGCGAGGTCCTCGCGGATCGCCTCGATCACCAGGGCGCACGGCGGGAGGTCGGAGACCGTCGCGGTGACGGTCAGCCGGGCGGTGGCCGCGTCGGCGTCGTCGCGGCTGATCCTGCCCTTGCCGGCCAGCCGGTCCAGGGTCGCGGCGAGGCGCTCGCGGGCGGCGGCGGCGGCCCCGGGGACCGCGTCGACGAGGTGCACGGAGCAGCCGGCCTGTGCGGCGACCTGGGCGATGCCGGAGCCCATGGCCCCCGTCCCGATGATCGCGACGGCAGGTCCGGGAGCAGCGTTGGTCATGTGACACATGTTTGCAGATGTGTCGCCAAACTGTAAGACGCAGGTACGATCGAGAGCGTGACGACCACCGACACCGCTGCTGTGCACCCCTTGGCCGAGACCCACCGCGAGACGCTCGAGCAGGCCCGCCAGGCCCTCGCGTCGCGGTCGTGGTTCTCCCGCTACCCCGAGTCCCCGTCGCCGCGGGTCTACGGGCAGGACGCCGCCGCCGAGGGGCAGGCCGCGTTCGAGGCCCACCTCGGCGAGGACTACCGCGGCCTGGCCGGCCAGCCGACCGACGGCACGACCGTCGGCAGCGAGGTCTCGCCGTACGGCCCCGAGCTGCGGGTGCGCTACCCGCGGCTGGACGTCGACGCGGCGATGACGGCGGCCCGCGCGGCGATGCCCGCGTGGCGCGACGCCGGCGCGCTGACCCGTGCCGCGGTCTGCGTCGAGATCATCGACGCGATCAACAAGCGGTCGTTCGAGATCGCCAACGCCGTGATGCACACCAGCGGCCAGCCGTTCGTGATGTCCTTCCAGGCCGGCGGCCCGCACGCCCAGGACCGGGCGCTCGAGGCGGTCGTCGCCGCCCTGGTCGAGCAGGAGCGCGTGCCCGCCTCGGTGGTCTGGGAGAAGCCGGCCAAGGGCGACCCGATCCGGATGCAGAAGGACTACCGGATCGTGCCCCGCGGCGTGGCCCTGGTCATCGGCTGCAACACGTTCCCGACGTGGAACAGCTACCCCGGCCTGTTCGCCTCGCTGGCCACCGGCAACGCCGTCGTGGTCAAGCCGCACCCGCGGGCGGTGCTGCCGCTCGCGATCAGCGTCGAGGCGGCGCGGACCGTGCTCGAGGCCAACGGGTTCGACCCGGCCCTGGTGCAGCTGGCGCCCGAGTCCGACGGCGAGGGCCTGGCGAAGACGCTGGCCGAGCGCCCCGAGGTCGCGATCATCGACTACACCGGCGGCCCCGGCTTCGGTGGCTGGCTCGAGCGTGAGGCCGCGGCCGACGGCAAGCAGGTCTACACCGAGAAGTCCGGCGTCAACTCGATCGTGCTCGACTCGACCGACAACCTGCGTGGCGTCCTGGGCAACCTGGCGTTCTCGCTGTCGCTCTACTCCGGCCAGATGTGCACGACGCCGCAGAACATCTACGTCCCGCGCGACGGCATCGAGACCGACGACGGCCACCTGTCCTTCGAGCAGGTGGGCGCGAAGCTGGGCGAGGCGCTCACCCGGTTCAGCGCCGACGACGCCAAGGCGGTCGAGATCCTCGGCGCGACGGTCAACGACGACGTGCGCGCCCGGGCCGCGTCGCTGCCCGACCTGGCCGCGAAGGCCGGCGGCACGGTGGTCCTCGACAGCCGCCGGGTGAGCCACCCGACCTACCCCGACGCGGTCGTGCACACGCCCGGGCTGGTCGCGGTCGACGTGGCCCAGGAGTCGGCCTACACGCTGGAGTGCTTCGGCCCGGTGACCTTCCTCATCGCCACGGACGACACCGCCCAGTCGCTGCAGGTCATGCGCGACACGATCCGCGAGCACGGCGCCATGACGGCGGCGGTCTACTCGACGTCCGAGGACGTGCTCGACGCCGCCCGCGACGCCGCCGCCGACTGTGGCGTCGCGCTCTCCGAGAACCTCACCGGACCGGTGTTCGTCAACCAGACCGCGGCGTTCAGCGACTTCCACGGCACCGGCGCCAACCCGGCGGCCAACTCCGCGTACGTCGACGCGGCGTTCGTCGCCAACCGGTTCCGCGTGGTCACCTCCCGCCGCCACGTCTGACCCCCGCTCTCCTCACCTTCCCCGTCCTGCCGTGAGGCGGACCGGGAGGTCACCAGCCGTGCCAGCACCTTGTCGCTGAGGCCGACGCCACGGGCCTGGCCAGTGGTGAACTCGGGCGGGAGCAGGGCCAGCAGCGGCGCGGCGTCCAACATCGGGCCAGCGTGGAGCGTGCCAGTCGTGCCGGGACACCCCCGCGGCCGCGGGTGTGCGCCGCGGTACCGGCGGCCGGACCCTGTGGACAGATCCGTCCCGCGACGGCCCCCTTTCCCCACCGGACGCACCGCAGCGCCCGAATCCGGACACGCAGTGTCCGGATTCGGGCAGCGCGGTGCGTCCGGTCGAGGACGCGGACCGGGAGGGGAGGGGGAGCGGCGCGGGTCAGTCCCGGCCGCTGGGGAGCAGGATGTTGAGCAGCAGGCTGACGAACGTGATGATCAGGGCGCCGAAGATCGCGTCCCAGAAGAACGCGTCGATGTGGAAGTCCAGGTTGAGCGCCCCGGCGAGCCATGAGGTCAGCTGCAGCATCAGCGCGTTGACCACGAGGGTGAACAGCCCGAGCGTCAGGACGATGAACGGCAGGCTGAACAGCGTGACGATCGGCTTCACGAGCGCGTTCACCAGGCCGAAGATCGCCGCCACGACGAGGATCGTCAGCAGCCTCGCGCTGAGCCGGTCGGCGTGCTGGCCCAGGTGGATGCCGTCACTCAGGACCAGTGCGGCGACCCACAGGGCGATGCCGTTGACCAGGATCTTGATGCCGATCGTCCTCATGGCGTCATGGTGACACGGCCGGCTGGTCGGAGCGCGCGATCGTCGTACGTTGCGCGGGCATCGGGCGCCGCGGGGTGGCCGCACCCCGCGGCGCAATACAGTGCCGGTATGAGTGACCAGGTCCACCTGCGCGATGCGCTGAGCAAGGTCCCCGCGTACAAGCCGGGCAAGCCCGCGACCCCGCGTGAGGGGGCGGCGGCCTACAAGATCAGCAGCAACGAGAACCCGTACCCGCCGCTGCCCAGCGTGCTGAAGGTCGTGCAGGACGCCGCGACCCAGATGAACCGGTACCCCGACATGGCCGTCAGCGCCCTCAGCCAGGCCCTCGCCCAGCGCCTGGACGTGCCGGTCGAGCACCTGGCCACCGGCACCGGCAGCGTCGGCGTGCTCGGCCAGATCATCCAGGCCACCTGCGACCCGGGCGACGAGGTCGTCTACGCGTGGCGCTCGTTCGAGGCCTACCCGATCGTGGTGGCCATCGCCGGCGCGACGTCGGTGCAGGTGCCGCTGGACGCCGACTCCCGCCACGACCTCGAGGCGATGCTCGCCGCGATCACCGAGCGGACCCGCCTCGTGCTCGTCTGCACCCCCAACAACCCGACCGGTCCGGTGGTCCACCAGGACGAGCTGGACGCGTTCCTGGACCGGGTGCCCTCGGACGTGCTGGTGGTCATCGACGAGGCCTACCTCGAGTTCGTCACCGACCCGGACGCCCCCGACGGCATCGCGACGTACCGGCAGCGGCCCAACGTCGCGGTGCTGCGCACGTTCAGCAAGGCGTACGGGCTGGCCGGACTGCGGGTCGGCTACGCCGTGGCGCACGAGCCCGTCGCGCAGGCGCTGCGCAAGACCGCGGTGCCGTTCGGCGTCAGCGACATCGCCCAGCAGGCGGCCATCGCCAGCCTCGACGCGTACGACGAGCTGCAGGTGCGCGTCGACGCGCTGGTCGCCGAGCGTGCGCGGGTCGTCGCGGCCCTGCGGGGGCAGGGCTGGGCCGTGCCGCAGACCGAGGCCAACTTCGTCTGGCTGCCGCTGGGTGACCACACGCTCGACTTCGCCGCGGCGGCGGACGAGGCGGGTCTGGTCGTGCGGCCGTTCCCCGGCGAGGGCGCGCGCTGCACCGTCGCCGAGACGGCGGCCAACGACCTGCTGGTCGAGGTCGCCGGGCGGTTCCGCTCCCGAGCCCAAGGGTGAGTTCCTGCGGTCGGGGGGTACGCCAAATTGACTAGTCACACTGGGCCATTTGTCGTACCTCAGATCGACAGCGGCGCGGGTGGCGACGATAGTTGCCGCATGCCCACCGCCGCGCCCGAGGATGACGCGTCTGAGCGCGCCCTGCGGGCCTCGACGGTGGGACCCACGCTCTCGTTCGCCCTCCTCGGCCTGGTCACCGTGCTCGCGGTCGGCCTGCTCGGCCTCTCCCAGCAGGCCTCCGTCGCCCGCGACCGGGACCTTGCGGCGACGGCGCTCGCCGGGCCCAGCCTGGGGGCGCTCGGCTCGTCCGCCGGCGACCGCGCGGCCGCACCGGTCCGGTCGGAGCCCGTGCGCCCCGTCGCCACGGGCCTCCTGACCTCCTGGTCACCCACCCGCGTGGTCACCCCGCCCGAGGGCGGGGCGGTCAGCGTCGGCGGGGGTAGCGGCCTCGCCGCCGACCTGCCGGGCGAGGGGACGTCGTCCGGTTCCGTGGACGAGCCCGCAGCCGGGCCGGTCCGTCAGCCCGCCGCCGCTCCGGCCCCGGAGAGGAAGCCGGCGCCCAAGAAGCCTGTGGCGAAGAAGCCGGCCGGGAAGAAGCCGGCGGCCAAGAAGCCGGTCGCGAAGAAGCCCGTGGCGAAGAAGCCGGTCGCGAAGAAGCCCGCGGCGAAGAAGCCCGTCGCGAAGAAGCCCGCGGCGAAGAAGCCCGTGGCGAAGAAGCCGGCCGCGAAGAAGCCCGCGGCGAAGAAGCCGGCCGCGAAGAAGCCCGCGGCGAAGAAGCCGGCGATCGGGACGCTGGCCGTGCACAAGCCGGCGCAGGGCAAGCACCACGACGCTCGACGGGGCACGAAGCACCGCCCCCAGCACGATGAGAAGCACGGCGAGAAGCACGGCCTCTCGCACCGGGTCTGAGCACGACGGCTGTCGCGGCCCGGCTCCCCACCCCGCGGCGGGTGCGCCACACCGGCGCCGCCACCAGGTGGGACCCCACACCGTTGGGCAGGTACGGTGTGCTCGCTAGGCCTGTGAGCGCCGCCACACGCGCGCGCGACGTACCGCTGTGTCCTCGTGATCGCGGGCGGAGACCCCGCCCGCCACGAGCCGCAGCCCAAGCCGAGCCGGGCAGCCGTGCTGCGCCGGATCGCGAGAAGGAGTGCCTGTGAGCGACAACGACGTCGCCTCGATGCCGGAGGAGGCCGTGGACGGCCCCCTCGACCCGGCTGCCGTGGCTGCGCTGACCGCCCCCGTCCCCGAGACCATCGGCGACGGCGGCCCCGAGCTCGTGCAGATGCTCACCCCCGAGGGTGAGCGTGTCGAGAACCCCCAGTACGAGCAGTACGTCGCCGACCTCGACGACGAGGACCTGCGCGGCTTCTACCGCGACCACGTCCTGATCCGCCGCGTCGACGCCGAGGCGACCGCGCTGCAGCGCCAGGGCGAGCTCGGCATCTGGGCCAGCCTGCTCGGCCAGGAGGCGGCCCAGGTCGGCTCCGGCCGCGCGCTGCGGCCCCAGGACTACGCCTTCCCGACCTACCGCGAGCACGGCGTCGCCTGGTGCCGCGGGGTCGACCCGCTGAACCTCCTCGGCCTCTTCCGCGGCGTCAACCACGGCGGCTGGGACCCGAACGAGAAGAACTTCCACCTCTACACGATCGTCATCGGCGCCCAGACGCTGCACGCCACCGGCTACGCGATGGGCGTCCAGCGCGACGGGGCGGTCGGCACCGGCGACCCCGAGCGCGACACCGCCGTCATCGCCTACTTCGGCGACGGCGCGACCAGCCAGGGCGACGTCAACGAGGCGTTCGTGTTCGCCGCGGCCAACAACGCCCCCGTGGTGTTCTTCTGCCAGAACAACCAGTGGGCCATCTCCGAGCCCACCGAGCGGCAGACCCGCATCCCGCTCTACCAGCGCGCCCGCGGCTTCGGCTTCCCCGGCGTGCGGGTCGACGGCAACGACGTCCTCGCGGTCTACGCCGTGACCAAGGCGGCGCTCGAGGCCGCCCGCACCGGTCAGGGGCCGACGCTCGTCGAGGCGTTCACCTACCGGATGGGCGCGCACACGACCTCCGACGACCCCACGAAGTACCGCGTCTCGGCCGAGGTCGAGACGTGGAAGCTGCGCGACCCGATCGCCCGGCTCAAGGCCTACCTGACCTCCAGCGGCAAGGCCGACCAGGCGTTCTACGACGCGGTCGAGCACGAGGCGGACGAGCTGGCGGCGCAGGTGCGGCAGGGCTGCCTGGCGATGCCCGACCCCGCGCCGCTCGCGATGTTCGACCACATCTACGTCGAGGAGCACCCGCTCGTCGAGGCCGAGCGCGCCGAGTTCGCCACCTACGCCGCCAGCTTCGAGGGGAGCCACTGATGACCAAGCTGACCATCGCCAAGGGCATCAACGCCGGGCTCCGCCGGGCCATGGAGAACGACGCCAAGGTCGTCCTCATGGGTGAGGACATCGGCAAGCTCGGTGGCGTCTTCCGCGTCACCGAGAACCTCCAGAAGGACTTCGGTGAGGACCGGGTGATCGACACCCCGCTCGCCGAGTCCGGCATCGTCGGCACCGCGGTCGGCATGGCCCTGCGCGGCTACCGTCCCGTGGTCGAGATCCAGTTCGACGGGTTCGTCTACCCCGCCTTCGACCAGATCGTCTGCCAGGTCGCCAAGATGCGCGCCCGCTCCCTCGGCCAGGTGAAGATCCCGATGGTGATCCGCATCCCGGTCGGCGGCGGGATCGGTGCCGTCGAGCACCACAGCGAGTCCAACGAGGCGTACTTCGCGCACACCGCCGGTCTGCGCGTCGTGGCCTGCTCCAACCCCGAGGACGCCTACTGGATGATCCAGCAGGCGATCGAGACCGACGACCCGGTCGTCTTCTACGAGCCCAAGCGCCGCTACCACGAGAAGGCCGAGGTGGACCTGAACGCCGGTGCCACCCGCGGGCTGTACGACGCCGCGGTGCTGCGCCAGGGCGAGCACGTCACGCTCGCGGCGTACGGGCCGATGGTCAAGACCTGCCTGGACGCGGCCACGGCCGCGGCGGAGGAGGGTCGCTCGCTGGAGGTGATCGACCTGCGCTCGCTGTCCCCGCTCGACCTCGACACGCTCGCCGCGTCGGTCGAGCGGACCGGCCGGCTGGTCGTGGTGCACGAGGCGTCCACCTTCCTCGGCATGGGCGCGGAGATCGCGGCCGCCATCACCCAGCGCTGCTTCTACTCCCTCGAGGCGCCGGTGCTGCGGGTCGGCGGCTACAACCTGCCCTACCCGCCGAGCCGGCTCGAGGAGGAGTTCCTTCCCGACCTCGACCGCGTCCTGGACGCCGTCGACCGCTCGCTCGCGTACTGAAAGGCAGGACGAAGCTCCATGGCACGTGTGAAGCAGTTCAACCTGCCCGACCCCGGCGAGGGCCTGGTCGAGGCGGAGATCGTCACCTGGAAGGTCAAGGTCGGCGACACCGTCAAGGTCAACGACATCGTCGTCGAGATCGAGACGGCCAAGTCCCTGGTCGAGCTCCCCGTCCCGTACGCCGGGACGGTCACCGACCTGCTGGTGCCCGAGGGTGAGACCGTCGCGGTCGGCACGCCGATCATCGCGGTCGACACCGGCGTCGACGACGGCCTGCCCGAGGCGCCGGCACCGGCCGATGCCGGCGGCGACGAGGACGAGGAGATCGAGGCCGGCAAGATCGGCGGCGCCGCTCCCGGTGGCCGGGTTGCCGTGCTGGTCGGCTACGGCCCCCGGATGACCGAGGCCAAGCGCCGCCCCCGCAAGGGCGCCGTCCCCGCCGTCCCCGCACCGGTGGCCCCGGCCCGGCGCACCGGCCGCCCCGGTGCGCGCCGCGGTCACCCCCGCACCCGCAGCGGCACCCGCCGCCGCGCCGGTCGCCGGACGGGCCGGTGGCGGTCGCGCGCTGGCCAAGCCGCCGGTGCGCAAGTACGCCAAGGACCGAGGCGTCGACCTCACCGACGTGGCCGGCTCGGGTGAGGGCGGCATCATCAGCCGCGCCGACGTCGACCGCCACGTCGAGCTCGCCGCGGGCGCGACCGGTCCGGCCGGCGCGGCGCCGTCCCCGGTGGCGGCCCTGGTGCGCCCGGGCGAGCGGGAGACCCGCATCCCGGTCAAGGGCGTGCGGAAGATGACCGCGCAGGCGATGGTCGCCTCGGCGTTCACCGCCCCGCACGTCACCGAGTTCATCACCGTCGACGTGACCCGCACGATGAAGCTGGTCGAGCGGCTGCGCACCGACCGCGAGTTCCGCGACGTCAAGGTCAGCCCGCTGCTGCTGGTGGCCAAGGCCCTGCTGATCTCGGCCCGGCGCAACCCCGGCATCAACGCCACGTGGGACGAGGCGGCCCAGGAGATCGTGGTCAAGAACTACGTCAACCTGGGCATCGCCGCCGCGACGCCGCGGGGGTTGATGGTGCCCAACATCAAGGACGCCGACGCGATGTCGCTGCGGCAGCTCGCCGACGCGATGGCCGCCCTCGTGGCGACCGCCCGCGAGGGGCGCACCCAGCCGGCCGAGATGGCCGGCGGCACCATCACGATCACCAACGTCGGCGTCTTCGGGGTCGACAACGGCACGCCGATCCTCAACGCCGGCGAGGCCGCCATCCTGTGCTTCGGCGCGGTGCGGCAGATGCCGTGGGTGGTCAAGGGCAAGGTCAAGCCGCGCTGGGTGACCTCGTTGTCGCTCTCGTTCGACCACCGGATGGTCGACGGCGACCTCGGTTCGCGGTTCCTGGCCGACCTGGCCGCCGTGCTCGAGGACCCGAGCCGGGCCCTGGTCTGGGCCTGAGCCTTCCCTCTCCGGCGCCGCTCGCGGCGCCACGACCCTGACCGCAGCCGCGGCGACCGGTGACAGACACCGGCCGCCGCGGCTGCGTCGGTTGCCGGCTGCCGCTGCCGGTTGCCGGCTGCGCCCGTTGCCGGCTGCGCCGGCGTGCCGCTCAGCGCGGCCCGCGGCGCCAGCGGGGGTTGGGCATCTGCTCGGCCATCAGCCGCAGGAACAACCACACCAGCGAGGCCTGCCAGGCGATGGTGAGCAGCACCAGCATCGGCCACCAGTCCGCGGCGGCCTCGGTGACGACGGCGCGGGGCAGGGCGACCAGCGAGTACGCGCCGAGCACGAACCCCACCCAGAGCACGGCCGCGGCGGCCCGGTAGCCCCGGCTGTGGTCGCGCGGCGGGTGGATCCCCAGGGCGCTGACGTCCTGCGGCGGGTGGTCCCGCAGCATCCGCCGGGTCGAGGGGTAGACCCGCGTGTGCGGGTAGTGGGTCGCCAGCATCCGGCGGGCCCGCGCGGCGGCCGCGGGGTGCCAGCGCACCGACGCCGGCAGGGCGACCGCCTCGATCCGGGCCGCCGCGGCGCGGAAGCCGCGGTCGCCCATCACGCACCGGCCACGCGCCGCGACGACCGCGCTGGCCGGGCCGAGCGAGACGGTGGCGCTGCCGGGCTGGTACCACGCGTAGAGGCCACAGAGGCAGTCCGCCGCCGGTGCGGCGTGCGCCGCGCCGCCGGCGCAGTGGGCCCGGTGCAGCCGGCCGTTCCACGGGCCCGACGCGGTGTGCACGAGGGGGTACAGGCCGTCCTTGCGGAGCAGGAACTGCCGGTAGCCCCGCAGCTCCCCGGGGACCAGCGCCGGCTCGCCCACGCCCGGGGCGGCCGGCAGGTCGTCGGCCATGACGGGCTCAGCGCTCGGTGACGGGTGCGGGTTCGGTCTCGGGGTCGGTCGCCGGCTCGGCCACCGGGTCGTGCGTCAGCGGCTCGAACTCGACCTCGCGCCGCTCCGTGCCGATATCGCCCATGTCGCACTCCTCACACCGGTTCCCCGCTGTGAGCCGGCTCCGGTCGGCCTCCGTCGCCCTCGTCCGCCCGGCCTCCGCCTCGCCTCCCATGGTCAGTCGGTGGGTCCCGAGTTGGCAAGAGCCCCGCGACCCGTGAACGACGGAGCCCGTGAACGACGAAGCGGGTGTGGTGGACCGAGGTCCACCACACCCGCTCGGGTCATCGCCGGCCGCGCCGCCGGTACGGCGCCGCGCCGCCGGTCAGCGCGGAGCGCCGGTCAGTGGGCGATCGCCGGGGGTGCCGTCGCAGCCTCGGCGTCCGCCGCGTCGGTGCGGCCGCGCTCGGCGTACGACGAGCCGCTGCGCAGCTCGACGTTGGGCAGGAACCACAGCACCACGAAGGCGACCACCATGACGCCCGACCCGATGAGGAACACCAGGTCGATCGCCTCGGAGAAGCCGACCAGGAACGGCCGGGCGAGGCGGGGGTCGATCTGCTGGATGAACGAGGAGTCGTTCAGCGCGCCGTCGAACGCGCCGCCGCTGCCGCCGGACTGGGCGCCCTGCAGTCCCGAGATGAACGCGTGGTTGGCCGCGGCGTTGCCCTGGGGCGCCTTCAGCGCCGCCTGGAAGTCCGGGCTCGGGGCGATGGTGCGGAAGGCCGTCTGGAGCCGGTCCGGCACCGCCGAGAACAGGATCGACAGGAACACGGCGGTGCCGATCGTGCCGCCGATCTGCCGGGTGAACGTCGCCGACGACGTGGCCACGCCGATGTCCCGCGGCGAGACGGCGTTCTGCACGGCGAGGGTCAGCGGCTGCATGTTGAAGCCGAGCCCGAGGCCGAAGACGACCATGAGGATCATCGTCCGCCACAGCGGGGTGTCGGCGCCGACGAAGTGGAACCCGTACAGCGAGAGCACCAGCAGGGCCGAGCCGATGATCGGGAAGTGCCGGTAGCGGCCGGTGCGCGAGATCATCTGGCCGGAGATGATCGAGCCGGACATGATGCCGAGGGTCATCGGCAGCAGCAGCAGCCCGGCCGCGGTGGGCGAGGCGCCCTTGACGATCTGCAGGTAGAGCGGCAGGCAGGCGATGCCACCGAACAGGCCCATGCCGAGGATGACGGAGGCGATCGAGGAGATGCCGACCGTGCGGTTCTGGAAGAGCTTGATCGGCAGCAGGGCCTCGTCGCCCATCAGCTTCTCGATCACGACGAAGGCCACGACGCCCACCGTGCCGACGGCGAAGCAGGCGATCGAGCGGCTGGAGTCCCAGCCCCAGATGCGACCCTGCTCGGCGACGAGCAGCAGCGGCACGAGGCCGATGGTGAGCGCGGCGGCGCCCCACCAGTCGAGCCGGTGGTCCAGCCGGGTGTGCCGCAGGTGCAGGGTGCGGCTGACGACGACCAGGGCGGCGATGCCGATCGGCACGTTGACGAGGAAGACCCAGCGCCAGCCGGCGATGCCGAGCAGGGTCTCCTGGCCGGCGAAGAAGCCGCCGATGACCGGCCCGAGGACGCTCGAGGTGCCGAAGACGGCGAGGAAGTACCCCTGGTACTTCGCCCGCTCCCGGGGCGGCACGATGTCGCCGATGATCGCGAGGGCCAGCGAGAACAGACCGCCGGCGCCGAGGCCCTGGACCGCACGGAACGCGGCCAGCATCGGGATCGAGGTCGCGAACGAGCACAGCACCGATCCGAGCACGAAGATCGTGATGGCGGTGACGAACCACTTCTTGCGCCCGTAGATGTCGGACAGCTTGCCGTAGAGCGGGGTGACGATCGTCGAGGTGATCAGGTAGGCGGTGGTCACCCACGCCTGCCCGGCCAGGTCCTTCAGGTCGTCGGCGATCACCCGCATGGCCGAGGCGACGATGGTCTGGTCGAGGGCGGCGAGGAACATCCCCATCATCAGGCCGATGAGGATGGTGACGATCTGCTTGTGCGACAGCGCGCCGTCGTCCTGGACGGACGGCGGTGTCGACGCAGCGGCTGCGGAAGCCATTACTGCTCCTTGCTGGGGGAGGGTGCGGGTGAGGTTTCGGGGGCTGGCCCCGCAGTCTGGGTCGCGGCGGCCATCTGCTGGAGCCGGTCACGGGAGGCGTCGAAGTCGGTCACGAGGCGCTCGAGGAAGTGGGTGAACGTCCTGGCGTCGTCCTCGGACCAGTCGGCGAGGACGCTGCGGAACCACTCGCCACGCTGGTCCTGCAGGCGCTCGAGGAGGTCCCGGCCCGACGGGGTGAGCGACAGCACCTGGGCCCGGCCGTCCTGCGGGTCCGGGACCTTCTCGACCAGGGCGTGGGTGACCAGTCCGGAGACCTGGCGGCTGACGGTCGAGACGTCGGAGTGGACGCACCCGGCCAGGTCGGAGACCCGCCGGGGGCCGTCCTGGAGGTTGAACAGGATCGGGTACGACGCCGTGTCGACACCCGGGTGCAGGCGCGGCGCGTGCTGACGCAGGCTCTGGAAGAGCTTCATCAACCGCACCAGCTCATGGCTCAGGTGGGTGGCGGTGTCGTGGCTGATCGCCATCGGGGTTCCGATCTCGCAGATATTTGCTTGCCGCATACAAGTATCAGAAGATCGTTGTGTAGTGCAAACAAACAACCGGACCTGTGCGTCGGTCCCGGTCACTGGTTGCCGTCAACCCACCGAAGGCGGCCACCTGAGAGCCGTCGACCGTGGTTTCCGCGCAACAAGCGGCTGGGTGGGGGCGGCGGCCGCCGGCGGTGGCCGCGGCCGCGGTCAGTGCGTGATGACCAGCGCGTCGAGCACGCGGCGGGCGACCGCCTCGTCGCCGCTGTGCAGCGTGTAGGTCGTGTCGTCCACCGAGCGGCGACCCGCGGCGCGGCGGGTGAACGCGTCGGTCGACAGGCTGATGCTGGTGATCGGCCCCTCGACGTGGGGCGTCGAGGCGTCGACGCTCTCGCCGGTGAACATCTCGTGACCGAGCGGACGCCCGTCCTCGCCCTCGTCCACCCGCACCCCCACCTTGGCCATGATCGGCCCGGTCAGCGCGAGGATCACCGTGTGGCCGGGGTCGACCTTCGCGTCCCGGGCGACGACGCGCGGCAGCCGCGCGAGGGCCTGCTGCACGAACACGGCGGCGGCGGGGGAGTCGAGGTTGCCCGGACGGCCGATGGCGCTGCGGATGTCCTGCTCGTGGGCCCAGATGTCGAAGGTGCGCATCATCGCCACCGTCGCCGCCTCGGCCGGGCCGAACGGACCGGGGATGATGCTGTCGGCGCTCAGGCCCGGGCTGCGCAGGCTGGACAGCCGCTGGCCGAGGACGTGCTCCAGCTCGGAGACGACGTCCTGGCTGCGCCGGTTGCGGCGCACCTCGACCGCCCGCTCGGTCAGGTGCGACAGCTCGTTGCCCAGGTGGTCGTAGTCCGGGACCTCCACCTCCGGGTCCCGGTGCCCCTCGAGCATCGACTCGACGCCCGCGACGTGCGCGATCTGGTCGTGCACGGTCCAGCCCGGGCACTCGGTCTGCAGGGTGAAGTCGGCCTCACTGCAGCTGTGGCCGAGGTCGACCACCGCCCGTGTGGTCTGGGCGAAGGCCTCGACGAGGCCGTGCAGGTCTTCGGGTGCCGCCGGGTGCATAGGCATGTCGACAGCCTACTTAGGCTGGTACCCATGGCCACCTCACGCACCGACCCGGCACCTGTCTCGCGGGCGCCGGTGGCGCTGCTGGTGCTCGCGGCGGTCGCCGTGGTGGTCCCGGCCGGGCTGCTCACCGGCGCCATGGCCGCGCCGGTGCCCGGGCTGCCCGACCCCGGCACGCTGGTGCGCTGGGGGCTGCCGGTCGTGCGGGCCGTCCACGACGTCGCGGCCGCGATGACGGTGGGCCTGCTCGTGCTCGCCGCGACGATCATCCCCGAGACGACCGCCACGAACCGCCGGGTCACCGCCACCCGCTGGGCCTCGGGCGCGGCCGTCGTGTGGGTCGTGGCCGGGCTGGTCGGGCTGGTCCTGTCCTTCGCCGACGCCTCCGGCACCAGGCTGGACGACCCCGCCTTCGGCCCCCAGTTCCAGCAGTTCGTCCTCTCGATCGAGGTCCTGCGGGTCGCCGCGATCAGCATGGGCCTCGCGCTGGTCGTCGCCGTCGGGGCGTCCGTGGCCCGACGGCGCGCGACGATGGTCGCGCTCGCGGCGCTGAGCGTGCTCGCCGTGCTGCCGCTCGCGCTCGCCGGCCACGCCGCCGGCTCGGCCAGCCACGACACGGCCGTCAACTCCCTCGCCGTCCACCTGGTCGCGGCCGTGCTCTGGGTGGGTGGCCTGCTCGGGCTGGTCGTGCTGCGCCCGGTGCTCGGCCGGGGCCTGGCCGTCAGCGTCGCGCGCTACAGCACGCTGGCCGGTTGGTGCTTCGTCCTCGTCGCCCTGTCCGGGGTGCAGAACGCCTGGATCCGGCTGGGCTCCTTCTCGGCCCTCGGCTCGCCGTACGGCGTCCTGGTCCTCGGCAAGGTGCTCGCCCTCGTGGTGCTCGGCCTCGCGGGGTGGCAGCAGCGCCGGCGGGTGGTCGACCGGATGGCCACCGACGAGGGTGCCCGTCGCCTCTTCGCCCGCCTCGCGGTGGTCGAGGTCGTCGTGATGGGTGCCGCCTTCGGCCTGGGGACGGCCCTGTCGCGCAGCGCGCCCCCGGTGCCCGACGTGGTGGCGGGGCGGGTCGACCCGGCGCAGGCGCTGACCGGCTACTCCGCGCCGACCCACCCCCTGCGGCCGGCCGACTGGCTGACCCTGTGGCGGCCGGACTGGCTGTGGCTGAGCGTCGCGGTCGTCGCGATCGGCCTCTACGTCGCCGGCGCGGTCCGCCTCGCCCGGCGGGGTGACCGCTGGCCGGTGCTGCGCGTGGTCAGCTGGGTGGCCGGCTGGCTGATCTTCATCTGGGCGACCAACGGGGCGGCGGGGGTCTACGGCCGGGTGCTGTTCTCGGCGCACATGACCCTGCACATGACCATCTCGATGGTCGCGCCGATCCTCATGGTGCTGGCCGCGCCGATCTCCCTGGCGCTGCGCGCGCTCAAGCCGCGCCCCGACAAGACCCTCGGCCCGCGCGAGATGGTGCTCGGGCTGGTCCACTCCCGGTTCCTGCGCGTGCTGGCCAACCCGATCGTGGCCGCGGCGCTGTTCTTCGGCAGCCTGGTCGTCTTCTACTACTCGCCGCTGTTCGAGCTCGCCCTGCGCACGCACACCGGGCACGTCCTGATGGTCACCCACTTCCTGCTCACCGGCTTCCTCTTCGCCTGGGTGCTCATCGGGGTCGACCCCGGCCCGCCGAAGTGGTCGCCGTCGCTGCGGCTGCTCATCCTCTTCGCGACCATCTCCTTCCACGCCTTCTTCGGGGTCGCCCTCACCACCGGCACGACGCTGCTGGCCCCGAGCTTCTTCGAGGAGCTGCGGCTGCCGTGGCACCCCGACCTGCTCGTCGACCAGCACAACGCGGGAGCGGTCGCCTGGGGCATCGGCGAGCTGCCGACCCTGCTGCTGGCGCTGCTGGTCGCCGCGGCCTGGATCCGCACCGACGCGGCCGAGACCCGGCGCCTGGACCGCCAGGCCGACCGCGACGACGACGCCGAGCTCAAGGCCTACAACGCGCGCCTCGCGGCGGCCGCCGCGCGCGACCGGAAGACCACCAGCAGCCGGGGAGAGTGACATGCGCATCGCCCTGATCCAGCTCGGGTACGACGACGCGGCGTCCCTGCCCGAGCGCACCGCCCGGGCGGCCGACCTCGTCCGGGCCCAGCGGGGGCACGACCTCGTGGTGCTGCCCGAGCTGTGGGCGCCCGGCGGGTTCGACTACCGCGCCTGGGGCGAGCGGGCCGAGCCGGTCGACGGGCCGACCGCCACGGCGATGGCGGCGGCCGCCCGTGACGCGGGGGTGGTGCTGCACGCCGGGTCCATCGTCGAGCGCCCGGCCGACGGCGAGCGCGGCGCCGAGGGCAAGGACCTGTGGAACACCTCGCTGGTCTTCGGCGCCGACGGCGCCCTGCTGGCGACCTACCGCAAGATCCACCGGTTCGGCTTTGCCCAGGGTGAGCCCTCGCTGATGGAGGCCGGCGACGAGGTCGCCGTCGTCGACCTGCCCGACGGTGCCGGCGGCACCGTGCGCGCCGGGCTGTCCACCTGCTACGACCTGCGCTTCCCCGAGCTCTACCGCGCCCAGCTCGACGCCGGCGCCACCGTGTTCGTCATCCCCGCGTCGTGGCCGATGGCCCGGGTCGGGCACTGGACCCTGCTGGCCCGGGCCCGCGCGGTCGAGAACCAGTGCGTCGTCCTCGCCTGCAACGCGGCCGGCCCCAACGCGGGCACCGTGATGGGCGGCGCGAGCACCGTCGTGCTGCCCACCGGCGAGGTCGCCGCGGCAGCGGGAAGCGAGGAGCAGGTGCTCAGTGTTGAGGTCGACATGAGCGCCACGACCTCCCTCCGGGAGACCTTCCCCGTCCTGCGCGACCGCCGACTGCCGCTGGCGCACGCGTGACGGCCCCGGCGGCGAGCCGGCTGCGGGTGCGCGCACCCGAGCTGACCGGCCGGGGCTGGCTCAACACCGGCGGCCGCGACGTCACCCTGGCCGACCTGCGCGGCCGGATCGTCGTCCTCGACTTCTGGACCTTCTGCTGCGTCAACTGCCTGCACGTCCTGGACGAGCTGCGCCCGCTGGAGGAGCGGTACGACGACGCGCTCGTCCTGGTGGGGGTGCACTCGCCCAAGTTCGAGCACGAGGCCGACGCTGACGCCCTCGCGGCCGCGGTCGAGCGCTACGCCGTGCACCACCCGGTGCTGGACGACCCCGACCTGGTCACCTGGAAGGCCTACACCGCCCGCGCCTGGCCCACCCTGGTCGTCATCGACCCCGAGGGCTACATCGTCGCGTCCCTCTCGGGCGAGGGCCACGCGCACGGCCTCTCGGTGCTCATCGACGAGCTGGTCGAGGAGCACACCGCCAAGGGCACCCTGCGCCGCGGCGACGCGCCGTACGTCCCCCCACCGCCGGCGACCACGGCGCTGCGCTTCCCCGGCAAGGCGGCCGCGCTGGCGGACGGGTCGTTCCTCGTCTCCGACACCGCGCACCACCAGCTGGTCCACCTCGAGTCCGACCTGGTCACCGAGCGGGCCCGGGTCGGCGGTCCGGGCACGTTCAACGAGCCCCAGGGGGTGCTGGCGCTGCCGGCCGACGTGGCCGGGCGGGTCGGCTACGACGTCGTGGTCGCCGACAGCGTCCACCACCAGGTCAAGGGCGTGCGACTGGCCGACGGCGCGGTCCTCACCCTGGCCGGCACGGGGCAGCAGCTGCGCGAGCGCTCGGGAAGCGGCCCGGCGCTGCGCCAGGACCTGTCGACCCCGTGGGACGTGGCCTGGTTCATCGACCGGGTCGTCATCGCGATGGCCGGGGTGCACCAGCTCTGGGTGCTGCACCTGGCCGCCGACCCGCGCGACAACACGGTCGCCGTGCTGGCCGGCACGTCCGCCGAGGGCATCCGCGACGGGGCCGCCCACGACGCGTGGTTCGCCCAGCCCTCGGGCCTGGCCACCTCCGCCGACGGACGCCGCCTCTGGGTCGCCGACTCCGAGACCTCCGCGCTGCGCTCGCTGACCCTGGACGAGCAGGGCTTCGAGGTCACCACCCACGTCGGGCAGGGCCTGTTCGACTTCGGCCACCGGGACGGCGCCGCCGACCAGGCGCTGCTGCAGCACCCGCTCGGCGTCACCGTCCTGCCCGACGGCTCGGTGGCGGTCAGCGACACCTACAACGGCGCCCTGCGCCGGTTCGACCCCGTCACCGGTGAGGTCGGCACGCTGGCGACAGGGCTGCGCGAGCCCAGCGACGCGGTCGTCGAGGTCGACGGGGCACAGACCCGCCTGGTCGTGGTCGAGTCGGCCGGGCACGAGCTGACCCGCGTGCCGCTGCCCGCGGTGGCCCAGCGGGTCGACGGCCTGGCCCGCGAGACCCAGCGGCCGCCCACCCCGCTCGCCGCGGGCGACGTCACGCTGAGGGTCGCGTTCACCCCGCCCACGGGACAGAAGCTGGACCACCGCTTCGGCGACCCCACCCAGCTGATGGTGTCCAGCTCGCCGGCCGCGTTCCTGCGCGAGGGCGGGGGCACCGCCCCGGGGCTGAGCCGCACGCTGCACCTCGACCCGCGGGTCGGCAGCGGCATCCTGCACATCTCGGTGCGCGCCGCCGCCTGCGACGGCGACCCGGTCAGCGGTGAGGTGCCCGAGCACGCGGCCTGCCACCTCTACCAGCAGGACTGGGGCATCCCGGTCGTCCTCGAGGACGGCGCACCGGACGTCCTCACCCTCGACCTGCGCGGGGTGTGACCGGCCGCGCCAACGGGGCGGCCGGCCCCTCCCGCGTCCCCGATGCGTCATCCGTGCGGTGTCGGGGTAGATGGCAGACATGGAGACCACATGATCACCGTGACGCAGCACACGTCGGCCCGGCCCGAGCAGGTCTGGGCCGTCCTCGCCGACGGCTGGACGTACGCCGCGTGGGTGGTGGGCGCCTCGCGGATCCGCGCCGTGGAGGGGGCCTGGCCGGAGCCGGGCAGCCGCATCCACCACTCGGTCGGCACCTGGCCCGCGCTCGTCAACGACGAGACCGTGGTGATCGCCTCGGAGCCCGAGCGGCTGGTCCGGCTCAAGGCCAAGGGCAAGGCGCTGGGGCAGGCCGTGGTCGAGATCAGCCTGCACGACGAGGGCGACCGGACCCGGATCGAGATGCGCGAGGACGCCTCGGACGGGCTCGGCCGACTCATCCCGCACCCGGTGCGCCAGGCGCTCATCGCGCCCCGCAACAGCGAGACGCTCACCCGCCTCGCGCTGCTGGCCGAGCGCCGGCGCACGCCGACGGTGTGACGAGGCCGGCCCCCTGCCCCCGGCCGCCGACCACGGGAGCGGCGGCCGGCCGGGGGCGCGGCGCCGCCGTCAGCGGATCGGGCGGACGACCTGGCCCATCATCCCGGTCTCCGTGGTGCTGATCGTGCGCACGCGGATGTCCGGACCGGAGACGCGGTCGGCCTCGATGATCGTGTTGTTGCCGATGTAGAGCGCCACGTGGTGGATGGCGCTCGGCGACTTGCTGCTGTTGGACCAGAAGATCATGTCGCCGGCCTTGCGGTTGGCGAGCGAGACCTTGTACCCGTCGGCGTACTGGCTGCGTGAGGTGCTGGCGACCTTCAGCCCGGCGCCCTGGAAGAACGCGTACTCCATCAGGCCCGAGCAGTCGAAGCCGACGGTCTGGGAGTCGTTGATCCCGCTGGGGCTGCAGCAGATCCCCTTCGTCGCACCGTGGTAGCTGCCGCCACCCCAGGAGTAGGGGTACTTCCCGGTCATCTTCCGCGCCGCGGCGATGGTGGCGGTGACCTTGGCCGAGGCGTTGGTGCCGGTGCCGCTGCAGTCCGGCGCCACCCTGCCGTCGGAGCCGGTGTAGACGTAGGCGTCGGAGACGAACCGGCCGGTGCCGATCTTGTCCCAGATGGTGGTGGTGCCGTAGGTGCCGGACACCTTGCTGCCGGCGGTCTGGCAGCTGATCGTGATGTGGGCGCCGTCGGCGACCTTGCCGGCGACCGCGTAGGACACGCCCGGACCGGTGCGGACCGTGAGGGCGGCGCCGGCGGTCGCGACGGTGCCCGACGCTGCCGAGGCGCTGACGGCGGTGAGGGTGAGGCCGGAGACGGCCAGGGTGGCGACGGCCACCGCCGTGCCGATCCGGCGGAGGGTGCGGGTGATCCTCATGCGTGCTTCCTCTCGCTCCCGCTCCAGGAGGACGCGGGTCCTGTGCCGGCGCAGCAGGGCGCCTGCCGGTCGAGGTGTCAGGCTGCCTGCCGTCCGGCGGCCGTGGGCGCCTCGGCCGCGGCACACCCCGGCCATGGCCAGAAGCGGACAGCCGGCCAGGGCGCGGCGCCGAATGGTGTTGTCATGGCACGCGGTTGGCGGGTAGTGGCCATGGCCCGTTGAGGCCAGCCCGCGATCGTCACGGCGTCCGGGCGGACACCTAGCGTCCTCGGCGGGGGCACCGGTCCGGGGGACCGGGTGCGGCCCACCACCACCCGACATCCCCAGGAGAGTCCATGCCTGCCGTGAACGTGAAGCGAACCAGCCGCCGTGCCGCCCTGTCGGTCGGTGCCAGCGCCCTGACGGTGGTGGGGCTGGCCACGGCCGCCCTCGCCGCCGCCGGCACCGTCAACACCGCGGGTGCGCCGCTGACCGTGCGGTCCGGGCCCGGCACCGGATACAGCAACGTCGGGTCGGTCAAGGACGGCGCCGCGGTCACCATCAGCTGCCAGGCTCGCGGCACCAGCGTCTCCGGCACCTACGGCACGTCGAACATCTGGGACAAGATCGGTACGGGGCGCTACGTGGCCGACGCCTACGTGCGCACCGGCTCGGACGGTCTCGTCGCACCGGTGTGCGGCAGCACCACGCCCACCCCGTCGGGCATGAAGGACGACTACCCCTACCGCGGCCAGACCTCCGGCGTCGACCCGTGGCACTTCTACAAGGGTCAGTGCACCTCGTTCGTGGCGTGGCGACTGAACAACCGCAACCACATCAAGTTCACGAACGGCTACAAGGGCCAGCACTTCGGCAACGCCAACTCGTGGGACAACGCGGCCCGGGCGGCCGGCATCTCGGTGACCTCGACGCCGCGTGTCGGAGACGTCGCCCAGAGCAACGCGGGCTCCTTCGGTCACGTCGCGGTGGTGGCCAAGGTGAACGCCAGCACGGTCGTCGTGGAGGAGTACAACTACGCCCACCCCAACCACTACGGCACCCGCACGGTGGCCAGGAGCGCGTTCAACTACATCCACTTCCCGCGCAGCTGACGCGAGCCGGACGTCGTACGACGGAGGCGGTCCCGCCACGGCGGGGCCGCCTTCCTGCCGCCCTGCGGAGCTCGCGCAGACCGTCAGCGGCGAGGCGACTCCGACGCTCCCGCGACCCAACCTCGTTGCACCGCAACGACTCCCGCCTGGAAGCGACTGTCCGCCTGAAGGTCGTCGATGGTCGCGGAGATCAGGCGACGCACCGTCCGCACCGACACCCCGAGCCGGCGGGCGATGGCGTCGTCCTTGAGCCCGCGCGCGAGCAGCGTGACCACCTCACGCATGCGGTCCTCGCTCACCGCCTTCTCGGTGCCGTCGCAGCACCCCTCGACGAACGGCAGCCCGCCGCCCCAGAGCTCGTCGAACAGGGCCTGCACCGGCGCGACCAGCCCGCGGCCGTGCAGGACGTAGGCCGAACCGGGTGCGCCGTCGCGGCCGGCGGGGATCACGGCCGTCGTCTCGTCGATGACGATGCACAGCTGCGGGAGGCTCTCGTGCGTGCGGACCTGGTGCCCGAGCCGGATGAGGTCCTGCAGGTAGCTGCCCCAGTAGGGCGCGCCGAGGGACGACCGGGCCACGAGCATCCGGCACCGGACGCCGCGGGCGGCCACGTCGGCGTCCAGGCGCAGGGCGGCGCCCACCGCGTGCTCGGGCAGGGCCCCACCCGGCGAGCTGTTGCAGACGGACGTGGTGGCGTCGGCGCTGAGCTGGAACAGGCGTGAGCGCACGAGGCGGGAGTCCTCCAGCAGCTCGATCTCGCTGCTCAGCAGCCGCCGCCGGTTGCTCACGTAGTCCTGGACGAGATCAGGGATGGAGGTGCGGCTGTCGGCCAGCCGCGCCCGGCGGTCCTCCAGCTGCTGCTCCTCGCGGGCGATCAGCAGCTCGATGGCCTGCTCCGGGGGGATGGCGCAGTAGCCCCCCGGACCGGGCGCCTCGTGGTCGACGAGGGCGAGGTCGGCGAGGTCGTCCAGCGCGGCCCGTACCTCCTCCACGCGGCGCCCCAGCGTGAGGGCCAGCCCCTCGAGGTCCTGGTCGGGGTGCTGCAGCATGGCCCGGTAGACCGCCTCGCTGCCGATGCTGACGCCGAACGTCTCGAGCACGAGCCTTCCTCCCCGGGCGTGGCCACCCAGGCCCCCTCTGAGCCCCCTGGCCATCAACGGTCACGGCACATCCGTGCCAGTGCGACCGCTGTCCTCCCCGCCCCGTTGCGCCCAAGGATGGCACTCGTGGCCGGGGTTCGCACCCGGCTCGCAGGATCGGGACGAACGGGGAGACGCATGGCCGGGAAGCTGACCACGGCCGAGGGCACGCTGGGGTGGCCGGACACGGTGGTGCCGGGCCTCGCGTCCGGCACGGGGTCCTAGGACGCGGCGTGTACCCCGTGATCGTGGACGTCACGTCCACCGGTGCGGGGGAGGCCGAGCTGCTCGGGCTGGTGAGGGCGCTGCGGGACCTGCCCGACGTGGAGCACGTGCGGGTGCGCTGCGGGGCGACGTCGGGGCCGGTGTCGGTGACGGCGGTGCTGTTCGTGCGGGCCGGCTCCGCGGCCCTGGCCGAGCACCGCGCGTGCGCCGGGATCGCAGGGGTCCTTCCGCGGTCGGGGCGCGTGCAGGTGACGGTGTCCCGGTTCGGCGTCGGCCTGGCGCCTCCACGGGAGCCGGTCGCCCAGCCCGCGACGACCTGAGCGGCCGGTTGCGTTCGCGCGGAGCGGGCCGCGGTGGTATCCATGGGGCGGCCGGTCAGGGGCGACCCCGACCGGCCGGGTCGAGTCCACGCACGGGGCATGGGCCGGCGCTCTCCAAGGAGGCTTCATGGGTATCGGTCTGGGCATCTTCCTGCTGGTCGTGGGTGCCATCCTCAGCTTCGGCGTGCGGGACAACCTCTCGGCCCTCGACCTGACCATGGTCGGCTACATCTGCATGGGCGCCGGCGCGCTCTCGATCATCCTCGCGCTGGTGATGAACCAGCAGCGGGCCAACACCTCGCACACCGCGGTCGTCGAGCACCGCGAGACCGGCGTTCCTCCCGAGGAGCGCTGAGCGCCGCCAGTACGACGAAGGGCCGGTTCCCTCAGGGGGAGCCGGCCCTTTGCGTCCACCCCGCCGGAGTGCGAAAGCGAGCAACCGGCTGAGGAATCTCGTTTGCGTCGCCCGCAGTCGACGCCGAGGATCAAGCGACATGCGAGAAGCCGAGTTCCGCCATCCCCGACTGGTGACGGTCTATGACGCCGAGTGCACCTGGTCGCGAGATGACGACTTCTTCCTCGCGGTGGTCAACGAGACGCCGTGCTCCCGGGTGCTGGACCTCGGCTGTGGGACGGGCCGGCTCGCGCTGGGGATGGCGGCCGCCGGCCACACGGTGACGGGCGTGGACCCCGCGCGGGCGTCGCTCGAGGCGGCCCGCGCCAAGACGGGGGCCGAGCGGGTGACCTGGCTGGAGGGGACCTCGCCGATCCTGCCCGACGCGGCGTTCGACGTGGCGGTGATGACCAGCCACGTGGCGCAGTTCCTCGTCGACGATGACGCGTGGGCGGCCACCCTGGCCGACCTCCGTCGCGCCCTCGTCCCGGGCGGCCGGCTGGTCTTCGACACGCGCGACCCGAGGGCCCGCGCCTGGGAGCGGTGGAACCCGGTGGCGTCACGACGCCGGATCGCGTTGCCGGACGGGTGCGAGGTCGTGGCCTGGACCGAGGTCACCGCCGTCGGCGACGGCGCCGTGGGCTTCACCCACCACTACACCTTCCCCGACGGTGACGAGCTGCTCAGCGCCGCCGTCCTGCGCTTCCGCACCGAGGACCAGGTGCGGTCCTCGGTGCGGCGTGCGGGATTCAGGGTCGAGAGCATCTACGGCGGGTGGCACCGCGAGCCCGTCGGCAGCGGGGACGGGGAGCTGCTCGTCGTCGCCCGGGCCTGACTTTCGCCGCCGACTCAGCCTGGCGACACCGGCCGGGTCAGAAGGCGTCCTCGGACACGTCCATCAGCGAGTTGTCCGTCGCCTCGGCGATCTGGCGCTCGGCGGCCAGCTTGGGCAGCACCGTCCGGGCGAAGAAGCGCGCGGCCGCGACCTTGCCCTCGTAGAAGCGCTGGTCCCTGACCGACGCGGTGCCGGACTCCAGCGCCGCGCGGGCGATCTCGGCCTGGCGCAGCAGAAGCCAGCCGACGACCACGTCACCGGCGGCCAGCAGCAGCCGGCTGGTGTTCTGTCCGATCGTGTAGAGGTGGGTGACATCGCCACCCTCCTGGCGCGGGTCGGACTTCATCAGCTCGCCGACCATGAAGCCGAGGATGCCCTGCACGTCCTCCATCGCCTTGCCCAGCAGCTCGCGCTCGGTGGCGAGCGCGGTGCCCTCACCGGCCTTGGCGAACTCCTGGATCTGCGTGGACAGGTGCGCGAGCGCCTGGCCCTTGTCGCGGATGATCTTGCGGAAGAAGAAGTCCAGGCCCTGGATCGCGGTCGTGCCCTCGTACAGGGTGTCGATCTTGGCGTCGCGGACGTACTGCTCGATCGGGTAGTCCTGCAGGAAGCCGGAGCCGCCGAACGTCTGCAGCGACTCGGTGCCCAGCAGCACCCACGCCCGCTCGGAGCCGACGCCCTTGACGATCGGCAGCAGCAGGTCGTTGACCCGGTTGGCCATCGCCGCGGGCGAGTCCTTCGGCAGCTCCTCGGTGCCGGTCGTGAGCTGGCTCTGGTCGACCACGTCCTGCTGCGAGGCGGTGTAGAGCACCAGGGCGCGCAGCCCCTCGGCGTACGCCTTCTGGAGCATCAGCGAGCGGCGGACGTCCGGGTGGTGGGTGATCGTGACCCGGGGGGCGGCCTTGTCGGTCATCCGGGTCAGGTCGGCGCCCTGCTCGCGCTGCTTGGCGTACTCCAGCGCGTTGAGGTAGCCGGTGGACAACGTGGCGATCGCCTTGGTGCCGACCATCATCCGCGCGAACTCGATGATGCGGAACATCTGCGCGATGCCGTCGTGCACGTCGCCGAGCAGGGTGCCGACCGCGGGCTGCTTCTCGCCGAAGCGCACCTCGCAGGTGGTCGAGACCTTCAGGCCCATCTTGTGCTCGACGTTGGTGACGTAGGCGCCGTTGCGCTCGCCGAGCTCACCGGTCTCGAGGTCGACGTGGAACTTCGGGACGATGAACAGCGAGAGCCCCTTGGTGCCGGGGCCGGCGCCCTCGGGCCGGGCCAGGACGAAGTGGACGATGTTGTCGGTGAGGTCGTGCTCGCCGGAGGTGATGAAGCGCTTGACGCCGGTGATGTGCCAGGTGCCGTCGTCCTGCTGCACGGCCCGGGTGCGGCCGGCGCCGACGTCCGAGCCGGCGTCGGGCTCGGTCAGCACCATGGTGGCGCCCCACTGCCGGTCGGCGACCAGCGCGGCCAGCTTCTTCTGCTCCGGCGTCCCGAGGTAGTACAGGACCTTGGCGAAGGCCATCCCGGCGGAGTACATGTGCACGGCCGGGTTGGAGCCGAGGACCAGCTCGGCGATCGCCCAGCGCAGCGACGGGGGGATGACCGTGCCGCCGAGCTCGCCGGGGATGTCCAGCAGGCCCCAGCCGCCGTCCATGTAGGCCGCGTAGGACTTCTTGAACGACTCGGGCAGCGTCACCGAGCCGTCGGCCGGGTCGAAGACCGGCGGGTGCAGGTCGGAGTCGAGCAGGCTGTCGGCCAGCTCGTGCTCGGCGAGGCGGCCGACCTCGCGCAGCATCTCGCGGGCGGTGTCGACGTCGACGTCCTCGTAGGGCCCGGTGCCCAGGACGTCCTGGCGGTCCAGGACCTCGAACAGGTTGAACTCGAGATCGCGCAGGTTGCTCTTGTAGTGGCCCATCCGGGGTGTCCTCCGCTTGCGTGTCTGACGTGTTGCCGCGGCCCAGCCGCCGCGTCCCACGGGCTGTTACCAGCCGGTAACTTCCATGATGCTACTCGCTGGTAACCCCCGGCAAGCGGGGACCGGCAGATCGGGTTTCGTCACCCGGCGGTGGCCTAGCCTGTCCAGCATGAGCACGCGCCCCGCCCCCTCCTCCCGCCCGGACCCGCTGGACCTGCTGGAGACCGACGCCCTGCTGGACGAGGAGGCGCGCGGCGTGCGCGACAGCACCCGCTCGTTCGTGCAGGACCAGGTGCTGCCGCACGTCGGGCGCTGGTTCGAGGACGCCGTGATGCCGGCCGAGCTCTTCCCGCAGCTCGGCGACCTGGGCCTGCTGGGCATGCACCTGGAGGGCTACGGCTGCGCGGGGGCCAGCGCCACGGCGTACGGCGTCGCCTGCCGCGAGCTGGAGGCCGGCGACTCGGGCCTGCGCAGCTTCGTCTCGGTGCAGGGGTCGCTGGCGATGTTCCCGATCCGGGCCTACGGCTCGGAGGAGCAGCGGCAGGAGTGGCTGCCGCGGATGGCCGCCGGCACCGCGGTCGGCTGCTTCGGGCTGACCGAGCCCGACCGTGGCTCGGACCCCGGCGACATGCAGACCCGGGCCCGCCGCGACGGCGGGGACTGGGTGCTCACCGGCCGCAAGATGTGGATCACCAACGGGCCGGTCGCCGACGTCGCGGTCGTCTGGGCGCAGGCCGAGGCCACCGGTGACGAGCCCGCAGGGGTGCGCGGCTTCGTCGTCCCGACGGACACGGCCGGGTTCTCGGCGGTGGAGATCAAGCACAAGATGTCGCTGCGGGCCTCGACCACCGGTGAGCTGGTGATGGACGACGTGCGGCTGCCGGCCGACGCCGTCCTGCCCGGCGTGCGGGGGCTCAAGGGGCCGCTGTCCTGCCTGAGCGAGGCGCGGTTCGGCATCCTCTGGGGGGCGCTCGGCGCGGCCCGGGCGTGCTTCGAGTCGGCCCTGGACTACGCCGGCACCCGGCAGCAGTTCGGCCGGCCCATCGCCGGGTTCCAGCTGACCCAGCAGAAGCTGACCGAGATGGCCGTGCGGATCGGCACCGGGTCGCTGCTGGCGCACCACCTGGCCGACCGCAAGGAGGCCGGCACGCTGACGCCCGAGCAGGTGAGCGTGGGCAAGCTCAACAACGTGCGGCTGGCGATCGACGTCGCCCGCAGCGCGCGGACCGTGCTCGGCGCCAACGGGATCTCGCTGGAGTACCCGGTGATCCGGCACGCCAACAACCTGGAGTCGGTGCTCACCTACGAGGGCACCGAGGAGATCCACACCCTCGCGATCGGCAAGGCCCTCACCGGCCTCGACGCCTTCCGCTGACCCCTCACGCCGCCTGCCGCGGGGGTGCTGCCGCCCGGACGGCCGTCCCGGTGGGTGGTTTGATCGGCAGATGAGCGTGACGGGCATCCCCTGGCGCCGGCCGATGACGGGGCGCGACCGCGACGAGGAGCACCGGGCGTCGACCCCGCTGGAGCTGCTGTTCGACCTGTGCTTCGTGGTCGCCGTCGCCGGCGCTGCGAGCAGCCTGCACCACGGCCTGACCGACGGGCACTTCGGGCACGCCCTGGTCGGCTACCTCACGGTCTTCTTCGCGATCTGGTGGGCCTGGATGAACTTCACCTGGTTCGCGTCGGCGTACGACACCGACGACGTGGCCTACCGGCTGCTGACGTTCGTGCAGATGACCGGTGCGCTCGTGCTGGCGGCCGGGGTGCCCCGCGCGTTCGACCGGCAGGACTTCGCCGTGGTGACCGTCGGCTACGTGATCATGCGCCTGGCCATGCTGGTGCAGTGGCTGCGGGTACGGCGCGAGCACCGCGCCCGCCGCAGGACCGCCGAGATCTCCGTCGTGGGCATCGCCGTCGTGCAGGCGCTCTGGGTGGCCCGGCTGTTCGTGCCCGGCGTGCCGGCCCTGCTCTCGTTCGTCGTCCTCGCCCTGCTGGACGCGGCGGTGCCCGTCGTCGCCGAGCGCCTCGGTGGCGCCACGCCCTGGCACCCGGGGCACATCGCCGAGCGCTACGGCCTGTTCACCATCATCGTGCTGGGTGAGGTGATCCTCGCCACGAGCACGTCGCTGCGCGCGGGTGTCGTCGCGCGGGGGCTCTCGCCCGGTCTGGTGATGCTCTCGGTCGGGGCGCTGCTGCTCGTCTTCGCGATGTGGTGGCTGTACTTCAAGCGCTCGGTCGAGGAGTCGCTGGCCCTGTCGTCACGGTCCGCGTTCGTCTGGGGCTACGGGCACTACCTGATCTTCGCGTCGGTCGCCGCGGTCGGCGCCGGCCTCGGGGCGATGACCGACGTCGCCACCGGCGTGGGGCACGCCGGCGCCCGCGCGGTGGGTACGGCGCTCGCGGTCGCCGTCGCGACGTACCTGCTGGTGCTGTCCTCGCTGCACCTGCGGGCCTTCGGCCAGCCGCTGGTCGTCGCCCGCGCGGCCGTCGCCTCGGCGGTGGTCCTCGGCATCGGTGCGCTGGGGCTGGCGCCCGGCCCCGCCGTGCTGCTGATGGGGGTGACCGTCGCCGTCACCGTCGCCGTGCACGTGGTGGCGGACCGGCCACCGTACCGGGCGTCCGGCCCCGGCTCCGGACCCGGGCACCTAGGGAAGTCGCCGCACCGCACAGACCTCCGGCGTATCGTCCAGAGCGTGGGTGGCCCGGGCGCGGACGAGGTGGTCGGCCGCTACCTGGGGACACAGGTGGAGGCGCTCGTCGCGCTGGCTCCGGCGGTCCGGTCCGACGCCCCCGACGCCGTGCACCAGGATGCGGGTCGCGGCCCGCCGGCTGCGCAGTGCGATCGCCTGCTTCCAGCCGTTGCTGGAGCGGCGGCGCACCGAGCCCGTGCGGGCCGACCTGCGGCTGCTCGGCAAGGCGCTCGCGCCGGTCCGTGACAGCGAGGTGCTGCTGGCCTACTTCGCCGCGCGTCGACCCCGAGCCGGCGGTGCTGCTGGTGCGTGAGTCCCTGCGCCGTGACCACGCGCTCGCGCGACGCAGGCTGGTCACCGAGATGGACGGCGGGCGGCACGAGGCCCTGGTCCGGTCGTTGACGGCAGATGCTCGACCCGTCACCGTTCCGGCCCCGGCGCGACCGCGCCGGCCGACCTGACCCTGCCGCCGCTGCTCGAGCGAGGCCGAGGCGCGGGTGCGCCTGGCCGCGGCCCTCGCCGTGGCCGTCGACGAGTCCGCCCGGGACGACCACCTGCACGAGGTGCGCAAGCTGAGCAAGCGGGCCCGGTACGCCGCCGACGCCGCCGCGCCCGCGGTCGGCCCGAGGGCCGAGGCGCTCGCCGCCGCCATGAGCGCGACGCAGGACGCGCTCGGCCAGCACCAGGACAGCGTCCAGGCGATCCGGGTGCTGCAGTCGGTCCGGGCCACCCTGCCCGGCCGTCACCCCGACGTCGATCCCGCGGCGTTCGACCGGCTCCTCGACGTCGAGCGCGCGCGGGGCAAGGCCGCGCTCGCGGCGTACGACCACCTCTGACCGGGCCCGCCGGCCCGACGCTCCGACGGGCCGGTCAGTCGCGGAAGTGGCTGAACCGCGGGTCGCTCTCCCACCACGGCCGGTCCCTCTCCGCCTCACCCGCGGGCTGGGGTTCCGCTCCCGCTCCGCCCGGCGTCGGCGGGCGCGCGCGCCGTCCGCCGGGCGTCCAGCTCGGCGTCGACCAGCCGCGCCTCGGCGTCGTCGGCCCGGATCCACCCGACCAGCACCACGCCGAGCAGCGGCAGCCCGACCAGCTCGGCGATCGCGAGCATCACCGCGCCGCCGAGTCGCTGGTCCCACATCGGCGCGGGGCCCCAGGTGCGCCGGGAGAGCGCTGGCGGCGCCGACACCGACCGTGAGCAGCTGGGGGGTGGTCATCACGAGGATCCCCGGCACCGCGTCGATGAGGCCGTCGACGAACGCCAGGAGCGACCGGACCGGGTGGGTGCACCACGCGGGCAGCAGCTCGCTGGTGAGCAGGGGCAGCACCACCAGCGTGCCGGTGACCAGCAGCACGGCGTAGGTGAGCTCCCTGACCCACGGCACGGACAGCGACCGGCCGAACCACGGCGTGAAGAAGAGCACGACCAGGGCGCCCGCGGCGACCACCGAGCTGAGCAGCGGGAACATCGCCACCCGGGCCAGCCGCCTCGTCCCGGCACCGGCGCGCTGCCCCAGCCCCGGCCTCGCCGCACGGGCCAGGCCCACCGGGTCGCCGAGTGCCAGCCCCAGCGGGGTCACCGCCGACAGGACCGTCGCCTGCGCGGCGCCCACCCAGAACAACGTCCCCCGGTACGCCGCCAGGGCGCCACACGTCGCCACCACCAGGCTGCCGACGCCCAGGACGGCGTACACCGCGGTGCGCCACCAGGGCCAGGAGACGCCGCGGCGGCGGGCGGTGACCACACCGGCGGCATAGGCGCCCGCGAGGGTGACCGCGAGCACCAGACCCAGCGGGTCGGCCACCCAGGCGGTGACCCAGGAGATCGGTGTCGGCGAGGGCATCATCGGCTCAGGATGCGCCTCGCCGCTGTGCGTCGCACGCAGGGGGCGACCCTTGCGCGGACGATCGGGCCGGTGCTAGAAGGAACAGGTCCCGGGTGTGCCTGGTCCCGGCTCCCGGAGGTCCCCGCTGCTGACGGAGGTGTCCCGCGTGGCCATGACGGTCGTGGAGTTTCTCGAGGCCAGGGTTGCCGAGGACGAGCTCACCGCCCAGGCCGCGGTCGAGGGGTCACCGGTGTGGCACGCCTTCTACGACTACCGCGACGTCAAGGACGGCGACGGGCACTACGTCGTCCAGGCCGACAGCCTGCGCCCCAGCGTCGAGCAGGTGGCGCACATCTCCCGCCAGGACCCCGCGCGGGTGCTGCGCCAGTGCACGGCCGTCCGGGCCGTCATCGCCGAGGCGCTGCGCCGTGACGCGACCGGACGCGCGCGACCTCGCCCTGGAGGAGCTGGTCCGTGAGCTGGCCGCGATCTACGCCGACCACCCCGACTACGGCACCTGGGCCTGACCGGCGCGGGTGTCGCCCGGTGCAGATGTCGCCCGGTGCAGCGATGAGTTCGGCCGGCCGGCGCCGGTCTCCATCGCAGGCGGTCCGACGGGGGTCGCCGCTCACGAGAGGACGACGTGCCATGACCAGGATCACCCCGTGCCTGTGGTTCGACACCGAGGGGGAGGAGGCGGCCACCTTCTACGTCTCGCTGTTCAAGAACTCCCGGATCACGGAGGTGTCCCGCTACGGGGAGGCCGGTCCGCGGCCGGCAGGGACGGTGATGGTGGTGAGCTTCGAGCTCGACGGCCAGCCGTTCACCGCGCTGAACGGCGGCCCGGAGTTCACCTTCAGCGAGGCCATCTCCTTCCAGATCGACTGCCAGTCGCAGGAGGAGGTGGACTACTACTGGGACGGGCTCACCGCGGGCGGTGAGGAGGGCCCGTGCGGCTGGCTCAAGGACCGGTACGGCGTGTCGTGGCAGGTCGTGCCCAGCGCCCTGATCGCGCTGCTCCAGGACCCCGACCCGGGGCGGTCGCAGCGGGCGATGGCGGCCATGATGACGATGAAGAAGATCGACATCGCGGCCCTGCACGCGGCCGCCGACCAGGGCTGACCCGGCCGATCGGGGGCCGATTCCGGGGGCCGATCCCGGGGGCTTCGGAGAGGGGACCAAGGTCCGGTCCGGCCGGACGGCCGCTGCGTAGCGTGGAGTCATCCGAGGGCGTCAGCCGTCCTGGCTTCGAACCAGCCTCGCTCTCGGTGAGCGGCTCCAGCGAGGTACACCATGAACACCACGGTCGTCGTCATCAGCCTCATCGCCGTCCTGCTGGTGCTGGCGGGGCTGTCGCTGAAGGTGGTCAAGCAGTACGAGCGCGGGGTGGTCTTCCGGTGGGGCCGGCTCCAGGGCACCCGGCAGCCTGGCCTGCGGGTGATCATCCCGGTCGTCGACGTCCTGCACCGGGTGTCGCTGCGGATCATCACGATGCCGATCCAGTCGCAGGGGATCATCACCAGGGACAACGTCAGCGTCGACATCTCGGCGGTCGCCTACTTCCGGGTGGTCGACGCGGTGAAGTCCGTCGTGAAGATCGAGAACGTCAACGCCGCGATCAACCAGATCGCCCAGACCACGCTGCGCAAGGTGGTCGGCCAGCACACGCTGGACGAGACGCTCTCGGAGACCGACCGGATCAACGTCGACATCCGCGAGATCCTCGACGTCACCACCACCGACTGGGGGGTCGAGGTGACCCTGGTGGAGCTGAAGGACATCCAGCTGCCCGAGGGCATGAAGCGGGCGATGGCCCGGCAGGCCGAGGCCGAGCGGGAGAAGAGGGCCAAGATCATCAACGCCGAGGGCGAGTCGATGGCGGCCGCGGCGCTCGGTGACGCCTCGGACACGATGATGGCGCACCCGCTGGCGCTGCAGCTGCGCAACCTGCAGAGCCTGGTCGAGATCGGGGTGGACAGGAACACCACGGTCGTCTTCCCGGCACCGCTGATGAGCACGATCGGGGAGCTCGGGTCCTTCCTGGCCCGGGAGCAGGCGGCGGCGGCGGCCGGCGCACCGGTGCCGGTCACCGCGGGGAGCCCTGCTGTCCGCGTGCCGGAGACGAACCGGTCCGCCGACCCCGCGCAGCGCCCGCCCGGGCCGGGGCCCGCTGCCAACCCCGCTGCGTAGGCCGCCGGGCCGCCCGCTCGACGACTGCGTCGTGGCCGCCCTCCGGCAGAAGGTTGCGCTGGCGTGGCCCCGTGGGCGGGGAGTTTCTCGCGAGAGACCCCGCGGGCTGCCATGATGCACCGATGACGGTCAACCACAGCAGGGGCTGGCCCGCGGATCTGCGTCTGCTCGACGCGTTCGACGCGGCCGCGTTCGCGGTCGACGCCGGTGGGCAGGTCGTCCACGCCAACGAGACCGCCGAGCGGCTCTTCGGCCGGCCCGGTGGGGTGCTGGTCGGCGAGACGCTGATGACCCATCTGTTCAGCGAGAACGAGCAGGAGTCGCTGGCCGTCGTCGTCCGCCAGGTGCTGGACGGGCGCCCGTGGAGGGGACGCCTCGACGTACGCCACACCGACGGGTCCGTGCACCAGGCCGAGCTGAGCTGTTCGCCGCTGTGGCGGGACCAGGAGGTCGTGGGGCACCTCTGCGTGGTGGACGACACCGGCACCGAGCGAGGCGCCGTACGTGAGGCGCGCCGACTGGGCGACCGGCTGACCCGGCTGGCCCGGGTGACGACCGCGCTGGTCATGGCGGACAGCGTCGACGCCGTCACCAAGATCGTCGTCTCACTGGGTGCCGACGCGGCGGGGGCGACGCTGGCGTCGTTGGCCCTGCGGGAGGGTGAGGACAGGCTCCGGCTCGATGGGCCTCCGAGGAGGCCGGGAGGGTGACGAGCGCCGGTGGGCCACCTTCCCAATGTCCCTGAAGAACCCGGTCACTGACGCGGTCGGGACGGGGGAGCGGGTCATCGTCACCGGCGAGGCCGCCATCGCCGCGCGCTATCCCGACCTCGACGGCATGGCGCGCGGGGAACGCTCGATCATCAGCCTGCCGCTCCATGTCGGCACACGCACCATCGGCGCGATCGGTCTGTCGTTCCCGGGGACGCGCATCCTGGACGCGGCCGAGCTCGAGTTCCTCGAGATCCTGGCCGACACCTGCGCCCAGGCGCTCGAGCGGATCACCGCCCAGGAGGCCGCCGCCAAGCAGAGCGCCAAGCTCGTCTTCCTCGCCGACGCCTCGACCGAGCTGGCCAGCAGCCTCGACTACCAGGCGACCCTCGCGAAGGTGGCCCAGCTGGCCGTTCCGACCTTCGCGGACTGGTGCGGGATCGACGTCGTCGAGGACGGCCAGCTCCACCGCCTCGCCGTCGCGCACGTGGACCCGGCCAAGGTCCAGCTCGCCCGCGAGCTGGCGGAGCGGTACCCCGCCGACCCCGATGCCCCGAACGGGGCGTGGAGGGTCATGCGCACCGGCCAGAGCGAGCTGATCGCGGAGATCACCGACGAGATGCTGGTCGCGGGCGCGATCGACGAGGAGCACCTGCGCATCGCCCGCGACCTCCACCTGCGCAGCGCCCTCACCGTGCCGCTGGTGGCCCGGGGCAAGGTCCTCGGCGTCATCACGTGGGTCTCGGCCGAGTCCGAGCGGCTCTACACCGCCGACGACCTCGCGCTCGCGGAGGACCTGGCCAAGCGCGCCGCGATCGCCATCGACAACGCCGAGCTGCACAGCGAGACCCTGGCCGCGGCCGTCCAGCTGCAGAACGCGGTGCTGCCCGAGGCGATGCCCGTCGTCACCGGCTGGGAGGTCGCGAGCTACTACAGCCCCTCGGGGCGCACGGAGGTCGGCGGCGACTTCTACGACGCCGTCCCGCTCAGCGACGGGCGGCTGGCGCTCTTCGTCGGTGACGTCATGGGCCGCGGCGTGGCCGCAGCAGCGGCGATGGCCCAGATGCGGGCGGCGGTGCGGGCGTACGCCGCGGTCGACCCGACGCCCGAGATGGTGATGTCGAAGCTCGACCTGATGTTCGAGCAGTACCCCACCGACCAGCTCGTCACCCTGGTCTACCTGGTGGTCGACCCGGCCCGGGACGAGCTCGTCGTGACCAACGCCGGCCACCCGCCCCCGGTGCTGCTGCGGGCCGACCGGCGCACCGTCCAGCTACCCCTGGCCGAGGGGTGCCCCCTGGGCGCGTTGCCCGCGGGTCGCCAGCAGGTGACCGTGCCGTTCCATGCCGGCGACACCATCCTCGCCTTCACCGACGGGCTGATCGAGCGGCGGGGCGAGGACATCAGCCAGGGTCAGGAACGGGTGCTCCTGGCGCTGTCAGGGCTGGCGCAGCCCGACCTCTCCCGATCCCTCGAGGAGGTCGTGCACCTCCTTCGGGACCCTTCCCGCGACGACGACGTGGCCGCGCTGGCGGCACGACGTACGCGCTGACCGCCCGCGGTCGTCAACCCTCGCGGCTGGCGCCCAGCTCGTAGACGCTGACGTGCCTCGTGCTGCGTGCCGTGAACGGCTCGCGCTCCCAGCCTCCCCAGCGTTCGACCAGCCGCAGGCCGGCGAGGCGCGCCATGAGATCCATCTCGCTCGGCCAGATCAGGCGGCAGACGAGGGGACCGAACCTGATGCCGGCGCTCGACAGCTCGACGTGGTTCTCCTCGAGCAGCTGCGTCACGGGGTCGTAGCGGCAGACGTCGAAGACGACGCTGTCCTTGCCGACGTGCTCGGGGTTCACGTAGTCGTACTGCTCGGTCCACGCCCGAGGAACGGCGGCCTCGACCACGAACACCCCGTCGCCGGCGAGATGCCGCGCGGCGTTCTCGAAGCAGCGCACCTGGTCGTCCTGGGTCAGGAGGTTGAAGATCGTGTTGAACACCAGGTAGACCAGCGAGTACGTGCCCTGGACCGCAGTCCTGGCCATGTCGCCCATCGTGACGCTCGATGTCGTCACCTCCCGGCTTGGCCCGGAGCCGGTCGACCATGTCGGGCGACAGCTCGATGCCGTCGACCCGGACTCCACGGGCAGCCAACGGGAGCGCGATCCGGCCCGTTCCGATGGCGAGCTCGAGCGCTCGCCCGTCGCCGGCCAGCTCGGTGAGCAGGGCGACGGTCTCCGCCTCGTCGCCGCGCGGGCTGTCGTCGTAGCGCCGTGCGACCTCGGGGCCGAAGCTGGTCGCCGGATCGAATCCGTCCATGGTCGGAACTGTTCGTGGTCCGCACGCTGGGAGCAACCCCTTTTCGGTACGCCGGCACGGGTCCTCGGGCGTCGCGCAGTGTCTTCGACGGGCCGCCGCACTCTTCCCAGCCCCCGCGTCCCGGGTCACACTGGGGGCACACCGGCTGAAGAGGTCCCCCATGCGGCGACTCGGGTTCTTGATCGTGGTGCTCCTGCTGCTGGCTGCCTGCACGTCGCCCCCCTCCAGCAGCCGGTCGCCCTCGGGTACGACGTCCTCCTCGGGCACGCCGTCCGCCTCCAGCACGTCGTCCGCCTCGGGCACGTCGTCCGTCCCGAGCGCCGGGACGGGCGTCACGGCTCCGGTGAACAGCGGCGCCAACAGCGGCGGCTCGCCGTTCGAGCCGCTCCCTCCCGGGATCACCGTGAAGGACGCCTACACCTCGGTGATGGTCCAGGTGACCAACCCGCCGACGTTCCCCTTCCCCGGGACTGACGGCAGGTTCCACGTGGCCTACAACCTCGTGCTCCAGAACGCGTCACCGGTCCCGGCGACCATCCGCAGGCTCGAGGTGGTCGACGCCATGGACACCACCAGGGTCGTCGCCTCGTTCGCCGGCACGCAGCTGGTCGACCCCTCCTGCGGCTTCGGCGACTGCAACCGGCTGCGTGCCCTTCCCTCCGCGCTGGTGACGAACACGGTGATCCCGCCGCAGCAGGCGCGGGTGCTCTTCGTCGACTTCGCGTTCGCCACCCTCGAGGCGGCGCCGAAGTACGTGATGCACCACCTGTTCATCGTCGGCGCACCGAGCCCGGTGCCGGGCAAGCCGGTCCCCGTGGACTACACCGTGACGCCGTACAGCATCTCGGCGAGCGGACCCATCACCATCAGCCCACCCCTGCGGGGGAACAACTGGATCGCGCTCAACGGGTGCTGCGAGCCGGGCTGGCCCCACCGCAGCACGCCGTTGCCGCTCAACGGCAACCTCGTCGCCGGTCAGCTGTTCGCGATCGACTGGAAGCGGACCAACGACAAGGGTGAGTTCTACACGGGCGACAAGCACCGGAACGAGAGCTACGTGGACTACGGCTCGCCGGTCCTCGCCGTCGCCGACGGTGTGGTGACCGCAACCCTGGACGGGCAGGAGGCCAACGCGCCCGGTGTGCTGCCCGCCGACAGCCCGGTGCTCGGCCCCAAGCTGACGGTGCAGAACGTGGACGGCAACCACATCGTCCTGGACATCGGCCACGGGGCATACGCCTTCTACGCCCACCTGCTCAAGGGGAGTCTGCTGGTCAAGGTGGGCGACACCGTCCACAAGGGCCAGGTCATCGCCAAGCTGGGCAACACCGGCAACGCCAACGCCTCACACCTGCACTTCCACATCATGAACGGCCCGTCGGTGCTGGGCAGCTCCGGGATCCCCTACGTGCTCGACTCGTTCCAGTACCAGGGCCAGATCTCGCCGAAGCAGCTGGC
Source organism: uncultured Actinomycetota bacterium (assembly GCA_963828995.1). Lineage (GTDB taxonomy): Bacteria > Actinomycetota > Actinomycetes > Actinomycetales > Dermatophilaceae > CAVRTM01. The sequence continues at coordinate 148,816 of CAWHHB010000015.1, forward strand.
CGCTGCCGACGACTTCCTCACGGGCGACTTCTTCGGTCCGGGCCGGCTGGCGACGCCCCAGCCGCGCATGGACCAGCTGCCCTCCGCCTGGGCGATCGTGAACTTCCCCGGCTGACAGCAGGACCGGAATGATGTTCCCGACCGGGCTGTTGAGGGCACCATGACAACCTGGGCCTTCATCGGAAGCGGAAACATCGGCAGCACCGTCGCGCGACTGGCCGTGGCGGCCGGCCACGACGTCGTACTCAGCAACAGCAGGGGACCCGAGACGCTGGCCGACGTCGTCGCCGAGCTCGGCCCGCACGCCCGCGCGGCAACCCCGGCGGAGGCGGCCCGCGCGGGCGACGTCGTCGTCGTCACCATCCCGCTGCGCAGCTACCCGCAGGTGCCGGTCGAGGAGCTGCGGGGCAAGGTCGTGATCGACACGATGAACTACTACCCGCAGCGCGACGGCAACATCCCCGAGCTCGACGACGAGTCGACCACCAGCTCCGAGCTGCTGCAGGCCCATCTGCCCGACGCCAAGGTGGTCAAGGGCTTCAACAACATCTTCTTCCAGCACCTCGCTGCTCTCCCGCGCCCCGCCGGCGCCGAGGACCGCAGCGCCCTGCCGATCGCGGGCGACGACCGCGAGGCGAAGCAGGCCGTCAGCGAGCTCCTCGACGAGATCGGCTACGACACGGTCGATCTCGGCCCCCTCTCGGAGGGATGGCGGACGCAGCCGGACACGGCGGCGTACGGCGTCATGTACGCCGTGAACCCGGCGGCGTGGGACCAGGGTGCCCGCCCGGCGCCTGCGGCCGTCGTCGCGGAGCGGGCGTCGGTGGCGCAGCGACGTACCGCCTGATCCGCCACCTGGGCGGCTCGAGGGCGGTGACCAGGCCCGGGCCGGCCGGGCTCAACCGGGCAGCGCGGCGCGGACCGCCGGCACGACCTCCTCTGCGAACAGGGCGATCTGGGCCTCGTGGTCGCCGTCGGGCCAGTAGGCGAACGCGTTCATCCCGGCCCCTTCCACCAGGGTGACGATGTCATCCACCCACCGGTCCGCCGAGCCCTGGAACGGTTCGGCGGACTCGGTGCCGATCATGCCGTTGAGGTTGTACACCTTCCGGATCGCCGTCGGGTCACGGCCGGCGTCGGCTGCCGCGTCGTCGATCCGCCGGCTGGCGTCACCCACGCGGTCCGGCGGCAGGAAACCCAGAGACGGCATCCACCCGTCGGCCTTGCGGCCGGTGAGCGCCAGGGTGCGCCTGCCGTACGCGCCGAGCCAGATCCCGAGTCCGGGCCCGGGCTGCGGCCCGGGGTGGCTGCCGTGCAGCGCGTAGAGCTGGCCGGACGTACGCACCGACCTCTCGCCGCTCCACATCGCCCGGATCACGTCGATGCCCTCCTCGAGGGCCTGCACCGCTTCGCCCGGTGAGCGCCGCGGACCGCCCATCGCCGCAATGGCATCCCAGAACGCACCGGCGCCGAGTCCGAGCTGCAGCCGGCCTCCGCTGAGCAGGTCGAGGCTGGCGGCTGCCTTGGCGAGCATCGCCGGTGGCCGCAGCGGCAGGTTCGCCACCGTCGGCACCAGGGTGATGTGCTCGGTCCTGGCCGCCAGGAACGTGAGCAGCGTCCAGGTGTCGTGGAAGGCCGGCTGGTACGGGTGGTCCTGGACGGTGACGAAGTCCAGGCCGAGGCGCTCAGCGTGTCTGGTTCGCTCGAGCGGACCGTCCAGCGGCTGCCACACCGGGTCGACGTTCGCGCCGAACAGGACCGGAAGCGTCATCCTTACGCGGCCTCGGGGTCGGGCTGGTGGATGCCGAACGTGTTGCCCTCGGTGTCCAGGTAGTAGCCCTGCCAGGCCATCCCGGTGAGCGCCATCTTCGGCAGGGCGACCTGGCCTCCGGCGGCGAGGATGCGGCGCTCGGTCTCGTCGTAGTCGCCGACGCCCATCGTGCAGACGTAGCCGTTGGTGCCCTGGCCCGCGCTCGGTGCCGGGGCGGGCCGCGGCAGCAGGCCGCCGTTGATGCCCGGCTCGTCCTCGGGCCCGGTCACGATCCCCCAGTACGTCGCGCCGGTGAACTCGCCGTAGTCCTGGAAGGACCAGTCGAACACGGCGGCGTAGAACGACTTCGCCCGTTCCACGTCGTCGGCCTGGATCTCGAAGTGCACCACGCGGGACATGCGGACCTCCTGGGTTGGGGAACAGGCTGCGAGTCTTGCACCGAGGTGCACCTCCGCACAGGCCGTTGGGTCCGCGGGCGGCGCCGTACGATGCGAGGGTCCCGAGGTGAGGAGTCGCGGTGAACCTGGAGAAAGTGGTCTTCGGCTTCTTCGTGGTGCTTGCGGCCACCCTCAACTTCGGGTTCTTCATCGGCGACCTCGGCAACCCCGAGCTGCACAACGTCTACGAGCTCTTCGCGGCGGTCGTGGTGAACCTCATCGCGACCGTGCTGAAGTTCGGTGACCGCACCCAGATCGGGGCGGTGCACCTCGCGACCAGCCTGGTCGCCAGCCTCCAGCTCATCGCGGCTGCGGTGACGTGGACCTATGCAGCGAACGTGCTCACCAACGGCGTCCTCACCACGGAGCAGACGGCCTCGGTGGTGTCGCTCTCCGGTGGAGCGCTGTTCGCCAACGTGGTCTCCGTCGTGCTGCTGGTGGTCGAGACCGTCTCCTTCCAGCGTCGCTAAGGAGGTCGTCGTGGCGAGCTCGCCCCTGCCGCAGCTCCGTCCCGACCTGTCGTCCGCCGGGGTGTTCCTGGTCCTGCGGCGGATGCGGCTGCCGCTCATCGTCCTCATCGTGATCTTCGCGGTCAGCGTGCTGGGGTTGTCGCTGATACCGGGGCAGGACGCCCAGGGACGACCCGACCGGATGGGGATCTTCGACTCGTTCTACTTCATGAGCTACACCGCCACCACGATCGGTTTCGGTGAGCTGCCGAACCCGTTCACCGCGGCGCAGCGGATGTGGGTCACGCTCACGATCTTCCTGTCAGTCATCGGGTGGGCCTACGCGATCGGTTCGCTGCTCTCGCTGATGCAGGACCAGGGGTTCCGCCAGGCCCTGGCCCGGCGGAGCTTCACCCAGTCGGTGCACCGCATGCGCGAGCCGTTCCTGCTGCTGGTCGGCTACGGCAACGCCTCGAAGATGCTGGCCCGGTCGCTCGACGACATGGGCCGCCGCTTCGTGGTCATCGACAACCAGGACACACGGGTGTCCGCAGTCGAGCTCGACGCCTACCGCGCGGACGCGCCCGCGTTGCTGGGTGACGCCCGGGACACCGCGCTGCTGACCCTCGCGGGGCTCGGCCACGGCACCTGCGAGGGGGTGGTTGCGCTGGCCGGCGACGACGAGACCAACCTCGACGTCGCGATGACCACGGCCCTGCTCCGCCCCGACCTGCCGGTGATCGCCCGGTCCAGCTCGCGGGACGTCGCCGAGCGGATGCGCGCCTTCCACGTGCACGAGGTGGTGAACCCGCTGGACCGGTTCGGCGACCACCTGCGGATCCTGCTCCGGTCACCGGCGGCCTACCAGCTGATGATCTGGCTCACCAGCGCCCCCGGCACGCCCGCTGCCGCGGCGGTTCGAGCGGCTGCCCCACGGCCGGTGGGTGATCTGCGGCCAGGGCCGGTACGGCGACGAGCTCAGCTCGGACCTGCGCGCTGAGGGGTTGGACGTCACCGTGGTCCATGTCGCCGGAGGCAGGGTCCTGGCCGGCGAGGGCGACAGCGCGCACGTGGTCGAGAGTGGCCACGTGGCGGACGCCGTCGCGTTCGTGGCTGCGACCGCGAACGACACCACCAACCTGTGGCTGGTCGAAGCGGCGCGGCGTGCGAACCCCGACGCGTTCGTGGTGGCACTGCAGAACCGCAGGGCGAACGCGCCGCTGTTCACGGCGGTCGGCGTCGACTTCGGGTTGGTGCCGGCCGAGGTGATCGCCCACGAGGTGCTGGCCCGGCTGGCGAACCCGGTGCTGATGCGGTTCCTCCCGCAGGTCCCTCACCAGGGCGACGAGTGGGCGGCAGACCTGGTCGACCGGCTGGTGGAAAGGTGCGGTCACGGCACCCCTGACCTGTGGCGGATCCGCCTCAGCCACGACGAGGCGCCGGCTCTGGAGGGCCGTCTCGACGGGACGAGTCTGCGGCTGGACGACCTGCTGCGCGACCCTGCCGACCGCGAACACCCCTTGGGCATCGTCCCGTTGGCCCTGCTGAGGGACGGAGAGCGCACGATGACGCCGGGCGGTGATGTCTTGCTCCGCGCGGACGACCAGCTGCTGCTCGCCGGTCGGCTGCGGGACCGGGCCGCCCTGGACACCACGATGACGCGAGGTGTTCACCGCGTCGTACGTCATCGACGGGCGTCGGGTGCCGTCGAGCTGGGTCTGGCGGCGGTTCGCGCGCGTCGACTCCGCCGGCAGGCGACGTACTTGATCGGTCAGCACCGGCCTGTGGCGGACCACCGGCTGTGTGCCCAACCCTTTGATGGAGCGGGTGACCCACGTTGCAATTCGCGCTGCGCAGTCCTCCGCCGACTCCGGCGTCGTGGTCCACGGTGAGGTCGTACGTGACGCCCTCGTGAACGAGGGGCAGCTGGGTGGCGGCCATGCCGACGACGCCAGGATCGCAGTCGGGTGGCCTCCCTGCGAGATCCGCGACGTCGAGATCACAGGTCACGGCCACCCAGAGCGCGTCCAGACCGGCGAACGCGTCGGCCAACCTCGCCTGCGAGACGCCCTCCGCCGAGGAAGACCTCGTCGACGACGAGTCCCAGGCCGGCCCGGGCCATCGCCGCCAACCCTTCGTACCAACCGGCTTCCAGGGTTCGGAAGGCGGCTCCGACCGACACGCCCCCGCCGGGATCGAACTCGATGAGGTCGGAGTCGTGCAGCGCCGATGCCGCCGGCATCGCCGCAGCAGGGTGTCCACGCCGAAGGTGAGGTACGTGTCGTGAAGCATCAGCTGGAGATGCATGGCGATGGTGGACATCCCTGAGATCGAGATGCCGTTCAGGACGATCACGCGACGGTGCACGCACGGGACGCTAGCGCCGGCTCCTCGCCGGGCTGTCGCGCCGCACCGGTCACCGCCGGCCTGCCAGGCGTCGACCTGGACTCGCGAGGCTGCGGCCCGACCTCAGCCGCGCTCGTCCGTCAACGGCCAGCGAGCTCAGCGGCCGTCTTGTCGCGCTGGCTATTCGGGTACGACGACGGCGTACGCCTTGCGCATTGACTCGGGGACGGCGAGGAAGGTGACGGTCACCGGGCCGTGAATGAGCGGACCGGCGGAGTTGGCGGCGACGGTGCCGTCGCACGGGACGTCGCCGCGGGAGAGGGTGCGCTCCTCTTGGCTCTCGGACTCGCTGCTCGCCCGGGCGTCGAGCAACAGGTAGGTCAGTGTCGTCGTTCCCGTCGCGGAGCACGCGGCCTTGACCACGTAGTTCCGGTCACCGGCACGGTGGTCCCACACGGTGGTGTTGTCGTGGCCAGGGGTGAGGACGGTGCGGGAGATCTCGCCACCGACGCGGCCCGGCACCCGCAGCGTGGGGTTCGGCGCGCTGATCGGCGCGGGAGCCGAGCTCGAGACCGTGGTCGGACTCTGGCTGGTTGTCGCGACCTGGGCGGTGGAGGTGCCGGCGGCGCCCGAGCAGGCGCACATCAGCAGCGTGGCGGTCAAGGCCGACAGCGCGGAAAGGGCTCGGGGCATGCTGCGGAGAGTAGCCACACAGGGACGAGCGCGTCCCTTGTTCGTGAAGGCTCACGGCTGCGCTCATCGGAAGGTGTGTCCCATTGCCTCCCATCGCATCGCTCGACGGGGGTGGGTCCGGGGACGGTCGAAGGTAGGCTGAAGTGGTGCGTCGTTCTGAGCTGCGGGTGGCTTGCAGTCACGAGCAGGCCTCGTGATGGACGGCGGACCAACCGGCTGACCGGGCTTATCCAGGCCGCTCAGGCCCGAGTCCCTCACGCGGTCAACGAGTGGCTGAAGGAGGAAACAGCTCATGAAGACACCTCCGATCGTCTCCCCGCAGGAGTGGCAAGCGGCTTGGGAGCGAATGCTGGTGAAGGAGAAGGAGTTCACCCGGGCGCGCGACGCGATGGCTGCCCAACGCCGGCGCATGCCGTGGATGGCCGTGGAGAAGGAGTACCGCTTCGAAGGACCGGACGGGCCGGCAAGCCTGCTCGACCTGTTCGAGGGCCGCCGCCAGCTGATCGTCTACCGTGCCTTCTTTGCGCCGGACATCACCACCTTCGCTGAGGGCGGCTCGTACCCGGACCGTGCCTGCGTTGGGTGCTCGTTGGTTGCCGACCAGGTAGCGCACCCAGCGCATCTGAATGCTCGTGACACCACTCTGGTGTTCGTCTCGCGAGCCCCGCAGGCGGACATAGATCACCTGAAGGCGCGCAATGGCTGGGGGCTTATCCCGTGGTACACACTGACCGACGACTTCGATGCCGACTTTGGAGTGGACGAGTGGCACGGCACGAACGCCTTCACCCGCGACGGGGATCGGGTGTTTCGCACCTATCTCGTCAACAGCCGTGGTGACGAGGCCATGGGGAGCACCTGGAGCTATCTCGACATCACCGCGCTCGGTCGCCAGGAGGCGTGGGAGGAATCGCCGGAGGGCTACCCCCAGACCCCGCCCTACCAGTGGTGGAACTATCACGACGCGTACGGGCAGGGCGCGTAACAGCGCAATGGTGGTTCCTTCCATCACGCGGCGGATTGACGCAACGCGCGGATGACACGACGGATCCGCACGTCTGCCCACCGGGCTCGCCGTTCGGTGTCGACGTTCACGAGACGACCTTGCGCGTGAACGTGAGGTGGGTGACGCCGCTGGGGGACGAGACCGCCTCCACGTCGTAGGCATCCTCAAGGGCCTCAAGACCGTCCCAGATGCGGACGCCGCGGCCGAGCACGATCGGGACCTGGACGAGATGCATGTGGTCGACGAGCCCGGCGGCGAGGAAGTCGCGTACGACGGTGGGGCCGCCGCCGATCCGGACGTCCTGGCCATCGGCTGCTTCGCGGGCAGTCTCAAGCGCCTCGGCCGGGGCGGCGTTGAGGAAGTGGAAGGTGGTGCCGCCCTCCATCTCCATCGAGGGTCGCGGGTGGTGAGTGAGCACGAAGGTCGGTGTGTGAAACGGGGGGTTCGGGCCCCACCAGCCCTTCCAGTCCGGGTCGTTCCCCCAGCCGGGCGGGCCGAACTTGTTGGCGCCCATGATCTCGGCGCCGATGCCGTAACTGTGGCGCTCAGCGAAGGCGTCGTCGACTCCGGCAGTTCCGCCCGCTTCGTCCCAGTACCGAGTACCGAACATCCACTGGTGTAGACGCTGGCCCGCATGGCCGAAGGGTGCATCGGCGGACTGCGGCTCGCCGGTGGCGAATCCGTCGAGGGAGATGGACAAGTTGTGGATCCGTGTGAGTGACATCCGCGCGCTCCTCGGTTGGTGATTGCGCTTCGCAGTCGGTTCTCGGCGACGTGGTCTGCGGTCGCTCATCGGCAGGAGCGACCGCTTCGGCTACACCTCTTCCGCGGCGATCTGACGCAGGTGAGCCAAGGGCATCAGCGGCGTCCGTGACCGACCGACGGGTCTGACGATGCGGCGGCCGGAGATCAGTTGCCGCTGCCGTACGGACGGGTGATGATCTCCAGCCAGTGCCCGTCAGGGCCTTCCCAGTAGAGGCCGCGGCCACCGTCCTGGTGGTTGATCTCAAGCGGTTGGCGCTTGAAGGGATCGGCCCACCACTGGCGGCCGTCGTCTCGCAAGCGACCGAGGATGAGGTCGAAATCCTCCTCACCCACGAGGAAGGCGTAGTGCTGGCCGTGGATCTCGCCCTCGCTGTCCATGAAGTCCAGGCTCACGGCGTTGTCCAGCTTCAGCTCAGCAAACGGACCATATGCCCTCGCCTCCGGCAAACCGAGCACCTGGCCGACATCGCGAGCAGCGGCCCACCGGTCCTTCACGTGCACGATGGTGTGGTTCAGTTCGATACTCATCGGGCTCTCCTAGGGTGCCGGTCCTCAGCAGGCGCTTGGGCAACACTCTCCCGCCCAAAGCCCGTCCCCGTGAAGACCTCCAGGTCATGGAGCGATCAAGTCTTCCGCGTGGTGTGGACGGAGAGGACTGCGGGGCCGACCTGTTCTGCGCTGACCAGCTCGAGCAGGCGAATTTCGGTGAAGAGGCGCCGCCCTGAGCCCACGGCCGTGGGGAAGGTGAGCAGCCGGTACTCGTCGACCAGGTCCGCGTCGGCGAGCTCGTCGACGACCGAGTGGCTGCCGATGACGACGAGGTCCGTGGTGGCCAGGTTGTGGCGGACCCAGCCGACCGGAGGCTGGTCGATGGCGCGGGAGTTCGGCCACATCGCCGGTTCGATCCCCCGGTGAGTGACCACCGCCTTGTCGGCGGCGTTCATGGCCTGGGAGAACGGGTCGTCCCGGTTCGGCCAGAGGGTGCTGAAGTGCTCCCAGGTGCGCCGACCGAACACCAACGTTCCCTGCTCGAGGATGGGCCCAAGCCGGAACTTGTCGCCGGCCACCCCCTGTGGCCCGTGACGCATCGCCCAGCCGCCAAAGGCGGACTGGTCGCTGCCATCAGGGTCCTCGACGACGCCGTCGAGAGTGATGAACTGGATGACGATGAGGCGTCCCATGAAACTGGTCCCTTCGCGAGTTCCTGGATGGTCACCAGTTCTTACGAACCGGGTCCGCCGGACTCATCGCCGCGATGGGTGAGAGGTCTCGAACAGGGCGAACAGCCGCAGGTCGTGATAGACGAGCACGTGGCCGATAGCACCGTGTGCGTCTGCGTCGAAGATCTGGAGGGTGTGCGCAGCCGGTCCCTCAGGTGTGAGTAGGTAGAGCAGGAGCGCAGGCTGGCCGTTGGCGCCGACCGGGCGGGTCTGCCATTCGGTGCCGCGCCAGGCGAACAGGTGACGCATGAACTCGCGGTAGGGCCGGCGTCCGCGCGACCATGCTGGTACCGGCGGCATCTCCAGAACGACGTCGTCAGCCACCAGGGCGGCGAGGGCCTCCACGTCTGCCCGCTCAATCGCTCGGGCGTAGCGCTCGACTCGTTCGGGTTCGACTGGCCCGGGGGCAGTGGTGGTGCCGGCAGCCAGGTCCAAGGCCGCCCGCGCGCGCTGGAGTGCGGAGTTGACCGCAGGCACGCTGGTCTCCAGCACGGCGGCTGCCTCGGCGGCGGTGCAGCCCAAAACCTCACGGAGCACAAACGCGCCACGCTGACGGGCGGGGAGCACCTGAAGCATCGCGGTCACCGCGAGCCGCACGTCCGCCGCCTGCTCCACCGCTGCTCCCACCTGCGATGCGGCGGTCCACGCGCTCGGAGCCGGCATCAACCAAGGGACGTCAAGGGCGGGGACCAGCGGAGCGCCGATCTCGATGCCTGGGTCCTGGAGGTCGCGCGGAAGCGGTCGACGGGGCGCACCGCGCAACCGGTCCACGCACACGTTGTGCGCGATCCGGTAGCACCATGTGGACAGCGATGCTCGCGATGCGTCGTAGGACTCCCTCGACCGCCACGCCCGCTCCATCACATCCTGCACGGCGTCCTCGGCATCGAACGGCGACCCCAACATCTGGTAGCAGAACGCCGCCAAACGTGGGCGCAACGGCGCCAGCGCCTCCGCAGTCACCGCGGTCATTGAGTGATCCTTTCACCCGTCGACCCTACGAAGGGCACCGTGTGCAGTTGAGGCGCTTCAGGGGACGCCCGCCGGTCCCGAATCCGGACCCGAAGGGCATCGCAACTCGCGCCGGACGGAGACACCTGACAAAGTGAACCGATGCTGAATCAGGTGGCCGACGGCGTCTGGGTCCGGCAGAGCGAGTGGGTCTGGAGCAATGCCGTCGTGGTGCGCGCGGAGGGTGGGTTGATCCTGGTCGATCCCGGCATCGACGGTTCCGATCTGAACCAGCTCGCCGATGACGTGGACCGGCTCGGCATTCCGGTGGTCGCGGGGTTCTCGACCCATCCCCACTGGGACCACCTGCTCTGGCATTCCCGGTTCGGCGACGTGCCGCGCTACGCCACCCACGCCGGCGCCCAGGCTGCCAGTGAAGCCCGAGAGCGGGCGCAGAGGATGGCGGCGGAGAGCGCGTCGGGCATCCCTCTCGAGCTGATCGGGCTCCTCACCCCGCTGCCCGCGGACGGGGGACCCGTGCCGGGCGAGATCGTCGAGCATCAGGCGCACGCCATCGGCCACGCCGCGGTCCTCCTCGCGGACCGTGGCGTCCTGCTCGCCGGCGACATGCTCTCCGACGTCCTGATCCCGCTCCTTGACCCTCGCCGCCCCGATCAGGTGGGCGCCTACGAGACGGCACTCGACCGCCTGGGTGAGGCCGCCAGCCACGTCGATGTGCTGGTCCCCGGCCACGGGGCCGTTGCCGAGGGTCCCGAGGTGGCGGCCCGCCTCGCCGCCGATCATGCCTACATCGACGCGCTGCGGCGAGGAGAGGAACCGGTCGACGCGCGTCTGGGTCAAGACTGGCTCTCCGGCCCCCACCAGTCGAACCTGGAGCAGGCCCGACACTCATCCGGATGAACTTCGGCGTCATCGCGCTCATGGTCGCCACCCGGTGAGCCTCCGATCGGCGGCCACGAAGGCACCCTCTACTGCCGTCGCCTTCTGAGCGCGGAGAGGCTCGACTCCGACACCCGATGGCCCCCTCAGTCTGGAAGTTCGCTCGGCAGAACCACAGCGTCCAACAGCGCGCCGTTGCGCAGAACTGTGACTTCCATCCGCTGCCCGATCGCGTCGGCAAACAGGCGCTTCTGCAACGACTGAGCATCGCCAAGCGGGGCGCCGTCGATCGCGAGGACGAGATCGCCGGCGAGCAAGCCGCTCTGGGCGGCCGGGCTCTTCTCTACGACCTCAACGACTCGCAACGCGCCGCGCTGCCCGTACCGCTCAGCCTGGACGGGCGTCAGCCGTGCAGGGGTGCTCACAAGACCGAGGTACGCGCGCCGCACCCGCCCGTCATGCATCAGCGCGTAGATGATCCGGTGGGTCGTGGCATTGATCGGTACCGCCATGCCGAGGCCTACTCCGGCGACGGCCGTGTTGATCCCGACGACGCGACCGCGGCTGTCGGCCAGCGCGCCGCCGGAATTGCCTGGGTTGAGCGCAGCGTCGGTCTGGATGACGTCCTCGATCAGGCGCGCCGTCGTGCGGGTTCGCACCGGCATGCTGCGGCCAAGGGCGCTCACCACGCCCGCCGTCACCGTGCCAGAGAGGCCTAGCGGGTTGCCGACGGCCACCACGAGGGAGCCGACGAGGAGCGCACCGGCGTCGCCGTACTCAGGCGGGGTCGGCACCTCACGGTCGGCGCGGATGACGGCAATGTCGGACAGCGGGTCACGGCCCACGACGTGGAAGCGGGCGACGGTGCCGTCGACGAACTCCGCAGTGCCTCCGCTGGCATCGCCGACGACGTGAGCATTGGTGACCAAGTGGGACTCACCGGTCAGGACCACGGCCGACCCCGCTGACTCCCCGCGGTGCGACCGGATCCGCAGCGCGGCAACCTTCGGCGTCAGCTGCGCCGCAACGGAGGTGACAATGGCTGAATAGGCGTCCAGCGCGGCCGACTCCGCCGCCGGGTCAGTGCTCATGGCTGTGACAACGAGCGGTGTGCCCGATGGGATTCCGGGGTTCGCCGTGGGCGAAACGACGCACGCCATGGGCTGTGGCCCGCTGGTACTGACCCTGACGCCAGGCCGTCGATCACCGGCCGCATCGCCAGCTTTGGTCAAAGGGCGCAAGCGGCGGTATGACGCACAGGTAGCGGGCACCACTCGGGGCCAGACAGCAGCATGGTCGGATGTCCCGACAGCGGCGAGCCGACACTTCTTCGAACCCGGGCAAGCGGTGACAGGGATCGCGCACTGGAGTGAGCCCGCGGCCGGTCTTGTGGATCCTCGGGCACCCGCTACAGCCGCGACGGCAGCGCGCGCTGGGCGGCCCGAGCGAGACGTGTCGGTGTGGGGCGCCAGACCTCGACGTCGTTCGGATCCCATGCGTAGGCGGGGACTGGTCCCGTGCGGTCGAGGAGGGCGTCGAGGCCGGGCAGACCGAGCTCGCGCGCGGACCAGCGGTACAGCCGGTCGAGTCTGGGCACGATGACCCCGACGTCGAGCAGGTGACCCAGGCTGTGCTCCGCACTCACGTACCTGCCGACGTCGTCGTCGAGTGGGTAGCGAGCGGGAAGTACACGAGACAGAGACAAGAAGATGCCGGTCATGCCCAGCCGCGGGTCACCGAGCAACCGACCACAGGGCGCGAGCCAGCTGAGCGCGAGCCGCGGCTGGGCAACCAGGGCGTGGGCGTACAACACGCGGACAAGCACCAGGTTGATGAAGAACCGCTCGACGCGACCTTCCCGGAGGGCCAAACCCTCATTGGCCAGGTACGCCGAGGCGATCGTCATGTTGTGCGCTCGGTACCACGACCGAGCCGTGGGCGTTCGAATGAAGTCGAGGGTCGCCCCAACACTTGCGGTGCGCGGACTGCCCGGCCGACCGAACGCGATGGCCGAGGCCTCGCAGGTGTCTCGCAGCAGAGAGTCGTTCACCGCCCTCCACCACGGACTTCCCGGACACGGACCCGACTCCGGGTTCAGAAGCCCCCGACGCAGCTGCCATCCCATGAACGCTGAGGCGGCTCGCCGGAAGGGAAGGTAGCCCAGGTCCACATCCGCTGGAACCTTGTACAGCTGACGCAGGAACGCCAACCGGGCCTGAGGGTCGCCGCCCACACGCGACACCCACTCGTCCGCATACGCACCAGCCGTACGCACCGCCACTCGGCTGGTGAGCCGGCTGCGCGGCGGCCCGAGGCGCCGTCAACGGCACCGGGTCGACACATCGCGCACCGGCTCGTGCACGACGCGTGAGCGGCTGCGTGGCATGTACCGACGAAGCTGTCGGCCCAGGTCGCGACGATCTTCGCCACCGGCGAACTGGTCGAAGACCAGCACCACGGTAGACGCGCACTCGGTCGCGTTGGCGAGCGTTGTACGCCCCGACCGGCAGGTCCGGTGGTCCGAGGACGATCCGGTGCTGCGGCTCGCGGCGAAGTGACGCAGAACCTGGGCGCGGATCCAGACACTTGCGTTCCTGAGCCGCGGCATAGCATGTCGCTTGGGCCAATAGCGAGCAACTGAGCCCTGACTGATCATGCGGGAGATCCGCCGACGTCCATCGGCGACCAATCCGCCTCATCTGCATCGTCAGGGGAAGCGAGACCGAACAGTAGGATGTCGAGATAGCGGCGGGTCTCGCCGACAAACTGCTGGAGCATCGGCATCACGTCGTGAGGTTCGTCTAGATAGGTCAGCTGTACCTTCATGCTCGGCCGGAGAGAGCAACCGGCCGAGCATCCGGATCGGCGCTCCGGCATGGATGGTCCCGAGCACAACTCCGTCCTCGAACTTCACGTCCGAGCGCATCTCATCCTCGGACGGCCTCCGCATCGTGATCCTCGTACTCGAAGGATCCGCCGAGGTTTATCGCGTGCAAGTCGGCCGATACCGTCAAAATGTCGCGGTGCTTGTCCTGGATATCCAGGTCATGAAGACCAGATAGCACCGTAGGGCGGCCAGGAGCATACGTGAACGGTTGCATTATGCGAAGCCGTTCCTGAAATTCCGGGTGTATCTCGCCTACCCAGGCCTTAACGGCCTCGTTCCACTGCTGTTCGTCGCTGCAGATCGGGAAGGTGACGCGCTTAGGTCTGGTTGGCCTTGCATCGTTGAAGTGAGCCATACCCCAAGCGACAGCATCGAAGGCGCTTCGTAGGTTATGCAGTGCATCGCCGAGACCAAGCGACCACTCGTGCTTCGGGATGCCACGCGGCACGCGGGCAACAGGTCGATCCCCTGGCGGTTCGCACGCAAGACAGCATCTACAGACACAGGCGCGCTCGGCGTGCCACTCACCGAGCTTCGACTGGAGTGCAGCGACGTGTGAGTTCCCTCGACTCCACTTGAGGTCGGGCCAGGTCGTGAAGTTAACGCCGCCGACGAGCCGGATAGGCTCTGTCGACGGCGGTTGGCCATTTGCACCAGGGGCGTCATCGGACACGTCGCAGCATGCCACCCGAGTCCCGACTCACCCGGGAAGGCCGCGACGGCGCTCAGGGTTAGGCGTGGCCGCCATCAGCGGCGGTAAGACGCCGCGGGAACCGCGTGGACGACTGTCCGGCTGGTATCGACATGTCGGTCCCACACGTCGTGGCAGGCCGTGGCTAAGGTGCTCGCGTGATCGACTTTCAGAATGCGAGCTATGTCAAGCTTGGCCGGATCGACTACTCGGAGGTTGCGGGCCAGATCGACCCCCTGTTGATTGAGGGTGAGCAGGGCTATCTCGCCTTCAAAGGGATGCGCGACTACATCGTCTTCACCAGCAAGCGGATCATCGCCGGCCAGCACCGACGCGACCAGCAGGAAGCTGGAGCCCGTGGACAGGCCCGGGAGCGGCCGGGACACGACTCTGACTCAAGGGCGACCGATGATCACATCCCTGAACAGGCTCATCGGACAAGCCACGTTCCCGAAGGCGGACCAGGAGCCAGCGAGGTAGAACTCCGGACCCGGCGACGTCTTGACGTAAAGAGGTTCGCGGCATGACCGCGCCCGCGTTGTCGACAGCATGCCCCCTGATGGTGTGTCCCCCCAGTGGCAGACGTGGAGCCACGTGGCTGCTACCGTCCGCCGGTGATACTCGAACACGCCGTTCTAACCGTGAGACCCGGGAAAGAGGGCGACTTCCTCGAAGCGTTCGGCGCGGCGAAGCAGATCATCGCCTCGATGACTGGGTTCCGCCGCTTGAAACTCTCCCGTTGTATCGAGCAGCCAAGTACGTTCCTTCTCTTGGTGGAGTGGGAAACGCTTGAAGACCACACCCAGGGCTTTCGCAGTTCTGCCGAGTATCGGGAGTGGCGTCGACTGCTCCACCACTTCTATGACCCGTTCCCAGCGGTCGAGCACTTCAAGGAAGTGCTGGAGGTCTGAACGTGCCCGATTCTGCGTGCGCTTGGCGCCCCTCGGGACGGAGGCCGGACCTCCGAACGTCGGCATGTTAGTGCGAGCGGATCGCGGCGGAGGCGCGCGTGGCCGTCGGCTCATTCCTTGTCGGACGCGACAAGGCCCCCGCTGTGCACCGGTCGGATCTCGACGCCGCCCCCTTGGTGCACCAGCGGGTTGGTCGCGGCCGAGGCAATCGCCGACTCCAGATCGGGAGCTTCGAGGAGGTAGACGCCTGCGACGACGTCAGCCGCGTCGATGAACGGACCCTCGGTCACCCCGCTCGCCCGGACGCTTCTGGCCATGAACCGTGGAGTGAATGCCCAGGCTGCGGTCATGGCAGCTGAGGAGGCCAGCTCGTCGGCGTGGGCGTCGCACGTGGCTATGTCCTCAGACGTCTCTCGCGCCCTGGCCAGGCTGGTGAGCGGAGTCGCTGGCATATATGAGAACAGCAAACAAGGCCATGAACTCGCCTCCCGGGGCGTGTGGTAGCTCGCAGTGGAGACGTCTGGATCCTGCACGCTACCTCGGCGCCCACCCATCAGCCGGCGCGAGCAGCAACTCGCGCTCATCGGCATGTCCAAAAGTCGCGGGCGGCCGACAGGCGGCGGAAAGTCCCTCTCTTCAGACCGCGCGACGACGCAGCATGGCACCATCTCTGACGTGCCCCCCGAATCGTCAGCGCCCCGTTCGTTCTTCTTCGCATATGCAGGTCAGCCCGGCTTGCGAGCGGAGACCATGCGTGAAGCGGTAACCGCGTGCATCAAAATGTCTGTTGATGCGCGGACCTGGGAAGACCTTCGTGTCGAGGACGCCTGATCATCGATCCCATCTTGGAGCGCATCGATGCGTCGGATGCCTGCGTGGCGGAAATCAGTTGGGGACGCCCAACGTCCTCTTCGAGGCGGGCTTCGCCCTCGCGCGAGGCAAGGAACTCTTCTTCGCCATCGACGAAACAGACGAAGATGCTACAAAGGCTTGGGCAGGGCTGCAATTCGTCGACACAATTGGACGGATCAACTATGGCGGCAACGCACAGGTGCTTGGGAGTAAGGTTGCCGATCTCGCCGCCTCGCCTGCCCCGCCACTGATCGAAGCCCTGCTCGCAAATGCCAGACCTCGGGAACCGAATGCCGTTTTCGCCCCGGGCGTCCCTCACAAGTTTAATTCTGCCGAAAGACTTGAGCGCCTACTCAAGCATAACCCATCTGAATCTTGTTGCATCCCAAGATGAGATCGGCTTGGGTCCGTTGTCGTATTACGTCCAAGAGATATACCGTTCGTCGGCTGCAATCTTGCATTTTATGAAGCCGTCGCGCGTCAGGGCAGACGTTTACAACAGCCGAGTGGCTTTCCTTGCGGGAATCGTGCGTGGCCTCGAGCTTCCCTCTTGATGGTCGCCGAGGAGGGCTACCACCCCCGATTGACTACATGGACATGCTACTCGTCTACTCATCCGCGGCGAAACTTACCGAACACGTTGGCTCGTGGCTTGCGACATTGCCCACGCCAAAACGTACTAACAAACGCCTTGGGCGTCTGAAGCTCGATATCGAACTGCCAGTGCGAAGCTGGACAATATGTGGCAGAGTCTGAGAAAGAGTCCCTGACGGACTACTTCGTTCAAACCAACGAGTTCGAAGCAGTGCTCGCCGGTCGGGCTAGTGTCTTCACCGGCCGGAAGGGCACGGGCAAGACAGCCACCATGCAGCAGGCGGTAGAGGAACTTCGGACTGACAGACGAATCCTAGTAGTTCCGATAAAGCCCAGTTCATCGACCTCTCTGGCCTTCTGGCGGTTCTCAGTCGCTTCGATGAGGCAGCTAAACGCGACTACTTCCTTGTGAACCTTTGGAGCTACCTTCTGATAACAGAAGTCGCTATTCGTGCGCTCAAGCACGCACAGGACTTGCCTGCGGGGTTGGGAGCTGATTCGAACACCGCTGCCCTGGCCGCCGTTGTCGAAGAGCTTGGAATTGACACAGCGAGCGATCTGACGACGCGACTCGACGAGGCGATCGCCCGTGCCATTGACGCGGCCCGTGGCTCGAGGGCGATTTGTCCGCAGTATCGGAATCCTTGCGTACATTATGGCATGGCCAACTGCTTACGAAACTCAGAAGAGTCTTGCATGGATACGACCGTGTCGCGGTTCTAGTCGACAATCTGGACAAGACCTGGGAGCGAGGCGTCGACTTCGAGATTCTCTCCCACTTCCTTCTGTCGTTGCTCGTAACGTCTGGGAGGCTGCAGTCGCAACTTGGCAAGTCGAAGAGCGGTCAGCCTCAGGCGAACATGACACTAACAATCTTCTTGAGAACCGACATCTACGATGTAATGACGAGGTACGCCCGGGAGCCCGACAAGATCAACCCGCAGTCGATCCAGTGGCACGATGAAGAGTTGTTGATTCGGGTGCTAGAAGATCGATATGTTGCCAACAGGTCTTCGAGTAATGGTGATGCTGAGGCGCTGTGGATCGAGGTGTTTGCCGCAGAAGTTCACAGTTTCGCGACCCGGGATTACTTCCTTTGGCGAGCACTTCCGCGCCCAAGAGACATCATTTTTCTCGGGAACGCCGCGCTGACGACTGCGATCAACCGGCGCCATCGGGTCGTTCTCGCACAAGACTTCTCGCATGCTGAGAGTAACTATTCGAGGTTTGCGGTCGAAGCCCTCCTCGTTGAGAGTGAAGCTCAGGGTTTTGATCTGGAAGAACTCTTATTTGAGTTCGCTGGGCTTGACTCAACAGTCACAGAAGAGGTTTTGGCCGAGGTCCTGGCTGCTAACAGCGAACCAGAAGCGGTGAAGAGTTGGCTGATCCGGACAAGCTTCCTTGGACTTGAGACCCGGGATGGCAGTTTTGTACACGTGGAGGGAGAGGCAGAAGCTCGGAAGAAGCTCAAAGCTGCCCAACGGCTCGCTGAAAGGCTAAAGCGACCTCTTCGCTTCCGGGTGCACCCCGCGTTTGAGACCGTATCTCGACATTCGCGACGACGATGTTCACTCCAACGCCTCAGATGGTGACAGTGCAATCGACGAGTTGGCCAAGGTGGCGAGCGCCTGAGCGGTCGAGGGCGGCTCTTGGTGCCCGATCGGTTCAGCACTTGTCCTGGGATAGGAGTCGCGTTGCCCCCTCGGTCTGGCGTCGTCGGCTGCGTGGGCTGAAGCGTCTATCTGGGCGGAAAGACGCGTGCACATCTGCAAGAGCGGATGCTGGGTGGGGCAGTGCTTGCGCTGCACTGGCGCTCTCGTACGTTCTATTCGAAGAGACCGTGCGGCCCATGGATTTCATTGCTTGGGCTTGGACTTCAGAGCACTGAGCCCACGAGCAAGGAGAGGCCGGATTCAGGACGACTGGGAGCCGCGGAGTTGGCCGAATCGGCGATTCGGGGGAGTGACCCGATCTGTTCGGGAACGGCCCCGTGGAGCGGGTGACGGGAATCGAACCCGCGCTGTCAGCTTGGGAAGCTGATGTTCTACCATTGAACTACACCCGCGCAGCCGGTCGACCGTCTCCGATCCCCGGCGCGAGCGTCACTCTAACCGACGCCCCCGGCCACCGTCACACGGTGGTCCACGAGCCGCCGCAGGTCCCGGGTCACCCACCGCGCTACCGTGTCCGCGTGCTGCTATCCGACGCTGACATCAGGGCCGAGATCGACGCTCGGACGCGTGTGCCTCGAGCCGTACGACGAGGAGATGGTGCAGCCCTCGAGCATCGACGTGCGCCTGGACAAGCTGTTCCGCCTGTTCGACAACCACAAGTACCCCTACATCGACCCGGCCGAGGACCAGCCCGACCTCACCCGGCTGGTCGAGGTGGACAAGGGCGAGCCGTTCATCCTGCACCCCGGCGAGTTCGTCCTCGGCTCGACCTACGAGGTCGTCACGCTGCCCGACGACCTGGCCGCGCGCCTGGAGGGCAAGTCCTCGCTCGGCCGGCTCGGCCTGCTGACCCACTCCACGGCCGGCTTCGTGGACCCGGGCTTCAGCGGCCACGTGACCCTCGAGCTGTCCAACGTGGCCACCTTGCCGATCAAGCTCTGGCCGGGCATGAAGATCGGCCAGCTCTGCTTCATCCGCCTGTCCAGCCCGGCGCAGAACCCCTACGGCAGCGAGAAGTACGGCTCCCGCTACCAGGGCCAGCGCGGCCCCACCGCGAGCCGCTCGTTCCAGAACTTCCACCAGACCCAGGTCTGAGCCGCGCGGCGTCACCGAGCGATCACGGCCCCCGAGCCGGTACGCCGGCCCGCCGCGTGGCCCCGCCGGTTACCGTGGCCGCGTGGCCGAACACCCCCAACTCAGCGTCGCCGCCCCGCGAAGCAACCCCAAGGCGGTGGCGCTGGTGCTGCACGGCGGCCAGGAGGCCAGCCAGGTCGCGGTGCCGCCGAGGAGCCTGGCCTACCTGCGGATGTTCCCCTTCGCCCTGCAGATCGGCGTCGAGTCCCGCGGCGACATCGCGGTCGCGGTGATCCGCTTCCGGGTCCGCGGCTGGAACGGCGACCAGATGTCACCGGTCGCCGACGCGACCTGGGCGCTGGACCAGCTGGCCGAGCGCTTCCCGGGCCGGCCGATCGGCCTGGTCGGCCACTCGATGGGTGGCCGGACCGCGCTGCGGGTCGGCGGCCACCCGGCGGTCACCGCCGTCGCCGGCCTCGCCCCGTGGCTGCCGCCCAGCGAGCCCATCCGGTCAGCTGGCCGGCCGCTCGGTCCTGCTGGTCCACGGCACCGCCGACCGGATGACCGACCCCGACGGCACCGCCCGCTTTGCCGAGCGGCTGCGCGCCGAGGGCACGCCGGTGCGGTTCGTGCGGATCCCCGGCGAGGGGCACAGCATGGTCCGCCGGGCGCACCGCTGGCACGGCCTCGCCTCCGGCTTCCTGCAGGAGACGCTGCTCGGTGCGCCCCGCAACCCCTACGAGACGGCGCTCGAGGGCGAGCACCTGACCGAACGCCGCCAGCTCGCCCCACCAGCGCCTCGGCCGCGTCGAAGTCGGGCAGCACGTCGTGGTCGGCGAGGTCGGCCGGCAGCACCGAGCACAGCCTCCAGGACCTCGCCCAGCCGGCCGGTGGGCGTGGTGCCGCGCAGCCGCAGCGCCCGCACCGCGCACACCAGCTCGACCCCGAGCATCCGCCGGTAGGCCTCGATCGCCGGTGCCACGCGCACCGCGGCCAGCCCGGCGAAGCTCGCGTCGTCCTCGATGCCGGCCGAGACGCCGACGGTCTGGATGCTGGCCGGCGCCGAGGCCTGCCCGATGATCAGGGCCAGGGCCGACCCGGCGACGTACTCGCCGATGAGCACCCCCGAGGACCCCTGCGTCGCATCCGAGAGGAACAGCGGCAGCCCGTGGTCGCGGTCGGTCAGCAGGTGGCTGATCCGCGACTGCACCGCCTGGGCCGAGCGGCTCAGCGCCAGCATGGCGGTGTCGATGGCCAGCACCAGGTACGCCGCGTGGAAGCCGCCGTGGTGCGTGACCGTGTCCGGGGTGGTGGCCGTGGCGGGCGTGAACAGCGGGTTCTCCGAGGAGGTGTTCACCGACGCCTCGATCACCGAGGTGAGGTGGTCGAGGGAGTCCAGCACGGGGCCGTGGACCTGCGGCCAGGTGCGCAGACCGAAGAAGTCCTGGATGTACTGCGGTACGACGTCCTGCCCGGCGATGAGCCCGCGGACGGCGCGGGCGACGCGGGCGGCCCCGGGGAAGGGGGTCGCGCGCTCGACCGCGGGGTCCACCGCCTCGGGGTTGCCCCGCAGGCTGACCCAGGTGAGCGCGGCCACCGCGACGGCCGCACGCGCCAGCTCCTGCAGCGCCTGCGCGCCGAGCGCGGCCTGGGCCAGGGTGAAGGCGTTGCTCGACATCAGCGGCAGCGCGTCGGCCGAGGTCGAGCTGCAGCCGCTGGCGGCAGCGCCCGTCGGCGCGGGGCCGCTCGCCGATCAGCGCGAGACCGACCTCCGCGCAGGCCGTCAGGTCGCCGGTGCCCAGGCCGCCGTACCGGTGGACGACCGGCAGCTCGGCCTGCGGGCCGCAGGCCATCTCGGCCAGCGCGACGGCGAGCTCGGGCGTGGCGCCCGACCCGCCGACGAGCAGCTGGTTGGCGCGGATCGCCAGGGCGCAGCGCACGACGTCGGCCGGCAGCGGCTCGCCCCACCCGGCCGCGTGCGCCCGCAGCAGCCGCAGGCCGTGCGCGACCGGTGCGCTCGTGGTCTCCTCGCGGCCGGCGCCGACCCCCGTCGTCCGCCCGTAGACGTGCCGCTCGGCGGTCACCCGGTCCGCGACCTGCTGCCCGGTCCACGCGCGATGCAGCGCGCCGTCGTCGATCAGGAGGGGTGCGCCGGCGACGACGTGGGTAAGGGCGTCGAGGGTCAGGGAGGCCCCGTCGAGGGTGACCGGCTGATAACGAGCCGGTGTCGGTGCAGGCATGCGCCTGATTCTCTACGAACTGTGTCGGGCCTGTCGGTTAGGTTGATGCCCATGATCCGCTTTGACGGAGTCTCGAAGCACTATCCGGACGGCACGGTCGCCGTCGATCATCTGAGCCTGGAGGCGCCGACCGGTCAGATCACCGTCCTGGTCGGGCCCGTCGGGCTGTGGCAAGACCACCTCCCTGCGCATGGTCAACCGGATGATCGAGCCCACCTCGGGCCGGATCTGGATCGACGACCAGGACACCGCCTCGATGGATGCGGCGCAGCTGCGCCGCGGCATCGGCTACGTCATCCAGCACGCCGGGCTCTTCCCGCACAAGACGATCGTCGACAACGTCGCGACCGTGCCGCTGCTGCTGGGCGAGCGCAAGGCCACGGCCCGCGCCCGGGCGATGGAGCTGCTCGAGCGGGTCGGCCTGCCGACCAGCTTCGCCGGCCGCTACCCCTCCCAGCTCTCCGGCGGCCAGCAGCAGCGCGTCGGGGTGGCCCGCGCGCTGGCCGCCGACCCGCCGGTGATGCTGATGGACGAGCCGTTCAGCGCGGTCGACCCCATCGTGCGCGAGCAGCTGCAGGACGAGTTCCTGCGCCTGCAGCAGGAGCTCGGCAAGACCATCCTCTTCGTCACCCACGACATCGACGAGGCGATCAAGCTCGGCGACCAGGTCGCCGTCCTGCGGGTCGGTGGCACGCTCGCCCAGCTCGCCGCCCCCTCCTACCTGCTGGCCCACCCGATCGACGACTTCGTCGCCGACTTCGTCGGGCGCGACCGCGGCTACCGCGCGCTCAGCTTCCAGTCCACCCCGGAGCTGCCGATCCGGCAGGAGCCGTCGGTGCAGATCGGTGCCACGCCGGAGCAGGTCCGCCAGGCCACCACCGACGGCTGGGTGCTGGTCACCGAGGACGACCGGCCGCTGGGCTGGGTCGAGCCGTCCCGGATCGACCGCGACCTGCAGCCCCAGATGGTGCACCGCGGTGGCACCGTCGCCACCGTCTCGGGGCCGCTGCGCAACGCCCTCGACGCCGCGCTGTCCTCACCGAGCCGGCGCGGCGTCATCGTCGACGACGACGGCCGGCTGCTGGGCACGGTGCGCGCGCACGAGGTGCTCACCGCCATCGAGGAGGTCGAGCGGCCCGCGGTCCATGCGGAGGACCTGCAGCCGGTGGAACCCCCGTCATGACCTGGTTCCTCGACCACCGGGCCGAGGTGCTCGACCTGGCGGTCCGGCACCTCTACCTCGCCGGCGTGCCGCTGCTGATCGGGCTGCTCCTCGCCCTGCCGCTGGGCTGGCTGGCGCGGCGGTTCCGGCCGCTCTACCCGCCGCTGATCATCGGCACCGGCCTGCTCTACACGATCCCCTCGCTGGCGCTGTTCATCCTGATGCCCGGCTTCATCGGCACCCAGATCCTCGACCCGGTCAACGTCCTCATCGCGATGACGATCTACACGATCGCGCTGCTGGTGCGCACCGTCGCCGACGGCCTCGGCGCCGTGCCCGACGACGTCAACCAGGCCGCGACCGCCATGGGCTACGGCCGGGTGGCGCGGTTCTTCAAGGTCGAGCTGCCGCTGGCCGTGCCGGTGATCTCCGCCGGCCTGCGGGTGGCCGCGGTCAGCAACGTGAGCATCGTCAGCGTCGCGGCCATCATCGGCGTGGCCCAGCTCGGCTCGCTGTTCACCGACGGCTTCAGCCGCAGCTTCCTCGACCCGATCGTGGTCGGCATCATCGCCTGCGTGGTGCTGGCGCTGCTGTTCGACGTCGTCATCGTCGCGGCCACCTGGCTGCTCACGCCGTGGCAGCGCGCGGGGAGGGTGCGGACATGAACGCGATGATCGGCTTTCTGACCGACCCGGCGCACTGGACCGGCTCCGACGGCATACCCACCCGGATCCTCGAGCACCTCGTGCTGTCCTTCGAGGCGCTGCTGCTGGCCGCGCTGATCGCCGTCCCGCTCGGGCTGTGGGTCGGCCACACCGGCCGCGGCCGCTTCGTCGCGGTCAACCTGGCCGGTGCCGCCCGCGCCCTGCCGAGCCTGGGCCTGCTGTTCCTCGTGCTGGCTCTGGCTCAGCGGCACCCTGCAGGGCGACGCGTCGTACGTCGTGCCCACCCTGGTCGTGCTGGTGATCCTCGCCGTCCCGCCGATCCTGTCCGGCGTCTACGCCGGGGTCGAGGGGGTCGACCCGGCCGCGCGTGACGCCGCCAGGGGCATGGGCATGCGCGGCACGCAGGTGCTCGCGCAAGGTGGAGGTGCCCTGCGCGCTGCCGCTGATCTTCTCCGGGCTGCGCTCGGCCATGCTGCAGATCATCGCCACCGCCACGATCGCCGCCAGCATCGGCATCGGCGGCCTGGGCCGGTTCCTCATCGACGGCCTGTCCGTGCGCGACTACGGGCAGATGGCCGCCGGTGCGGTGCTCGTCGCCGTCCTGGCGCTGCTCGTCGACCTGCTGCTCGCGCTGGTGCAGCGCCTGGTCGTCTCGCCCGGTCTGACCGGCGCGTTCTCCACCGCCCGGCCCGTCCCCGAGGACAGCCGTGCCGAACCCTCATCGACCTCGCTGCAGGAAGCCGCCTAGGCCCAACCGGAAAGAGAACATCCATGAACCGAACGAAGATCGTCCTCGCGCTGACCACCACAGCCCTGCTGTCGGTCTCCGCCTGCGGCTCCAGCAGCGGCGGCAACCCGCTGTCCACCGGCTCGGCCTCCGCCGTCCGCCGGTGGCGGGTCGTCCGCTGACGCCAGCACCATCGTCGTCGGCTCGGCCAACTTCCCCGAGAACCAGCTGCTCGCCGAGATCTACGCCGGTGCCCTCGCCGGCAAGGGTGTCAAGGTCGACAAGCAGCTCAACATCGGCAGCCGCGAGACCTACATCCCGGCGCTCAAGGACGGCTCGATCGACCTCATCCCGGAGTACACCGGCGTCCTCGCCCAGTACTTCAACAAGGACGCCAAGGCCACCGACGCCGAGGGCGTCTACAAGGAGCTGAAGGCGGCGCTGCCGCCCAACCTGACCGTCCTCGACAAGTCCGCGGCCGAGGACAAGGACGCGGTCGTGGTCACCAAGGAGACCGCCGACAAGTACAAGCTGAAGTCGATCGCCGACCTGCAGCCGGTCGCCAAGGACCTGACCCTCGGTGGCCCGCCGGAGTGGAAGACCCGCCCGACCGGCGTGCCCGGCCTGAAGAAGGTCTACAACCTCGACTTCAAGACCTTCCGCCCGCTCGACGCCGGTGGCCCGCTCTCGGTCAACGCGCTGAAGAACGGCCAGGTGCAGGCGGTCAACCTGTTCACCACCGACCCGTCCATCGCCGCGAACGGCTTCGTCGTGCTGGACGACCCCAAGAGCCTGTTCGCGGCGCAGAACGTCGTGCCGCTGATCACCAAGGCCAAGGTCAACGACCACGGTCTCGGGCGCGCTCAACGCGGTCTCGGCCAAGCTCGACACGACCACCCTGGGTGAGCTGGTCAAGGAGGTCGTCACCGACAAGAAGGACGCCTCGGCGGTGGCCAAGGAGTTCCTCACCAAGAACAACCTCGGCTGAGCCACGGCTCCCGTTCGACGGGGTCCGCCGGGTGACCGGCGGGCCCCGTTGTGCTGTCACGGGCGGGGGCCTACGGACGAGCCGGGGCGGGGCGCCCTCCACCGGGCCCCCCGCCTGCCCCGCCTCGCTCGTCTTCTCATCGCCGTCCCCCCGCGGGATGATCAAGAGGACGTGCGCATCCGGGAAACCGAGTCAGGGCCGGCCCCTGATGGTGTCCGGGGGAGCTCGCTCGGGACTTCTGCGCGGCGGCAGGGGAGCGCCCGACCGACGGGCCGCTGGGGCGCCGCCGGACGCCGAGAAGAGGCTCACGATGGCCATTGATTTCACCCTCAGCCCCGAGCAGAAGGAGATCCAGGCTCAGGCGCGCGACTTCGCGGAGAAGATGCTCGCCCCGATCTCGCAGAAGATCGACGAGGAACCGGATCCGTTGCGTGGCTTCCAGATGGCCAAGCCGGCCTACCAGGAGGCCTGTCGGAGGGGCATCACGTTCTCCATGCTGCCGAAGCGCTACGGCGGCGGTGGCCTGTCCAACGTCGACTTCGTCATCGCCGCCGAGGAGATCCAGGCCGTGGATCCCGGGTTCGGGACGACCGTGCTCGTGAACGGCCTGGGTCTGATGCCGGTCTGGTACTACGGGACCGAGGAGCAGAAGCAGCGCTTCATCGGCACGGCGACGGCGGACACGAGCGGGGAGTACATCGTCGGGTATGCCGCCAGCGAGCCGCCCGGCTCCCCGGGAGGGACGGCGAACTTCGACGCGCCCGCCGTCGATGGCGCCGGCATGGGCGTGACCGCCACGCTCGATGGCGACAGCTACGTCCTGAACGGGCGCAAGTACTGGCCGTGCAACGTCGGCGGCTGGGACAACCTCGGCGCGAACGTGAACCTCGTCGTCGTGCGCACCGACGCGTCCCACGGCGGCACCAGCGGACTGTCCGCGATCATGGTCGAGCGGTTCACGCCGGGCGTCACGTACCACTCCATCAGCACGTCGGCGCAACGCAGCGCACCCAACTGCGAGATCCTGTTCGACAACGCGCGGGTCCCGGCCGGCAACATGCTGGAGGGAGCGAAGGGCAACGGCGACCTGCTGATCAACCGCAACTTCGCCTGGTCCGGCCCGGTCGCCGGCATCGGCGCTGTCGCGGTGGCGCGGGCGGCCTACGAGGACGCGCTGCAGTGGGCCAAGACCTACACCGCGGGTGGTCCCAGGCCGATCATCAACTACCAGTACCCGGGCTACGTCCTGGGCGACGTCGCCGCGAAGATCGAGGCGGCCCGGTACTTCTGCTGGAAGACGGCCCACTACCTGGACCAGCACGACTACCACGGCGAGATGCTCGGGGCGATGTGCAAGGTGCACTGCACCGAGATGCTCTTCGACTGTGTCTACAAGTGCATGCAGGTGGTCGGGGTCAACGCCGTGGACAAGAAGCACCGCTTCGACCGCTACCTGCGCGAGGCGGCCCTCCTGCCGCTGTACGACGCGGGCAACTTCGGCATGCAGCGTCGCCGCATCCACGGGGTGATGGCGGACCCGTCGTTCAACCCTCGCGCGGTCATGGACGACGAGCCGATCGAGTTCACCAAGGCCATGGAGGGGATCGACACCGTTCCCGGTCCCACCACGGACCTGGCCGGCATGGCTGCCATGGCGCACTAGCGCCGGGCCGGAGCGCACGTCGTACCCGCCTCGCGTCCCTGACCGGTCCGTGCCGGCGCGTCGCTGGGTAGGCTGGTTGGTCACTCGACCGAACGCCGTCGAGGTCAGCGCCGGGGACGGGGACAGCACCGTGGGACGCAGCGGGACGACGCGCCGAGGCATCGGCGTGCTCGTGGTGAGCAACATCCTGGGTGGGGTCGGGGTCGCCTCCGGCATCGCGGTGGGCGCGCTCCTCGTCGAGCAGGTCGGCGGCACGTCCGTCGCCGGGCTGGGGCAGGCGATGAGCGTGCTGGGTGCCGCCGTCGCCGCGGTGCCGCTGGTCGCCGTGGCCACCCGGTGGGGCCGGCGCTGGGCCCTGACCCTCGGCTACACGCTCGCCGTGCTCGGCGGCGCGCTCGTGGTCGTCGCGGCGACCCTCGGCTCGCTGGTCCTGCTGCTGCTCGGACTGGGGCTGTTCGGTGTCGCCCAGGCCACCAACCTGCAGACCCGGTACGCCGCCTCGGAGCTGGCCCCCGCGGCGACGCGGGCGCGGACGATGTCGATCGTGGTCTGGGTGACCACCATCGGGTCCGTCGCGGGCCCGAACCTCACCGCCGCCGGCGCGCGGCTGGGGGTCGGCGTCGGCGTGCCCGCCCTCGCCGGTCCCTACCTCTTCTCCGTCGCCGCCTTTGCGCTGGCCGGGATCGTCCTGAGTCTCTGCTTCCGGCCGGGCACGGGTGCCGGGATCGGCCCGGCGCGGGAGCGGTCCGCGTCACCGGCCTCCGCGCCGTCGAGCGCCCCCGTGCACCCGGTCGGTGCCACCGGCGCGCTGCGGTGGGCCGCCCGCCACCCGGTCGCGTGCTTCGCGGTCGTGCTCATCACGGCCGCCCACGCCACCATGGTGATGGTCATGGCGATGACGCCGCTGCACATGCACCACGACGGGATGAGCCTCGAGGTCGTCGGCATCGTGATCAGCGCGCACATCATGGGGATGTACGCGCTCAGCCCGGTCTTCGGGTGGCTGACCGACCGGTACGGCGCCCTGCGCGTCGCCATCGGCGGCATCGGGATCTTCGCCGCCGCGATCGCGCTGGGTCTGGTGGCAGCCGCCGGTGCGGGGCTCGCCGCGACCATGGCGGCGCTGGTCCTGCTCGGGCTGGGCTGGTCGGCCAGCCTGATCGCCTCCTCGGCGATGCTGGCCGGGGTCGACTCCGGCTCGGTCCGGGTGCCGCTGCAGGGTGCCACCGATGCGCTGATGAACTACGCCGGGGCGGCGGCTGCGGCCGTCGCCGGGCCGGTCCTCGCCCTGGGCGGCTTCCGGGCGGTGAACCTCGTGGCGCTGGGCCTGCTGGTGCCCGCGGTCGTCCTGGCGGTCGTCGCCGTCCGCCGGCGCGGCTCCGACGAGGAGGGTGAGGTGCGCGCCACCGCCCCACCAGAGGTCGCCGCCTACCTGGACGGGGCAGCGGCGCGGGCCGACGGCGACCGGGTGCGGTCGAGGTCGGACTGACCGGGGGAACCTGACGGCGCCGACCCGGCCACGCGGATCCCTCGGGAGGGGGCCGGGAATCCGTAAATCGGTGGTGAGTGAGCGCTCACTCACTTATCGTCGACGGCATGGCATCCCCATCACCCGGCCGCGCGGCGCCGATGGCGCCCGAGCTGCGCCGCGCCGCGCTCGTCGGCTCCACCCTGGCGCTGATCCGCCAGCACGGCACCCAGGTCTCGACCCGTCAGATCGCCGAGGCGGCCGGCGTGGCCGAGGGCACCATCTTCCGCGTCTTCCCCAACAAGGACGCGCTGATCTGCGCGGCCAAGGAGGCGGCGTTCGACCCCGTACCGGTGGTGCAGCAGCTGCGCGCCATCCCGGCGGGCGACCCGCTCGAGCAGCGGCTGCTGCAGGTGGCGTCCATCCTGCAGGAGCGCCTGCGCAGCGTCATCGAGCTGCTGACGGTCCTGCGCCTGGGTGCCCCGCCGGAGGGCGGGCCCGCCTGAGGCTCCCGGTGGCGGTCCGGGTCACCGGCACCACCACCCGCCGGACCACGCACCGATCCTCGAGGCCATCGCCGACCTCGTGCGCCCCGACCGCGACCAGCTGAGCTGCGAGCCGGAGCAGGTGGCCCGGCTGATGCGCCTGGTCTGCTTCGCCGGAAGCCACCCCCGGATCGCCGACGGCGTGCCGCTCACCCCGCAGGAGGTCGTCGGGCTGCTGCTGGACGGCGTCCGCATCCACCCCGCGCCGGCTGGGTCAGCCGCGCCGACCGAAGGGACCTCATGCTGATCCGCCTGCTGCGCACCCACCTGCGCCCCTACACGAGATGGCTGGGCGCCGTCGTCGTCCTGCAGCTGGTCGGCACGATGGCCTCGCTCTACCTGCCGAGCCTGAACGCCGACATCATCGACAAGGGCGTCGCGCGCGGCGACACGTCGTACATCCTGACCACCGGCGGCTGGATGCTGGCGCGTCACCGTCGTGCAGATCGTCTGCTCGATCGCGGCGGTCTGGTTCGGCGCCCGGACGGCGATGAGCTTCGGCCGTGACGTGCGCGGCGCGATCTTCGCCCAGGTCGGCAGCTTCTCGGCGCGCGAGGTGAACCAGTTCGGGGCGCCGTCGCTGATCACGCGCAACACCAACGACGTCCAGCAGGTGCAGATGCTGGTCGTGATGACCTGCACGATGCTGGTGGCGGCGCCGATCATGTGCGTCGGCGGCATCATCATGGCGCTGCGGCAGGACGTCGGGCTGTCCTGGCTGATGGTCGTCGCGTGCCGGTGCTGGTGCTCTCGATCGGGCTCGGTGATCCGCCGGATGATCCCGCGGCTTCCGTCAGATGCAGACCCGCATCGACATCGTGAACCGCGTGCTGCGCGAGCAGATCTCGGGCATCCGGGTGGTCCGCGCGTTCGTCCGCGAGCCGCACGAGACGGCGCGGTTCGGCGCCGCCAACGCCGACCTGACCCGCACCGCGCTGCGGGTCGGGCGGCTGATGATCCTGATCTTCCCCATCGTGATGCTGATCCTCAACGCCTCCAGCGTCGCGGTGCTGTGGTTCGGCGGCCACCGCGTCGGCGAGGGGCAGATGCAGATCGGCTCGCTGACGGCGTTCCTCGCCTACCTGATGCAGATCCTCATGTCGGTGATGATGGCGACGTTCATGGCGATCATGATCCCGCGCGCCGCCGTCTGCGCCGAGCGGATCGGCGAGGTGCTCGACACCGACTCCTCGGTCGTGCCAGCGGTGGTCGCCCGTGCAGCGAGGTCGCCCTGCGGGGCGAGCTCGAGCTGGTCGACGTCGGCTTCGCCTACCCGGGTGCGGCCGGCGCCGGTCCTCTCGGGCATCTCGCTGGCCGCCCACCCGGGGCAGACGACGGCGATCATCGGCAGCACCGGCGCCGGCAAGACGACGCTGATGTCGCTGATCCCGCGGCTGTTCGACGCCACCGTCGGGCAGCGTGCGCGTCGACGGCGTCGACGTGCGCGACCTCGCGCCCGAGGCGCTGTGGCGCCGGATCGGGCTGGTGCCGCAGAAGGCCGTACCTGTTCACCGGCACGGTCGCGAGCAACCTGCGGTACGGCGACCCGGACGCCACCGACGAGGAGCTGTGGGCACGCGCTCGAGATCGCCCAGGCGCGCGACTTCGTCGAGGCGATGCCGCAGGGCCTGGAGGCGCCGATCGCCCAGGGCGGCACCAACGTCTCCGGCGGCCAGCGCCAGCGGCTGTGCGATCGCCCGGGCGCTGGTCGGTCAAGCCCGAGATCTACCTGTTCGACGACTCGTTCTCGGCGCTCGACCTCGCGACCGACGCGCGGCTGCGGGCCGCGCTGCGCCCGCACACCCGGGACGCGACCGTCGTCATCGTCGCCCAGCGCGTGTCGACCATCACCGACGCCGACCAGATCGTCGTGCTCGAGGACGGCGGGATCGTCGGCGTCGGCACCCACGAGGAGCTGCTCGAGACGCTGCCCGACCTACCGGGAGATCGTCGAGTCCCAGCTCTCGGCGAAGGAGGCGGCATGAGCACGGAGAGCACCACCGAGGCGACCGGGCACGCGGACGGCGCGGCGGCGACCACGCCGGGCCGGCCGGCCCCGGTGCCACCCCGCCGCCTGCCGCCCGGCGGCGCGCGCGGCCACGGGCCGATGGCCAGCATGGGGATGCCGGCCGAGAAGTCGATGACCTTCGGCCCCTCGGCCCGCCGGCTGATCGGCCGGCTGGCGCCCCGAAGCGGGTGCGCGTCGTCCTGGTGCTGCTGCTGGCCGTGGTCAGCGTCAGCCTCACCGTGGTCGGGCCGAAGATCCTCGGCCGCGCCACCGACATCATCTTCGCCGGCGTCATCGGCCAGCAGCTGCCCGCGGGCAGCACGCAAGGCCGAGGCGGTCGCAGGGCGCCCGGGCCTCGGGCAACAGCAACTTCGCCGACATGCTCGCGCGGATGGACGTCGTCCCCGGTCAGGGCATCGACTTCGCCGCGCTCGGCACGTGCTGCTGCTGGTCCTCGGCCTCTACGTCGCCGCGTCGGTCTTCGGCTGGGCTGCAGGGCTACCTGCTCAACGACGTCGTCCAGCGCACCGTCTTCCGGCTGCGCTCCGACGTCGAGGACAAGCTGAACCGGCTGCCGCTGCCGTACTTCGACCGGCAGCCGCGCGGCGAGCTGCTCAGCCGGGTCACCAACGACATCGACAACATCGCGCAGAGCCTGCAGCAGACGATGAGCCAGCTGCTCACCTCGCTGCTCACGGTGATCGGCGTGCGTGCTGATGATGTTCTTCATCTCGCCGCTGCTCGTCGCTGATCGCGCTGGTCACGATCCCGCTGTCGGTGCTGGTCACCCAGCAGATCGCCAAGCGGTCGCAGAAGCTGTTCGTGGCGCAGTGGACGCACACCGGCGCGCTCAACGCCCAGATCGAGGAGGCCTACACCGGCCACGAGCTGGTCAAGGTCTTCGGTCGCCAGCGCGAGGTCGAGGCGGCGTTCACCGCCAAGAACGAGGAGCTGTACGCCGCCAGCTTCGGCGCCCAGTTCGTCTGCGGCATCATCATGCCGGCGATGATGTTCATCGGGAACCTCAACTACGTCGTCATCGCCGTCGTCGGCGGCCTGCGGGTGGCGTCCGGCTCGATGAGCCTGGGCGACGTGCAGGCGTTCATCCAGTACTCGCGGCAGTTCACCCAGCCGCTCACCCAGGTGGCGTCGATGGCGAACCTGCTGCAGTCCGGCGTCGCGTCGGCCGAGCGGGTCTTCGAGCTGCTCGACGCCGACGAGCAGGTGCCCGACGCGGTGGACGCCCAGGTGCTCCGCGACCCGCACGGCCGGGTCGCGTTCGAGCACGTCTCGTTCCGCTACGACGCCGGACAAGCCGCTGATCGAGGACCTCTCGCTGGTGGCCGAGCCGGGCAGCACCGTCGCGATCGTCGGCCCGACCGGTGCCGGCAAGACCACGCTGGTCAACCTGATCATGCGCTTCTACGAGCTCGACGCCGGCCGGATCACCCTCGACGGCGTCGACATCACCGCGCTGTCGCCGCGACGCGCTGCGCTCCGAGATCGGCATGGTGCTGCAGGACACCTGGCTGTTCGGCGGCACGATCCGCGACAACATCGCCTACGGCAACCTCGGACGCCACCGACGAGCAGATGCACGCGGCCGCCGAGGCGACCTTCGTCGACCGGTTCGTGCGGGCGCTGCCCGACGGCTACGACACGGTGATCGACGAGGAGGGCAGCAACGTCAGCGCCGGCGAGAAGCAGCTGATCACGATCGCCCGGGCCTTCCTCGCCGACCCGTCGCTGCTGATCCTGGACGAGGCGACCAGCTCGGTCGACACCCGCACCGAGGTGCTGCGTGCAGCAGGCGATGGCCGCGCTGCGCACCGACCGGACCAGCTTCGTCATCGCGCACCGGCTCTCGACCATCCGCGACGCCGACCTGATCCTGGTGATGGAGGCCGGCCGGATCGTCGAGCAGGGCACCCACGACGAGCTGCTCGCGGCCGAGGGCGCCTACTACCGGCTCTACACCTCGCAGTTCCGTGGGGCCATCTCGGACGAGGACGAGGACGGGGAGCCGGACGTCGGCGAGCGGGTCGCCGTCGCCGCCCCCAGCTGACCCGCACAGCCCCACCGAACGCACCGGAGGTCCCGAATCCGGACATCACCTGTCCGGATTCGGGACCTCGCGTGCGTCCGGTCGCCGATGGGCCGGCCGGGGGTACGGCGAGTCGCCGCTCGCCCCACCGACGAGCCGCCGGTCGCCGACGGCGTCAGGCGACGGGGGCGGGCTCGGGGTCGGGGGTGTTGGAGGAGGTCTCGTCCGCGTCGCCACTGCCGTCGTCCCGGCGGCGGACGGCGGCGAGCAGCATCTGGGCCACGTCGACCACCTCGACCTCCTCGCGGGCCTCACCCGAGGACTGCTTGGCCGCGAGCCCGTCGGAGAGCATCACCCGGCAGAACGGGCAGCCGACCGCGATCCGGTCCGCGCCGGTCGCGACGGCCTCCGTCGGTGCGGTTGGAGCTGATCTGGGTGCCGAGCTTCTCCTCCATCCACATGCGGGCACCGCCGGCGCCGCAGCAGAACGACCTCTGGCCGGAGCGCTCCATCTCCAGCAGGTCGACGCCGGGCAGCGCGCCGATCAGCTCGCGCGGCGGGGCGTAGACGCCGTTGTGCCGGCCGAGGTAGCACGGGTCGTGGTAGGTCACCGACGCCGCGGTCGAGGCCGCACCCGGTGGTGTCGGCGTGGTTGGGACGCGCGACCGGCACGAGCTTCTTCTCGCGGACGAGGCGGTTGAGCAGCTGGGTGTGGTGGACCACCTCGTAGCTGCCGCCGACCTGGGGGTACTCGTTCTTGATCGTGTTGAAGCAGTGCGCGCAGGTCACCACGATCTTGGTCGCCTTGACCTCGTTGAGCATCTCGACGTTGCCCTGGGCGAGCATCTGGAAGAGCAGCTCGTTGCCGGCGCGGCGGGCCGGGTCGCCGGTGCACGACTCGCCGTCACCGAGGACGGCGAAGCTGACCCCGGCGGTGTCGAGCAGCTCGGCCACGGCGCGGGTCGTCTTCTTCGCCCGGTCCTCGTAGGCGCCGGCGCAGCCGACCCAGAACAGGTAGTCGACCTCGGAGGCGTCCTCCACGTCCTGGCCCATGACCTTGACCTCGAACGGCAGGTCCTTGGCCCAGTCGAGGCGGGCCCGGGCCGCCATACCCCAGGGGTTGGACTTGTTCTCGAGGTTCTTGAACAGGCCGCCGAGCTCGGAGGGGAAGGCCGACTCGATCAGCACCTGGTAGCGGCGCATGTCCACGATCGCGTCGACGTGCTCGATGTCGACGGGGCACTGCTCGACGCAGGCGCCGCACGTCGTACACGACCACAGGACGTCCTGGTCGATGACCGCGTCCGGCCCGTGCGGGTTGTAGGCCCCCAGCGGGTTCGGTGATGTCGTAGCCCGTGTCGCCGACCAGCGGCATCTCGGCCAGGGCCTTGGTCTCCTCGGGCAGGCCGTCGCGGTCGGCCTCGGCCGCCAGCAGGTACGGCGCCTTGGCGTGCGCGTGGTCGCGCATCGCCATCACCAGCATCTTGGGCGACAGCGGCTTCTCGGTGTTCCAGGCGGGGCACTGCGACTGGCAGCGGCCGCACTCGGTGCAGGTGGTGAAGTCCAGCAGGCCCTTCCAGGTGAAGTCCTCGACCTTGCCGGCGCCGAGCGCGGCGTCCTCGTCGAGGTCCTCGATGTTCTCGAAGTCCACCGGGGTGCCGCCGACCGCGATCGGCTGCAGCGCGCCCAGCGACGTGCGGCCGTCGGCGTGCCGCTTGAGGTAGATGTTGAAGAAGGCGAGGAACCGGTGCCAGGCCACGCCCATCGTCGGCTGCAGCGAGATGGTGACCAGCCAGGCCATCGAGATGAGGATCTTCAGCGCCGCCACGACGACGATGGCGGCCTCGAGGGCGCCGACCGACAGGCCGGCGAACGCGGTGCCGATGAAGAACGTCAGCGGGAAGTGCAGCACCCCGCCGTGGCCCTCGCCGGACGTCCGGGCCAGGGCGGACTCCAGGCCGCGCAGGGTCAGGATGCACAGGACGACGCCGAGGATGGTCAGCTCGACGTAGTAGGCCTGCCAGAACGTCGACCCGTAGAACCGGCTGCGGCGCTCCAGGGTGCGCGGGTGCTGCCGCTGGCGGATGGCCATCAGCACGAGGATGCCCACCAGCGACGCCCACGAGATGAGCTCGGTGACCCACTCGTAGAGCACGAAGTGGCCGATCAGCGGCAGCGCGAAGGTGGGGGAGAAGAGCTGGCCGTACGCCGTGAGCAGGGTGAAGAACAGCAGCCCGAAGGAGACCATCACGAACCAGTGCGCCGTCGCCACGACCGGCAGTCGCGACATCCGGGTGTGGCCGAGGAACTCGCGCAGCAGGGTGCGGGTGCGGGCGACCGGGTCGCCGGTGCGGTTCGGGTCGGCCTGGCCGAGCCGGAACACCGCCAGGAAGTGCCCCACCACCTTGGCGAAGAGCGCGACCGCGACCGCGGTGACGGCGAGGCAGACGACGAGCGCGATGATCTGCAGGGCTGGCATGCTCGGGAGTTTACGGACCGGTAACTCCTCCGTCGCCTGCCGGGACGCCGCTGTGACGAGCGTCGCGACCCGATCGGGGCGAGGCTTGAAGGGTCGCGTCAGCGCGACATAACCTGTTCTTGGAACATACATAACGGAATGTTGGTTAGATCGGTCGTACTTCTGTCGGCCCACGCACCCAAGGCGGTCTCTCGTGCCCATCCATGACGACGTCACAGCCATCGTCGGCAACACCCCGCTCGTCCGGATCAACCGCCTCAGCAAGGGCGCCGGCGCGACCATCGCGGCCAAGCTCGAGTTCCAGAACCCCGCCGCCTCGGTCAAGGACCGGATCGGCGTCTCCATCGTCGACGCCGCGGAACGCTCGGGTCAGCTCAAGCCCGGCGGGACGATCGTCGAGGCCACCAGCGGCAACACCGGCATCGCGCTGGCGATGGTCGGCGCGGCCCGCGGCTACAAGGTCGTGCTCACCATGCCCGAGACGATGAGCAAGGAGCGGCGGGCCCTGCTGCGGGCCTTCGGTGCCGAGCTGATCCTGACCCCCGGCCCCGAGGGCATGAAGGGCGCGGTCAGCCGGGCCGAGGAGATCGGCGCCAAGGAGGGCAACGTCCTGGCCCGCCAGTTCGCGAACGAGGCCAACCCGGAGATCCACCGGCAGACCACCGCGGAGGAGGTCTGGAAGGACACCGACGGCCAGGTCGACATCTTCGTCGCCGGCATCGGCACCGGTGGCACCATCACCGGCGTCGGGCAGGTGCTCAAGGCACGCAAGCCCGGGGTGCAGATCATCGCCGTGGAGCCGGCCGAGTCCCCGATCCTCAACGGTGGCGAGCCGGGCCCGCACAAGATCCAGGGCCTGGGCGCCAACTTCGTCCCCGAGATCCTCGACCGCACCATCTACGACGAGGTCATCGACATCAACGCCGAGACCTCGGTCGAGTGGGCCCGCCGGGCCGCCAAGGAGGAGGGGCTGCTCGTCGGCATCTCCTCCGGCGCCGCGCTCGCCGCGGCCGACCAGGTCGCCCGCCGACCCGAGAACGCCGGCAAGCTGATCGTCGTCGTGATCCCGTCGTTCGGCGAGCGCTACCTCTCCACCATCCTCTTCTCCGACCTGCTCGACTGAGCCCTCACCTCGAAGGAACGCTGCCACCTCGTGACTGCCCTGCGCCTCACCGATAGCCCGCCCGCCCCGCACCGCGACCCCCGAGGGGAGCGTCGCGGGGCCGGGCGGCCTCACGCCGCGCGAGCCCGGGCCGGGCGGGCCCGGGCGGGCTCCTGGCCGGCGGGACCCTGCTGGGCCTGCTCCGGTCGGGCTGGGGGCGGGTGCGCGAGGACCTCGACGCCGCCATCGCGCGTGACCCTGCGGTGGACTCCCGGCTGGAGATGGCCCTGGCCTCGCCGGGCCTGCACGCCATCTGGGTGCACCGGATCTCCCACCGGCTCTGGCAGCGGCCCGGCACCCGGCTGGTCGCCCGGCTGATCTCGCAGGTCAGCCGCTCGGTCACCGGCGTCGAGATCCACCCCGGCGCGCAGATCGGCCGCCGGTTCTTCATCGACCACGGGATGGGCGTCGTCATCGGCGAGACCGCCGAGGTGGGCGACGACGTCATGCTCTACCACGGGGTCACGCTCGGCGGCCGCACCCTGCAACGGGTCAAGCGCCACCCCACCGTCGGCAACCGCGTGACGATCGGCGCCGGCGCCCGCGTGCTCGGCCCGGTCGTCATCGGCGACGGGGCCCAGATCGGTGCCAACTCCGTCGTCGTCAAGGACGTGCCGGCCGGTGCCGTCGCCACCGGTGTCCCCGCCGTCATCCGTTTCCCGGACCCCGGGGCAGGACCCCTACGAGGTCATGTTCAAGGATCCGGCCATCTGGATCTGAGCCTGCCCACGGCGAGATGTCCCGGTTCGTCTGGGGGGACCTCGGGTGGTACGCCGAATGCCCGAGTCACGGAGCCCGAACACGGGGCTAACGTCCGGGAAAGGGGAGACGCTCGCCGCGTACGACCGGAGGCCCGTCCATGGCCATGATGACGTCACCAGATCCGATGAGAGTGCTCGTGGTCGACGACCATGACACCTTCGCCGAGCTGCTCGTCGGCGCCCTCGACCGCGAGGTCGACATGGTCTGCGTGGGGCACGCCACCACCGGGGCCGAGGGGGTGGCCATGGTCGGGCGGCTGGGGGCCGACGTCGTGCTGATGGACATCCAGCTCCCCGACATGGACGGGTTCGCCGCGACCGAGCAGATCC
This sequence comes from uncultured Actinomycetota bacterium, assembly GCA_963828995.1. Classification (GTDB taxonomy): domain Bacteria; phylum Actinomycetota; class Actinomycetes; order Actinomycetales; family Dermatophilaceae; genus CAVRTM01. Next base: position 186,278 of record CAWHHB010000015.1, read on the forward strand.
TCGCGGCCGACAGCACGGTGCGGGTGGTGATGCTGACCGCCCACGCGTCGGCGCACCTGGTCGCCCGGGCCGCGCGCGCCGGCGCCTGCGCCTTCCTGCACAAGACCGGGCACCTCGCGGACGTGCTGGTCACCCTGCGCACCGCGAGGACGGGTGACCTGGCGATCGACCCGGCCCTCGCCGCGCGGCTGGTCAAGCGGGGGGTGAGCACCCCGTCGCGTCCCACCCTGACCCCGCGCGAGCAGGAGGTGCTCGAGCTGATGGGCACGGGCAAGGACGTGACGACGATCGCCCGAGAGCTGCAGATGGCGCCGCACACCTGCCGCGGGCACGTCAAGAGCCTGCTGGCCAAGCTCGGCGCGCACTCCCAGCTCGAGGCCGTCATCGTCGCCGTCCGCACCGGGCTGATCCATCTCGACGAGGTGTGAACCATGGCGTCCGGGCGCCGCCGTTCCCGCCTCCCGGCCGGACGACGGTGGTTGTTCCGCGCGCGCGAGGTGCTGCGCCGCCGGCCGCGACTGCCGCGCTCGGAGCGGGCGCGGGCGCTGCGCGGGTTCGGCTGGATGGGGCTGGCCTCGCTCGTGCTGGTGGCCGTGCCCGTCATCTGGCTGATGAGCACGATCGTGACCCAGCACGCGCTGCAGGGGGTGGCCGAGGACTCCGAGCAGCTCGCCCGCCTGACCATGGCGCCCGTCCTCACCGCCCCCGCCGTCCGCGGGGACCGGGCCGCGGTGGCGCGGGTGGACTTCGTGGTGCGCTCGCGGATGAGTGACGGCTCCGTCCGGCGGATCACGGTCTGGGACGCGGGCGGCAAGGTCGTCTACGCCGACCGGGCCGAGCTGCGCGGCCACCGGTTCCGACTGCCGCCGGAGGCCGCGCAGCGGTTCGTGCCTGGGTCACACCCCGCCGCCGTCCTCGCCGACGGGGTCGGCAGCCGGGATGCCGCCTCGTCACCAGCGCAGGCGGGGGCGTCGGGTCCGGCGGTCGAGGGGTACGCCGCGGCGACGGTCCGGTCCGGTGACCGCCTGGTCGTCGAGGCGGCGTTCCCCCCGGACGACGTGACCCGTGAGCAACGCGGTCTGCTGTGGCGGCTGCTGCCGGTGCTGCTGCTCGCGCTCCTGGCGGTCTACCTGCTGCAGCTGCCGCCGGCGCTGCGGCTGGCCTCGCGGGTGCAGGGCTCGGAGCGGTCCCGTCGCCGGCTGCTGCGGCAGTCGGTGGCGGCGTCGGACCGGGAGCGCCGACGCATCGCGCAGACGCTGCACGACGACGTCGTCCAGGACCTCTCGGCGGTGGGCTACGCGCTGGAGTCGGTCGAGCCGGATCTGGAGCCGTCCACCAGGACGGTGATCGACCGGGCCCGCGCGATCGTGCTGCGCGACGTCAGCACCCTGCGACAGATCCTCACCTCGGTCTACCCGCCGGACCTCGAGAACGGTGACCTGGCCGCGGCGCTCGCCGACCTGGCGCAGCCGCTGGTTGCCGATGAGGTGGCGGTGGAGCTGTCCTTCGACGAGGAGGTGCGGGTGAGCCCCGCCGTCGCCGCCACGGTCTACCGCGCGGCCCGGGAGGCGCTGCAGAACGTCCGGGCGCACGCGCAGGCCCAGCACGTGCTGGTCCGGCTGTCACGGGAGTCCGACGCCGCGATGCTGCACCTGCACGACGACGGGGTGGGGTTCGACGCCGCGGCCGGCCTGCCGGTGCGGGGTCACTTCGGCCTGCGGCTGATCCACGACACGGTCACCGAGGCCGGTGGCGAGGTGAGCATCACGTCGGCCCCGGGGACCGGGACGTGTATCCGGATGCGGGTGCCGCTCGCCTGAGGGTCGGCAGCAGCAGCACCGCACCGACCAGGAAGCACAACGCGCCGAGCGACGTCGCCGCGTTGACGACGGTGACGTCGGCGACGCTTCCGCTGGACGGCACGACGTACGCCGCGACGGCCGCGGCACCGAAGGCGACGCAGCCGCAGAGGTTCACCGTCGCGGTGGTGCCCTCGAGCGTGCCCGGCGGACGACGCAGCAGGCCGTGGGCGACCGCGACGTAGGCCACGACTCCGGAGATGAGGAAGCACACCGACCCGTACGCGTCGGGGCGCCATACGAGCCGGTCGTAGGAGGGGGAGCCGATCGCGGTGGTGAGCGCACGGAACGTGGTGATGTTGAAGAAGAGCGTGCCGACCAGCTGGACGCCGCTGCTCCACCAGTCGAGCCGGTGCGGCTCCCAGCTGAACCGGCGCAGCGGCTCGGCCTCTGGCCCCGTCGACCGACGGTCCACGTTGATGGTCTGCAGCCACTGCAGGGTCGCGGCGCTGGTGAACAGCAGGGATCCTACGAAGAAGACGGCGCCGTCGACCTGCGGCCCGACCAGGCGCAGGAACGCCGGGAAGGGTGCGACGAGGAAGCAGGCCGACCCGGCCGCGAACAGGACGGCGATCCACCACGTCAGCCGCCGAGGCGCCCACAGAACCATCGACGTCCTCCTCGCGGGTCGGTCCCAGTGCAGCCGCACGGGCGCGGGCGGGGATCACCCCGGTGGGGTGAGGCGCGCAGTGCCCGCCCGACGGTTGCCTGTGAGCGCTGCCCCGAGGACCGGAGGACGTCATGGGTGTGTGGAGCAGGACCGGACAGCACGTCAGCGAGGACCCGCCGCCGTCCCGCGGTTCACGCGAGCCGGCATGGTCGAGGTGCCCAGGCACCGGCTGCCCGAGGGGGAGATGCTGCCGGAGACGGCGTACCAGATCGTGCAGGACGAGGTCAGCCTCGACGGCAACGCCCGCTTCAACCTCGCGACGTTCGTCACCACGTGGATGGACGAGGAGGCCGACCGCATCTACGCGGCGACGTTCGACAAGAACATGATCGACAAGGACGAGTACCCGCAGACCGCCGAGATCGAGGCGCGCTGCGTGCGGATGCTCGCCGACCTGTGGCACGCACCGCACGCGGCGGAGAGCGTGGGCACGTCCACCACGGGCAGCTCGGAGGGGTGCATGCTCGGCGGCCTGGCGCTGAAACGCCGCTGGCAGCAGGCACGCCGGGCGGCCGGGCAGCCCACCGACCGGCCCAACATCGTCATGGGCGCCAACGTGCAGGTGGTGTGGGAGAAGTTCGCCAACTACTGGGAGGTCGAGCCCCGCTACGTGCCGCTGGACGGCGACGTCTTCCACCTCACCGCCGACCACCTGATGGAGTACGTCGACGAGAACACGATCGGCGTCGTGGCGGTCCTCGGCTCGACGATGGACGGCAGCTACGAGCCGGTGCAGGAGATCTGCGCGGAGCTGGACCGGTACGAGCAGCGTTCGGGCGTCTCGGTGCCCGTGCACGTCGACGCCGCCTCCGGTGGGTTCATCGCGCCGTTCATCCAGCCGGACCTGGTCTGGGACTTCCAGCTCGAGCGGGTCGTCTCGATCCAGGCCTCGGGGCACAAGTTCGGGCTGGTCTACCCCGGGGTCGGCTGGGTGCTGTGGCGCGAGGCGCGGTTCCTGCCGGAGGAGCTGGTGTTCCACGTGAACTACCTCGGCGGCGACATGCCGACGTTCGCGCTGAACTTCTCCCGGCCGGGCGCCCAGGTGGTGCTGCAGTACTTCCAGTTCCTGCGGCTCGGGCGTGAGGGGTACCGGCTGGTGCAGCAGACCTGCCAGGACGTGGCGGTGCACGTCGCGCGGACGCTGCAGGCCATGTCCGAGTTCGATGTGGTGTCCGACGGGACGGACCTGCCGGTGGTGACGTTCTCGGTCAGCCCGAAGGTCAGCAAGTACACGGCGTACGACGTGTCGCGCAAGCTGCGCGAGTATGGCTGGCTGGTCCCGGCCTACACGATGCCGCCCAAGCGCGAGGACCTCGTCGTGCTGCGGGTCGTCGTGCGCAACGGCTTCAGCCACGACATGGCGGAGCTGTTCCTGCGCGACCTGCGCAGCTCGATCGAGTGGCTCGACCACCTCGAGTCGCCGATGCCGGTGGAGGAGCGGCCCAGCGGCTTCCACCACTGAGCAGCCGGGAAGGGGGCGGGGTCTGGTGCCCCGGCGGGTGGACGGCGCGTGCGCCGGAACTCAGCCGGGGTGCTGCGGGCCCGCGCTGCTCTCCTGCCGGCAGGGGAACCAGACCTCGGTGCGCGGGGGCACCACCTCGGGCTCGTCGAGGTAGCACTCCCACGGCTCGCCCGCAGCGGTGTACCCGTGGTCAGCCAAGCCACGCGGACACCGCCTCGTAGGCCATCGCCAGCGAGCCGTAGTCGCCGATGTGCAGGGTCCGCGCGACCGGGCCGCCGGGGAGGGTCAGGGCCTCCACCCGACCTTCCGCGGCGACGGTGTCGCCCACCGGGAAGCCGGCGGTGATGTCCCAGCCCCCGTCCTCAGCCGGCCGATAGCGGCCGAACGGCGGGCCGGCCGGCTGCAGACCCTGCCGCTGCAGCGCCGTCATCACGTCACCGAACGCCGGCCCGAGGAACTCCGCGATGCCGTGGTGCGCGACCCGGGCCCGCACCACGGCCGCAGGCTGCTCCAGGACGTTCACCAGCTCGATGTCGTAGCTCATGCTGCACTGTCCCCTCAGTCGGCGGTGCCCGTCCAGAGCCTGACGTCCTCCTGCCGCTCATGGTGAGGCTCATCCGTGCCCTGATCGCCTCGAGGTGTGGTCCGTCGGTAACGCCTTCCCGAGGGCTGCGGCAGTCAAGGTCTCGGTCGAGCCAATGTGGTTGTGGACAACGGCTTCCGACGCGGAAGGGCTGTCGGTGGTCGCGGCTAGGTTGGGTTCATGGAGGGGACCTGCTTCGAGTCGGACTGGGCGGCGGTGGCCGCCGGTACTGTCGGCGTTGCGTGCGTTGCTGGGCCGGTTGCACCAGGCCGGGTCGGACCGGTTGGGGCCGATGTTCGCCGAGCTGGACGAGCTGAAGCTGCTGGCCGAGGCCGGCCAGGTCGGGGTGCTGGGTCAGGGGCTGTCCCGCGGGGACGTGCGCGGCGTCGGACGCCGCGTCGCCGGCCGGGTGGGTGCGCCACTGGGGCCACTCCTACCTCGCCGGCGGTGCGGCCGCGCTGGTGCAGGTGACCGAGGCGATCGCCCAGGAGCGCAACCGGGTGCTGCGCGAGGCGGTCCTGGCGGCGCGGGCGCCGGTCCGCAACGCCGCGGTCGCGCTCGGCCGAGATGGACAAGCTGCGGCCGCGGTTGACCCCGGAGTGCCACGGCACGGTGCTGGCCGGGTTCGTGGCGCTGGCCGAGGGGCAGGGCCCGCGGGAGATCCGGGCGCTGCGGCCCGCGTTGATCGCCAGGTACGGGCACCTGGGGGAGTTCCAGCGCCGGGAGGACCGGCTCAAGCACGGCACCGTCCCTGTCCCAGCCGTACGACGATGACGGGATGGCCGGAGTACCGGCTGCGGCTGGACCCGGAGGGCTCGGCGGTGCTGGAGGCGATCCTCGGCCCGCTGGCCGCGCCGCAGCCCTCGCACCGAGCACGGCTCGGACCTGCGCACCAGCGACCAGCGGCGGGCCGACGCGCTGGTCGAGGTCTGCCGCCGCGCCGCCGCCGCCGGCGGGTCCGCGCCGGCCACCGCCAAGGCGGCGGTGGTGGTGACGATGGGCTACCAGGACCTGCTCGACCGGACCGGGGCCGGGACGACGCTGACCGGGGAGCTGCTCGCCCCCGAGACGGTCCGGCAGGATGGCCTGCGACGCCGCGATCATCCCGGCCGTCCTCGGCTCCAAGGGTCGAGGTGCTCGACCTGGGCCGGACCATCCGGCTGGCCACCGCCGAAGCAGGTGCAGGCGCTGTGGATCCGCGACCGGGGCTGCACCTTCCCCGGCTGCTCGAGGCCCCCGGCGTGGTGCGTCGCACACCACGTCTGGCACTGGTGCGACGGCGGCCCGACCGACCTGTCGAACCTGGCCCTGCTCTGCCCGAGGCACCACACGATCGTGCACCAGAAGGGCTACACCGCCACCGTCACCGCGACCGGGGTGACCTGGCACCTGTAGCTGCCCCGCCCCGCGACCCGCCCTACGCAGGCGGGTCGCAGCGGCACGCCCGAGCCCGGGCGCCGGGCCGGCCCGAACACCGTCAGTCGCCCTCGGCGGGCTCAGCCCGCGAGGATCTTCGCCTTCTCCGCCGCGAACTCCTGCTCGGTGAGCAACCCCTGGTCCTTGAGCTCGCCCAGCCCCTTGATCGCCGCGATCTTGTCGGTCGACGACATGCCCGGCGCGGGTGCGGCGGGCGCCGGGGCTGCCGGCTCCGCCGGGGCTGCCTGCTCCGCCGGGGTGTCCTGTGGCACCGGGGCGGGTGGCTGCTCAGCCGCCTGTTTCTGAGCCGCATGCTGGCGCATGCCTCCTGACACGGCAGTCGCAGTACCCGCGACGACCGCGGTGCGTCCCATCGTCCGCATCAGGCCCGGTCGACCCATCCGTCGTCTCATGACGTCCTACCCTTCTTCCAGTGCCGCCAGGGCCTCGAGCACGCTGTCCCGCGGGATGCGCTCGAGGCTGAGCAGCTGCCCGTGGGACTCCCGGATCGCCCTCGACAGACGTGCGGCCCACGTGTTCTCGAACACCACGACCAGCGCCGAGGACCCCGGATCGAGGTCCTCGGCGATCTGCTTGAGGTCCGTGTCACTCAGCAGATCCAGCTCGTCATCGTGAATGCGTGCGTAGGACTCCGCGATGTCGCTGTCCTCCACCTCGAGGAACGCTGTCGTGCCGTCGGCGTCCTTGCGCACGAACGCCAGGTCGATCACGCGGACGGTGCCCGCGCTGTGCAGGTCCGCCAGTGCCGGCGCGACCTCACCGTTGAAGTTGTTGCCCTCGAAGAGCAGCACGGCCACGTCTACCGGTCCGATCGTGTCTGCCGTCAGGCTGTGGGACATGCCGTCGCCTCCATCGACTCGCGGGGAGGCCAGAGGCCTCTGCCCAGAGTCAACGCGCCACCCTGACCGAGCCACAGGGCCCTAGGTCCCCGCCCTGCGGGACGGCTTCACCGGACGCGCAGGGGGATCGGTCCGGGCTTCTGCCACCGTCGTCACGGTCCTGTTGCTGCTGCGGAGGGTGTGGGATTTGAACCCACGGACGTTTCCGTCGGGCGCTTTCAAGGCGCCTGCACTCGGCCGCTATGCGAACCCTCCAGCGGCCCGCGGCATCGCTGGCGCCGGCTGCAGCCGCATCATCGCATCCCGGCGGGGCAAGACTCCAGCCGGCTGAGGAACTGGTGGATCGCACAAGACCACCGTGGCGACCCGACCGAACTCTGTCGGTTCGGTGCCTGTGCAGGTCACCGAACCGGTCCGACGCTGGGGGCAGCCCGCCCGCACCTCGACGACTCCGGAGCCGTGTGACACCGCATCCCGACGGGGCCCGCTCGTCGACCGACCCGCCAAGGAGCCCCGCGATGCCCGTCCCCGAGGGCCTCGGCCTGCGCCGGCCTCAACGCGCTACCCGCGCCGGACGCCGAGCAGGTGCTCGCCGCCTGCTGCGCCTCGCCGCGGTGGGTGGCGAGCGTCGCCGCCGGGCGCCCCTACTCCTCGCCCGAGCAGCTGTACGCCGCGGCCGACGACGCCCTCGCCGACCTCGACGAGGACGACATCGCCCGTGCGCTGGCCGGACATCCCCGCATCGGCGAGCGCGCCGAGGGTGACGGCGGCGCGTGGTCCCGACGCGAGCAGGCCGGTGTCAGCGGCGCCCAGGCCGGGACACGTGCGGGCGCTGGCGGACGGAAACCGTGCGTACGAGGCGAAGTTCGGCCACGTCTACCTCGTCTGCGCGTCCGGGCGCAGCGCCGAGGAGCTGCTCGCGGTGCTGCAGCAGCGGCTCGGCAACGACCCGGTGACCGAGCGGGCCGTCGTACGGCGCGAGCTCGGCCTGATCAACCGGATCCGGCTGGTCCGACTCGTGGAGGGCGCTGCAGCATGAGCGCTCGCCGCCGTCACCACCCACGTCCTGGACACCGCGCCGCGGCCGCCCCGCGGCCGGCGTACCGGTGCACGCTGTCCCGCCTCGACGCCGACGTCAGCACGATCGTCGGCGTCGGCGAGACCGACGCCGACGGCCGGTGCGCCGACCTCGCCCCGCCGCGTCTGGAGCCGGGCACCTACCGGCTGCAGTTCGACACGGCGGCGTACTTCGCGCGCCACCGGGCAGGTCGGCTTCTTCCCGGAGGTCGTCGTCACGTTCTCCGCTCGACCGACACCGGGCAGCACCACCACGTGCCGCTGCTGCTGTCGCCGTTCGCCTACTCGACCTACCGCGGGAGCTGACCATGGGACTCGTCCTCGGACCGCAACCAGTACGGCAAGGCCGAGAACCGGGTCGTGCGCATCTACCGCGACACCGCCCGGCACGAGATCCGCGACGTCACCGTCTCCACCTCCCTGCGCGGCGACTTCGCCGACGCCCACCTGGTCGGCGACCAGAGCAAGGTGCTGCCGACCGACAGCCAGAAGAACACCTGCTTCGCGTACGCCAAGGAGAAGGGCATCGGCGAGGTCGAGGACTACGCGCTCGGCCTGGCCCGGCACTTCGTCGACGACGTCGCCAGCGTGTCCGGGGCGCGGATCGAGGTCCAGGAGCTGGCCTGGGAGCGGATCACGCGTCGACGGCCGGGAGCACGACCACTCGTGGGTGCGCAGGGGCCAGGAGGTGCGCACCACCGTGGTGACCGTCGACGGCACCGGCGACGACCAGCAGGCCTGGGTCGTCTCCGGGCTGAAGGACCTGACCCTGCTGAAGTCCACCGGCTCGGAGTTCCACGGCTTCCTCAAGGACGAGTACACGACGCTGCCCGAGACCCACGACCGGGTGATGGCCACGTCCCTCGTGGCGCGCTGGCGCTACGGCCGGCTCGACGTCGACTGGGGCACGACGTACGACGACGTGCGCGCGACCCTGCTGCGGACGTTCGCCACGGTGCACTCCCTGGCCCTGCAGCAGACGCTGTGGGAGATGGGCCAGGCGGTGCTGACGGCGCACCCGGAGATCGCCGAGATCCGCTTCTCGGCGCCCAACAAGCACCACTTCCTGGTCGACCTGCGAGCCGTTCGGCCTGGACAACCCCGGCGAGGTGTTCATCGCCGCCGACCGCCCCTACGGCCTGATCGAGTGCAGCGTCGGCCGGGACGACGCACCGGACGCCGGCCTGGCCTGGTACACCGTCCCCGGCTTCATCTGACCGGACCCGCCTGCAGCGAGCGCAGCGCGAGGAACACGTCGACCCGGTCCTCGAGCCGGGACAGGTCGCGCCCGGTCAGCTCCTCCACCCGGTCGATCCGGTAGCGCACCGTGTTGACGTGCAGGTGCAGCGCCTCCGCGGTGCGGCTCCACGAGCCGGAGCAGTCCAGGAACGCCGCGAGCGTCGCGCGCAGCCCGGCCCGTGACGGGCGTCGTACTCCAGCACCGGCCCGAGGACGCGGGCGGCGAACGTGCGGCGCACGTCGTCCGGGACCGTCGCCAGCAGCAGGACGTACGACGTGACCTCCAGCCCGGTGACGACGCTGACCCGGTCGGGCCGCAGCTCGGCCAGCCGGCGGGCGTGCCGCGCCTCCTCCAGCGCGCCGGACAGCGCGGCCGGCTCGGACGGCTCGCTGATGCCGACGGTCAGCCGGGCCTGGCCGAGCGCCGGCTCCAGCCGGGCCAGCGCCGTCCGCAGCACGTCGGCGAACGCCGGGTCGGCGGTGCGGCAGCAGCGCGACCGCGCGACCGTCGCCGGTCGTGCCGACCACGGGGACGCCCAGCTGCGCGGCCGCGTCGTCGAGCACCGAGCGGGCCACCTCGCGCAGGTCCGGCCGGCCGGGGAACTCGGCGACCACGACCGCCAGCGGCGCGTCGCCGCTGACGCGCCCGCCTGCCGCAGCCGCACCTGGGTCTCGGGCTGGCCACCCGCGCCCCGCTCGACCAGCCCGACGGCCTCGTCGGCGATCTGCCGGCTGACCCGCAGCCCCTCGTCGCGACGGGCCCGGTCCAGCGCCGCGATGACCGCGAGCTGGCCGATGGCGTCGGCGACGTCGGAGCTCCCAGGTCGACCAGACCCCCTCGACCACGACCATCCACGAGGTCATCCGCTGGCCGAGCGCCGGCCCCACGGGAAAGACCGAGTACGGCGTGCCCGCCGCCGCGCGGCCGCGACGGCCGGCAGCCGGTCGGCGGTGAGGAAGGCGCGGGTGACCCGGTCCAGGTCCTCCGGCCGGCAGCGCGCGCGGGCCGCGGACGACCGCACGGCCGGTCGCCGTGAGGACGCGGCAGGTCAGGCCGGTCTCGGCGCCGACGAGGGCGACCAGCTCGTCCAGGCTGCGGCCCTCGGCGACGGCCTGGAGCAGCTGGCGCTGCCGGTCCAGGGTGGCGGCCAGCCGCGCGCCGCGCCAGGCGGTGACGCGCGCGACGACGAACTCGGTGAGGGCGGAGAAGGAGACGTGCTCGGGCACCGACAGCAGCGGCAGGTCGTGCCGGCGGCAGGCCTCGACCACGTCCGGCGGCACGCCGTGGAACACCGCCTCGCCGGCGGCGAGGGCCACCGCGCCCGCCGCGGCGCAGGCCGCGACGAAGCGCTCGCTGTCGTCGGGGCTGCGCCGCCACACCAGCCCGGTGACGACCAGCTCGCCGCCGGACAGGTAGCGGCTCGGGTCGGGCAGGTCGGTGGAGTAGACCCAGCGCACCGGCCGGTCGAGCGCCCGGGCGTCGCCGTGGTGCAGGCGCAGGTCGAGCTCCGGCGCATCGAGCAGCTCCCGCACCCTCATTGGAGAAACGTACAACTCGGGTCCGCTCAGCGGTCCGGACTTTCGTTCCGGCGGCCCCTAGGCCGCGGGCCCGGCGGCTGGACTTGACTACCAGCCAGCGCAACGGGATCCGCCGGTGGCGAACGGGCGGGACCAGCGACCCGAGGAGCCTCGGATGGACTTCCTCCAGCCGACCACGTGGGACGAGGCGCTCGCCGCGAAGGCTGCGCACCCGGACGCCGTGCCGCTGTGCGGTGGCACCGACGTCATGGTCGAGCTCAACTTCGACCGGCGACGCCCCGCGGCGCTGCTCGACCTGGGCCGGGTGCGCGAGCTGCGCGAGTGGGCGCCGGAGGACGGCCGGGTGCGGCTCGGCGCCGCCGTGACCTACAGCCGGGTCATCGACGAGCTCGGCGACCGGCTGCCGGGGCTGGCGATGGCCTCGCGCACGGTCGGCTCACCGCAGATCCGCAACCGCGGCACGGTCGGCGGCAACCTGGGCGCCGCCTCGCCGGCCGGCGACGCGCACCCGCCGCTGCTGGCCGCCGGCACCCGGGTCGAGGTCGCGCTCGGTGCGCGGGTACCCGGGTGATCCCGGTCGAGGACTTCTACACCGGGGTCAAGCGCAACGCCCTGGCGCCGGACGAGCTGATCCGCGCCGTGCTGGTCACGCCGCCGACGCGGCCCGCAGCAGTTCTGCAAGATCGGCACCCGCAACGCGATGGTCATCTCGGTCGCGGCGTTCGGCCTCGCGCTGCACCCCGACCGCAGGGCCGTCGGCACCGGCATCGGCTCGGCCGCCCCGACCCCGCGCCGGGCGCGCGCCGCCGAGCAGCACCTGGCCGCGGCGCTGGACGAGCTCGGGCCTGTGGGAGTCGCGCGGCCCGCTGCCACCGAGCCTGGCCGCGGAGTTCGGCGAGCCTGGTGCGCGCCGCCGCCTCACCGATCGACGACGTCCGCGGCAGCGCGGCATACCGGCTGCACTCGCTGTCGGTGATGGCCCGCCGGGCCGCCACCTGGGCCTGGGACGACTACCGGAAGGCGGCCTGACATGCGCGTCACCACCACGGTCAACGGCGAGCGTCGCGAGGTCGACGACGTCTGGGAGGGCGAGAGCCTGCTCTACGTCCTGCGCGAGCGGATGGGCCTGCCCGGCTCCAAGAACGCCTGCGAGCAGGGCGAGTGCGGCTCGTGCACCGTCTACCTCGACGGGGTGCCGGTCTGCGCCTGCCTGGTCGCCGCCGGCCAGGCCCAGGGCCGCGAGATCGGCACCGTCGAGGGCCTCGCCGACGGCGACGACCTGCACCCCCTCCAGCAGGCGTTCGTCGAGGCGGGCGCGGTGCAGTGCGGCTTCTGCACCCCCGGGCTGCTGGTGCAGGCCCACGACCTGCTGGCCCGCGAGCCGCACCCGACCGACCCCGAGATCCGGGAGGCGCTGGCCGGCAACCTGTGCCGCTGCACCGGGTACGAGAAGATCCTGGACGCCGTGCGCCTGGCGGCGGACCGGATGGCCGACGCAGGCCGCGTGGCCGGGACCGGCTCATGAGCACCACCGTCATCGACGGCGCCCACGTCGTCACGATGAACGCCGGCCGCGACGAGCACCCGGCCGGCCACGTCGTCCTCGAGGGCAACCGGATCACCGCGGTCGGGCCCGGGCCCGCGCCCGAGGCCGTCGCGTGCGGCGGCGGCCGACCGGCGTCGTCGACGGCGCCGGCTGCCTGCTCACGCCCGGGCCTGGTCAACACCCACCACCACCTCTACCAGTGGGTCACCCGCGGGCTGGCCGTCGACGAGACGCTGTTCGGCTGGCTCACGACGCTCTACCCGGTGTGGGCCCGGATCGACGAGCATGCCGTCAACGTCGCCGCCCGCGGTGGCCTGGCCTGGCTGGCCCGCACCGGCTGCACGACCAGCACCGACCACCACTACGTGTTCCCCCGCGACGGCGGGGACGTGTTCGCCGCCGAGATCGAGGCCGCGCGCACGGTCGGCCTGCGCTTCCACCCGACCCGCGGCTCGATGGACCTGGGCCAGAGCGCACGGCGGGCTGCCGCCCGACCACGTGGTCGAGGACCTCGACGCGGTGCTGCTCGCCACCGAGGCGGCCATCGACCGCTGGCACGACCCGTCGCCGGGCTCGATGCTGCGGGTCGCGGTCGCGCCCTGCTCGCCGTTCTCGGTGACCGCCGACCTGCTGCGCGAGGCGGCCGCGCTGGCCCGGCGGCGCGACGTGCTGCTGCACACCCACCTCGCCGAGACCCTCGACGAGGAGAAGTTCTGCCGCGAGCGCTTCGGCTGCTCGCCGGTGGACTACATGGAGAGCCTCGGCTGGCTCGGCGCCGACGTCTGGTTCGCGCACGCCGTGCACCTCGACGACGACGCGGTCATGAAGATCGGCGCCACCGGCACCGGGGTGGCGCACTGCCCGTCGTCCAACGGCCGGCTCGGCTCGGGCATCGCCCGCGCCCGCGACCTGCGCGACGCCGGCGCCCGCGTCGGGCTCGGTGTCGACGGCGCCGCCAGCAACGAGTCGGCCAGCATGCTCGAGGAGGTCGCGCAACGCGCTGCTGTTCGCCCGGGCCACCGGCGGCCCGCAGGCGCTCTCGGTCCGCGACGCCCTCGAGATGGCCACGCTCGGCGGCGCCGCGGTGCTCGGGCCGGTCGGCCGACCTCGGCTCGCTGGAGCCCGGCAAGCTGGCCGACCTCGCGCTCTGGCGGCTCGACACGTTCGCGCACGCCGACATCGCCGACCCGGTCGCCGCCCTGGTGCTCGGCGTCGCGACCACCGCTGGAGCTGCTGCTGGTCGACGGCCGGACCGTGGTCGAGCGCAGACCGCGTCGTCACCGTCGACGAGCGCGACCTGGCCCGCGAGGCCGTGTCGGTCCACCGCTCCCTGCTCTCCTCGACCCGGTGACGACCATGACCGACATCTCGACGACCGCCCCGACGACCAGCCCGACGCGCCCCGCCGTGGCGCCACCGACCACCGGCCGCCAGCCGGCAGCGGAGGCATCGGCGACAGCCCGGTGCGCGCCGACGGCAACCTCAAGGTGACCGGCGAGTTCGCCTACTCCAGCGACCTGTTCATGGACGACATGGTCTGGGGGGTCACCCTGCGCAGCCCGCACCCCCACGCCCGGATCGTCTCCATCGACATCGGTCCGGCGCTCGCCACGCCCGGCGTCCACGCCGTCCTCACCGCCGACGACGTCCCGGGCCTCAACGCGGTCGGGCTCGAGCACCTCGACCAGCCGGTGCTGGCCGTCGACGTCGTGCGCTACCAGGGCGAGCCGGTCGCGCTGGTCGCCGCCGACCACCCCGAGATCGCCCGCCGGGCGGCGGCGCGGATCGTCGTCACCTACGAGCCGCTCGAGGCGGTCACCGACGCGCGTCGGGCCCTCGACCCGACCGCGCCGCAGATGCACGAGGGCGGCAACGTCGTGCGGCACCTCAAGATCCGCAAGGGCGAGGCCGACCCGGTCGCCCCGGTCGTCGTGTCGCTGGACTTCGAGGTCGGCATGCAGGACCAGGCCTTCCTCGGGCCGGAGTCCGGGCTGGCGGTGCCCGCCGAGGACGGCGGCGTCGACCTGTACGTCGCGACGCAGTGGCTGCACGTGGACCAGCGCCAGATCTGCGCGGCGCTCGACCTGCCGCCGGAGAAGGTGCGCCTGACGCTGGCCGGGGTCGGCGGCGCGTTCGGTGGCCGCGAGGACCTGTCGATGCACGTGCACGCCTGCCTGCTGGCGCTGCACACCGGCAAGCCGGTCAAGATGGTCTACAACCGCGAGGAGTCGTTCTTCGGCCACGTCCACCGGCACCCCGCGACGATGCGCTACGAGTTCGGCGCCCAGGAGGACGGCACGCTGGTCTACGGCCGGGCCGAGATCGTGTTCGACGGCGGCGCCTACGCGTCGTCCACGGCGGCGGTCGTCGGCAACGGCGGCACCCTGGGGCTCGGCCCCTACCGCCTGCCCAACGTCCACGTGGACTGCTACGGCGTCTACACCAACAACCCGCCGTGCGGCGCGATGCGCGGGTTCGGCTGCGTCCAGGCCGCCTTCGCCCACGAGGCGCTGATGGACGAGCTGGCCGACCGGGTCGGGCATGGGACGCGTCGAGATCCGTCAGCTCAACGGCATGCGCGAGGGCGACACCAACATCACCGGGCAGGTCATCGACTCGGCGGCCCCGGTGGCCGAGCTGCTCCAGATCGTCGCGCGACATGCCGCTGCCCCCGGAGCGCGGGCGAGCGAGCTCGACCTGCGCTCGATGCCCGGCGGGGTCTCCAACACCACCCACGGCGAGGGCGTTCGGCCGGGGCGATCGGCTACGCCGTGACCTACAAGAACGTCGGCTTCTCCGAGGGCTTCGACGACTACTCCACCGCGCGGGTCCGGCTGGAGGCGACCGCCGGGGAGGCGGTCGCCACCGTGCACACCGCTGCGGCCGAGGTCGGCCAGGGCCTGATCACGGTCGAGCAGCAGATCTGCCGCACCGAGCTCGGCGTCGACCGGGTCGTGCTGCACCCCAAGGACACCAGCGTCGGCTCGGCCGGGTCGACGTCGGCGTCACGGCAGACCTACGTGACCGGTGGCGCGGTCAAGGCGGCCTGCGAGGCGGTGCGCCACCGCGTCCTGGAACGCGCCGCCGCCCAGGTCGGCCGGCCGGTCGGCGTCGCTGCGGCTGGACGCCGGCAAGGTGGTCGCCGACACCGGCGAGGTGGTGACCAGCCTGGCCGACCTGCTGGGCGCCGAGGCGGTGGACGAGACCGTCGAGTGGCAGCACCGGCCGACCGAGGCGGTCGACCCGGAGACCGGTCAGGGCAACGCGCACGTGCAGTACGCCTTCTCCGCCCACCGGGCGGTCGTCGACGTCGACATCGAGCTCGGCCTGGTCAAGGTGGTGGCCCTGGACACCGCCCAGGACGTCGGCCGGGCGATCAACCCCCAGGCCGTGGTCGGCCAGATCCAGGGCGGCAGCACCCAGGGCATGGGCCTGGCGCTGATGGAGGAGATCGTCGTGCGGGACGGCGTGATCCGGAACCCGTCCTTCACCGACTACCTCATCCCGACCATCCTGGACACGCCACCGATGCAGGTCGCCGTGCTCGAGTACGCCGACCCGCACGCGCCGTACGGCGTCCGGGGGGTCGGTGAGCCGCCCACCATCTCGTCCGGGCCGGCCGTGGCGGCCGCCGATCCGGCAGGCCTGCGGGGTGCCGCTGCGGCGGGTGCCGATCCGTCCCGAGCACATCACCGGCACCTGACCGAGCCGGCGTCGGGGCCGACAGGGCCGATGGTCCCGCTTCGCGGCAGGTCGCTGACCTGCGACGACACCGCGCAGAACGGGTGCCGACCGACCTTGGAAGACCCCCTTGCCGTGAGCCGCTGAAGTGATAGCGTGATGCGCGGTTGCAGTTGCAGTTCCTCGCAGGTCGAAGAAGTGCCCGCAGCAGTGAGCGGGCTTTTTTCATCGAACGGGCATGTCCCGATAGTTGTGGGGGTAGTGCGGCAGCCTGGGGCGCGCGAGGTGCGAGCTCCATTGGCTATCAAAGAAAGAGTTATCCCCATGGCACAGGGCACCGTGAAGTGGTTCAACGCTGAAAAGGGCTTCGGCTTCATCGCACAGGATGGCGGAGGCCCCGACGTCTTCGTTCACTACTCGGCGATCGAGACCAACGGCTACCGTTCGCTCGACGAGGCACAGCGCGTCGAGTTCGAGGTCACCCAGGGCCCGAAGGGCCCCCAGGCTGACAAGGTTCGCCCCCTCTGATTTCAGACGGATCGAGCTGCGGCTGAGACAGTCGCTCTTCGTCACGAAGCCCCCGACCGTGAGGTCGGGGGCTTCGTCGTTCCCGCCCCTGCGGGTCAGCGGTGCAGGTCGGTGAGGAACCTCTTGACCAGCGGCGCTGCGACGGTGCCGCCGCTGCGGCCCTCCTCCACCAGGACGGCGAACGCCACGTCGCCCTGCCACCCCACGAACCACGCCCGGGTCTCCGGCGGCGACTTCGTCCCGTGCTCGGCGGTGCCGGTCTTGCCGGACACCGGGCCGCCGGGGACGTCCTTCAGCACCGAACCGGTGCCGTCGGTCACGACCTGGCGCATCAGCGAGCGCAGCTCGCCGACCGGCCCCGCCTGCAGCGGCTTCGCGCGTGCGGTCGGCGCCGGGCACCGCGGGTGAGGTGACCAGGGCGGGCTCCACGTAGCTGCCCCGGGCCACCGATCCGGCCATGACCGCCATCGCGGCCGGGGAGGTCGAGCGTCCGGGCCTGGCCGAACGCCGTGGCCGCCTTCTCGGTCTTGCTCGTGGCGACGGGCACCGAGCCGCCGAACGCGTTGGCGACGCCCAGGTGCTTCTCCCAGCCGGCGCCGACCCCGAGCGCCTTGGCCGCGTCGTGCACGTCGGCGTCGCCCATGCCACCGGCGAGCTGGACGAACGCCGTGTTGCACGAGTGGGCGAAGTCCTTGGCGAAGGGGACGTCGCCGAACGTCTCGCCCTCGTAGTTCTTCACCGTCAGCCCGTCCACCGTGACCGAGGGCGGGCACGGGACGCGCGTGCTCGGCGAGAGTCCCTTGCCGAGCAGCGAGTACGACGTCGCGACCTTGAGGGTCGACCCGGGCTGGTACTGGCCGACCAGCGCCCGGTCGAAGCCGAGCTCGGGGGAGTTGGCCACGGCGATCAGGTCACCGGTCTTGACGTCGACCGCGACGAGCGCCGAGGGGGTGGCGCCGCTGCCCGCCAGCGCCTTCTCCGCCGCCGTCTGCACCGCGGGGTCGAGCGCGAGGGTGAGGTCCTTGCCGTCCTTCGCCGGCTGCTCGAACAGCGTCGTGGCCGGGTCGGTGCCCGCCACGGCCACCGCGACCCCGGCGGTGCCACCGAGCAGCTCGTCGTACTGGCCCTGGATGCCGGAGAGCCCGGCGTGGTCGCCGGCGACGTAGCGCCCCTTGCCCCTGCTGACCATCTCGGCGGTGACCGGGCCGTACGAGCCCAGCAGCGGTTGGCCGAACGTGCGGGTGGGCGCGAGCGGCTGCTCGCGGCGGGGGTAGATGACGCCGGCCAGCGGCTCCAGCGCGGCGCGGCGGTCGGCGAAGTCGCCCTCGCGGTAGGTGATGACCGGGATCGGTGCGCGCGACCCGGCCCGCTTGGCCGCCGCCAGCTTGGCGGTCAGCGACCCGGCCGGCTCGTCGACGACCTTCTCGAGCGCGGCGACCGCGGCCGGTGTCGCCCGCGCCGGGTCGATCTGCACGTCGTAGACGGTGCCGATCGCCAGCAACGGCTTGCCGTTCCGGTCCAGGACCGCGCCGCGCCGGCCCCAGGTGCGGCCGGCGGTCAGGGCCTGGTCGCTGCGCACCTTCGGGTGCCACAGGGACGTGGGACCGTCGGCGACGACGGCCCACCGGTTGCTGGTGCGCTTGAGCGGGACGGGCTCGGAGTAGGCCCACGTCGCCCCGCCGGCCAGCGACCAGCGGACGTCGAGGGTGGCCTTGCCCGTGTCGCCGGAGCGGTTCACCGAGCCGACCGTGACCTTCACCGGCCCGGTGCCCAGCCCCTGGGTGACCTTGGTGAACGACGCGGCGACCTGCGCGGGCGAGCTGCCCGCGTACGACGTACCGGACCGGTCCAGGGCACGGTCCGACCACGCCGAGGCGAACGTCGTCGGCCGCGGCTCGCAGGCTGCGGTCCTGCTCGGCCTGGGCCCGCTGCTGCTGCCAGGCCACGCCGGCCCCCGCGCCGCCGATGCACGACGACACCGGCGACGACCGAGATGACCACAGTGCGACGGTTCATCCTGACATCCAACAGCATGCGACCGAGGCGGCGGCGAGGCCCCGGCCGGGTCGCGCGACCCTGGCCGCGTGGCCGCTACCCGACTGCGCCGGTTGCCGCGCATCGTGGTCGTTCGCCGTGGCAGGCTCGGGCCATGAAGAGCACCATGCAGGAGACGCCCCTGCTCATCTCGCGCCTGCTCACCGTGGGCACCACGGTGCACGCCGACCAGGAGGTCGTCACGTGGACGGCCGACGGCGCGCGGCGCACGTCGTACCGGGACGTCGGCATCCAGGCCGCCCAGCTCGCCCATGCGCTGCGGGGGTTGGGCATCGACGGCGACCAGCGCGTGGCGACGTTCATGTGGAACAACGCCGAGCACCTGGTCAGCTACCTCGCGGTCCCGTCCATGGGCGCGGTCCTGCACGCGCTGAACATCCGGCTCTTCCCCGAGCAGATCATCTACATCACCAACCACGCCGAGAACCAGGTGGTCATCCTCGACAACAGCCTGGCCGGCGCCGTTCAGCCAGCTGCTGCCGCACCTGACCACGCTGCGCCACGTCATCGTCAACGGCCCGATCCCGGACGAGACCCGAGCCGCCCTGGAGGCGGCCCCACAGATCGAGGGCGTGCACGACTGGCACACGCTGCTCGCGGCCCAGCCGCAGACCTTCGACTGGCCCGAGCTCGACGAGCGGCTCGCGTCCTCGATGTGTTACACCTCCGGCACGACCGGCAACCCCAAGGGCGTGGTCTACTCCCACCGCTCCAACTACCTGCACTCGATGCAGGTCATCCTCGGGATGGACTTCAGCCAGGGTGACCGGCTGCTGGCGGTGGTGCCGATGTTCCACGCCAACGCCTGGGGCCTGCCCTACGCCGCGCTGATGTCCGGTTCGTCGCTGATCATGCCCGACCGGTTCCTGCAGGCCGAGCCGCTGGCCAGGATGATCGAGACCGAGCGGGTCACCGGCGGTGGCGCCGTGCCGACGATCTGGAACGACCTGCTGCGCTACCTCGACGAGCACCCGACCGACACCTCCTCCGTGCGCTCGGTCGTCGTCGGTGGCGCCGCCTGCCCGCCGGCGCTGATGCGGGCGATGCACGAGCGGCACGGCATCACGGTGATCCACGCCTGGGGCATGACCGAGATGTCGCCGCTCGGCACGACGGCCGTCGCGCCGGCCGGGACCGACGGGCGAGGAGCACTGGCGCTACCGCGAGACCCAGGGGCGGATCGCCCCCGGCGTGCAGGCCCGCCTGGTCGGGCCGGACGGCGCCGAGCAGCCGTGGGACGGCAGCAGCGTGGGTGAGCTCGAGGTCAAGGGCCCGTGGATCACCGGCTCCTACTACGACAACGGCTCCAGCACCGAGGCCGAGCGGGCCGACGCCGCAGCCAAGTTCGACGACGGCTGGCTGCGCACCGGTGACGTCGGCTCGCTGACGCCCGATGGCTACCTCACGCTGACCGACCGCGCCAAGGACGTGATCAAGTCCGGTGGTGAGTGGATCAGCTCGGTCGACCTCGAGAACGCGCTGATGGCCCACCCCGACGTGATCGAGGCCTCCGTCGTCGGCGTCCCGGACGACAAGTGGGGCGAGCGTCCCCTGGCCACGGTGGTGCGCGAGCCCGGCGTCGGCGGTCGACGCCGTCGGTGCTGCAGGAGTTCCTCGCCGGCCGGATCGCGCACTGGCAGGTGCCCGAGCGCTGGGCCTTCATCGACGAGGTGCCCAAGACCAGCGTCGGCAAGTTCGACAAGAAGATGCTGCGCCGGCGGTACGCCGAGGGCGACCTGCAGGTCGAGACCCTGGCGTAGTCGCTACCGGCCTCACCGGCTCCTGGGCTCCCGGGCCGCGCCCTCCGGCCGGCCCGCTCACCCGGCCGGCCGCTCCTCGGGCCGGGCCGCTCACCTCCGGCGTCAGCAGGCGTCCTTGATGTTGACCAGGTCGTCGGTCGCCGGCGCCACGGTGGAGGTGGCGGACGGGGTCGGGCGTCGGCGTCGGCGTGCTGGGCGTGGCGGTGGCCGGGTGGCTGGCCGTCGGGTGCGGCGTCGCGATGGCGGACTGCACCAGCGCGTGGAGCTTGGCGTAGTCGGGGTTGCCGACGTTGGTGTTCTTGTTGGTCAGCGCCAGGCTCGTGATCGACCCCTTCTGCATCCGCTGCACCAGCTCGACGAACGCGGGCAGCTCGTCCTGGGCGATGTCGGACTGGATGTTGTTCTTGGCGACCGCGGCCAGGGCGGGGTACTTCTCCAGCATCGTCACCGGGTTGACCTGGTCGACGAGGGCACCCACCATGCACCGCTGGCGGCGCATCCGGCTGAAGTCGTCGGTGGTGGCGCGGGAGCGGGAGAACCACAGGGCGTGGTAGCCGTCGAGGTGCTGCGGGCCGGCGTTGATCCAGCCGGTGATGCCGCTGATCGTGCCGCCGGGGTTGACGTGGCCGCCGATCGGGATGCGCTCCCGGACGTTGACGTCGACCCCGCCCATCGCGTTGACCAGCGAGCGGAAGCCGTTGAGGTCGATGATCGTCGTGTAGTCGATGCTCAGCCCGAGCACGGACGAGAGCGCGTCGCGGGTCGCGGTGAGCCCGGGGTTGCTGTCGCCGGGGAAGAGGTCGCGGTGCCCCTCGGCCAGCGTCCAGACGGCGTTCATCAGGCACTCAGGCCCGCAGTTGTAGCCCTGGGGGAAGAGCTTGTGCAGCGGGTCGTGGTCGGGGAAGGGCACGTTCTGCAGGTTGCGCGGCACACCGAACAGCACGGTGTCCCCGGTCCTGGTGTTGATGCTGGCCACCATCATCGAGTCGGTGCGCACCCCGGTGCGGTCGGCACCGGCGTCGGAGCCGAGCAGCAGGACGTTGACGCGGGGCGTGCCGGCCCAGGGGTCGGCCATGCCGCTGTTGGGGTGGGCCTGGTTCAGCCCGGCGGCGCTCGGCGCGACGTGCTTGCCGCTGCTGAACAGGCTGCCGATGACATCGCGCTGGATGGTGACGTAACGCACCACCTGCGCGGTCGGCGCCAGCACGAGCAGGCACATCAGGACCGTGAAGGCCGACGTCGCCCAGCGCTGGCCCCGGCTCAGGTGCTCGGGCCGGGCGCCCCTGGCGGTCCAGACGATGGAGGCGCACCAGATCACGGCCCCGACGACCACCGCGACGCTGGCCGCGACCAGCACGTTGGGCCGGACGGCGAGCTGCAGGGCGGTGCGCACCACCCCGTTGCGCACGAGCAGCACGGTCAGGGCGGCGAGGGCCGCCGAGGAAGAGCACGATGAGGGTGGCACCGGAGCGGCGGCGCCCGGTCAGCGTGAGCCCGAGTCCCGGGACGAGGGTGCCCAGCGCCGTGGCGCCGAAGAAGCGGCCGAGCCGGGCGCGGCTGGTGTTGCGCGCCCTCTCTGAACGGCGACCCCGCGTCGCCGGTTCGTCGTCGCGGGGCAGGTAGGACATTCGGGCCTCTCTTGGGTTGACACGGACGCTGGTGGATGGCGCGCCGCCTCCCCATTCTGCCTGCGAAAGACAGGGCATGCCGACCAAGACGACGTCCGACAGGGCAGAAAGGTTCGCCATTTTGTGAAACGGGCCCCCGCGCCGGTAGCCTGTGCAGGCTTCACGCGACGCGAGCCCAGCCCGACCGGGATCGTGCCGCACGAGCACGGAGGCGTCGCCTAGCCCGGTTTATGGCGCCCGCCTGCTAAGCGGGTTGAGGATAAAACCTCTCGCGGGTTCAAATCCCGCCGCCTCCGCCGGGAGGTGCTCGACCCTGGTCGGCCCAGCCGACCGATGGTCAGCACCACAGCACACAGGCCCCGCCGGCCCCGAGAGGGTGCCGGCGGGGCCTGTGTCGTCCTGCCGTCACGCGGGGCTCCTGAACCCGGGGCGCGCAGGCCCGGACCCGCGGGCGGGGCTGAGCGCGCCGGACCCTGCGCAGGGGCAGGGATAGGTTGGCGCGCATGGACTTCGGCTACAGCAGCACCGTCGAGCAGTGGCGCGAGCGCGTGCAGGACTTCCTCGACGACGTCATCCTCCCGGCGGAGGCCACGTTCCACGCGCAGGTGGCCCAGCAGGCGCAGAGCAACCCCTGGGGCCGCCCGCCGGTCATGGAGGAGCTCAAGGCGCAGGCCCGCGAGCGCGGGCTCTGGAACCTGTTCCTGCCCGGGGAGCGCGGGGCCGGGCTGACCAACCTGGAGTACGCGCCGCTGGCCGAGCTGTCGGGGCGCTCGCCGATGCTGGCGCCCGAGGCGATGAACTGCGCCGCCCCGGACACGGGGAACATGGAGGTGCTGGCCCACTTCGCCCGCCCCGCGGTGCGGGAGCGGTGGCTCACGCCGCTGCTGGAGGGGACCATCCGCTCGGCGTACTCCATGACCGAGCCGGACGTGGCGTCCTCGGACGCCAACAACATCGCCTGCCGGATCGAGCTGGACGAGGCGACCGACGAGATCGTGGTGACCGGGCGCAAGTGGTGGTCCAGCGGCGCGATGGCCCCCGAGTGCAAGGTCGCGATCGTCATGGGCCTGTCGGCGCCGGACGGCGAGCGGCACCAGCGCCACAGCATGGTCGTGGTCCCCCTGGACACGCCGGGCGTGAGGATCGAGCGGGGCACGCACGTGCTGGGTTACACCGACGGCCCGCACGGCGGCCACGCCGAGATCCTGTACGACGGGGTGCGCGTCCCCCGGGAGAACCTGCTGGGGGAGTGGAACGCCGGGTTCGCCATCGGCCAGGCCCGGCTCGGCCCCGGCCGGATCCACCACTGCATGCGCCTGATCGGCATGGCCGAGCGGGCCTACGACCTGATGTGCGAGCGGGTGCTGTCCCGTGAGGCGTTCGGCAAGCCGATCGCGGCCCAGGGCGTCGTGCAGGACTGGATCGCCCGGTCCCGGATCTGGATCGAGCAGACCCGGCTGCTGGTGCTCAAGACCGCGTGGCTGATGGACACCGTCGGCAACCGCGGTGCGGCCGTGGAGATCTCGGCGATCAAGGTGGCCGTGCCCGAGATGGCCACCTGGGTGATCGACCGGGCGATGCAGGCGCACGGCGGGATGGGGGTCTGCCAGGACACCCCGCTGCCCGAGCTCTACGCGCAGGCCCGGATGCTGCACCTGGCCGACGGCCCGGACGAGGTGCACACGATGTCGCTCGCCCGCCGCGAGCTGCGGCGCTACCGGCCGGCCTGACGTCGCCCGGACAGCACCGGTGGCCCTGTCGCGGACTGCGACAGGGCCACCGGTGTGAGGGGCTGGTGCGGGATCAGCCCTGGGGGTCCGAGGAGCTGGACGTGCCGACCTTGTCCAGGTCGCCGGGCAGCGCGTCCGGCTCGGTCGGCGCCGAGGCCGGGGTGCCCCGGTGGGCGTCGTCCGCCTCGAGCTCGACCGGGGCGGGTGCCGCCGGTGGCTCGGGCTTGCGGTTGAGCGCCGACATCATCATCCCGATGAACGAGGGACGACCCTGCATCTTGGACCGCACGTCGAACGCCACCGCGAGCAGCAGGACCAGGCCCTTGATGATCTGCACGAAGTTGGAGTCCACGCTCAGGTTGGCCAGGCCGAGGTTCAGCACGCCCATGACCAGGCCACCGATCATCGACCCGGAGACCGTGCCGACACCGCCGGCCACGGCCGCGCCACCGATGAACACGGCGGCGATGGCGTCGAGCTCGAAGCCGGTGCCGTCCTTGGGGTTCGCCGCGTTGAGGTAGGCGGTGAACACCATGCCGGCGACGCCGGACAGCAGGCCCATGTTGACCATGACCATGAAGTCGACGCGCTTGGTGTTGACGCCGGACAGCCGCGCCGCGCCGGAGTTGCCACCGACCGAGTAGATGTGGCGGCCGAGGACGGTCTTGCGGGTGATGAAGCTGTACAGCGCCACCAGCGCGCCGAGGATGAGGCCGACGACCGGCACACCCTTGTACGACGCCAGCAGCATGCCCGACCGAGAGGACGGCCGCGCTGACGAGCACCAGCTTGAACACGCTGATCGCCATCGACGGCACGGTCATCGCGTGCTTGCGCAGGTCGGCGCGGCGGCGGAGCTCGAGCACCACGAACAGCACGATGAGCAGCAGCGAGAGGAGCACCGTCGGGTTGTGGTAGCCGGTGTCGGGACCCATGTCGGGGATGAACCCGTTGGCGATGGTCTGGAAGCCCTCGGGCACCGCGACGCTGGAGGCGTCGAGCATCATCAGGTCGAGACCGCGGAAGAGCAGCATGCCGGCCAGGGTGACGATGAAGGCCGGGATGCCGACCGAGGCGACCCAGAAGCCCTGCCAGGCGCCGACCAGCGCGCCCACGACCAGGCCGAGGACGATCGCGAGCGGCCACGGCACGTCGTACCGGGTGATCGCGATGGCGACCGTGGCACCGACGAACGCGGCGACCGACCCGACCGACAGGTCGATGTGGCCGGCGATGATGACCATCACCATCCCGATCGCGAGGATCAGGATGTAGCCGTTCTGCACCAGCAGGCTGGTGACGTTGCGCGGCTCGAGGAACAGGCCCCCGGTGAGGACCTGGAACATCGCGACGAGCAGCAGCAGCGCGATGATCATGCCGTACTGGCGGACGTTGCCGCCCATGGCCCGGCTCAGCTTCTTGGCGAAGGAGGGCGGGGCCGTCGTGGTGGTGGTGCTCATCCTCAACTGGCCTTTCTCTTGGTCATGTAACGCATCAGCGTTTCCTGGTCGGCGACCTCACGCGGCACCTCGGCGGTGATGACGCCCGCACTCAGGGTGTAGATGCGGTCGCACATCCCGAGCAGCTCGGGCAGCTCGGAGGAGATCATCAGGACGCCGCGACCGCTGTCGGCGAGGCGGTTGATGATCTCGTAGATCTCGTACTTGGCGCCCACGTCGATGCCGCGGGTCGGCTCGTCGAGGATCAGCACGTCGGGCTCGGTGAACATCCACTTGCCGAGCACGACCTTCTGCTGGTTGCCGCCGGACAGCTTGCCGACACCCTCCTCGATGGTGGGCGCCTTGATCCGCATGTCCTTGAGGTACTTGTTGGCGGCGATGATCTCGGCCTTGTCGTCGACCATCAGGTTGCGCCGGATCTTGGTCAGCCCGGCCGAGGTGATGGACACCCGGATGTTGTCCAGCAGGTTCAGGCCCAGCGTCTTGCGGTCCTCGGTGACGTACGCCAGGCCGGCGTTGATGGCCTGCTGCACGGTCTTGAGCTTGATCGGCTTGCCGTGCTTGAGCACCTGGCCGGTGATGTTCAGGCCCCAGGACTGGCCGAAGACCGAGCGGGCGAGCTCGGTGCGGCCGGCGCCCATCAGCCCGGCCAGGCCGACGATCTCGCCGCGGCGGACGGTGAGGTTGGCCTGGTTGACGACGACGCGGGACGGGTCGTCCGGGTGGAAGACGGTCCAGTCCCGGATCTCGAACAGCGTCTCGCCGATGTCGGGCGTGTGCGGCGGGTAGCGGTGGTCGAGGTCCCGACCGACCATCCCGCGGATGATCCGGTCCTCGTTGATGCCGTCGGCCTTGACGTCGAGGGTCTCGATCGTGCGGCCGTCACGGATGATCGTGATCGAGTCGGAGATCTGCTCGATCTCGTTGAGCTTGTGGGAGATCATGATCGAGGTGATCCCCTTGCGCCGCAGCCCGTCCAGCAGGGTCAGCAGGTGCTGGGAGTCGGCGTCGTTGAGCGCCGCCGTCGGCTCGTCCAGGATCAGCAGCTTGACGTCCTTGGCGAGGGCCTTGGCGATCTCCACCAGCTGCTGCTTGCCGATGCCGATGTTCTTGATCAGCGTCGAGGGGTCCTCGGACAGGCCGACCCGGGCGAGCAGCTCCCTGGCCCGGCTGTTCGCCGAGAGCCAGTCGATCACGCCGCGGTGGGCGTTCTCGTTGCCGAGGAAGAGGTTCTCCACGATGCTCAGCTCGGGGATGAGCGCCAGCTCCTGGTGGATGATGACGATGCCGGCGCGCTCGCTCTCGCGGATGCCGTTGAACCGGCACTCCTCGTCCTCGAAGACGATCTGGCCCTGGTAGGTGCCGTACGGGTAGACCCCCGACAGGACCTTCATCAGGGTCGACTTGCCGGCGCCGTTCTCCCCGCAGATCGCGTGGATCTCACCCCGTTTGACGTCGATCGTGACGTCGGAGAGCGCCTTGACGCCGGGGAACTCCTTGGTGATCGACCTCATCGAGAGGATCAGGTTTTCCATACTCACGTCCCTTTGCGAGCGGTTCAGATGGTGCGTGCCGGTCCGGGTGCACGAGTGGCCCGGGACGGTCCGTTGGACCGCCGCCGGGCCACCCGTGTCAGCTACCGACTGGTGTGCTGAGCTGTCAGGACATCTCGGCTTCGGTGTAGTACTTCGCGTCGAGCAGGACCTGCTTGACGTTGGACTTGTCGATCGCCACGGGCTGCAGCAGCATCGTGGGGACGACCTTGTTGCCGTTGTCGTAGGACTTGGTGTCGTTGACCTCGACGGTCTTCTTCTCGGCGATCTGCTTGATCATGTTGACCGTGGTCTCGGCGAGCTTGCTGGTGTCCTTGAAGATCGAGGAGTACTGCTCGCCGGCCAGGATCGACTTGACCGACTCGATCTCGGCGTCCTGCCCGGTGATCACCGGGAGCTTCTTGTCGCCGGCGCCGTAGCCGCTGCCCTTGAGGGCGGCGATGATGCCGCGGGAGATGCCGTCGTACGGCGCGAGCACGCCCTGGACGTCCTTGTTGGAGTAGGACTTGGTGAGCAGGTTCTCCATGCGCTTCTTGGCGACACCGGCGTCCCAGCGCAGGGTGGCGACCGTCTTGAAGTTGGTCTCACCCGAGGGGATCTTGATCTTGCCGGAGTCGATCATCGGCTGCAGCACCTTCATGGCGCCGTTGAAGAAGAAGGTCGCGTTGTTGTCGTCCGGCGAGCCGGCGAACAGCTCGACGTTCCACGGGGCGGCCTTGCCGCTGGCCTCGAGGCCCTTGACGAGCGACTCCGCCTGCAGCTCGCCGACCTTGAGGTTGTCGAACGTCGTGTAGTAGTCGACGGCGTCGGTGCTGCGCAGCAGGCGGTCGTAGGCGATGACCGGGATGCCGGCCTCCTTGGCCTGCTTCAGCGCGCCGGCGAGGGCGGTGCCGTCGATCGAGGCGACGACCAGGACCTGGTTCTTCTTGGTGACCATGTCGTTGACCTGGGTCACCTGGGTCGGGATGTCGTCGTTGGCGTACTGGAGGTTGACCTTGTAGCCGGCCGCCTCGAGCTGGGCCTTCATCGCGTCGCCGTCCTTGATCCAGCGCTGCGAGGTCTTCGTCGGCATCGCGACGCCGATCGTGCCCTTCGTGCCGCCGGCGATGCTGTCCTTGCCGGCGTCCGCGGTCGACGCGCGACCGCAGCTGCTCATCGTCACCGCGAGGGCGCCGGTCGCCACGAGGGCGAGAATCTTACGCACAGTTGTTCTCCGTTCGATGGTGCATGGGAAAGTTCGGGTGTGTGCCAGTCGTGCCCCCGCCGCGCGCCGCGCGACGACCTCGTCGATCCGGACCCAGTACTCCGATTGTGGCTCCATGTAAGTGGATTGGGGTCCGCACCGACAAGTGTGAACATGTCACAAGGTGATCAAGAAGCGTGGCGGAACTTGTCGCTTTTCGGGATATTGCCTCCTTGTGGGCCATGGCGGGCGTGGCCTAGAAGCCCTGGGCGAGTCGGTAGTAGGCCTGGTTCCAGCGCAGCTCCTGGGTGAAGCGGCGCGTTGTCGTGGTGGCGTCGATGAGCGCGAGCTCGGTGCCGGACATCTCGGCCAGGTCCCACAGGTGCTCTGCCGTCAGCGCGGTCGAGAGCACGGTGTGGTGCGGGCCGCCGGCCGTCAGCCACGCCTCGGTGGAGGTGCGCAGGTCGGGGGCGGGCTTCCAGACGGCACGCGCGACGGGCAGCTTCGGCAGCGGGGCGTCAGGGCCGACGACCTCGACCTCGTTGGCCACGAACCGGAACCGCTCGCCCATGTCGGACGTGCCGAGGATGACCGCGGGGCCGGGGGCCGCGTCGAACACCAGCCGGACCGGGTCCTCGCGGCCGCCGATGCCGAGCGGGTGGATCTCCAGCGTCGGCCGGGCGGCGGCGATGGAGGGGCAGACCTCGAGCATGTGGGCGCCGAGGATCTTCTCCTCGCCGGGCGTCAGGTGGTAGGTGTAGTCCTCCATGAAGGACGTGCCGCCGGGCAGGCCCTGGGCCATGACCTTGAGCGTCCGCAGCATGACCGACGTCTTCCAGTCGCCCTCGCCGCCGAAGCCGTAGCCGTCTGCCATCAGGCGCTGTACGGCGAGTCCGGGCAGCTGCCGCAGCCCGCCGAGGTCCTCGAAGTTGGTGGTGAACGCGGTGAACCCGCCGTCCTCGAGGAACGCCCGCAGGCCCAGCTCGATGCGGGCGCCGTAGCGCAGGGACTCGTGCCGCTCACCGCCGGCGCGCAGCTCGGGGACGACGTCGTACTCGTCCTCGTACTGCTTCACCAGCGTGTCGACGTCGCTGTCGGTGGAGGCGTCGACGCTGGCCACCAGGTCGTTGACGCCGTAGGCGTTGACGGACACGCCGAACTTCAGCTCGGCCTCGACCTTGTCGCCCTCGGTGACGGCCACGCCGCGCATGTTGTCGCCGAAGCGGGCCAGCCGCATGGTGCGCATGGCGCAGCTCGCCGTCGCGGCGCGCACCCAGGTGGCGATCCGCCCGATGACCACCGGGTCGCTGACGTGGCCGGCAACGGTCTTGCGGGACAGGCCGATCCGCGTCTGGATGTAGCCGAACTCGCGGTCGCCGTGTGCCGCCTGGTTGAGGTTCATGAAGTCCATGTCGATCTCGCCCCAGGGCAGCTCGACGTTGGCCTGCGTGTGCAGGTGCAGCAGCGGCTTGCGCAGCGCGTCGAGGCCGCTGATCCACATCTTGGCGGGGGAGAACGTGTGCATCCACGTGACGACGCCGACGCAGCGGTCGTCGGCGTTGGCCTCGAGGGCGATCCGCCGGATGGCGTCGGTGTCGGTCAGCACCGGCTTCCACACGACGGTCGCCGGGATGGCGTCGGTGCCGTCGAGCGTCGCGGCGATCGACCGCGAGTGGGCGACCACCTGGCTGACGACGTCCTCGCCGTACAGGCCCTGGCTGCCGGTGAGGAACCACACCTCGGCGGGTGCGGACGGGTTGGTCATGGGGAACTCCTTCGGGGGCTCACTGGCCGTAGACGTTCTGGTAGCGGTGGTGGAGGCTGTCGATGTCGCCCTGGTCCAGCGGTGCGGGCGTGCCGAGCTGGCGGGCGATGTGGACGGTGCGGGCGACGTCCTCGAGCATCACGGCGGCCTTGACCGCCGACCGGGCGTCCTTGCCGATCGTGAACGGGCCGTGGCCGGCCATGAGGACGCCCTTGCTGCGGCTGCCGCGCAGGGTCTCGACGATGCCCCGGCCGATCGAGTCGTCGCCGATCAGGGCGAACGGTCCGACCGGCACCTCGCCGCCGAACTCGTCGGCGATCATGGTGAGGACACACGGGATCGGCTCGGACCGGGCCGCCCACGCGGTCGCGTAGGTGGAGTGCGTGTGGACCACGCCGCCGACCTCGGGCATGTGCCGGTAGACGTAGGCGTGCGCCGCGGTGTCGGACGACGGGCTGTGCTCGCCGTCGACCAGCTCGCCGTACAGGTCGGTGACGACCATGGACTCCGGGGTGAGCGCGTCGTAGGAGACGCCGGACGGCTTGATCACCAGCAGGTCGTGGCCCGGCACGCGGGCCGACACGTTGCCCGCGGTCCAGATCACCAGCTGGTAGCGGGTGAGCTCGCGGTGCAGCTCGGCCACCTCGGCGCGCAGGGACGCGACGGTGGCGCGGACGTCGGCGGTGACGGTCATGCCGACACCTCGACGGCCGCGGCGGTCGTGTCGGTCACGTCGGCGGGCGCGGTCGTCCCACGCCGGCCGGCCGACCGGGTCGCCTCCCGCCGGAGGGCGCGGAGCCGGTGCATGACGTCGTTGGCGCCGCGGCCGAAGTGGTCGTGCAGCAGCGTGTACTCGGCGAACAGCGCGTCGTACGCCTCGACGTTGGCGGGGATCGGCTGGTAGACGCCCCGCTCCGAGCGGCCCATCACCTGGGCGGCCGCGCGCACGTCGGCGTAGGCGCCGGCGGCGACCGCGGCGTGGATGGCCGAGCCCAGCGCCGGGCCCTGCTCGGAGACGATGGTGGACAACGGCAGGTTGGTCACGTCGGCGTAGATCTGCATCAGCAGCGGGTTCTTCAGCAGGCCGCCGGCGACGACGAGCTCGGTGACCGGGACGCCGGCGTCGACGAACGCCGCGACGATGGTGCGGGTGCCGAAGGCCGTGGCCTCCAGCAGCGCGCGGTAGGTGTCCTCGGCGCGGGTGGCCAGCGTCTGGCCGACGACCAGGCCGGACAGCTCGTGGTCGACCAGGACCGACCGGTTGCCGCTGTGCCAGTCGAGGGCGACCAGGCCGTGCTCGCCGATGGCCTGGCGGGAGGCGAGGTCGGTGAGGTGCTCGTGCAGGTCGAGCCCGCGCTCGGCGGCGGCCGCGTGGTACTCCGGCGGCACGCCGTGCTTGACGAACCAGCCGAAGATGTCGCCGACGCCGCTCTGCCCGGCCTCGTAGCCCCACAGGCCGGCGACGATGCCGCCGTCGACGACGCCGCACATGCCCGGGCACCTCGTGCAGCGCGGTGCTGTTCATGACGTGGCAGGTGGAGGTGCCCATGATGGCCACCATCTGGCCCGGCTCGACGGCGCGCGCGGCCGGCGCGGTCACGTGCGCGTCGACGTTGCCGACGGCGACGGCGATGCCCTCGGGCAGCCCGGTCCAGGCGGCCGCCTCGGCGCTGAGCCGCCCGGCACGCTCGCCGAGCTGGCCGATGCGGTGCTCGACCTTGTCGGCGACGAACCCGCGGAAGTCGGGGTTGAGCCCGGCCAGGAAGTCCTCGGAGGGGTAGCTGCCGTCCTGGTAGATGCCCTTGTAGCCGGCGGTGCACGCGTTGCGGACGTAGTCGCCGGTCAGCTGCCAGACGATCCAGTCGGCGGCCTCGACCCAGTGCTCCATCGCGGCGTAGACCTCGGGAGCCTCCTCGAGGATCTCCAGGCCCTTGGCGAACTCCCACTCGGAGGAGATCAGCCCGCCGTAGCGGGGCAGCCAGGCCTCCTTGCGCTCGGCGGCGAGCGCGTTGATCCGGTCGGCCTGCGGCTGGGCGGCGTGGTGGCGCCAGAGCTTGACGTAGGCGTGCGGGTTGCCGGCGAGGCCGTCGAGCTCGTTCAGCGGGGTGCCGTCGGCGGTGGTCGGCACCATCGTGCAGGCGGTGAAGTCGGTGCCGATGCCGATGACGTCGGCGGGGTCGATGCCGGCCCGGCGGACGGCCTCGGGCACCGCCCGGCGCAGCACCTCGACGTAGTCGGCGGGCACCTGGAGCGCGAAGTCGGGCGGCAGCGCGGTGCCGTCCGGCAGCGTGCGGTCGAGGACGGCGTGCGGGTACTCCAGCGACGGCGCTGGCCAGCTCGGCGCCGTCACGGACCCGCACGACGACGGCCCGGCCGGAGAGGGTGCCGTAGTCGACGCCGATCACGACGGCGTCGGGGGAGGGAGCGGTCTGCGGGGAGGTCAACGAAGGGGCCTTCCGGGTCGGGCGGCGAGCGTTCCGGCCGCCTCGTGTGAGCGCTAACAACGATGAGTGTGAGCGCTAACATACAGCCCGGTCAAGACCTCCGAGGGCACTTTCTGTGCACCGGGCCCCGCCCTCCGACCGGGGTCAGCCCGCCGGTGGCGCCTCGCCGAGTCGCCGGGGGCGCTCGCCGAGTCCGACGGTGGCGTGCTCGCCGACCGCCGCGGCGCGGCGGTCGAGGACCGCACCACCAGCGTCGGCTCGACCAGCGGCACCGAGGCCTCGTCCTCGCCGGCCAGCACCCGCAGGATGAGGCCCACCGCGCGACGGCCGAGCTCGACGAAGTCCTGGCGCACCGTGGTCAGCGGCGGGGTGAAGTACGCCGCCTCGGGCAGGTCGTCGAACCCGACCACGCTGACGTCCTCGGGCACCCGCCGGCCCGCCTCGGCCAGCGCGCGCAGCAGGCCGAGCGCCATCTGGTCGTTGGCGGCGAACACCGCGGTGGTCTCGTCGGTCCACTCCAGGCGCGTGGGCGATCTCGTACCCGCTGCGTGAGGTCCAGTCGCCCTCGCCGAGCAGGGCGGGCACCGGTCGGCCCATGTCCTGCAGGGCGGTGCGCCAGCCCTCCTTGCGGGCCTGGGCCTCCAGCCAGTCGTCCGGGCCGGCCAGGTGGGCCACCGTCTCGTGGCCGAGGTCCAGCAGGTGCCGGGTGGCCAGCCGGGCGCCCTCGACCTGGTCGACCCCGGCGGTGAGGGGCAGGGCCGACAGGTCGCCCTCGACGACCACGACGGGCAGGTCGATGTGCAGCGACTGGGCCAGCGGCAGGACCGCGCGGTGCGCGACGATGACCACGAGCGCCTCCACCGACTGCTCGAGCACCTGCTCGACCGCGGCCGCCAGCGAGTCGGGTGAGATCTCGGGCAGGGCCGCCAGGGTCAGGTTGTAGCCGGCGGCGCGGGACGCGGACTCGATGCCGAGCATCGTGCTGGCCGGGCCGTAGTGGCTCATGTCGGCCGTGATCACCCCGATCGACCCCGACCGGTTGGTGGCCAGCGTCCGGGCTGCGGTGTTGCGCCGGTAGCCCAGCAGCGCGATCGCCTCCAGCACCCGCTGACGGGTCTCGGGGCGGATGCTCGGGAAGTCGTTCAGCACCCGCGAGACGGTCTGGTGCGAGACGCCGGCGACCCGGGCGACGTCGGCCATCCGCGGCGGGCGCATGCCCGGGCCGGCGCCGGCCACGGGGCGGCGGGCGATCGTCTCGGGCGTTCGATCATCGCCATCCGGGTGCGGCATGCGCGCATCGTACGGCGCGCCGGCGCCACGGTTCGATCCGCTGCCGGGGCCGGCGCCCGGCCGGCCGGGGATCCCGTCGGGCGGGAGCCCGGCCGGCCTCAGGCGCTCTGGCGCTCCGTGGCGGCCGCGGACGGGCCGGTCACGCGCCAGCGACAGCCCCGGGACGCGAACGGCCGATGACGCGTCAGTTCCCTTGTCGTCGCTGAAGATCCACCGGCGCATCGCCACGAACCGCACCGCGGTGGCCACCAGGTTGGCGGCGGCGATCGCGACGGTCTGGGCAGCTGCGCCCGGGTTCGTCGATGACGGCACCGACCAGGAGCAGCGCCAGGCTGCTCATGCCCCAGGTGAGCCCGAAGACGGTGAGGGCCTGGAGGTGGTGGCGACCCAGGTGCCGCCGCCCGCGCACGCCGAACGTCCAGCGCCGGTTGGCGGCCGTGTTCGCGACGGTGGCCACCAGCAGCGCCAGCAGGTTGGCGACCTGCGCCGACGGCAGCGCCGTCGCGAGCCAGGCGAACAGGCCCAGGTGCAGGGCCGTGCTGACGAGGCCGACCCCGGCGAACCGCCACGCCTGGCCGAGCACGCCCGCCCCGGCCGGGTGCCGGCCGATCCGCTCGCGCACGGCCTCCAGCGGCAGCCGGCCCGAGGCGATCGCCCGCCGCAGCCGCACGATCCCGTGCAGGTCGTCCATCGCGGTGCGGACCACGTCCACCCTGCTGTCCGGGTCGTCGTACCAGTCCACCGGCACCTCGTGGATCCGCAGGCCGCAGCGCTCGGCCAGCACCAGCAGCTCGGTGTCGAAGAACCACGCCGGGTCCTCGACCATCGGCAGCAGCTCCGCCGCGACGTCCGCCCGGATCGCCTTGAACCCGCACTGGGCGTCGGTGAACCGGGCGCCCAGGCTGGCCCGCAGCAGCACGTTGTACGCCCGGCTGATCACCTCGCGCCGGGCGCCGCGGACGACCCGCGAGCCGTGGGCCAGCCGGCTGCCGATGGCGAGGTCGGAGTGCCCCGACATCAGCGGCGCCACCAGCGGCCAGAGGCCGTCGAGGTCGGTGGACAGGTCGACGTCCATGTACGCCAGGATCGGCGCCTCGGAGCGCGACCACACCGCCTTGAGCGCCCGGCCGCGGCCCTTCTCGGTCGAGGTGGACGGCGCGCACCCCCGGCAGCTGCTCGGCCAGGTGGGTGGCCACCGCCCAGGTGCCGTCGGTGCTGGCGTTGTCGGCGACGGTGATGCGGAACGGGTAGGGGAACGTCTCCCGCAGGTGGGTGTGCAGCCGCCGGACGCAGGGGCCGAGCGCCACCTGCTCGTTGTAGACGGGGATGACCACGTCGAGGACGGGCGCGGTGCTCACGACTGGGTCGCCGTGGTCGTGCCCGCCGCCGTCGAGGACGCCGGCTGGGTCAGGTCGTAGAAGGTCGACCCGCCGATGGTCACCGGCGGTGTAGCTGGCGGTGACCCAGCTGGTGATGGCGCTGGACGTCCCGGCGCCGCCGCCGGGACCGCCGCGACCGCTGCTGGCGGCGAAGTAGTGGATCTTGCCGGCCTTCACCAGCGCCTGGAACTGCGCCAGCGTCGGTGAGGGGTCGCTGCCGTTGAAGCCGCCGATGGCCATGACCGGCAGCTCGGTCGCGAGCTGCAGCCCGGCGGCGTTCTGCGAGCCGATCGCCGCGGCCACCCAGGTGTAGCTCCCGGAGTCGGCGCTGAGCGCGGCCACCACCTCGGTGCTCGGCGTGCTGGCGTCCAGCAGGCCGCCCATGCCGCCGCCACCGGGAGCGCCGGTCGGCATGCCGCCCTGCGCCGTACCGCCGGGGGCGGCACCGGTCCGTGCGCCGGCGGGGAAGCCGCCGGGGCCGCCCATGCGACCCATCCCGCCCTGGCCGGACGGGCCGGCGGTGGGGATGGACCCGGTGTGCGGGGTGGCGACGGTGGACAGGGTGTAGGCGGCGGGGCCGGCCAGGCCGGCCGACCAGGGCCGCCGCCAGGACGAGCGGTACGGCGCGACGGTGCAGGCGGACCACGACGAGGAGCAGGAACGCTGCCGCCATCCCCACGATGAGCACCCCGAAGCGCAGCCAGGGGAACCAGTCCGGCGTGCGCGAGAGCAGGATGAAGGACCAGACGGCAGCGGCGGCCGTCGCCGCGGCCAGGGCGATGGAGCCGAGCGAGCCGTGCCGGCGCTCCCACGCCTCCTTGCCGCCCATGCCGACGAGGGCACCGATGGCCGGGGCCAGGGCGATCGTGTAGTAGGCGTGGAAGATGCCGGCCATCAGGCTGAAGGTGAGGCCGGTGATGAGCAGCCAGCCGCCCCAGACGATGTACGCCGCGCGGCGGGTGTCGGTGCGGGGCATCCGCCCGCGGGCCCAGAGGCCGACGACCAGCAGGATCAGCGCGCTGGGGATGAGCCAGGAGATCTGGCCGCCGATCTCCGCGTTGAACATCCGGGTCAGTCCGGTGGCGCCCCACATGCCGCCCGCGGTGTTGCCTCCACCGCCTCCGCCGACCGACCCGACCTCGTTGCCGGTGATCCGGCCGAGCCCGTTGTAGCCCAGGGTCAGCTCCAGGATCGAGTTGCTCTGCGAGCCGCCGATGTAGGGGCGGGCCGAGGCGGGGACGAGCTCGACGATGGCGATCCACCAGCCGGCCGACAGCACCATCGCGGCACCGGCCGCGAGCAGGTGCACGATGCGCTTGCGCAGCGGCGTCGGCGCCGCGATGAGGTAGGCCAGGGCGAACGCGGGGACGACCACGAGGGCCTGCAGCATCTTGGTGAGGAAGCCGAACCCGATGAAGACACCGACCCAGATCAGCCACTTGGGGCTGGCCTGCTCGATGGCGCGGAGCGTGGCGTAGGCGCCCAGGGTCATCAGCAGCACGAGCAGGGCGTCGGGGTTGTTGAACCGGAACATCATCACGGCGACCGGGGTGAGCGCGAGCACCCCACCGGCGAGCAGCCCTGCTGCTGCGCCGAACTGGCGCTTGACCGTGGCGTAGAGAACCGCGACCGAGGCGACGCCCATGAGCACCTCGGGCATGAGGATGCTGAAGGAGCTGAGGCCGAGGGCGCGCACCGACAGCGCCATCACCCACAGCGATGCCGGCGGCTTGTCGACGGTGATCGAGCTCGCGGCGTCGGAGGAGCCGAAGAAGAAGGCCTTCCAGCTCGCGCTGCCGGCCTGGACGGCCGCGGAGTAGAAGGCGTTGGACCAGCCGCTGGCGGTGAGCCCCCAGAAGAGGAGGATCGCGGTGGCGACGAGGAGGCCGATGAGCCCGGGTCGGGCCCAGGCGGGGTCGGTGTCCGAGCCGCGCCACAGCCGGGCGAGGCGGCCCGGCGCCGCAACGGGGGTCGCAGGTGGTCGGCTCACCGGGGCGGCCGCGGGCGGGAAGAGGGTCGTGGTGTCCATGACGTCGACAGTGGTGGCGACCCCTGTGCGGACCCTGTGCCCTGCCTGAGCCCCGTGCATGACCCCCACCGTCTAGCATGGCCCGACCATGAGTCAGCCCAACACCGTTGCCGCAGATCTGTGCTCGTTCATCGACGCCTCGCCCTCACCGTTCCACGTGACGGAGACGGTCGCGTCCCGGCTCGAGGCCGGTGGGTTCACCCGCCTGCGCGAGTCGGACGCGTGGCCCGGTGAGCAGGGCCGCTACTACGTCATCCGGGGCGGCTCGCTGGTCGCCTGGAGCAACGAGGGTGCCGACGGGGCCGACCGCTGCGTTCCGGATCGTGGGCGGTCACACCGACAGCCCGAACCTGCGGGTCAAGCAGCACCCGGACCTGTCGCGTGCGGGCTGGCAGCTGGTCGGGGTCGAGCCGTACGGCGGGGTGCTGCTCAACTCCTGGCTCGACCGTGACCTCGGCCTCTCCGGCCGGGTCTCGGTGCGCGCGGACGGCGGCACGCAGACCCACCTCGTCGTGGTCGACCGGCCGATCCTGCGGGTGCCGCAGCTGGCCATCCACCTCGACCGCGAGGTCGGCACCACCGGGCTGAAGCTCAACCCGCAGCAGCACCTGGCCGCGGTCTGGGGCGTCGGCACCAGCCCCGAGCCGTTCGCCGGGTTCATCGCCGGCGAGCTCGGTGTCGACACCGCCGACGTCCTGGGGTGGGAGCTGATGACCCACGACCTCGCGCCCAGCCGGCGTGGTCGGACGCGACGGCGAGCTGGTCAGCGCGCCCGCGCATGGACAACCAGGTCACCTGCTTCGCCGGCACGACGGCGCTGCTGCAGGAGGTCACCGAGCCGTCGGCCACCGTGCGGGTGCTGGCGCTCTTCGACCACGAGGAGGTCGGCAGCGTCTCGGACCGTGGCGCCGCGTCACCGCTGCTGGAGACCGTCCTCGAGCGGATCACGTTGTCCGCCGGGCGGAACTCGCGAGGACCTGCACCGGGCTCTCGCCGGCTCGGTCGTCGCGTCCGGCGACATGGCCCACGCCACGCACCCCAACTACGTCGACAAGCACGAGCCGCAGCACCAGATCGCCGTCAACGGCGGGCCGGTGCTCAAGGTGCACCCGAACCTGCGCTACGCCACGGACGCACCCGGCGCGGCCGCCTTCGCGCTGGCGTGCGACCAGGCCGGCGTGCCGCTGCAGCGCTACGAGCACCGCGCCGACCTGCCCTGCGGGTCCACGGTCGGCCCGATCACCGCGGGTGGCCTGGGGGTCACCACGGTGGACGTCGGAGCCCCGCAGCTGGCCATGCACTCCGCGCGCGAGCTCTGCGGCGCCCAGGACCCCGCGATGTACGTCGCGTCGCTGGCCGCGTTCCTCTCCCCGGCCTGAGCGGCGCGGGGAGCGGGTCAGGCCGAGGGCAGCGCCAGCCGGAACGACGTGGCCCCCGGCCGGCTGGCGAGGTCGACCCGGCCGCCGTGGGCCTGGGCGACGGCCTGCACGATGCTGAGGCCGAGCCCGGTGCTCCCCGCCGCCCGGGAGCGTGAGCCGTCGCCGCGGGTGAAGCGGGCAAACACGTTGGGCTGCAACGCCTCCGGGATGCCGGGGCCGTCGTCCTCGACGCTGACCGTGACCTCGCCGTCGACGTGCTGGACGCGGGCGTTGACCGTCGTACCGGCGGGGGTGTGGGTGCGCGCGTTGGCCAGCAGGTTGGCCACCACCTGGTGCAGCCGCGCCGGGTCGCCGCGGACGTAGGCGGACTCCTCCGGCACGTCCAGCTGCCAGATGTGGTCGGGGCCGGCCGCGTGGGCGTCGCTGACCGCGTCGACGACGATGCGGGTGATGTCGACCTGCTCCTCGTCGAGCGGTCGTCCGGCGTCCAGGCGCGCGAGCAGCAGCAGGTCGTCGACCAGGACGGCCATGCGGGTCGCCTCGGACTCGACCCGGCTCAGCGCGTGGGTGACCGACGGCGGCACCGGCTCGCGCTCGCGACGGGACAGCTCGGCGTACCCGCGGATGGAGGCCAGCGGCGTGCGCAGCTCGTGGCTGGCGTCGGCGACGAACTGGCGCACC
Source organism: uncultured Actinomycetota bacterium (assembly GCA_963828995.1). Classification (GTDB taxonomy): domain Bacteria; phylum Actinomycetota; class Actinomycetes; order Actinomycetales; family Dermatophilaceae; genus CAVRTM01. The sequence continues at coordinate 225,074 of CAWHHB010000015.1, forward strand.
CGCATCTCGCTCTCGTGCCGCGCGGTGAGCGCGGCCCCGACGTGGTCCAGCAGCTCGTTGAGCGCCGAACCCGACCTGGCCGACCTCGGTGCGCGGGTCGGTGTCGGAGGCGGGCACCCGCTCGGCCAGCGCCACGGCGCCGCTGTCCAGCGGCAGGTGCGAGACGCGGGTCGCGGTGGCCGCCACCCGGCGCAGCGGCCGCAGGGTGCGTGCGCGCCAGCCAGGCCGCGCCGCCGGCGACGGCCAGCAGGCCGAAGCCGGTGACCACGGCGATGATGAGCGCGAGACGTGCCACCGTCTCGCGCTGCGGCCCGATCGGCAGCCCGGTCACGACGGTGGCGCCCGGGACGCTGCGGGACGGGCTGGCGACCAGCCGCCAGCTGCCGAGGTCGTCGCCGAGGTCGACCGTCCTCGGCTGCTGGCCGAGGCCGGCGCCGCAGGACCGTCGTCACCTGGGCGGGCGTCAGCGAGGTGTCCACGCCGGAGGGGGTCCGTGCGATGTTCCGCGTCCCGGCGGTGCCATCGGACAGCTGCAGCAGCAGGAACCCGGCGCCGAGGCCCGGGGGCGGGCCGTCCGTCGCGGGGGCCGGGGACCGCGTCGCCGGACCGGGGCAGGTGGTCGTGCTCGGCATCGCCGCCGGCGCGCGGCCGCGGACGCCGTGACCTGCGCGTCGAGCTGGTCGGTGAGGAAGGTGTTGAGCGCGAGGGTGGTGATGATGCCGGTGGCGAGCGTGATGGCCACGAACAGCGCGACGGTCGACGCGACGAGCTTGGACCGCAGCGTCCACGTGGAAGGGCGGCGCCACCAGCGCCCCGGAGGCGCGGGTCGGCGCATGTCAGGTGGTCGGCTTCAGCACGTAGCCCACGCCGCGCATGGTGTGGATCATCGGCTCGCGGCCGGCGTCGATCTTCTTGCGCAGGTAGGAGATGTAGAGCTCCACCACGTTGGCCTGGCCGCCGAAGTCGTAGTTCCACACCCGGTCCAGGATCTGCGCCTTGGACAGCACCCGCTTGGGGTTGCGCATCAGGTAGCGCAGCAGCTCGAACTCGGTTGCGGTCAGGGCGATCTGGTGGCCGCCGCGAGTGACCTCGTGGCTGTCCTCGTCCAGGGTCAGGTCGCCGACGGCGAGCACGGAGTCGCTGCCCTCGTTCATGATCGCCGTCCGTCGCATCAGGGCCGCGCAGCCGCGCGACGACCTCCTCGAGGCTGAACGGCTTGGTGACGTAGTCGTCGCCGCCGGCGGTCAGCCCGGCGACCCGGTCCTCCACGGCGTCGCGGGCGGTGAGGAAGAGCACGGGGACGTTCGGGGTTGTCCGCCCGCATCCGGCGCAGCACCTCCATGCCGTCGAAGTCCGGCAGCATCATGTCGAGGGCCACCGCGTCGGGCTGGAACTCGCGGGCGGCGCGGACGGCGGCCATGCCGGTGCCGGCGGAGCGGACGTCCCAGCCCTCGTAGCGCAGGGCCATGCGACAGGAGCTCGGTGAGGTTCTCCTCGTCGTCGACGACGAGGACGCGGACCGGTGAACCGTCCAGCCGTCGGAGGTCGGAGCCGGAGGTGTGGGCGGTCTGCTGGGTCATGAGCGGCAGTGTGGCCGCCCGGTCTGAAAAATGCCTGCCGTGAACCTGTACGAACCCTGTGAGCGCTCTGTGCCGGGTGCTCAGGTGGGCGATACGCGGACCACAGCCTCGGCACAGCAAGCCCCGTGAGGGTCGTGGCGTACCTCTTCCGCAGAGCAAGGAGAGCCCGATGGCCACCTCGACCGACCGTACGACGGTGATCCCGACGAGGGTGATCATCGTCCCCGCAGACCCGGTGACACCGCCGTCGGCGCAGCGTCCCGCACCGTCCACCGCGCCGGCGGTGACGCCCCCGACGTGGTCGGGACGCAAGACCGCCGTCGCGGCGGCGCTGGCCATCGGCTTCGCCTCCGTGGGCGCGGTCGGCGCGGCCGCCGCGATGCCCGACCAGACCGCCCAGAACGGCCAGACCGGGACCGGGGGCTTCCCGGGCGGGCGGTTCCACGGCGGCCAGAACGGCTTCCCCGGCGGGCAGAACGGGTTCCCCGGTGGACAGCTCCCCGGGGGCCAGAACGGCCTGAACGGGCAGACCGGGACCGGGGCCCAGGGCAACCAGCTGCCCGGCCTGCCGCAGGGGACGCCAGGGCTGCGGGGACCAGGGGCTGCAGGGAAGCCAGGGGTTGCAGCCCGGCCAGCTGCCGGTGCTGCCGCAGACGCCGGCGGCCCAGGACGGGCAGAGCGGCGAGCAGGGCCTGACGACATGACCGGCCTCGGCGGGGCGCTGCACCTCGGCCGGGTCTGGCGCGGCGGGTCATCACCGCGCCCACGGCGCGACGGAGGCGGTGCCCGCGGCGGTGCCCGAGGTGCGGTTCAAGGACCTCGGTGCGCTGCCGGTCTGCGGCGGGTCGATCCGCCCGGCCGCCTCGCAGCGCGCGATGGCGCAGGTCGCGCGCCGCCGCGGTCAGCCGTAGACGCGCTCGCGGGCCCCGGCGTACCGCTCGCGCACCTCGCCGGCCCAGTCGGCGGAGTCGGGCACCTCGAAGCTGCCGACCAGCCGGCGGCCCCACCGCGGCGGCTCGGCGTCACCGCTGAGCACCCAGGCCGCCTGCCGGGCCGCGCCACGGGCGACGTACTCGCCGTCCTCGGGCACGTCGACGGGCAGGCCGAAGACGGCGGGGGCGAGCGCCCGCACGGCCGGTGACTTCGCGGCGCCGCCGATGAGCAGCACCCGGCTGACCGGCACGCCGTTGGAGCGCAGCGCGTCCAGGGCGTCGGCCATCCCGCAGAGCATCCCGAGGACGGACGCGCGGGCCAGGTGCGCCGGCGTCATGGTGGCGCGGGTCAGCCCCACCAGGGTGCCGGTGGCGTCGGGCAGGTTGGGGGTGCGCTCGCCGTCGAGGTAGGGGACCAGCAGCAGCCCGTCGGCGTCGGCCGGGGCCTCCAGCGCCAGGTCGCTGAACCGGGCCAGGTCCACCCCGAGCAGCGCCGCGGTCGAGGAGAGCACCCGCGCCGCGTTGAGCGTGCACACCAGCGGCAGGAAGCGCCCGGTGCAGTCGGCGAACCCGGCGACCTCGCCGCTGGCGTCGGCGGTGCGCCGGGTGGCGACGGTGAACGCGGTCCCGCTCGTGCCGAGGGACACGACGACCTCACCCGGCTCCAGCTCCAGGCCCATCGCCCCGGCCGCGTTGTCGCCGGCGCCGGGCGCGACCAGCGCGCCGGACGGCGTCCGGCCGGCGCTCTCGCTGGGCTTGAGCACCGACGGCAGGGCCAGGTCCCGGCCGGCGACCTCGCGCACCAGGTCGGTGAGGTAGGCGTCGCGGGCCGGGTCGAAGTAGCCGGTGCCGGAGGCGTCGGAGCGGTCGGTGACCAGGTCGCGGCTGCGGCCCAGCAGCCGGGCGGTCAGCCAGTCGTGGGGGAGGGCGACCTCGGCGGTGCGGGCCAGGCTGTCGGGCTCGTGCTCGGCCAGCCAGGCGAGCTTGGTCACGGTGATCGCGGCCACCGGCACGACCCCGGTCTGGTTTGCCCACCAGTCGGCACCCCTCTCGGCCACCAGCCGGGTGGCCTGCGGAGCGCTGCGGACGTCGTTCCAGAGCAGCGCCGGCCGCACCGGCTCGCCGTCCGCGTCGAGGGTGACCAGGCCGTGCTGCTGGCCGCCGACCGAGACGGCGGAACAGTGCTCGAGGGTGTCGCCCGCCGCCTCGTCCAGCGCGGCGCCCCACGCGCGCGGGTCCACCTCGGTGCCGTCGGGATGGGCCACCGAGCGGCTGGACCGGATCTCGCCGGTGGCGGCGTCGACCGCCACCACCTTGCAGGACTGGGTGGAGGAGTCGATACCGACGACGACGTCTGGTGTCATGCCCTCCACCGTAGGCCGTGCTCACGCCGGCGTCGCCCGGATCGGCGGGGCGCCGGGCCGCACGGGAAGGGCCCGGTCCGCTGCGTGCGGACCGGGCCCTGCTCTCGTCGTACGGCGGAAGGGCTACTTCACGCCGAGGCGCGCCTTGAGGCCGTCGAGCTCGGTCCACAGCGCGGTCGGCAGCGTGTCGCCGAACTTGTCGAACCACGCCTGGATCTCCGGGATCTCGGCGGCCCACTCCTCGGGCGACACGTCGAGCGCGGCCCGGATCTGCTCGGGGGTGAGGTCGAGGCCGTCGGTGTCCAGGGACTCCGGGGTCGGCACGTGGCCGATCGGGGTCTCCACGGCGGCGGCGCGGCCCTCGAGCCGCTCGATGACCCACTTGAGCACCCGCGAGTTCTCACCGAAGCCCGGCCACAGGAAGCCACCGTCGGCGTCGCGGCGGAACCAGTTGACGTAGAAGATCTTCGGCAGCTTGGTGGCGTCGGCGTCCTTGCCCACCGTGATCCAGTGGTTGAAGTAGTCGCCGGCGTCGTAGCCGATGAACGGCAGCATCGCCATCGGGTCGCGGCGGACGACGCCGACCTGGCCGGTCGCGGCGGCCGTGGTCTCCGAGGACAGGGTGGCGCCCATGAAGGTGCCGTGCACCCAGTCGCGGGACTCGGTCACCAGCGGGATCGTCGTCTTGCGGCGGCCGCCGAAGAGGATGGCCGAGATCGGGACGCCCTGCGGGTCGTCGTACTCGGGGGCGAGGATCGGGCACTGCTCGATCGGGGTGCAGTAGCGGCTGTTCGGGTGGCTGGACAGGACGCCGTTCCGGCCGTCCTCGGGGGTCCAGTCGTTGCCCTTCCAGTCGGTGGCGTGGGCCGGCTCGTTCTCCAGGCCCTCCCACCAGATGTCGCCGTCGTCGGTCAGGGCGACGTTGGTGAAGACCGAGTTGCCCTTCTCGATGGTGCGCATCGCGTTGGGGTTGGTCTTCTCGTTGGTGCCGGGCGCGACGCCGAAGAAGCCGAACTCGGGGTTCACGGCGTACAGGCGGCCGTCCTTGCCGAACTTCATCCAGGCGATGTCGTCGCCGAGGGTCTGCACCTCCCAGCCGGGGATGGTCGGGGCGAGCATGGCCAGGTTGGTCTTGCCGCAGGCGCTCGGGAAGGCGGCCGCGACGTAGTACGACTTCTTCTCGGGGTTGGTCAGCTTGAGGATGAGCATGTGCTCGGCCAGCCAGCCCTCGTCGCGGGCGATGGCCGAGGCGATGCGCAGCGAGTAGCACTTCTTGCCCAGCAGGGCGTTGCCGCCGTAGCCCGAGCCGAAGGACCAGATCATCCGCTCCTCGGGGAACTGGACGATGTACTTGGTGTCGCTGCACGGCCAGGCGACGTCCTGCTGGCCGGCGGCGAGCGGCGCGCCGACCGAGTGCAGGGCGGGCACGAACGAGGCGTCGAGCTCCTCGATCCGCTTGAGGATCTTGGTGCCGCAACGGGCCATGACGCGCATGGACGCCACGACGTACGCCGAGTCGGTGATCTCGACGCCGAACATCGGCTGCTCGGCGTCGAGGTGGCCCATGACGAACGGGATGACGTACATCGTGCGACCGGCCATCGACCCGCGGTAGAGGTCGGTCATGATCGCCTTCATCTCATCCGGCGCCATCCAGTTGTTGGTGGGACCGGCGTCCTTCTCGTCGACCGAGCAGATGAAGGTGCGGTCCTCGACCCGGGCGACGTCGCTGGGGTCGGAGGCGCAGTGGAACGAGTTGGGCTTGATGTCCGGGTTGAGCCGGGTGAACGTGCCGGCGGCGACGAGCCCGTCGGTCAGCCGGGTCCACTCCTGCTCGGAGCCGGTCACCCAGGAGATGCGGTCGGGGGTGGTCAGGGCGGCGACCTCGGCGACCCAGGCCGCGAGCCCCGCGTGGGTCGTGCTGCCATCACTCGCGATGTCGGTCCCGGCCGAGAGCGGCTGGGTCGGGTGTGCTGTCGTGGTCATCTCTTGGGCCATCCCTTTCGCGGCCCCGTCCTGGCGGCCCACGTCCGTTGCGGTGAGGCGTTCCGGGGTCCCGCCGAGGCGGGTGTCCACATGCTGAACGCGTGTTGTTGCCGCCAACGTACGCCCGGCGCGGCGGGCGCGACACCGGCAATTTGTCGGCCGTTGGTGAGACGGCTCACAAAGTCAGTGGTAGTTGTGGGGTTTCCGCTATACGTCCTGCGAAGCGGACACCACCCACGGGAAACCAACAAAAAGCGTCAAGCGTCAGACGTCTGACGTCCGGCGCGGGTATGGCGTCGCGCCCGCGCCTGAGGGCGCGCCGCGGGCCTCTCTCCGGCGGCCGGGGTGGCCCGCCTGCTGGGCGACCGCGGGTCGTCGTACCGGCGGCCTCCGCGTGCGGCGGGGTGGGGCCGCGGCTGCGGCGGGGTGGCGCCGCGGCGGCCCGCGGTCCGCCGGACGAGCCGATTTCCGGGTGGGGCCACCTGTCGGGTAGCCTCGTCCAACGTTGCGCATGGTTCGTCCAGGCGCGGCACTGCGCCCGTAGCTCAACGGATAGAGCATCTGACTACGGATCAGAAGGTTAGGGGTTCGAATCCCTTCGGGCGCGCGTTGTTGGTTGAGACAACATTGCAGGTCAGAGCCCCGGATCGTCCACACGGTCCGGGGCTCTTGCGTTGCCCCGATGACCCTGACAGCAGTTCGGGCGCTCATGAGTGCCCCAGCGCCTGGTCCAGCAGGGTCGGCCGCGCGTTTCGGCGCTTCGCGCCTCCGCGCACCCCCACCGCGTCGCACCGCGGTCACGCCCGGCCGAGCACGACGAAGGGGCGCCCCGATCCAGTCCGGGTGCCCACTCGGCGTTTTCAGAGTCGGGCGCCGGGACGACCACGGCATGCTGGTACGTGCGGCCCTGCATGCGACACCGCCGCGCTGGTCATCGAGCTGCTCGCAGACTGGAGGTGTCCCGTGAACTTCGCGGTGCTGGCGGTCGTCGTCCTGGCCGGTCTCGTCGGGCCGCTCCTGGCCTATCCCCGCGGCTGGCATGTGCCGGTGGTCCTGGGGGAGCTCCTCATGGGGATCCTCCTCGGCACGACCGGGGTGGGGTACCTGGACGCCTCCGACCCCACGTTCACGTTCCTGGCCGAGGTCGGCTTCGGGCTGGTGATGTTCCTCGCCGGCGCCCACGTGCCCGTTCTCGATGTCAACCTGCAGCGAAGCCTGGGCCGCGGCATCGCCCGCGCCGCGCTGGTAGCGGCGGGATCAGCCGTTCTGGGCGTCGTGCTGGCCGCAGTCTTCGGGACCGGAAACGCTGCTCTGTATGCCGTGCTGATGGCTTCGTCCTCAGCGCTGCTGATCCTGCCCATCATCAGCTCGCTGGACCTGGGCGGCCCGCAGGTGCTGGCGCTGCTCCCACAGGTCGCGATCGCCGACGCCGCCTGCATCGTCGCCCTTCCGCTGGTCATCGACCCGGTGCATGTGGGCCGGGCTGCGCTGGGGGCGCTCGCCGTCATCCTCATTGGCGCCGCACTCTTCGCCGTGCTGCTGGTCCTGGAAAGGAGGGGCTATCGCCGCCGGCTGCACAACGTCTCGGAGGAACGGAACTTCGCCCTCGAGCTGCGGATCAGCCTGTTGATGCTGTTCCTGCTCGCGGCCGTCGCAAGCTGGTCACGGGTGTCGGTCATGCTGGCGGGCTTCGCCTTCGGGCTCGCGGTGGGGGCCATCGGAGAGCCGCGGAAGCGACTCGCCCGCCAGCTGTTCGGCTTGACCGAGGGCTTTCTCGGTCCGCTGTTCTTCGTCTGGCTGGGGGCGTCACTGGACCTCTCTGCGCTCGCGGCCCGGCCCTCGCTGATCCTGCTGGGTCTGCTGCTGGGGCTGGGAGCGGTGCTCAGCCACTGGTTGGCCACCCTCGCCGGACAACCGCTGAGCCTGAGCACGCTGGCGGCCGCGCAGCTCGGTGTCCCCGTCGCAGCGGCGACCATTGGGACGACCCTGCACGTCCTGGCGCCGGGCGAGGCGGCAGCCCTGATCCTGGGCGCGCTGGTCACCATCGTCGCGGCGACGATTGCGGGCGGGGCGGCGGCGCGGCACCAACGTGTCAGCGCCCGCCCTGCTGCGGGACCTGACCCCGACGTGCCCGAGGCCCGCTCACCGTGACTCGCTCGACGGCAGGCGGGATCCCGCCCCGGCGGCGACGTCCGGTGCGGGGCCGGGCTCAAGAGACAACGACCCTTGCGAGGACTCCTAGGCCCCGCACAGACCTTGGGCGTTGGACGTGCCCGCCGCGCACCAGAACGGGTTGGTCGGCTCTTCGAACAGCATCTTCGTCAGCGGGTGCTTCAGCGGCCAGCGTGTGCTCAGCAGCCCGGGCGCGGCGACGTACAGGTGCATCGTGTCCCCGACCCGCACGCCGGTCCGGTAGCCGGCGACGGCCGCGGAGACCGGCGCTCCGGCCCACGTCTCGAAGCTGATCCCGGTCACCGTGCCGGTCAGCATGGTGCCGTCGGGGGAGAGCCGGAAGCGGTAGTCGTTGCGCTCGCTGCACATCTCGCCGCGACGCTGGAGCCGGCACGGGCCGACGTTGCTGACGACGCTGCCCTTGCCGTTCCTGCCGATCACCAGCGAGGACCCGTGCACGAACCACTTGCCGGCGAAGGGCCCGACCCCGGTCGTGGTGGGCTGGGGCACCGGTGTGGTGCTCGGGCTGTGAGCTGCCGACGCGCTGGGCTGCTGAGCCGCTGAGGCGCTCGCGCCCGGCTCGTGGGATGCGCGCCCGCAGCCGCTGACCATGAGTGCCGTGGCTGCGGCCACGGCGGTGAGCAGGGCGCCGCTGCTGGCTCCGTCTGCGATGCCGTGACATCAGCGCCGACCTCCCAAGGTGCGAACGCGAGGGGGCGGCCCCTGCGGACGTCCCGATCCGAACGGTATGCCTGCCCGACCAGGCGAAGGCAGGGCCCTCTGGCCTACCTGCTCGGTCCGAACGACTCCCGTGCAGATTGCCTAGACTTGTGGTGTGTCGGACGCCGCCTTCGAGGCCGTTCGCCGGGAGAGCGACCCGGTGGAGCGGGCGCGCCTGGCCGGGCAGCTGATCGTCCTCTTCGAACAGCACGCGGTCGAGCTCGCGCGGCTGCGGCGCGAAGCCATCGAGGAAGCACTCGAGGCCGGGCTGGTCAGCTCCCCGACGCTGTGCGAGGAGCTTGGTTTCTCGCAGTCGCGGCTCGCCCAGATCCGCAAGTTCGCCCCCACCGCTGAGCGCGCCCTGTTCGGGGTGGGGCCGGTCGAGATCTGGATCCCCGAGCGGCGGCTGGGGGATGGCCAGCAGCGGGTGGTGGCGGCCGAGGACCAGGACGCCGGCGAGAAGGTCCGCGACCTCCTGACCCGACTGCAGCTCTCCGCCTCTGTGCGGCACATTCCGGTCGACGACAGCGACTGGGCTCCGCAGCACGACGCCGTGGTCATCTGCGGGCCGGAGGTCTCGCCGGTCGTCCGGGCCTGGCTCGACCGCGACCCGGTCGCCACCTTCGTCCAACGGGAGGGGCTCTGGCGCATCCTGCTCCGCGCGGAGGACAGGGAGCTGGCGTCTCCACTGGAGACGGGCGAGCCCACCGACCTCGCGTACCTCTCCAAGGTCACGGACGAGCAGGGGCGGGCCCGGGTGCACCTCGCCGGCATCCACGCCCTCGGGTCGCTGGCCGCGGTCGAGTGGCTCGACCAGCACACCAAGGAGCTGTGGCGAACGATGCGGGACCGCGACTTCACCGCCGTCATCTCCGGCGACCTCGAGGGCTCGCGAGTCACGAGGGCCGGCGCCGTCCTGTCGCCGCGAGCCCACGCCGACTGACGTCCCGACTGTCGGATTTTCCTCGGTTTGCCTGTGGCCGCTGCCTCCTGCCCCTAAGTTGGCGCTGACAAGGCAGTTGCCAAGCGTTCCATGCGTTGGTTCGCGATGTCGAGCGGTGCGTTGCTCTCATCTCTCGGTGGCCCCGGCTGCACGTCTCTGCATGACTCGGTCGCCCTCTCGGCGAACCGGATTCTCACCCCCGAAGGGAAACCCGTGCTCCACCCGGACAAGCCTGACACCGCCACCCCGTTCGCCTCGCGAGCCCGACGCCTCGCCTCGCTGTGCGTCCTCACCCTGACCGTCGGCGCCGGCGGCGTCGCGCTGGCCGCCGCTCCGGCCATGGCGTCGACCGTGAGCACGCCCGCGACGACCGCCGCCAGCCTCCCGTCGGCCCCGCTCCACGTCACGGCCAGCCAGACCGGCGTTGGTCAGGTCACCATCCGGTGGAGCGCCCCGACCAGCGCAGGGCGCCTCGGCCATCACCGGCTACGTCCGTCGGCTACTCCGCCGGCGAGTGGGGCAACGGCGAGGAGGTCCCCTCGACGGCGCGCAGCGACGTGTTCAGCCACCTCGCCAACGGCCCGTACAGCTTCTCCGTCGCGGCGGTGAACAAGGTCGGCATGGGCCAGCGGGTCTTCGTGCCCGTCACGGTCACCGGCCTGAAGACGCCGACGCAGACGGTGTCCCGGACCACCCTCACGGCCGGAGACACGATGACGGTCTCCGGTCTGGGATCCCCCGGCGCGCGGCTCACGCTCGACCGCGCCCTGCCCGGCCAGCCGTTCCGGCCGCTCGCCACCGTCACCGTCGACAGCCGTGGCCACTACGCCCGCACCCTCACCGTGGCCAACACCGCCACCTACCGGTCCCGCGGCGTGACCGGCCTCGTCAGCCACGCCAACAAGGTCGTCGCCCAGGACCGGATGACCTTCGGCGCGGTCCGCAACGCGTTCCGCACCTACACGCTCTCCGGCAAGGTCTACCCCGCCAGGAAGGGCCAGCTGGTCAAGCTCTCCTACCTCAACGGCAGCAGCTACACGCCGCTGGCGAGCGTCTCCACCGACCAGTACGGCCGGTGGTCCTACAAGCACACGTACAACTTCACGAAGACGTACACCTTCAAGGCCGTCTCGGCGGCGACGACCCTCAACGCCTCGAAGGCCGTGACGCTGAAGGTCGCCGTCAAGTAGGCGAGCCCACCGCAGCGCGGCCCAGCCCCACCGGTCCACGGGGCTGGGCCGCGCTCGTCCGTGGCAGGCTGGGCCGGGAGGGAACCCGACGGGGACGCCCGGACGCCCAGCACCGTGGAAGGTGGCACGAGGAGCGATGGCCGAGCCCGGTCAGGACATCAGCGAGGTCGCGGACGGCGTGTTCCTGGTCCGCGGCAGCCAGGTGAACTGGTACCTGCTCCGGGAGGGCCGGGCGGTGACCCTGGTCGACTCCGGGTACCCCGCAGACACCGAGCGCGTCGAGGCGTCCGTGCGGTACGTCGGCGCCCGCCCCGAGGACCTCGCCGCCCTCCTGGTCACCCACGCGCACACCGACCACATCGGTGCCGCCAACCACCTCCACGAGCGGTACGGCACCCCGATGTACCTGCATCCGGCCGAGGTTCCCCACGCCCAGCGGCAGTACCTCGAGCAGATCAGCCTGCGCACGGTGGTCGTCCGGTGCTGGCGGCCCCGGATGCTGCGCTGGGCCAGGCACGCCATCGCCGCCGGCGGCACCGCCGACGTCGCCGCCGCCCACGCGCAGCCGCTGCCCGCGGCCACCTCGGACGGCGCCCTGGACCTGCCCGGCCGGCCGGTGCCGGTGTTCACCCCCGGCCACACCAGCGGGCACACCGCCTACCTGTTGCCCGACGCCGGAGCCGTCATCACCGGTGACGCCCTGGTCACCTCCCACCCGACCACCGCCACGCCGCACGGCCCGCAGCTGATCGCGTCGTACTTCCAGCACGACGAGCCGCGGGCCCGGGCCTCGCTGGACGCGATCTCGACCCTGCCGGCTCGCCTCGTCCTGCCCGGCCACGGCGAGCCCTGGGAAGGCGACCTGGCCGCCGCCATCGCCGCCGCCCGGTCCTGACGCGGCACACCCGTGACCGACGAGAGCGAGGTCCTGTCATGCCCACCGCACTGGTGACCCAGCTGCGCACCACCGAACGCCGGCGGCTCCGGTGCCTGGTCGACGCGAGGGTCGACGAGGCAGACGGGTTGCACGCCGCGGACTTCCAGCTCGTCCATCCCAGTGGGGGTGTCTGGACCAAGGAGCAGTACCTCGGGGGCAGCGCCCGGGCGCTGGAGTGCTGGCACCTCGACTGCTACCGGCGGGACGGTGCCGACGGCCGCTGGCAGGTGCGCTGGTCGCAGGCGACCTCGATCGACGGCTCCTGACAGCTCGACGAGCGCCCCGGCCCCGGGTCGGTCAGGGCCGGCGCTCGGTGTCCAGCGACAGCGACACGTACCCGTGGACGGGCTCGAACCCCAGGTCGCCGTACAGGGCCAGGGCCCGGACGTTGTCCGCCTCCGTCGTGAGCGACACCCGCAGGGCGCCGTCCGCCATGGCCGCGTCACGGACGTGGGCCACCAGGGCGTGGCCGACACCCTCGCGACGATGCCGCTCCGCCACGTACAGGTCCCTCAGCTGCCAGAAGTGCCCCAGCCGCTGGGACGCCGCGGTCGACGCGACGAGCGCCATGCCGGCAGGCTCCGCCGCCGCGGCGGGCGAGGTAGCCGCGCAGCGCCCCGCTGGCGAGCTGGTCACGCAGCCAGGCCCGGGACCGGTCCACGTCGTCCGGCTGCCCGTAGTGCCGTCGGTACTCCCCGAACAGCTCCGCGAGACCGGGCAGCAGCGGCGACGAGGCCTGAACGTCCTCAATCTCCAAAGGGCTGCTCACCTGGCGCACGGTACAAGGCCGGCTGTCCTGAGCCCCGACGAGCGTCCACGGCGACGCGGACCTCACCGTGCTCGCCGTACCGCTCATCCCCAGCCCGGGTCAGGCGGGACGGGCGGTGAGGACCCGGCTGAGGAACTGCCGGGTGCGCTCCTCCTGGGGGTCCTCGAAGATCTGCGCAGCACTGCCGCGCTCGAGGATGCTGCCCTGGTGCAGGAAGCAGACCTGGGTGGCGATCTCCCGGGCGAACCCCATCTCGTGCGTGGCCAGCAGCATGGTCAGGCCACCCTTGGCCAGGTCCCGCACGATCTCCAGGACGTCGCCGACCAGCTCGGGGTCCAGCGCCGCGGTGATCTCGTCCAGCAGGAGCACCTGCGGGTCCATGGCCATCGCGCGGACGATGGCGACCCGCTGCTGCTGCCCCCCTGAGAGGCTGTCCGGGTAGGCGTTGGCCTTGTCAGCCATGCCGACCCGCGCCAGCAGCTCGAGCGCTCGCTCCTCGGCGGCCCGCCGGTCCATGCCCCCCACCCGGACGGGCGCGAGCGTCACGTTGCGCAGGACCGACATGTGCGGGAAGAGGTTGTACGACTGGAACACGATGCCGACGTTGCGCCGCAGCCGGTTGACGTCCACGCCGAGCCCCGTCACGACGTCACCGTCGACGAGGATGTCGCCGCTGTCGATGGGCTCCAGGGCGTTGATGCACCGCAGGAGGGTCGACTTGCCCGACCCGGAAGCGCCGATCAGGCAGACGACCTCGTGTTGGGCCACCTCGAGGGAGACGCCGCGGAGGACCTCGTTGTCGCCGTAGGACTTTCGGACGTCGCGGATCTGGAGAAAGGACATCAGCTGCCTCCCGCGCGCTGACGCGCCTGGTCACGTCGGATGAGCCGGTCGACAAAGCGAGCCTGGGGGATGGTCACGATGACGAAGGCGACCGCCACCACGGTGACGGGCGAGAGGTTGAAGACCTGGGAGGAGACCAGGCGGGCCTGCATGAACGCGTCGATGACGCCCATGACGCCGATCAGCGCGGTGTCCTTCTGCAGCCCGATGAAGTCGTTCAGCAGCGGTGGGACGATCCGCCGGAACGCCTGGGGGATGATCACGGTCCGCATCGTCATGCCGTAGGAGAGGCCCAGGGACCGAGCCGCAGCCCACTGGCTCGGGTGGATGGACTCGAGCCCGGCGCGGTACACCTCGGCCACGTACGCGCCGTACGTCAGGGTGAGGGCGACGATGGCGAGCCAGATCGGGGGCAGGTCCTTGATGACCGGAACCTTGGCCAGGGACAGGCCGAACCCCACGAGGTAGAGCACGATGATGCCCGGGATGGCGCGGAACACGTCCACGTAGGCGATCGCCAGGGCACGCAGGGGCCGGCCGGCGGGACCCGGCAGCATGCGCATGACGGCGACGACAAGACCGAGAGCCAGGACGAGGATCTCGGCGCCCACGGCGACCCTCACGTTGACCCAGAACGCCTTGGCCACATCAGCCCAGGCCAAGGAGATGAACTCCCCGCGCAGGAAGGTGTGGGCCACGGCCCCCGAGTTGGCGGTGACGAAGAAGATGAGCCCCGCGACGACCACCACGGCCAGCGCGTAACCCATTGCGGTCCTTGCCGACTCGCGCCCTGTGGCCGCGGCGTGACGGGCCCGTACGACGTCGTCCTGGAGCACCAGGGCTGCTCGCCGCCGCCCCGCGAGCAGGGCGGAGACGGCTGGCCAGACGGGCGCCCAGGCGGCCAGCGCCGTCGCACCCAGGAGGACGAGGACGAGCGCCGGGACGTCGGGGCCGATCAGGTCGTGCAGGCCGAGCAGGGCAGCGGTGGCCGTCGCCCCGGCGAGCAGCGAGACGGCCAGCGCCGCGAACGCCAGCGGCAGGATCGGCGGCGCCCCCGACGACGGCGGGCGGCGCGGGACGCCCGCCGGGGCGAGGCTGACTGTCGTGGACGGGGCGCTCGCGCCGTCCGTCATGAGGCGGAGAAGAACGGAACCGCGGACGGGTCGCCGCCGAAGGCCGGCCCCAGCCACGTCTTCGACAGGCCCTCGAGCGTCCCGTCGGACTTCATGCCGGACAGCGCCTTGTCCATGGCGGCGGCGTTGGCCGAGCCCTTGGGGTAGATCGCGCCGTACTGCTCGCCGGTCTTGAACTGCCCGACGACCTTGAGCACGCCGCCCGACTGCTTGGCGAAGCCGAGCATGATCGCGGTGTCCTGCAGGGCGCCGTCGACCTGGCCGGAGGCGACCGCGGTGACCATCGAGTCGGTGTCCTGGAAGATGCGCGGCGTCTTGGCCGGCTTGAGGACGTCCTTGGCGAAGGTGGCGGCCGTGGTCCCCACCGAGGCGCCGAGCTGCTTCGCCTTCAGGTCGGACTCGCTGATGGCGGCATCGGACTTGGCGAGGAGGCCGATGTTCGAGTCGAAGTAGGGCGCGGAGAACTGGACCACCCGCTTGCGGTCCTCCGTGATCGAGATCTGGGCCATGGCGATGTCGTAGTCCTTCGTCTGCCCCGCGACGAGGGCGTCGAAGGAGACGTTCACGACCTTCACCTTGGAGAGCCCGGCCCGGTGGGCGAGGTTCGCGGCCAGGCAGTACTCGTAGCCGCCGTCGATCGTGTCCGGCGACGTGCCGCTCCACCACCCCGGCGAGGGCAGGTTGGTCTGGACGGTCAGCACTCCGGGCGTCACGGGCTTGAGGCTGATCTCGCCGGCGTTGCCGGTGACCTTGCACGTGCCGTAGCTGGGGGAGGAGCTGCCGCCCGCGTCGGCCTGGGGGGAGCTGCCGCAGGCCGCGAGCGAGATGGTGGCGAGCACCGCGAAGCCGGCGAGCGCGGGGCGTGACAGGTACGACATGGTGTCGGCCACCTCTCTGGGGTGTCTGTCGACCAGTCCCGTCCTGACTGGCCATACAGTTAGTAGCGAGGACTGTGCCGAGTGTCACAAGTTCCTGTCAAGGGTCTACGCGGAACTTCCTGCTGACCGTCGCTGTCGAGCACGACGGCGGCTACGGTGCCTTCGTGGAGCGAAAGCGAGTGCAGCTGCGGCGCGAGGAGATCCTGAGTGCGACGGTGCGGCAGATCCAGGGCCACGGCATCGCCGCGCTCCGGATCGCCGACGTGGCTGCGGTCCTCGGCGTGAGCCCGGCCCTGGTGATCTACCACTTCCAGACCAAGGAGAACCTCGTCGCGGAGGCGTTTCGCCATGCCGCCGAACACGACCTGCTGAAGGTCAACCGGCTGGTGCGCGGCTCGGGCTCGGTTCCGTCGCGCCTGATGTCCACGCTGGGCTGGTATGCGCCGACGGGGCGCGCGCGGGGATGGCTGTTGTGGATCGACGGGTGGGCGACGGCGATGCGTGACCAGTCCCTGGCGGAGGTCATCAGCGACCTCGACGAGCAGTGGCGACAGGCGATCGCGGACCTGATCTCCGAGGGCGTGGCCGCAGGGGACTTCACGGTCGAGGACCCGCAGGAGGCCGCCGGCCGGATCACGGCTCTGCTCGACGGTCTCGCGGTGCGGACCCTGGTGCATGGCGGTGGCCTGAGCAGGCCCACGATGCTGGAGTGGCTGACCAGGCAGACCGCCTGGGAGCTCGGGATCGCCCCCGAGGCGCTGACGAGAGCGACGGCGCAGTGACGGCGCCCTGAGGTCTTGACACCGCCCGGTGCGGGTCCCAAACTGACTCGCTATTCAGTAAGCCGGCTGAATGGCGAGTCAGGAGACCCGGATGAGCGTCGCAGTGACGGAGCCAGCGGTCCCGACCGCCACGTCGCAGGACCCCTTCCTCGAGATCACCTGGACCGACCCGCTGTCGGGGCGCAAGGGCTACCTGGTGATCGACCGGCTGGTCCGTGGGGTGTGCAGCGGAGGGCTCCGGATGCGGGAGGGCTGCACGCTCGCCGAGGTCCGTGGGCTCGCGGCCGGCATGACGCTCAAGGAGGGGCTGCACTACCAGCCCGGCAACCGGTACGTGCCGCTGGGAGGCGCCAAGGGCGGCATCGACTGCAGCCCGCACGACCCCGACGCCCGTGGCGTGCTGGGACGCTACCTGCGCGGGGTCCGGGCGCTGCTGGAGGCGCACTGGACGATGGGCGAGGACCTGGGCCTGCGTCAGGAGACCATCGACGAGGTGCTGTCCGAGATGGGGCTGCGCAGCTCGGTGCAGGCGGTGTACCCGCTGCTCGAGGACCAGGAGGCTGCCATCGCCCGGCTGGACGACGCCTTCCGCATCGACGTCGACGGGGTCGGCCTGGACGAGCTGGTCGGAGGCCTGGGCGTCGCCGAGGCGGCGATCACGGCGCTCGACCGCGTGCACATCTCGCACGCAGGAGCCCGCGTGGTGGTGCAGGGCTTCGGCTCCATGGGCGGAGCAACCGCGCGGTTCCTCTCCCGCGCAGGGCTGTTGGTGGTCGGCCTGGCTGACGCGAAGGGCGTCGTCGCCAACCCCCTCGGTCTGGACGTCGAGCACCTGCTGCTCACCCGCGACGAGTTCGGCGCCATCGACCGCGACCAGCTCCGGCCGGCGGACGCGCAGCTCCCCCTGGACCGGTGGCTCGACGTCCCCTGCGACCTGCTCGTCCCCGCCGCCGTCTCCTACTGCATCACCCCGGAGAACGAGCACCGGGTCAGCGCCCAGGTGGTCACCGAGGCGGCGAACATGCCGGTCCTTCCCGAGGCCGAGCAGCGGCTCGTCCGGCGCGGCGTCACCGTCGTGCCCGACTTCGTCGCGAACTCGGCCACCAACGCGTGGTGGTGGTGGACGCTCTTCGGCGACATCCAGGCCGACACCCAGGAGGCCTTCACCAAGGTCCGGAGCGAGATGAGCCGCATCGTCAACGAGGTGTTCGACCGGGCCGCCACGGACAGCGTGACCCTGCGCCAGGCGGCGCGTTCCATCACCGAGGACCAGCTGGCGCTGATCGACGCCCGGTTCGGTCGGGGCTGATCGGTGTCTGCGCCGAGCACCTTCGACCAGCACGACGGGGCGCCCCACACCGGCCAGGAGCTCGCGAGGGACCTGAGGGTCTTCCGCGACCCCCGCTCGGTTGCGGTGGTCGGTGCCTCGGCCGATCCCGCCAAGTGGGGCTACTGGCTCGCGCGAGGAGCGTTGGCGGGTCAACACCGTCGCGACGTACACCTCGTCAACCACCGGACCGCGCGGATCCTCGACCGACCCACCGTGCCCCGGCTCGCCGACTGCGGAGCGGCGCCTGACCTGGTCGTCGTCAGCGTGCCTGCCGCACACGTCGCCGGCGTGGTCGACGAGGCCCTGGACCTCGGTGCAAAGGGGATCCTGACGGTCACGGCCGGAGTGCCCGAGGAGGCCGGGCTCGGCGCCAGGGTCCGTGCAGCCGGGGCACGGATCATCGGCCCCAGCAGCCTGGGCCTGTACGACGCCGGGTCGCAGCTGCAGCTGGCCTGGGGTGACTTCATGCCCGGTCGCCTGGCGGTCGTGTCGCAGAGCGGCCAGCTGGGCACCGAGATCGTCGGCCTCGCCGCCCGTGCCGGCGTGGGCACCTCACGGTTCGTGTCGATCGGCAGCCAGGTCGACGTCACCGCGGCCGAGATGCTCGTGGACCTGGCCGACCACGAGTCCACCGCGGTCGTGGCCGTGTACGTCGAGTCGTTCACCGACGGCCACGAGCTCCTCGCCGCCATCCGCCTGCTGGCCGAGGCCGGCAAACCCGTGCTGCTGCTGACGGTCGGGGCCAGCGCGGCCAGCCAGCGCGCCGCGCGGTCCCACACCGGCGCGATCACCTCCCCGCTCGCCGCGGTGGACGCGGCCTGCGCCGCCGCCGGCGCCCTCCGGGTGGAGACGCCTCGTCAGCTGGTCGAGGCAGCCGCACTGCTGTGCGCGCGGTGGCGACCACGCGGCCTGCGGGTGGGCATCGTCGGCGACAGCGGCGGGCAGGGGGCCCTGGCCGCCGACGCCCTGGCCCGGTCGGGCCTGCAGGTACCGCGGTTCAGCGACGCGCTGGCCGCCTCGCTGGCTGAGGGGCTCCCGCCACTGGCAGCAGTCCACAACCCGGTCGACCTGGCCGGCGGCGGGGAGCAGGACCTCTGGTCGTACGCCCGGACCGCCGCGACCCTGCTGACGTCCGGGGAGGTCGATGAGGTCCTCGTCACCGGCTACTTCGGCCGGTACAGCCTCGACGTACCGAGCCTGGCCGGTCAGGAGGTCGAGGTCGCCCAGGCGCTTGCTACGGCGGCGGACGTCGCCGGGGTCCCCCTCCTGGTGCACACGATGGGCCCGGAGAGCCCGAGCGTCGCGCTCCTTCGCGAACGCGGCGTCCCGACGTTCGACAGCATCGACGGGGCCAGCCGGGCCCTGGGCGATGTGGTGGAGCTGTCCACGCTCGTGCCCCGCCTCGTGCCGCGCCCGCGGGCGCAGCCGCGGACGCCGGTGCAGGGGTACCCGGACTCCCGAGCTCTCCTGGAGGCGGCGGGCGTGCTGTTCCCCGCGGGCAGGCAGGTGCGCACGGCCGAGGACGTGACCGCCGCCGCGCAGCAGCTGACGGGCCCCTTCGTGCTCAAGGCCACGTGGCTGGAGCACAAGACCGAGGAGGCGGGTGTGCGGGTCGGCCTCGCCGATGGGGCCGCCGCCGTGGCCGCCTTCGCGGAGATGTCCGCCCGGTTGGGTGAGGGGGCCTACCTGCTGGAGGAGCAGGACTGCCGTGACGGCGTCGTCGAGCTGCTGGTGGGCGCCCGGCAGGTGCCGGGGATCGGGCCGGTGGTCGTCGTCGGTTCCGGCGGAGTGCGCGCCGAGCTCGACCACGACGTCGTCGTCGAGCTGGCCCCCGTCCCCGTGGCGACGGCCCGCGCCATGCTGCAACGGCTGCGTTGTTGGCCGCTCCTGTGTGGCTGGCGGGGGAGTCCCGGGGTGGACCTCGACGCGGTGGTCAGTGCCGTCGTGTCCGTGGCCCGCGTGGCCGCCAGCCGTCCCGACCTGCTGGAGCTGGAGGTCAACCCCCTTCGTGCCGCCGCCGACGGGGCCCTTGCGGTCGATGTCATCGCCGTCCAGTCCTGACCACGGACACGTCAACGCCCGTGCGGGCACCCGAAAGCGGAGGACCAGATGGTACGGATGACCGGTGGGGGGGCCCTCGTCGCGGCTCTGGTCGCCCACGGTGTCGACACCGTCTTCGGGATCCCCGGCACCCACAACCTGGCGATCTACGCCGAGCTGCCCCGCCACGGCATCCGGCACGTGTCGCCCCGGCACGAGCAGGGCGCCGGCTATGCCGCGGACGGCTACGCCAGGGTCACCGGGCGTCCCGGGGTGTGTCTCACCACGACCGGGCCGGCCGTCCTCAACGCCGCCACGGCCGCCGCGCAGTCCTACTCGGACTCGGTCCCGGTGCTGCTCATCTCGCCGGGGATGCCGCTCGGTCACCCCGGGCGTGGCAACGGGCTGCTGCACGAGCTCAAGGACCAGCGGGGCGCCCTGGACGCGATCCTCGCGTACAGCCACCGGGTCACCAGCGTGGCGGAGATCCCCCTGGCCGTCGCCCAGGCGTTCGTCACCATGGGTGAGGGTCGCCCGCGGCCCGTGCACCTGGAGGTGCCGCTCGACCTGCTCGAGAGCGAGGCGGACGTCGACCTGGTCCGCCCGCTGGCGGTGGCCGTCCGGACGCCGGCCACCGGACCCGTGCACGAGGCGGCCGAGTGCTGCGCGCAGGCGCAGCGACCCCTCCTGGTCGTCGGGGGAGGGGCTCGCGCGGCGGCTGAACAGGTGCGCGCCCTGGCGGAACACCTCGGCGCCCCGGTCGTGACGACCGCCAACGGCAAGGGAACCCTCCCGGAGGACCACCCGCTGTCGATCGGCGCGGGCCTGCACCATCCCTCGGTGGCCGCACTGGTCGCCGACAGCGACCTCGTGGTGGCCATCGGCACCGAGCTGTCGTCCGCGGACCTGTGGAACGGCCCACTGCCCATCAAGGGCACCCTCGTGCGCGTCGACATCGACGGCACCGCGGTCGCCACCAACGCCCGTCCCGACGTCGCCATCGTCGGAGATGCCGCCCGGGCGCTGGACATGCTGCTCGAGCAGAGCTCGTCCCACCCGACCAGAGGCGAGGCCGAGACACGAGCGGCGCAGTGGCGCAAGGCATTCCGCGCTGACGCGCGCACGGAGGGCGGCCCCTGGTCGGGTCTCGTGGACGCGATCGCCCAGTGCCTGGGCCGGGACGGCGTGCTCGCCGGGGACAGCACCATGGCGTGCTACTACGGCGCCCTGTCCAACCTGCCCCGCTACCGACCCGGCACCTTCCTCTACCCGGCAGGACTGGGCACACTCGGCTACGGCCTGCCGGCGGCCATCGGCGCCAAGGTCGCCCGACCGCAGACCCGCGTCATGGCACTGCACGGGGACGGCGGCGTGATGTTCACGATCGCCGAGCTCGCGGCAGCCGCCGAGCTGCGACTGGCCCTACCGGTCGTCGTCGTCGACAACGGGGGGTACGGCGAGATCCGCAACGAGATGGTGGACCGCCACGATCCCGTCCACGCCGTCGGTCTCGGGCGACCGGACTTCCCCGCCCTCGCCCGCGCCCTGGGGTGCCACGGCGTGGCCGTGGCCGACGACGGCGACCTGATCGTGGAGCTCGAGAGGGCGTTCACCGCCGACCGGCCCACCCTGCTGCTCGTGCAGGAGCACGACGTGGCCACCTCGCAGACCCAGCCCTGACCCAGCACACGGAGGAGACCCCATGGCGACGAATGTGCCTGCCCCCTGGCCACTGAGCGAGGAGCAGCGCTCACTCGTGGCGCTCGCACACGAGTTCGCGGCGAACGAGATCCGTCCCCGGGGACGTGAGGTCGACGAGGCGGACGTCGTGACGCCGGTCGACATCTTCCGACCAGGCCGCCGAGGTCGGCCTGACCGACTTCATGCTGCCGGAGGAGCTCGGCGGCGGCGGCTTCACCGACGTGTTCACCCAGTGCCTCGTGCAGGAGGAGCTGTGCTGGGGTGACCCGGGGATCGGAAACCTGGTGTGCTCCAACGGTTTCTTCGCCGACGCCATCCTGGCCCTGGGCAGCCCCGAGCAGCACAAGCAGTGGCTGGCACCGCTCACCGGCCCCGGCGCGCCGATGACCGCCCTGGCCACCACGGAGCCCGGGTCGGGATCGGACGCGTCGTCCATCCGCACCACCGCCAGCCGGGTCGACGGGGGCTACCTCCTCAACGGGCAGAAGGCCTGGATCTCCAACGCCGGCGCGGCGCAGTACTACGTCATCTTCGCCAAGACCGACGTCGACGCACGCTCGCGCGGGGTGTCCGCGTTCGTGCTCGACAGGTCCACGCCCGGAATGACGTTCGGGGAGCCCATGCGCAAGATGGGCCAGCGCGCCATCGTCTGCCGGGAGGTCTTCCTCGGCGACGTCTTCGTGCCCGAGTCGCAGCGCATCGGCGCCGAGGGGCAGGGGTTCATCGGCCTCATGCAGACGTTCGACATCTCGCGGGTGGTCCTTGGCGCGGCGGCTGTCGGTGCGGCGAGGGCCGCCTACGAGTACGCACGGGACTACGCGCGCACGCGCATCCAGTTCGGCAAGCCGATCATCGAGCACCAGGCCGTGGCGTTCCGGCTCGCGGACATGGCCAACCGGATCGAGGCCGCACGGCTGCTCGTCCTCCGCTCCGCCATGGTGCTGGACCAGGGCGGGGACGCCACGGGTCTGGCGGCCATGGCCAAGCTGACCGCCTCGGAGACGGCGATGTTCTGCACCTGGGGCGCGGTGCAGACCCTCGGCGGCTGGGGGTACTCGCGCGAGTACCCCGTGGAGCAGTGGATGCGTGATGCCAAGCTGGAGGAGATCGAGGAGGGGACGTCGGACATCATGCGGCTGGTGATCTCGCGGAACCTCCCGTGATCCGTCCGCCGCACCAGCGGCACCAACGGCACCAACGGTCCTCGTGATCGAGCACGAGCAGGGAGCGGGGGACTCGCTGGTCGGGCAGTGGCTGCGCGACGCCGGGGTGCGGCTCGAGGTCTGCCGACCCTACGCGGGCGACCCGGTGCCGGGGCGGGTCGACGCCGACGGTCTCCTGGTGCTCGGGGGTGCGATGGGCGCCCTCGAGGACGACGTCGCGCCGTGGCTTCCGGCCGTGCGGTCCCTGCTCCGCCGGGCGGTCCGGGACGAGGTGCCAACCTGGGGGATCTGCCTCGGTGCCCAGCTGCTCGTGGTGGCGCTGGGTGGGGAGGTCGTCCGGGGGCCGTCCGGACCGGAGGTCGGGGTCATCGGGCTGGAGCTCGACGCCGACGACGACCCGGTGTTCGGGCCGATGCCCGGAGTCGCCCAGGCCGTGCAGTTCCACCAGGACTCAGTCAGCCGCCTGCCCCGCGGTGCGACCCTGCTGGCCAGCAGCCACCTGTATGCCAACCAGGTGTTCCGTGTCGGCGCCTGTGCCTGGGGCGTGCAGTGCCACCCGGAGGTGACTGCGAGCCAGGTCGCGGACTGGACGCGTGAGGAGTCGGCGCTGCTCGACGCCGCCGGCGTCGACGCCCGGTGCGTGGTCCAGGAGGTGCGCGCCCGTCAGCCGGAGCTCGAGGCGCTCTGGGCGCCGGTCGCCCGGCGATGGGCGGCCCTCGTGCAGGCCCGGGCGGTCACCCGGCCCGGGTGACCGGCTGGCGGGGGCGGCCGTGGACAGCACCGGGCCCCGGCGACGTCCGGGACGTCGCCGGGGCCCGGAGCGTGGGCAGGCCCGGGGTCAGAGGCGAAGCCCGTGGCCGAACGCGAACAGCGGGTCGTCGTACCCGGGGACGTCCTCGCCGTGCCGGCGCACCTGCTCCATCGAGCGCGGGAGGTCGAACGGCAGCCGGCCCTGCGGGGCGATGGTGCCGGTCAGCGCGTCCAGCAGGGCGGCGTCGCTCGTGCCGTAGCTGCCGACGACCGCGCCGGCGACGCCGAGCAGCGGCGTGAGCACGGCGGGCCGGTCGAGCACGACGTCGACGACGAGCGGGCAGTGGGCCGCGAGACGCGCGAGGCGGGCGACCAGACCCGGGGGGAAGTCCAGCGACCCCTGGTGGAACCACGACTCCAGGAACAGGTCGGATCGCGGCTCGAACGGCGCCATCAGCCGCACCAGCGCGACGTCGGCGTCCTCGGGCCGATCCACCAGCACGCCATGGGCGGCCACCGCCTCGGGCGAGACGTTCTCGGCGTAGATGCGCAGTCCGGGCCGCAGCGGCAGGATGGCGGCGCTGCTGTCGGTGCCGTTCTGCAGCAGCGTCACCGACCGGGCCTGCGCGGCGTAGCCCTCGTCGCGGAAGTCCTGGCGACCCACCGTGTGATCCGCCGCGTCCTCGTCGACGAACGGGTTGTCGAAGAGCCCGAGCCGGAACTTCACGGCCAGCAGCCGCCGCGCCGACTCGTCCACGCGCTCCTCGCTGACCCGGCCCTGCTGGACCAGGTCGAGCAGGATGTCGACGCACTCCTCGCCGCCGAACTGGTCCGCGCCGGCGTGCAGGATGAGCTCCATCCGACCGTGCGGGTCGAGGTGCTCGACGCCCCAGGCGCGCGCCGGCAGCACCTGGTCGCCGACGTGGTTGTCGTTGACGAGCTCCCAGTCGGTGACGACCACCCCGTCGTAGCCGAGCTGCCCGCGCAGCAGCCCCGTGACGACCTGGCGGTTGTAGCCGAAGCCGACCTCCTCGATCTTCTCCCCGTCGATCTCGAGCCCGACCGGCATGCCGTAGTACGGCATGATCGCGGCGGTGCCGGCCTCGATGATCGGCGGGAACGGCTTGAGGTGGTCGCCGAACCGCTCGCCGGGGTAGACCTGCTCGCGGCCGTAGGGGAAGTGCGCGTCCTCGCCGTCCTTCTGCGGGCCGCCGCCGGGGAAGTGCTTGCTCGTGCAGGCCACGCTCCCCGGTCCCAGCTCGTCCTGCTGGAACCCCTTGAGGTAGGCCACGCCCAGCTCGGTGACGAGGTCGGGGTCCTGCCCGAAGGTGCCCGCCTGGCGCGCCCACCGCGGCTCGGTGGCCAGGTCGAGCGTCGGGTGCAGCGCGGCCCGGATGCCCACCGCGGCGTACTCCTGGCGGGCGATGTCGGCGAAGCGGCGGACCGCGTCGACGTCGCGCAGCGCGGCCAGGCCGAGCGGCTCGGGCCACTGCGAGAACGCCTTGGCCGTGAAGGAGACACCGGCGTTCTCGATGAACGCGTGCCGCGGGTCGGTCGAGATCGTGACCGGGATGCCGTGCGGCGTCTGCTCCGCCAGCGCCTGCAGCGCGTTGTGCCACCGCGCCGCCATCCGCGCGTCCTCGAGGACGTGGACGTTGAAGTGGCTGAGGTGCTTGTCCTTCACCACCACGCTGGTCGGCGACTTGCTGATCGCGCCCGCCGCCTCGATCAGCGAGCCGTCGGCGCCGGCCTCGATCACGGTCTGGAACATCAGACCGGCCTTCTCCTCCAGGGACATCCGCCCCAGGAGGTCCTCGACCCGCTCGTCGACGGGCCGGCGGGGGTCCTCGAAGGGATCCATCTGCCCGTTGCCGTTGAGGTCGCGGTACTCCACGCCCTCGGGACTGGTCAGCCTGACCGGTTCCATGCTGCCTCTTCCGTGTCTGTCGGTTGGTCTCGTGGTCGGGCTAGACGATGCCAGCGCCGAACTCCTCCATGCCGATCACCGGGCGCAGCGCCTTCTCGACGGCAGGGGTGCTGAAAGCGCGACGAATCACGTTGTCGGCCAGGACATTTCCCGCCGCACCCATGATCATCGCCTGGTCGAGGGCGAGGTAGCGACGGGCGATCGTGCCCGAGCGCACCGCGACCGCGTCGAAGAACCCGCCGCGGCCGTAGGCCTTGAGGTCGTCCTGGATGCCGACGAGGTTGGCGTAGGCCTGGGTCGGCTCGTGCATCATCGCGAGGAACGACGCATGCGGGGTGACGACGCCGTCGCCGTACCGTGGCGTCGGGTTCGTGCCCGCACGGCAGTCCCCGAACCCGGCGTCGTAGTTGGTCTTCTCCTTGTCGGAGAAGTAGCCGTCGGGGTTCAGCCCGAGGGCGTCGACGCCGTACTCGCGGTAGCCGGCGAAGGGGTCGCTCGAGGGGGAGAAGCCCCAGTAGCCGTACCCCGCCTCGAGGAGGCCGTGCTCACGCTGGGCCCGGACGTGCAGCGGGTGGTTGATGCCCCAGCTGCGCGGCGCCCAGCTCGACTCGGGGACGAACACGTCGGGCATGAGCTCCTCGAACATGCTGCCGCCCCAGCCCGGGACGATGTGCATGCCGCGGTAGGTGTAGGCGCCCTCGTAGACGTCGAGCCCCAGGTAGCTGCGGTCCTGGCCGACCGGCTGCATCTCGGGCCACGCCCAGTCGCAGGTCGCCGGGAAGGTGCGCCACATGGCGAAGTACTGCTTCGCCGGGATCTGCCCGGTGAGGATGCCGAGGTAGCTGGTGATGCGGGTCTCGGACACGGTCGTGTCGTAGTGGTGGTTGGTGTACCAGACGTCCGGGCCGACGCCGATGTGGTTGCCGGTGTAGGTGGAGGCCCCGGAGGGCGGCGGCGCGTCGTAGAAGCCGCCGTGGATCAGCCCGCCCGGACGCACCCCGGGGTGGGCGGTGTCCGCGTCGTAGAACATGTCCCAGCGCATCCGGTCGAAGAGCCGGGCCGCCAGCGGCGCGGCTCCCCGGTCGGCGGACCGCACGACCATCAGCGCGGCGCCGAGCCAGCCGTTGTCGACGCTGGAGAGGAACGGGTAGACGCGGCTGCCGTCATCGGGCCAGGTCGTGATGACCTCGCCGCTCGCCTCGTCGTACCAGTTGTAGAACATGCCGCTCGGCTCGTGGTGCTTCATCCGCAGCAGGGTGTTGAGGGTCTGCACGAGGCGCCTCGTGCACTCGCCCCGGCTGATGAGGCCCAGGTCGCGCGCGACGACGGCGCTCCACAGGTAGCCGCCGATGTTGGTCGGCGAGGTGTAGCCCGACCGGTCGCCGGCGGCCAGGGACTCCTTGATGTTGTCCGCGGACAGCCCGGTCTTCGCGTCGGTCATCGCCACGAGGCTGGTCCACGTGTCGGCGGCCCAGCGGTGCACGCGGGTCGCGTCGGCTGCCTGCGGGGCGCCGCGCCGGACCAGGCTGGGAGCGGTGGCCCCTGCCGGGGCCCCGAGCGCTGACGCCCGGGGGGCCACGAGGCCGACGGTCGCGGCGGCGGCCGCCCCGGCCACGATGAGCTGGCGGCGGGAGGGGGTCACGATGCTGCTGGCCATGGGTGGAGGTCCGATCTGTTGGGGTTCGGAGAGGCGCGGGGACGCGGGCGAGCCGGCGGGAACCGGCCGGGTCACTTGATGCCCGTCGTGGCGATGCCCTCGATGAAGCGGCGCTGGAAGACCAGGAACACCGCGAGGATCGGCAGCACCACCACGGTGGCGCCGGCGAGGAGCAGGCCGTACTGCGTGCTGTTCTGGCCCGTGGAGTAGAGCGCCAGGGCCACCGGCAGGGTGTAGTGCGAGTCGGTCTGGGCGACCACCAGGGGCCAGAGGAAGTTGTTCCAGCTGCCGAGGAACGTCAGGATCCCCAGCGTTGCCAGCGCCGGGCCGCACAGCGGCAGGATGATGCGGGCGAAGATGCGCAGCTCGCCGGCGCCGTCCACGCGGCCGGCGTCGATCAGGTCGCGCGGCAGGCCGATGATGAACTGCCGCATGAGGAAGACGCCGAACGGGCTGACGAGGAACGGCAGGATCAGGCCCGGCAGCGTGTCGATCAGCCCGGCGTTCGCCACGAGGACGAACAGCGGCACGAAGGTCACCACGCCGGGGATCATCAGCGTGGTCATCACGGCGAGGAAGACGAACTTCTTCCCGCGGAAGTCCAGCATCGCCAGCGCGTAGCCGAGCATCGAGCAGAACAGCAGGTTGCCGGCCGTGACCGCCACCGCGACGACCACCGAGTTGGTGAAGTAGGTGCCGAAGTCGAGCCGCGAGAACAGGTGCGCGTAGTTGTCCAGCGACGCGGTGTGCGGCCACCAGGTCGGCGGCGACTGGCGGAGCTCGCCCTCGCTCTTGAAGCTGCCGAGGATCATCCAGGCGAACGGCGAGACGACGGCCACGAGGGCGACGGTCAGGATGGCGTAGAGCCACCAGCGTCCGAGGGGCGTACGAGTACGGGTCATGGTCAGCCTCAGGTGTTCTCGCGCAGCAGCCGGAACTGGAGTGCGGTCACCACGGCGATGATCACGAAGATGATGTAGCTCATCGACGCGGCATAGCCGTAGTTGCCGAAACCGAACTGCTTGTACGTGTACATGGACAACGAGATCGTGCTGTTGAGCGGGCCGCCGCTGGTCATGACGAACGGCTCCTCGAAGAACTGCAGGTAGCCGATCCCCGTCGTGACGGACACGAAGAGCAGCGTGGGGCGCAGCAGCGGGAGGGTGATGTACCGGAACCGCTTCCACGCTCCGGCGCCGTCGATGGAGGCCGCCTCGTGCAGGGACCACGGCACCGCCTGCAGCCCCGCGAGGAAGATGATCATCGCGGTGCCGAAGTTGCGCCAGGACGCCATCAGGATCAGCGCCGGCATGGACCAGTGCGGGTCGCCCAGCCAGTTGGGGCCGTGGATGCCGAACCAGCCCAGGACGGTGTTGATCAGGCCGTAGTCACTCTGCAGCAGGAACCTCCACACCACCGCGACGGCGACGATGGAGGTGATCACCGGCATGTAGAAGCCCAGCCGGAACACCGACTTGAGCCGGGTGATGCCGCGGTCCAGCGCGACCGCCGCCGCCAGGGCCATCACCAGGGTGAGCGGCACCCCGACGATGACGAAGTACGCGGTGTTGCGCGCCGCCTGCAGGAAGGTCGGGTCGGTCAGCGCCTTGACGTAGTTGTCCAGCCCGATCACGTCGACCGCGAACGGGTGGCGCAGGTCCCGGGCCCGGGTGTCCGTGAAGCTCATGAAGAGCGACTGGACGACCGGCCACATCGTGAAGGTGAGGAACAGGGCGCAGAACGGCAGGGCGAGGACCCAGGCGGCACGCCCCTCCCGCCGGGGGCCCCGGCCGGTGCGGGTGGCGGTGCCAGCCTCACCGGCCGGGGCAGTCCTGCGGGAGGGTGCGTGCTCGGTGGTGGTCATGGGGTCTGGCCGGTCCCGATCGACTGGGCCTGCGTCTGCACGGACTTCAGCGCGGCCGCCGGGTCGCTGCCCTGCTTGGTGACCTTCTCCATCTCGGTGTCGAACTGGGCGACGACCTGCTCCCAGGTCGCGAAGGACGGCGGGGCCTGGGCGGTCTTGAGCTGCTCGCCGAACTTCGCCAGCTTGGTGTCAGCGCTGATCGACGGGTCCTTCCACGCCGAGGTGACCGAGGGCAGGTCGGTCGACTGCTGGTACCACTGCGCCTGCGTCTTGGGGTCGGAGAGGAACTTCACGAACTTCCAGGCCGTGTCGCGCTGCTTGGAGTCCTTGAAGACCGCGAAGTCGGAGCCACCGACGAAGGAGGAGGACGTCTTCTTCGTGGGCATCACCGCGACGGAGTACTTGTCCTTGAAGCCCTTGCCGCCGACCTTCTCGACGGCCGACATCTCCCACGGGCCCGAGATGAACATCGGGACCTTGCCGCTGACGAAGTCCGGCTCGGTGGTGGGCGTCGCCGGGGCGGCCTTGTCGGCGATCCCGTCGGTGAAGTAGCTCTGGTAGTACTTCACCGCCTCCTGCATCTCCGGGGTGTCGAAGCTGTAGGACTTGCCGTCCTTGCTCAGGTTCGCGCCGTTGGACCACGCGAACGGCATGACGCTCTGCCACGACCCCGTGGCCGCCGGCCTGCAGGCCGATGCCCCACTTGGCGCCGGCCTTGTCCTGCATGGCCTTGGCCATGGCCTTCAGGCCCGCCCAGTCCTTGGGCGGCGTGGTGTAGCCGGCCTTCTTCGCCAGGTCGGTGCGGTAGTAGACCAGCCGCGTCTCGACGTACCACGGGATGCCGTAGGAGGTGCCGTTCACCTCGGTGGTCTTCTGGGCGCCGGGGAAGAACTGGCTCTTGTCGAACGACGGGGGCGTCGGGTCGAGGGCGCCGAGGCCGGCGAACTCGCCCATCCAGGTGGTGCCGACCATGGCGGCGTCAGGGGTCTTGCCGGCCGTGATGGCGGTGGTGAACTTGTCGTGCGCGGCGTCCCACGGGATCGCGGTGACGTTCACCTTGGCACCGGGGTTGGCGCTCTCGAACTGCTTGGCCAGCGTCGGGAGCTTGTCGCCCTCGGCGCCCATCGCCCACACGGTGATGGTGCCGTTGGCCTTGCCGCTGCTGACGTCCTTGGCCTGGTCGGTCGAGGCCGCGGTGCCGGTGCTTCGCCCGCAGGCTGACAGGGCCAGGGCAGCGGTGGCCAGCGTCGCGACCGTGATCGCCGGGCTGCGTCTCATCGTGGTTCTCCTTCTGGTGGGGACACGGACCTGCAGGGGACAGGGCCGGTGGGTCGGGTTCAGACGGTGTGCGGGTCGCAGGTGCTCGGGCCGGTCGGCGACGCGGTGGCCACGGGTGGGCAGCCACAGGAGGCGCGCAGCACCAGCTCGGTGGACAGGACCTGGAGCCCGTCCCGGGGGGAGGCGCCGGTGACCAGCTCGTGCAGCCGGTCCGCGGCCATCGCGCCGAGCTCGCGCACGGGCTGGCGGACGGTGGTGAGGCCGGGGCGGACGTAGCGGGCGGTCATCACGTCGTCCCAGCCGACGACGGCGATGTCGTCGGGGACGGCCTTGCCGCCCTCCTGCAGCCGCGCCATGACCGACAGGGCGAGCTCGTCGTTGGCGCACACGAGCGCGTCGGCGTCGACGTCGCCGGCGAGGATGCGCTCCGCGAGCCTGGTGCCGTCGGCCTCGCGGAGCTGGATGCGCACCGGCTCGGCCGCGGCGGGGCCGGGCCGGCTCTCGTGGGCCTGCGCGAAGCCGAGGTAGCGGTCGCGGATGTCCGGGCCGGAGCCGGGGTCGCCGACGAAGAGCAGCCGGCGGCGGCCGTGGTCGAGCAGGTGCAGCGTCAGGGCGCGGGCGCTCTCGGTGTTCTCCGCGCTGATCGCCTCGACGCCCTCGTGGGGATCGCCCGCGATGAGCAGCAGCGGCTTGGAGCCCTGCAGCGCCCGGACGGCGGACTCGGGGATCGCCGCGGAGCCCAGCATCGCCAGGCCGTCGACGCGGGCCGCGAGCTGCCGCACCGCCCGGGGGAGGTCGGCCTTGCCGCCGGCGAGCATGAGCACCACGCTCTGCCCGAGCTCGGCCGCCCGGGACTCGAAGCCCATCAGCAGCTCGGAGTAGTAGGGACCGGAGAGCTCGGGAAGGACCAGGCCGTGCGCCTCGTGGTGGCGGACGGCGAGGCTGCGCGCGGCGCCCAGCGGCACGTAGTTCAGCTGCTCCGCGGCGGCCAGCACCTTGACCTTGGTCCGGTCGGAGACGGCGGTGGAGCCCTGCAGGACCCGCGAGACCGACGCGATGGAGACACCCGCGAGCGCGGCGACCGAGTAGATCGTCGCGCCGGGGCGCTGCTGTGGCGTCGCTGCCATGGTCCCGCCCTCTCCGTTGAAAGCGCTTACAAAATCGGCCTCGGCGAGTGTGCACCCGGTGACCGGTGTCGCGCAAGAGGTCCGGCCGGTCGAATTCTTCCCGCCCCGGCGCCGGGTGGCGCGGGTCCGTTCGGTGGTGCGTGGGCGACCGCGCGTCGGACGATGGGTGCCGCCACCCGATCCGGGCGTCTCACTGGTGTGTCCCATTTCAGCAACGGACTCCGTCGCGGCCAGGCGTTCGCCTAGGAATGCCGAGGTGCGAACGTCCGGATCTGCCTCCCTGTGTCAAGAGGCGGGTTCAAGCGCCGGTTGTGCTGGCATCTTCCTGGCCCGAGGAGTCCGGCGTACCGTCGGTGTTGCGGTCACGGCCGTCCTGTCCTTGGCCGGGGTCACCCGGGCGCCGCGATCGCGACTCAGTGCGCTCCAGAAGCCATGCCCCCGGCTGATGCCAGGCCGTCCAGTACGAGCTGTACGCCAACCGCGGCGATGAGGAAGCCGAAGACCTTCTCGGTGACCAGCATGCGGCCCTGATCAAGCTTGGCACTGACCTGGTTCGCCCACCGGAACACCGCCACGTCTATGAGCAGGACGACTGCGAGGATGGCGATCGCTACGGCGAAAACACTGATCGACTTGGCTACGGCGGAGATCGTCACCAGTCCGACGATGCCCACCGGATTGAGCAGGTAGGGAACGGCAAGCGGAAACTGCGCGAGCTGTAGCGGGTCTGCCCCCACGGTGGGTTGACCGTCGTCAGGCTGCCCGAGCACCATCCGCACCGCCAGGATGAACAGGATCACGCCGCCCGCGATCGACAAGGCTCCGACGGAGAAGTGCAGCAAGACGCGCAGCAACTCGCCAAGCACCATGAGGATGAGGGCCACCGTCGCTGCGGTTCCCATCATGCGGCGCTGCACCCGCCGCTTCGTCGCTGCGTCAAGGGAGGAGGTGATCTCGACGTACGGGACGAGCGCCAACTTGGGTCCGACGCCGATCAGCAGGACCAGGAACGCGTCGATCACGCCCTCCACGGTGATCGCTGTGTCGCTCATTCATCCATGGTGGCGGTCCTTTCCGTGAGCTTCCCCCATCCGAAAGGGGTGAAATCAGCAGAGGTCAAGGTCACGGTCTCTCGTCGATCGGAGCATCACGAGCGGGCGGTGGCCGTCACGCCATGCGGCGCCGAAGACAGTGGCCACCGGCCTGGGGCTCTTGCTAGATGACCGGCCCGGCAGGGTTCCAGGTACCGGGTATGTCGAGCTGACGGGCCGTCTCGAGCGCGGCGCGGCCGAGGACGTTGGTGTAGGTCGGGAAGGAAATCGGAATCCGGACGAACCCCTCCACCGGCATCGCCGCGGCGACGGCGACCGCCGCCACCTGAGCGATCTCCACCGCTCTCTCGCCCACGACGTGGCAGCCGAGTATCCGGTGAGTGCCGCGGTCGACGATGAGCTTGCAGAACCCGTCCGGACGGCCGTCGATGATCGGCCGAGCGATCACCGCGAACGGCACCGTGGCCACCACCACCTCGTGGTCTTCGCGGGCCTTTGCCTCGCTCAGCCCGACCTGGGCGTACTCGGGGTCGGTGAAGCTGCCGATCGGATTCGCCGGAGTGCTGAGTGTGACCCCTCGGTCCTCGACCGCGTTGGTCGCGGCCACGTATCCGTCCTGCCCCGCGTTCGGCACCAGCATCAGCCGGCCGGTGATGTCGCCCGCGGCGAACACATGCGCGGCGGTGGTGCGCAGATGCGCATCGACCTGCACGTAGCCCCGGCTGGTGGTCGCCACGCCGGCGGCGGCCAGGTTCAGCCCGGCGGTGTCGGCGAGCCAGCCGATCGCGACGACGGCCATGTTCGCCTCGACGCTGTCCATCACGGTGTCCTTCTCGAACCGCATCCGGACACCTCCCGGCGTCTGCTCGAAGCCTCGGACCTGACCGAAGTCCTCGCGTACGTCGATGCCCGCGCCCCGGAAAGCGGCCGCCATGGTCCGCGAGACGTCCTCGTCCTCGGTCGCCAGGATCCGCGGACCGGCCTCGAAGAGTGCGACATGGGAACCGAGCTCGGTGAAGACCGACGCCACCTGGACGCCGGTCGCGCCGGCGCCGACCACCAGCAGCGACTCCGGAACGGTGGTCAGCGTCCACGCGTCGCGGTGCGAGCCGGCCAGCTCCGCGCCCGGCACCGGCAGGGTCCGGTTGGTGCCGCCCGCACACACGATGACCTTGTCTGCCCGGAGCCGGATGCCATGGTCGGCCTCGATGGTGTGAGCATCGACGAACCGGGCGGTGCCGGCGTGTTCGCAGAGAACCACGCCGGCCTCCTGCAGCTCGGCGCGCGGGACGGAATGCTGGGCCACCTCGGCGACGACCTCCCGCACCCGCGCCAGCAGCCGGCCATAGTCCAAGGTGGTCTCAGTCGTCCCTATGCCGTACCGATCCAGGTGCCGCGCCTCCCGGCGCAGGCGGGCTGCCTGTGCCAGGGCCCGCACCGGAACGGGGCCGTCCCCGGCAGCCATACCGCCCACCTGGTCGCGAGTGATCAGCGTGGTGCGAGCCCCCAACCGGGCCGCCCGCAACGCCGCGACCACTCCGGCGGGCCCGGCGCCGATCACGACGACATCGACACGTTCCGGGGTCGTCATGGTCTCGCCTCGAGGCGAAGCTCGCGCGACCGTCGCGGTTCCTGGGGGTCACAGCTCGCCGGGCAGGGGGTTGGCAATGGAACCTCGCCCTCGGTGCAGGGGGCCTGTCTGGCAAGGGTGAGTCTGCTCGGCCAGGTGACGCGCACATCACCCCGCCGGGATGAGGCAGGAGTCCCCTGACGAGCGACCCGTACGCAACTGACGCCTGGCTCCCTCCCCCGGGGTGCCCTCAGCCGACCGGGTCGTGCCAGCCCTCGCCGTCAGGCAGCAGCGCGTCGGCTTCCGGGGGCCCCCAGCTGCCGCGGCGGTACGGGTGGACCGGACCGACGTCGCCCAGCACCGGGTCGACGACCCGCCACGCGGCCTCGACGGCGTCCTGGCGGGCGAACGGCACCGGGTTTCCGTCGAGGGCCGCGCCGATGAGCCGGTCGTAGGGACGTTGGTCCAGGTCCGGTTGCCGGGAGAACGCCAGCTCCTGCAGCTGCGGCCTCGGCGCGGCGCCGGGCGCTTTGCCGGCCAGGCGGAGCCCGGTCTCGGCCTGCGGCCAGATCCGGAACCGCAGCGCGTTGACGATCCCGTGGTCCGCAGGGCCGAAGACGTTGTACGGAGCGGGCCGGAAGCGGACGGTCACCTCGGTCGCGGTGACCGGCAGCGCCTTGCCGGCGCGGATGGTGATCGGCACGTCCGCCCAGCGCCAGGAGTTCACCATCGTCCGGACTGCGATGTAGGTCTCGGTCGTGGAGCCGGCGGCGACGCCGTCCACGTCGCGATAGCCCGCGTACTGGCCTTTCACGACATCGGCCGGGGACAGTGGCCGCAGGGCGGCGATGACTCGGGCCTTGTTGTCCAGCCACGAATCCGGACCCGAGCCGTCCGGTGGGTCGGCCAGCAGACTGGCCAGCACCTGCAGCAAGTGGTTCTGCAGCACGTCGCGGGTCGCGCCCGTGCGGTCGTAGAACCGGCCACGGTCGGCCACGTCGAACGCCTCGGCCATCGTGATCTGGATGCTCTGGACATAGTGGCGGTCCAGCAGCGGCTCGAGCACGGCGTTGGCGAAGCGGGTCACCAGCATGTTGTTCAGCGGCTCCAGGGCAAGCCAGTGATCGACCCGGTGGATGGCGTCCTCGGGGAAGACCCGGTGCATGGTCGCGTCCAGCTCCCGGGCGCTGGCCAGGTCGGTCCCGAAGGGCTTCTCCACCATGACGTGGGCGTTCTCGGCTCGGCCGGCGGCGGCGATGCCTTCGGCAATGCGCCCGAACAACGGTGGGGGGACCTCCAGATAGAACAGTGCCCGGTTCCCGTCGCCCATCTCCCGCGACATCGCCGCGTAGGTGGTGGGGTCGTCAAGATCACCGTCGACGTAGCGCAGCAGGTGCAGCATCCTCGACGGGGTCGCGCCCGCCGGGTCGATCCCGTTCAGCCGCAGCGACTCGGCGGCATACTGGCGGAACTCGTCCAGATCCCAGCCGCTGTGCGCCACCCCGATCACCGGCACGTCGAGAACGCCGCGATCCACCAGCCCTACCAAAGCGGGGAAGGTCTCCAGCTTGGCCAGGTTCCCTGTGGCACCGAAGATGACCAGCGAGTCCATGCGGTCGGGCATCACTCAACTCCCAGTGGTCGCCGTGTCTGCATGCAGGCACGCTGCGCCGCCCCCGTAGGGGACGCCTCATCCCGGCCGGGTGAACCCCGCAGAGGGCGCCGGCATCCGGGCAGTAGCGGGTCGGCGAGGACGGAGGGACGAGCCGCGCCTCGTCGAGTCGGCCCGATCGGGCGAGCGCGTCCAGGTAGGCAGACGTGCACAGCGAGAAGCACCGAGCGGGAACCCGGACAGAGCGACAGTGCCCGCACCCGTCGTCGAGCGCAGGTCGACAGGTCGACGTGGACCCGCAACCATCCGACGCGGATGATGCCCACCGGTACCGGACGGCCCAGCGTGCGACTGTCGGTGTCAGGAGCCGTCACGTGTCAGGTAGTGCCTCGACGCCGCTGAATCGACGGTCAGGGCGTTCCCAGCGGGGCAACAGCGGCCTGCCCGATGCCGACCCGGCGCGCGAACGCACAGTGACACGCCGTTCTCACACCCTCAGGAGGTGATGTTGTGGCCACTGCGAGAGCAGCCGCCTCGACGGTTGATGAGCGCCGCGCCCGCGGCCGAGAGGCGAACCACGAAGTCCCGGTGCCGAGCCACAGGGGCTGGAAAGCCGCTTCCGACCGCCCTGACCCGATCGTTCTGCTGGAGCAGCAGGACGAGACGCGCGAGCCCGACCTCGTCCCTGTGCGTCACGGTCGGATGATGGTTTCGCCGTTCACCTTCTTCCGCGGTGCCGCAAGGATCATGGCCGCCGACCTCGAGAACACGCCGCGGGCGGGTCTGACGGTGCAGCTGTGCGGGGACGCTCACCTGTCGAATTTCGGTGCGTTCGCCTCGCCCGAACGTCGGCTGCTGTTCGATCTGAACGACTTCGACGAGACGCTGCCTGGCCCCTTTGAATACGACGTCAAGAGGATGGCCGCAAGCTTTCTGATCGCTGCGCAGAACAACGGATTCGCGAAGGCGGACGCCACGTCGGTCACCATGGCCGCGGTTGCCGCCTACCGGAGGGCGATGGCCGAGTTCGCCCAGATGCGCACCCTGGAGATCTGGTACGCCCACCGGGACGAAGGGCAGATCATGGCTGCGGCCAGGACGAGGGCCAGCAAGGCCAAGCATGTCAAGGAGCTCAAGCGCGCCAGGAAGAACTTCGCCAAAGCGCACACCCGCGACAGCCTGCAGGCACTGTCCAAGCTCGCCGAGCGGGTCGACGGTCAGTACCGCATCGCGAGCCAGCCGCCGATCGTCATCCCCTTGCGTGACTTGGCCGCCACCCACGGCGTGTCACCCGACGAGGTGGAAGCGACCATCCGGGAGGAGTTCGATGCCTATCGCGCCACGTTGCCTGAGGACCGTCGTGACCTCCTCGAGAGGTTTCACATCGTCGACGTCGCGCGCAAAGTGGTCGGCGTCGGAAGCGTCGGCACACGCGCGTTCATCGCCTTGCTGCAGGGGCGCGACGAGCAGGACCCGCTGTTCCTGCAGGTCAAGGAGGCCACCGCGTCCGTCCTCGAGGACCACCTGCCAAGGAGCCGCTACCAGCACCCCGGGGAGCGCGTGGTCAAGGGCCAGTTGAAGCTTCAGGCCGCAAGCGACATCTTTCTCGGCTGGACGCAGGGCCGGGAGACAAACCGGTACTTCTACTGGCGCCAGCTGCGCGACATGAAGGGCTCCGCGCTGGTGGAGGCCATGTCGCCGCCGGCGCTCGGCTTCTACGGTGAGCTGTGCGGTTGGACGCTGGCCCGAGCACACGCCCGTTCGGGTGACCCGATCAGCATCAGCGAGTACCTCGGCGACGGCGACACGTTCGACCGAGCGATGACCGACTTCGCCAAGCGGTACGCCAAACGCAATGAGCTCGACTACCACGAGTTCGTCGGCGCGGTCAGGTCCGGAAGGCTGCAAGCGCTGGAAGACACCTGATCACCAGTTTCGATCGTCGCCGGGGCCCGTGCGGCAGGCCGGTCGGGCCGCCGATGCCGTGCAACCCAGCAACGATGTCCCGGTCGTACCCGCTTGTCGGCGTCGTTGGGGACGCACCCAGTTAGGGTGGGCCGAGCCTCAGACTGAGGAGCACCGCATGCCTCCTGTCGGCGGCAGCCCATGACAGCGCCCCTGCGGCCGGGACCGGCTCTTCGCATCCCGACGCCCCAGATGACCCCGGCCCTCCGCCGCTTCATCGCCAACGAGGCGGGCAGCGCGGCCGTCCTGCTGGCCGCCACGCTGACCGCCCTGGTCTGGGCGAACTCGCCCTGGTCGGCGAGCTACTTCGCGTTCTGGGAGACGCCGGTCAGGGTGCTGGTCGGTCGGGAGGGACTCGACCTCGACCTGCAGCACGTCGTCAACGACGCGGCGATGGCGGTGTTCTTCCTCGTGCTCGGCCTGGAGATCAGCCGCGAGATGACCGCCGGCGAGCTGCGCAACCGGCGCAGCATCGCCGTCCCGGCGTGCGGTGCGGTCGGCGGGATGCTGCTGCCGATCGGCATCTACCTGCTGGTCAACCACTCCGGCCCGGCGGCGCACGGCTGGGGCATCGTGATGTCGAGCGACACGGCGTTCGTCCTCGGGATCCTCGCGCTGTTCGGCCCTCGCTGCCCCGACCAGCTCAGGCTGTTCCTGCTCGCGCTCGCGGTGGTGGACGACGTCGGGGCGATCACCGTCATGGCGGTCTTCTACACCGGTGACGTCCGGCCCGGACCGCTGCTCGTCGCCGCGCTGCTGCTGTCGCTGTTCCCGCTGCTGCGCTGGCTGGGAGTCTGGCGCCTCACGCCGTACGTCGTGCTGGGGATCGCCCTCTGGGCGGCGACGTTCGCCTCGGGGGTGCACCCGACCCTGGCCGGGGTGCTCGTCGGGCTGCTCGTGCCCAGCTCCTCACCCGACACCGTGCGCACCCGCGAGCTGTACGTCTTCGGCCGCGCGCTGATCGAGAGTCCCTCGGCGGCACGGGCCAGGCTCACGTCGCTCGCCGCCGCGGCGACCGTCTCGCCCAACGAGCGGCTGCAGGAGTGGCTGCACCCCTGGTCGGCGTACGTCGTCATCCCGGCGTTCGGGCTGGCCAACGCCGGGGTGCGGCTGGATGCCGCGACCCTGCGGCACGCGGCGGAGTCGCCGGTCACCCTGGGCATCGCGCTGGCCCTCGTGCTGGGCAACGCGGTCGGCATCACGGCGGCCTCGACCCTGGCGCTGCGGACCCACCTCGGCGTCCTGCCGGGACGGGTGCGCTACAGCCACCTGTTCGGTGGCGCGGTCCTGGCCGGCGTCGGCTTCACCATCTCGCTGTTCATCACGGACCTGGCCTTCTCGGACCCGGTGCTGCGCGACGACGCCAAGATCGGCATCCTCGGCGGCTCGCTGGTCGCCGCCGCTGCTCGGCGCGTGGGTCCTGCGGGTGATGGGGGAGCGGACGTCCCTGTGCTCGCCGGCCGGGGACGCTGCGCCGTCAGCCCTGCCGCCGCTGCCATGGTCGGCGCCGGACCTGCGCGGCCGTCCCGACCGGGCAGGCCGGTGGCACGCTGCAGAGCGCCCAGGTCCAGGCGCCCGTCGTAGGCGACGCCGTCGACGAACAGGGTCGGGGTGGCTGACACCCCGGCCTCGAGCCCCGCGGCGTAGTCGGCCTGCACGATCGGAGCGAACTGCTGGGCGGCGTCGCCGACCGCGAGGTCGGGGTCCGCGCCGACCGCCTCGGCGTACAGCCTGAGGTCCGGGCCGCTGAGCCGCGCCTGGTGGGCGAACAGCTTGAAGTGCATGCGCCCAGAACGCCGACTCGCCGCCGGACGCCGCCGTGGACTCGGCCGCCAGGGCCGCCGTCAGGGCGTGCGGATGCACCTCGAACAGGGGAAAGTTGCGGAACACCAGCCTGACCCGGCCCTGCGAGGTCGACACCAGCTCGCGCAGGATCGGCGCGGCACCGGCGCAGTACGGGCACTCGTAGTCGCCGTACTCGACGACGGTGACCGGTGCGCCCCGCTCCCCGAGGACGTGTCGCTCCGCCTGCGGCACACCGGCGCTGCTGTCCGCGATGCGATCGGTCACGAGGTCACCTCGATCAGGCTCGGGCGGTCCACGTTACCGGCAGCGGTGCCCGAGCCGCCCCGCCGCCGGTCGTCGCCCCGGCGCCTGGGCCCGGCGTCCGGAGGCGGTGTCGGCGGCGGGGCGATGGTGGTAGGACCGGTTGCATCGGGAGGAGGGTGACCATGGGTGAGTCAGCCGACCAGGGCCGGAACGGTGGGCCCGTGAGGACCGATCCGACCTTCTACCGCAGCGCCGCCGAGGCGG
Organism: uncultured Actinomycetota bacterium; assembly: GCA_963828995.1. Classification (GTDB taxonomy): domain Bacteria; phylum Actinomycetota; class Actinomycetes; order Actinomycetales; family Dermatophilaceae; genus CAVRTM01. The sequence goes on from CAWHHB010000015.1 coordinate 264,652, forward strand.
TCGCGGCGCCGACGGAGAAGCTGGCGTACGTCGTGGCGTTCGACCGGGCGGGCGAGCGGCCCGACGCGCTGACGGTGGTCGACGTCGACGAGTCGCTCGGACGACTTCGCGAAGGTCGTCGGCTGGGCGGACCTGCCGACCCGCGGCGACGAGCTGCACCACTTCGGCTGGAACGCCTGCTCGAGCGCGCTGATGCACGCCGGGCACGACATGGGGCCGGACGGCCTGCAGCGGCGCTTCCTGCTGCTGCCCGGCCTGCGCAGCTCGCGGGTCCACGTCTTCGACACCCAGCCCGACCCGCGCTCGCCGCGGCTGCACAAGACGATCGAGGCGGCGGAGCTGGCCGAGAAGGCCGGCTACTCGCGGCCGCACACGCTGCACTGCGGCCCGGACGGGGTCTTCCTGACCTGCCTCGGCGGCGCCGGACGGCGTCGACGGACCGGGTGGCATCGCCCTGCTCGACCACACCACGTTCGACGTGCTGCGCGCCTGGGAGACCGACCGCGGGCCGCAGTACCTCGCCTACGACGCCTGGTGGCACCTCAACCAGAACACGCTGATCTCCAGCGAGTGGGGCACCCCGTCGATGATCGAGGACGGCATCGTGCCCGAGCTGCTGCTCGGCCAGAAGTACGGCCACCAGCTGCACTTCTGGGACCTCGCCGACCGGCCGGCACCAGCAGACGCGTCGACCTCGGCGCCGAGCACCAGATGGTGCTGGAGATCCGCCCCTCCCACGACCCCGACGCGACGTGGGGGTTCGTCGGGGTGGTGATCTCGACGGCGGACCTGTCCGCCTCGGTGTGGCGGTGGCACCGCGAGGGCGACGGACTGGAAGGTCGACAAGGTGATCACGATCCCGGCCGAGCCGGCGGACCCGGCCGACCTGCCGCCGGCGCTGCAGCCGTTCGGCGCGGTCCCGCCGCTGGTCACCGACATCGACCTGTCCGTCGACGACCGGATGCTCTACGTGTCCTGCTGGGGCACCGGCGAGCTCAAGCAGTACGACGTGTCCGACCCGGCCGCTCCGCGCGAGGTCGGGTCCGTGCAGCTGGGCGGGATCGTCCGACGTACCGCCCATCCCGCGGCGCCGTCGCGAACCGCTCGCCGGCGGCCCGCAGATGGTCGAGATCAGCCGCGACGGGCGTCGCGTCTTCCTCACCAACTCGCTGTACGGCGCCTGGGACGACCAGTTCTACCCCGACGGCATCGGCGCCTGGATGGCGAAGATCGACACGGACCCCGTCGCCGGCGGGCTGACGCTCGACGAGCGGTTCTTCCCGCACGGCGACGAGTTCCGCGGGCTGCGCGTCGCACCAGGTGCGCCTCCAGGGAGGCGACGCGTCCTCGGACTCCTACTGCTACCGCTGAGGGCAGCGCCGGGCTCAGCCCGGGTGGGTGACGGCCAGGATCGCCGCCGCCAGGTCGTCGCTGGCGAGCGGCGTCGGCCAGTGCCGACGAGCTCGAGGACGCGACGGGTCGGACCTCCGGGTGGCGCGACGACCCGGAACGGCGTCGCGCGGGCGCCGCACTCGCGGGCGAGCCGGTCGACCAGCCGCACCCCCGAGCTGTCGAAGAACGTGACGGCGGAGAGGTCCAGCACCACCGACCCGGCCGCCGAGACCAGCGCCGGCACCTCCGGCAGCAGGGCGGGCACCACGGCGACGTCGAGGTCGCCGGTGGCGCGCAGCACGGTGGTGCCCCCGTCGCGGTCGGGGAGCGCCTCGAACGTCATGACGGTCCCTTCTGCAGGCCGCTGCGGAGGACGACGGTCGTCCCCTCGCTCGTCGCCGCACGAGCATGTCATCCACCAGGGCCTCGATGATGCGCAATCCGCGACCTCGGTCGCTGAGCGGGTCGGGAGTGCGCCACCGGCCCGCGGTCGTGCACGGTCACCACCACGTCGTCGCGGCCGTCGGCGCGCCGGTCCACGACGGCGCGCAGGCGCACGGACTCGGTCGGGTCGCCGCGGAGGCCGTGCTCGGCGGCGTTCGCCAGCGCCTCGGACACCGCCAGGACGACGTCCATCCGGGTGTCGTGGTCGGCCCCCTGGCTGGAGAGCCACCGTCCGAGGGCGTGTCGGGTGGCCGACAGCGTGCCGAGGTCGGCGCCCACGTGCCGCTCGAACAGCGACCCGTTCCAGGCCAGCAGCAGCACGCAGACGTCGTCGCGGGTGCTCTCGTCCCGCAGCAGCGTCCGGGTGAGCTGCTGCACCATCTCCTCCAGCGGGGCGTCGGCGCTGCCCGCTGACCGTCTCGCGCAGCAGGTCGAAGCCCTCGTCCAGCGCCCGGTCACGCCGCTCGACCAGCCCGTCGGTGTAGAGCAGGAGGCGGTCGCCCTCGGTCAGCCGCACCCGGGCCTCGTGCCCGGTGCTGCGGCCGGGTGAACGCGCCCAGGGGCGGGGAGCGTCCGTCCCAGAGCAGCCGCGGCTCGCCGTCGGCGGGCACGAGCAGCGGCGGCGGGTGCCCCGCGCAGGCGTAGCGGAGCTCGCCCGTCGCCAGGTCGAGCTCGGCGTAGGCCAGGGTGGCCATGCTGGCCGCCTCGACCTGCTCGACGAACCGGTCCAGCCGCGACAGCAGCCGGCCCGGACCCACCTCGGGGCCGGCGACCGCGCGCACGGCGCTGCGCAGCTGGCCCATCGCGCTCGCCGCCGCGAGGCCGCGACCGACGACGTCCCCCACGCACAGGGCCAGCAGCCCGTCGGCGGCGAGGAAGGTGTCGTGCCAGTCGCCTCCGACCTCCAGCAGCTCCACCCCGGGCCGGTAGGTCGTGGCCACGGCGAAGCGCGGGTCGGCCGGTGGCGCGATGGCCAGGAGCGAGCGCTGCAGCTGGTGGGCCACGCTCGCGCTCTGCTCGTAGAGGTGCGCCCGGTCCAGGGCCAGGCCGGCCTGCTGGCCGACGGCGGTGAGCACCGGCAGGTCCAGCGGGTCGGCCCCCGGGTCGTCGTACGGCCGCAGCGACAGCACCCCCTGCAGGGTGGACTGGCCGTGCAGCGGGACGACGACGCGTCCGCCGTCGACGAACGCCTCGCGTCGCCCGGCGAGGTCGCCGAGGACCGGCGCGGGGACGGAGCCGGCCGCTTCCCCCTCGGCGAGGCAGGCGCCGACGCCCGTCCTCGGGGTCGGCGAGCCAGAGGGTGGCCGACCGGGATCCGAGCGGGCCCACCGCGGCGGCCAGCAGGGCCGCCGCGACCCCGTCGACGCCCAGGGCGCCGGAGAGGGCCGCTGTCGCGTGCTGCAGCGCGCGGGTCCGGCCGGCGGAGCGCTCGGCCACGCTGCGGGCGGCGCGCAGCTCCTGCTCGTACCGCGAGCGCTCCCAGGCGCTGTGGATCGCGACCCGGGTGGGACCGGGGCCGTCCGACCCTGGCTCCACCACCGCGCTCATCACCACCGGGAGCCGGCCGGAGGGCGTGACCAGCTCGAGCGCGACCTCGTCGAAGCGGCCGTCGACGTGCAGCAGGGGCGCCAGGTGGGTCTCCCAGTAGATGCGGCCACCCACCGCCAGGAGGTCCTGCAGCCGCGTCCCACCCACCACGTCCGCTCGCTCGCGGCCCAGCCAGCCCAGCACCGTGCGGTTGGCGTCGAGCACCGTGCCGTCCCGGTCCAGGGCCAGCAGTCCGCAGGGTGCGTCGTCCCACCGATCGTCCGACACGGCCCTCCTAGGTCCCGGCGAGGTAGTGCCTCATGGCGGTGACGACCTGGTCGGGCGCGCTGAGGTTCGGGCAGTGCCCCGTCGCGTCGAGGACGACCAGCTCGCTGTCCCGCAGGTGCCGGTGCACGTAGTCACCCACCTCCCTCGGGCGCGATCGCGTCGTGCCGGCACTGCAGCACCAGGGACGGGGTGCGCACCCGGTCGAGGTCGGTGCGGTTGTCCGACAGGAAGGTGGTGCGCGCGAAGCGGCGGGCGATCGCCGGGTCGCTGCGGCAGAAGCTGCTGGCCAGCTCGGCGGCGAGCTCGGGGCGCTCGGGCGCGCCCATGATCACCGGGGCGATGTGCACCGACCAGCCGAGGTAGTTGCCGTCCATCGTCTCGAGCAGCTCGTCGATCTCGGCCTGGGAGAAGCCGCCCCGGTAGTCGTCGTCGTCGATGTACCTCGGGCTCGGGACAGACCAGCACCAGGCGCTCGAACCGCTCGGGCCGGTCGACGGCGGCCAGCACGCCGATCATGGCGCTGACCGAGTGGCCGACGAAGATCGCCGGTGCCAGGTCGAGGGCGTCGAGGATCTCGGTCACGTCGGTCGCGTAGCCCTCGAGGCGGCCGTGCCGGGACGGCGAGTAGGCCGAGAGGTCCGAACCGCCGGCACCGACGTGGTCGAAGAGCACCACCCGGTGGTCGCGCGTGAACGCCGGCGCCACGTGCCGCCACATCCCCTGGTCGCACCCGAACCCGTGGGCGAAGACCACCGGTCGGCCGTCCGGGCGGCCGGTCAGCGTGACGTTGTTGCGGGTCAGCACGTCCACCCCGCCACGGTAGCCGTTGAGGGGGACACGGTGACACGGACGCACCCCGTCCCAGGAGCCCGGCGGCCGGCCGCCGCGCGGCGTGTCGTGAGGGGAGATTCCCGCAGCGGGCCGGCTCCGGGTCGCTACTGTCTGCGGCAGCCGATCCGGCGACGTCAGGCACGACCGAAGGACCGCAGCGTGACCACACCACTGACCCTGGCCAGCACGACCGTCCGGGCCGACCTCGACGAGCAGGCCGCGTCCCTGTTCAACGAGCACTGGCCCGAGTTCATCTTCCACGACGCCGGCGTGAAGCCGTTCTGGGCCCGCCGGGGCGAGTACTTCGCCGACTGGGACTTCTACGCGCTGGACGAGGGCCGCCTCGTCGGCGCCGGGTACGGCGTCCCCCTGCGCTGGGACGGGACGTCGGCCGACCTGCCGGGCGGCTACACCGACGCCCTGCGCCGCAGCGTGACCGAGCACGAGGACGGCACCGAGCCCAACACCCTGGTGGTCATGGGCGCCATGGTGCGCAAGGACGAGGGCGGCCGGGGGTGGGCCGGCGCGATCCTGCGGGCCCTGCGCGAGGAGGCGCTCGGACGCGGGCTCGTCTCGGTGATCGCTCCGGTCCGCCCGACCCTGAAGCAGCGGTACCCCGTGACGCCGATCGAGACGTTCACGGGCTGGACCCGTGCCGACGGGCTGCCGCTGGACCCGTGGGTGCGGACCCACGTCCGGCTCGGGGCGTCCGTGCTGGGCTGCGCCCCCCGGTCGCAGACGATCACCGGCTCGGTCGCCGAGTGGGAGTCCTGGACCGGCCTCGACCTGCCGAGCTCGGGGGAGTACGTCATCCCCGACGGGCTGGCCCTGCTCAGCGTCGACCGGGACGCGGACACCGGGGTCTACCACGAGCCGAACATCTGGATGCGACACGTGTGAGCGCCGTCCGCCGCGGCGGACGGCGCCCCACCGGTGCTACGAGCCCGCGGGCTGGATGTTCTGGTTGACGTGGAACAGTGTTCTCCGGGTCGTAGCGGTGCTTGACCTGGGCGAGCCGGTCGTAGTTGCCGCCGGTACGACGCCCGGACCCGGTCCTCCCCCTCGTCCATCAGGAAGTTGACGTAGGCGCCGCCGGCCGAGGTCGGGTGCAGCTCGGACCAGTAGTCGCGGGTCCACTGCGAGATGGCCTCGGCGTTGGCCGGGTCGGGGTCGACCCCGACGATGACCCCGGCCCAGCCGCCGTCGCGGTACGGGAAGGCCGTCGCGTCGGCCGGCACCCGGCTGGCGGCGCCGTCGATGGGGTAGAGGTGCATGGTCGAGTGGCCGGTGGGCAGCTGCGCGCCGTACTTGCGGTGCACCTCGATCGCCGCGTCGGAGATCTCGGCGAACACGTCCGAGCGCCAGTACCACTGCAGGCCGGCGCGGGTAGAGCGCGTCGAAGGCGCTCTGCAGCGCGGAGAACGGCATCGGCTGCAGGCCGACGAGCAGCGGCTGAGCCGTACGACTCGCACCGGCTCGAGCACCTCGTCGGCCCGGTCGTGCGGCCCGGTGTAGCACCAGACGATCGCGCACGACCTTGCGGCCCCACAGCTCCTCGGGGAACGGCGGCGCGGGCGGGATGGTGATCAGCCCGATCCAGCCGCTGAGCTCCTCGGGCAGCGACGGCAGCAGCTCGCGGTACCAGCGCATGACCTCGGCGGTGTCGGCGAAGTCGTAGAGCACCGGGCCGCCGATGATCGATGCCGTTCTCGCCGATCGGCGTGGCAGCGGAAGGTGAACGAGGTGACGATCGCCGAAGTTGCCGCCGCCACCGCGCAGCGCCCAGAACAGGTCGGGGTGCGAGCTCTCGCTGGCGGTGACGAACGTGCCGTCGGCGAGGACCACGTCGGCGGAGAGCAGGTTGTCGACCGTGAGCCCGAAGCGCCGGGACAGGTAGCCGACACCGCCGCCGAGGGTCAGCCCGCCGACGCCGGTGGAGGCGATGAACCCGGACGGCGTCGGCCATGCCGAAGCGCGACGGTGGCGTGGTCGACGTCGCCCCAGCGTGCAGCCGCCGTCGACGCGGACGGTGCCGCCGCTCGGGGTCGACGGTGGTGCTGCGCATCGGCGACAGGTCGATGACCAGCGCGTCGTCCCACACGCCGAGCCCGGCGGCGTTGTGCGCCGCCGCCGCGGACGGCGATGGTCGAGCGTCGTGCTCGCGGGCGAACCGGACGCAGGCGACGACGTCGGCGGCGTCGCGGCAGCGGGCGATGGCCGCCGGCCGCTTGTCGATCATGGCGTTGTAGACGGCGCGCGCCTCGTCGTAGCGCGGGGTCGGCGGGCGTGATCAGCTCGCCGCGCAGGGCGGCGGCGAGCTCGTCGTACGGCACGGTGGCGATGGCGGGGTGGTGGTGGTCATGAGGGTGTTCCTCCGGTGCGGAGTCAGTCTGGATCGACCCCGACGCTAGGAACGGCGGCGTTCGCGCAGCGTTCGTCGGCGGGCGCTCGCGTCAGGGCGCGGGGCGAACGGCGGCGAGCGACGGGCGAACGCCGCGCGCGGCGAGGTCGCGTTCGCAGCGGCGCAGCAGCGCGACGCTGCCGTGCCCGGTCGCCAGGTCGGCCGCCGCGCGCAGCCGGGCGACGGCCGCCGGCCGGCGCTCGTCGTGGGCGGCGCGCATCCGCAGCACCTCGGGCAGCCACCACACGTCGTCGCGCGCCTGCGCGCTCGCGGTGGCGGCGTCGAGGGTCGCGCGGGCCGCGTCGCGGCTGCCCGGTCGCGGTCGAGCAGGTCGGCGAGCAGCGAGAGCCAGTACGGCATCCGGGCGAAGCGAGCCCTCCGACGCGCAGGTTGTCGATGCCGCGCCGGGCGAGCGTCGATGCCCGGGCTCGCCGCCGCGGCCCCAGCCGTCGAGGACCAGCGCCCACTCGCGGTAGTAGGCGAAGCCGTACCGGTCGCAGAGCTCGCGCAGCTCGGCGACCGCGCCGCGCAGCGCGGGCCGGTCGCCGCGCAGCTGGTGGGTGATGGCGGCGTAGGCCAGCGCCACCGCGAGGCTGTACGGGTGGTCGATCGACCGGGCCAGCGCGACCGCGTCGCGGCGAGCTCGGCCAGGGCCACGTCGTCGTGGCCGAGCAGCCAGTGCGCGTGCGCCGCCCAGGCCCGCCCGTGCACGTCGGTCCGGGTGCCGACGCTGACCGAGGCGCCGGTGCGTGACCCTCGCCGCGATCTCGAAGTGCCGCAGGGCCTCGGCCGGCCTGCCGAGGCTGACCGCCGAGCCGCCGCAGGCGAAGTGGGCCGCGCCGCCCAGCTCGGAACCGGGCTCGACGAGGCCGAGGGCCCGGGTCGCGGTCCGGTCGCGCGTCGGCGATCCGTCCCTGGACGAACTGCGACGACCACAGCCCGACCAGACCGCTGAGCGACCGAGTCCCGGCGTCCGAGCGACTCCGCCAGCGCGACCGACGCGCTCCAGCACCGCCTGCAGCCGCGGGGAGGAGTAGCCGTACCGCGCGTTGAGCGGCGCCGCCATCGCCTCCAGGACGGCGAGCTCCTGGCCGTCGCGGTCGCGTCCCGGCGGGCTGGGCCCGCACGATCGCCAGCGCCTCGGAGTGCAGCCGGATCGCCTCGGCGTGGGCGAACAGGCCGGACGCCACCTCGGCCGCGCGGCGGTAGTACGCGACGGCCCGCTCGGGGCGGCCGCCGCGGGCGTACTGCTCGGCGAGCTGCGCCGACACCGCGTCCGGTGTCGTCGGCGTGCAGCAGCTCCAGGCCCTGGGCGAGGCGCCGGTGCAGCAGCCAGCGCCGCGGCGGGCTGACCCGCTCGTACGCCGCCGTCGCGGAGCAGGTCGTGGGAGAAGTCGTAGCCGTCGCCGCGCTCGTGCACGATCCGCCGGCGCCACAGCTCGTCGACCGCGTGCACCACGCTGTCGGCGTCGAGGTCGCTGGCCTCGGTGAGCAGGTCGAGGGTGAAGTCGCGCCCGACCGCGGCGGCCAGGCCGGACAGCTCCCGGGCGGCCGACGCTCGCCTGGTCCAGGCGGCCGCGCAGCACGGCCTCGAGGTCACCGGCCGGCAGCGCTCCGTCCTGGCCGCCGGCGGTGCGCATCGCCTCGACGACGTGCAGCGGGAACCCGCCGGTGGCCGCCTGCAGCAGGTCGCGGTCGCCGTCCGGGAGCGGCCGGCCGCGGATCGCCTCGGCGAGCAGGGCGGTGTCGGCGACCTCGAGCGGGGCGAGGGCGAGCTCGGTGAGCATGCCCGGTGGCGCGCATCCGGACGACCCAGTCCGCGACCGCGGGCTCGTCGTCCAGGTCGTCGGCGCGCAGCGTCGCGGCCACCAGGACCGGGGCGTCGCGGCGACAGCCCGAGGCAGAAGGTGAGGAACGCCAGGGTCTCCAGGTCGCACCACTGCAGGTTGTCCAGGACGAGCAGCGTCGGCCGACCGGCACCCAGCAGCGCCCGGGCGAGCCCCTCGAAGAAGCGGTGGCGCTGCCAGGCGTCGACCATCGCCCGGGTCCCGGACACCGTGCCCGCCCGGCCCGTCCCGGAGGGCACCAGCCGGTCGACCTCGTCGCGCCACACCGGGTCGAGCGTCCCGGTCGCCGACTGGACGGCCGGGCTGCGCAGCCAGTCCGCCACCGGCGCGAGCGCCAGCCGGCCCGCGGTGCCGAAGCACTGGCTGCGCGGCCACGACCGCGCCGGACTGGCGTGCCAGCGCGGCGAGCTCGGCCACGAGACGGCTCTTGCCGACGCCGGCACCCCCGCGGACGACGGCCAGGCTCGGCCGGCCCGCGGCGGCGGTCTGCCACACCTGACCGGAGCCGGGCCGAGCTCGGTGCCGCGCCCCACCAGGCCGAGCGGGGCGCGACCGGGGCGGGCCGTGGCCGGCGCGGCCGGCCGCCGGGGCGCGTCGGTCGCGGTGTGCTGCGCCAGCACCCGCTGCAGCGTCGCGCGCGTGGCGTCGTCCGGGACGACGCCCAGCTCTCGCTCCAGGACGGAGGCGCAGCGGTGGTAGGTGCTGACGGCGCCGGCGCGGTCGCCCAGGTCGGCCTGGAGCTCCATCAGGGCGCGGTAGCCGACCTCCTCCAGCGGTGCGCAGCCGGACCCGACGGCGGGCCGCCTCCACCGCCCCGGGCAGGTCGCCGCGGGCGCGCCCGCGTCCCGCAGACCAGGGCGCACAGCTCCACGCCTGGGCCTGCGAGCTCGGCCCGGGCGTCCAGCAGCCAGTCGTCGTACAGGCCCGGCAGCAGGTCGCCGCCGTACTCCGCGAGGGCGGCCTCGGCATGACGCAGGGCGGACTCGGCGTCGTCGGCCGCCAGCGCGGCCCGCCGTTCGACCTCGAAGGTGCGCACGTCGACCCGCGTGGTCGCGGTGTCACGCCAGCACAGGTCCTTCGCGGTCACCTCGAGGCAGGGCTCGTCACCCAGGGTGCGCCGCAGGTGGTGCAGCTCGCGGCGCAGGTTGGTCAGCGCCTGCCCGTCGGTCGAGTCCGGCCAGAACAGCCCGGCGATGCGCTGACGGGTCTGCGGCGACCCGGCGTGGAGGACGAGGAAGGCGACGAGCGCGACCGTCCGCGACGACCGGGTGCGGACGGCGCCGGTCGCGTCCTCGGTGATCGACTGGGCTCCCAGGAGTGAGACGTGTAGCGGCATCTCGGCAGGCCTCCTGCGGTCAGCGTAGACCCGGCGCGACAGCAGCCCGCTCATCGCTCAGCGAGCGCTGACGTGGCCGAGCACGCACAGCGGCGCTCTCTCTCGCGTCACGACGTCGACACGCAGGGGACATCGATGAAAAGGCAATCAGCAGAGGGGAATACAGTCAAACGACGGCATCGTCGCCTCACCCCAACGATGTAGGGCCGTGCCCCTCATCCCGGTCACACTCCGAAGTGGGGAGCCCGGGCACCCGCTCGGGACGGGGGTAACAAGGGGGAACGAGATGTATCGAAGTCAACGGCTCCTGATCGCTCTGGTCGGGGCCGCAGCACTGGGAACGCCCGTGAGTGGGACCGTCAGCACCTCGTCGGCGGCACCTCCCGCGCCGGCACCACAGGTCACCACACTGCGCCTCGACGGCGCGACACCCACCTCGACCGCCTCGGCCGCCTCGGCCGCCTCGGCCGGGAGAGTGGCCCAGAGCGGCGCCGGGTCCGGCTACGTGCGGGCCGTCGTGAGTACCGGATCGGGTCAGCGGATCAGCGTGTCCGGTCCGCGGGGGTCCACCGCGGTCATCACCCAGACCCGGTCGGCGGACGGCAGGGACGGTGCGGCCGAGCTCGCCATCCAGACGCCGGACGCCAAGGCCCTGGGGGCCGACCCGGCTGCCACCGCCAGGGCCTACCGGGACAGCGGCCGGTCGGTCGTCGTCGAGGCGATGGCCGCCGGGATCCCTTACGAGCAGGCGGTGGCCGAGTTCGGCGACATGGACCCCGACCCGGTGCCGACCAAGGACGAGGCGCTGGCCGTCCTCGCCCCGGTGGGCGTGACCACGCCGGTGGGCGTGACCACGCCGGGCGGCGCGTCCGTGAGTCGACCGCCGCGGCCGGCACCAACGGCGTCCGGCCTCACGGTCGCGCCGAGCATCCTCAAGACCGGGGGCCGGCCGGCTCCCTATGACTCGGCCTGCGCGGACATCTACTTCAACGCCCGTCAGTACTCCCACGCCTGCGACGTGCGGTATCTCGACTACGCGAGGAACGGGCAGTGGTACCTCTCGCACAAGATGAAGGTGTCCGCGGCCTACGACTCCTTCTGGTCAGCGTTGAACTCGGCCAGCGTCTCCGTGGTCTACGGGTCGGGTGGCAGAGGCAACGGGGGCAAGGGGACCGTCTGGGCCGACTTCGACCCCTACAGCAGGGAGCCGATCGGCCGCTGCGGCACCTGGACCGCCGGGGTCCAGGACCCGAAGACCGGCGCCAACATCGCCTACTCGGGCACCATCTGCCCCTCGAGCATCGGCCCGGTGTGGAGCACGCGCGCGCAGGGCACCTACAAGGGCTACGGTGCCACCTGGCACGGCCTGAGCAGCTCCGCCAAGGGCGCGGTCGCTGCCGGGGTGGTCAACAACCCGTCGGGGTCCACCGCCAGCCGAACGGTCAGGACTCGTCTCAGCTGGACCCTCAAGTAGCGCCGGGAGCAGATGTGAGCACCAAGACGACGTCGACGCCGGGCGGCCTGCGCCGGCCGCAGACCACCTACCTGCTGGTCGTCATCCTCGCCGCGGCGCTCGGAGCCCTGGCCGCCCTCGGGGTGCAGTGGCTCGGCGGCGACAGGTCCGGGGACACGTTCACCGGGGTGGTCGCCACGTCCCGCTGGGACGGGTCGGTCCTGTGCGTGCAGCCGGACGGGGGCGGCGACGCCCGCTGCGGCCTGCCGGTGGCGGTGACGGCTGACGGCGAACCCTTGCGGGGACGGCAGATCCAGCTGGGTGCCCGCGTCGGCGTCGAGGTGCGGCCGGCCGACACGGCCCAGGGGGACATCCTCGTCATGCACGTGCTGGGTTAGGCGGCGCGCCCGGGTGGGGTCCGCCGGGACGTGCCGGCGGACCCCGCTTCGCGCACCTTCCCCCCTGCCCGGAGCGCGCCTACGCTGCGCCTCATGGACGAACCGCACGTGATCGTCATGTTCGGCGCCACCGGTGACCTGGCGCGGCGCAAGCTGCTGCCGGGGCTGCTCCACCTCTTCCAGACCGGCCTGCTCCCGCCGGGGCGGATCGTCGGCACATCGCTGGAGGAGCACGACCGGGAGGGGTTCGTCGCCTTCACGCGCGAGGCCGTCCGCGAGTTCAGTGACCGGCCCCTGTCCGAGGAGCAGTGGGACGCCTTCGCGGCCATGCTGCGCTACGTGCCCGGCAGTGGCGGCGCGGCGGCGCTGAGGGCGGCCGTCGAGGAGGCCGAGGCGGAGCTGGACGGTGAGTCGCGACGGCTGCACTACCTCAGCGTGCCGCCCAAGGCGGCGCTGGCGGTGGTGCGGCTGCTCGACGAGGCGAAGCTGGTCGAGCGCAGCCGGATCGTCATGGAGAAGCCGTTCGGCACCGACCTGGCGTCGGCGCGGACGCTCAACGCCGCGCTGCACGAGGTCTTCGACGAGGAGCAGATCTTCCGGATCGACCACTTCCTCGGCAAGGAGGCGGCGCAGAACATCCTGGCCTTCCGGTTCGCGAACGGGCTGTTCGAGCCGATCTGGCACCGCAGCCACATCGACCACGTGCAGATCGACGTGCCCGAGGAGCTGGGCCTGAGCACCCGCGTCGAGTTCTACGAGGCCACCGGGGCCTACCGCGACATGGTGGTGACCCACCTGTTCCAGGTGCTGGCCTTCATGGCGATGGAGCCGCCCACCGCGCTGGAGCCACGGGCCATCAGCGAGGAGAAGAACAAGGTCTTCCGCTCGATGAAGCCGATCGACCCGGCCAACGTGGTGCGCGGGCAGTACATGGGCTACCGCGAGATGGCCGGTGTGGCACCGGAGTCCGAGACCGAGACCTTCATCGCGCTCAAGTGCGAGATCGACAACTGGCGCTGGGCGGGGGTGCCGTTCTACCTGCGCACCGGCAAGCGTCTGGCGGAGGGGGCGCGGATCATCTCGATCGCGTTCAAGGAGCCACCGCGCAGCATGTTCCCGCCCGGGTCCGGGGTGGGGCAGAACGGGCCGGACCACCTGACCTTCGATCTCGCCGACTCCGCCCGGATGTCACTGTCGTTCTACGGCAAGCGGCCCGGCCCGGGCATGAAGCTCGACAAGGTGAGCATGCAGTTCGCGATGCAGGACACGGGCTGGGCGGGGTCGGCGCTGGAGGCCTACGAGCGGCTGATCCGCGACGCCATGCGCGGGGACCACACGCTGTTCACCTCCGCCGAGGGCATCGAGCGGCTGTGGGAGCTGTCCACGCCGCTGCTGGACAACCCGCCGCCGGTGCGGCCGTACCGGGAGGGGTCGTGGGGGCCGAACGCGATCCACCAGCTGATCGCCCCCCACGCGTGGCGGCTGCCGTTCGAGCGGGCCTGGCGCCACCCCAACGTGTACGGCGGCTGATCGCTCCAGGCCCGTTCCGGGTGCCGCGCACCCCTCACTCGCCAGGGGTGATGCCCGCGCCGTGCCCGCGGGGCACAGTGCAGCGAGGCGGTGCCGGATCGGACGCGGCACGCGCACCGTGTGGCGCCCAGGAGATGGCGAGGCATCCGGATGCGAGGTGACGGGCACGCGTCGGACGACGACTCGTCCGGCGCCGCGGCAGCGCGACGGGGCACGCCCTCGGCGGTGGCGCGAGCCGGCACGGCGCCGGCACCCGACGTCCACGCGGTGCTGCACAGCCGTGGCTACCTCCTGCTGCTGATCGCCGCGGCCGTGCTGGCGCTGCCGCGTGTCCGCGCTGGCCTTCGGCTTCCTCGCCGGCGTGCAGTGGCTGCAGCGGCTGGTCTGGGAAGACCTGCCGGGCCAGCTCGGGTGGTCGACGCCACCCGCGTGGTGGCCGCTGCCGGTGCTGGCCCTGGCCGGGCTGGTCGTCGGCGCGGCGATCCGCGGGCTGCCCGGACGTGGCGGGCACGTGCCGGCCGAGGGCCTGGGCGGGGGACTCACGGAGCCACGCGACCTGGCCGGGGTGGTCCTGGCCGCCGCTCGCCAGCCTGTCGCTCGGCGCGGTCATCGGGCCGGAGGCGCCGCTGATCGCCCTCGGCGGCGGGCTGGCGCTCCTCGCCGCGGACCGCACGAAGCTGGGCGCGGACGCCCAGGGCCGCGCCCTGATCGCCGCGGCCGGATCGGCGGCGGCGATCGCCACCATCCTCGGCAACCCGCTGGTCGCGGTCATCCTGATGCTCGAGATCGTCGGCCTGGCCAGCCGCTCGGTGATGCTCGTGATCGTGCCCTGCATCGTCTCCAGCGGGGTCGGCGCCCTGCTCTTCACCGGCCTGGGGCACTGGACCGGGCTGCCGACCGGCACGCTGGCGCTGCCCGACATCAGCGCGACGACGCTCGACGCGGCCGACCTGCTGCTCGTGATCCCCCTGGCCGCGGCCGTGGCGCTGCTCATGCACGTCGTGATGGTCCTCGGGCGGCGGGTGGCCACCGCCGCGGCGCCCCGTCCCATCCTCGTCGCGGTCGCCGCCGGTGTGCTGACCGGCGCACTGGCCGGGCTGTTCGCGCTGGTCACCGGACGGTCGCCGGTCGAGGTGCTGGAGTCCGGGCAGCAGTCCCTGCCCGGACTGGTCGACCAGACGTGGCCGGTCGGGGTCCTGCTGCTCCTGCTGCTGTGCAAGGGCGTGGCGTACGGGCTGTGCCTGGGCTCGTTCCGTGGCGGTCCGACCTTCCCGGCCATCTTCCTCGGCGGGGTGGTGGGGGTGCTCGCCGGACACCTGCCCGGCCTCGGCACCGTGCCCGGCCTGGGGATCTGCATGGCCGCGGGCATGGTGGCCATCCTCCGGCTGCCGGTGACCTCGGTCCTGCTCATCGTGCTGCTGCTCGGACCGGCTGCCACCAGCCAGATGCCGGTGGTCATGATCGCGACGGTGACCGCGCTGGTGGTGGTCGAGACCCTCGACCGTCGGCGCGCGCCCACGGGCGACGCCCACCCGGCCGCGACCGGGCCCACCTCGCAGGCCCGACACCGCGACCGGCTGAGGTCGGGGCTGGGGGAGACTGGCCAGCGGCCGCCCGGCGCAGGGCCGGCGACCCCGGACGTGGAGGACCTCGATGGCGCACCTCGACCGGTCAGGGCGCGGCCCCGGGCTGCCGGCCCGCCCGATCTACCTGGACTACAACGCCACGACGCCGGTGGACCCGTTGGTGCTCGAGGCGCTGCTGCCCGCGCTGGAGCGCGACTTCGGCAACCCGTCCTCGGCGCACGCCTTCGGTGACGCGCCGCGCCGGGCACTCGGGCTGGCGCGGGCCCGGGTGGCCGCCCTCGTCGGCGCCGCACCGGACCAGGTCGTGTTCACCGCCGGCGGCACGGAGTCCGACGCGCTGGCCATCCAGGGCACGGTCCGGGCGGCGCTGGCGCGGCAGCCGGACCTGCCGCCACACGTGGTCACCCAGACCACGGAGCACCCGGCGGTGCTGGCCGCCTGCGCCACGCTGGAGCACGACTACGGCGTCGCCGTGACCTACCTGCCGGTCGACCGGGACGGGCTGGTCGACCCGGCGGCGGTCGAGGCGGCCCTGCGCCCGGAGACGGTGCTCGTGTCACTGATGGCGGCCAACAACGAGACCGGCACCCTGCAACCGGTCCGGGAGGTCGGCGCCATCACCAGCGCCTACGGGGTGCTGCTGCACGTCGACGCCGCCCAGGCCGCCGGCAAGGTGGAGGTCGACGTCGCGTCGTGGGGCGCGGACCTGCTGACGGTGGTGGGGCACAAGATGTACGCGCCCAAGGGCATCGGGGCCCTGTACGTCGCGCCGGGCGTCACCCTCCGTCCGCTCGTCGCGGGAGGCGGCCAGGAGCGCGGCCTGCGCGCCGGCACCGAGAACGTCGCGCTCGCCGTCGCCCTGGGTGCCGCGGCCGACCTGGCCCGGGCCGAGCTGGCCGCCGGCCGGCCGGAGGTCCTGGCCGGGATGCGCGACCTGCTCGAGGCGCGGCTGGCCGCCCGGCTGCCCGGGCGGGTGCGGCTCAACGGCCACCGCGAGCGGCGGCTGCCGCAGACGCTCAACGTCAGCATCGACGGCCTCCGCGGCCACGAGCTGCTCGCCGCCGTGCCGGACGTCGCCGCCTCGACCGGGTCGGCCTGTCACGCGGGCGCGGACGCGCCGTCGCCGGTCCTGGTCGCCATGGGTCTCGGGCCCGAGCGGGCCATGGCCGCGGTGCGGCTGACGCTCGGCCGGTGGAGCACGCCGGAGGACGTCTGCGCGGCCGCGGACCTGCTGGCCCGGGCCGCGGGCAGGCTCACCCCGCCTGGTCCACCCGTGCCCGTGCACACGTGACGACCTCGCGCAGGTCGAGCCCGTAGGTGGGGCCGGCGGTCGTGCCGTACTGCTCGAGCCGGCCGATGCCGCGGTCGAGCAGCCGGCGCGCCCCGACCGGGTTGCCGCGCAGCGCGTGGGTCAGGCCGACGCAGAGCTGCGCCAGGCCCTGCCACAGGTCACGCTCCTGCTCGGGGCCGGCCTTCCACCGCGCCTCCAGCACCTCGTGGGCCGAGAAGGGGCGGCCCTCCTCGACCAGTGCGCGGGCCGCGGCCAGGGTCTCCTCCGGGGGCAGCGGCTCCTCGGAGACCGGCTCGACACCGACCTCGCCGTACGGGAGGGGACGCCCCAGCGCGTCGCGGGGCCGCGCCTGCCGGGCGCGTCCCGCCTCGTCGCGGTCGCGCCCGTCCTCGGTCACGGCGTGTTCCGGGCGATGCGCCGTCGGTGCTCAGCTCTCATCGCCCCACCGTAGGTCCTGGCGGTGCGGTGCGTCCTGGCGGTGCGCGGAGCCGAGACGCGGCGAAGCGGGTCCGTCGATGACCGTGCGGCCGTACGGTGACCTCGACCGCAGACGAGGAACGGTGGGGGACGCCATGGAGAAGCAGGAGCTCGGCTGGTTCGCGTGGGCACCGGGGACGGGTGAGGCCTTCCCTGCGGCGCTGCCGCGGTCGGCCGGACCGGAGCGGGGCGACCGGCCGGAGCTGGCCGACGTCGCACGGCTCGGGCGGCGGGCCCTGCGTGGAGTCCTGCGCGCGGCCCGCTCCGACCTGGGCCCCACCCTCCGGGGTGCGCTGCTGGACCACCTGGGCGTCCTGGCCCCCGACGTCGCCGTCGTCGCGGAGTCCTGGCCCGCCTACGACCACGTGAACGTCCAGGCCGGGCTCGAGGCGTGGCTGGCCGGGCCGGGTCGCGACCACGAGGTGGTGGGGGTGACCGGCTTCCAGCACCGCGAGTTCGGGCTGGCCGAGCTGCTCGAGGACGGACCGCAGGAGCCGTGGGGTCCCCGCCCGGGCAAGGTGGCGACGGTCAACGTCGCGTGCGGGCCGGACTCGTCGATGCGCCCCTGCGTGGTCTGCGCCGTCTACCTCGTCACCGAGGGCGAGCGCCGCACCGCGCTGCTGCTGCGGGGCCCCGACCGGGGTGGCATGCACGAGGGGGTCAGCCTGCAGATCGTCAGCACCGAGCCCGGTGCGGCCGCGCAGGCCGCGGTCGAGGTACGACGGATGACGCTGGAGCACAACGTCTTCCGTGGCCAGGTGCTGTCCTTCGGCGGCGAGATGTTCGGGCCCGAGGTCCGACCTGATGACCTTCCACGGCCGACCCGCGCTCGAGCGTGCAGCGCTGGTCCTCCCCGACGGCGTGGTGGAGACGATCGAGCGGCAGGTGGTCGGGGTGGGCCGCCACCGGGCCCGGTTGCTGGCCAGCGGTCAGCACCTCAAGCGGGGCCTGCTGCTCTACGGTCCGCCCGGCACGGGCAAGACGCACACGGTGCGCTACCTGCTGGGCCGCACCCCGGGGGTGACCGTCGTCCAGCTCACCGGTGTGGCCCTGCACCTCATCGCCGAGGCCTGCTCGGTGGCCCGGGCGCTGGCGCCGGCCATGGTGGTCGTCGAGGACGTCGACCTCATCGCCGAGGACCGCGGCGAGTACCCCGGCCAGCACCCGCTGCTGTTCCAGCTGCTCAACGAGATGGACGGCCTGGCCGACGACGCCGACGTGGTCTTCGTGCTGACGACGAACCGGGCCGACGTCCTGGAGCCGGCGCTGGCCGCCCGTCCGGGGCGGGTCGACCAGGCGGTCGAGCTCGGCCTGCCGGACGCCACGGCCCGGCGGGCGCTGCTGGAGCTCTACCGGGGGAGCCTGGAGCTGGACGCCGCGCACCTGGACCGCCTCGCCGCGCAGACCGAGGGGGTCACCGCCTCCTTCCTCAAGGAGCTGCTGCGCCGGTCGGCCGTGATCGCAGCCACCTCCGGCGCCTCCGACGGCCAGGTGCCGGCGGCCGGGCCGGAGGGCACGGACCCCGTCGTCGTCACCGCGGCCGACATGGACGCCGCCCTCGAGGAGCTGCGCGACACCCGTAACGCCATGACCCGGGTCCTGCTGGGTGGAGGGGACGCAGAGTGACCACCCCGGCCGGCGTCCGGGACGGCACCACCCGGCCGGTCCACGCGTCGCGCGGGCCGGCCGGGCGGTTCAGCCGACCTCGACGGTGACGCCGGGCGGCGGGTCCAGCACCTCGACGTTGCCGTCGACGTCGCACCGCACACCGAACTCGTGGCCGGCGAACCGCAGACCGCGGACCGTCAGTGCCCCGAACGTCGCCGGTCGCTGCGGTCGCAGCACGAGCCGGCCCGCCGGCGCGTCCGCCTCGATCCCGAGCGCCACCGACAGCAGGACCGCCGCGGACGCGGCGGACCACGCCTGCGGGCGGCACGAGGCCGGGTACGGCGCGGGCCGGCCGAGCGTCCCCGACCCGGCGTACAGCTCGGGCCAGCGGTAGTCGAACTGCTCGGCCGAGGCGAGCAGGCTGCGCGCCACGAGCCCCGCCTCCTCGCTGCGGCCCTCGCGCATCAGGCCCCACGCGCAGATCGCCGTGTCATGGGTCCACACCGACCCGGTGTGGTAGCCGATCGGGTTGAAGCCGCCGTTGTCCGTGGCGAGCGTGCCGATGCCGTAGCGGCCCAGCATCTGCGGGGAGGTCAGCGTCGCCGCGACCCGGGCCACCTCGTCCTTGTCCAGCGTGCCGGTGCCGAGCAGGTGGCCCATGTTGGACGCGACCCCGTCGACGCTGTGCCCGTGGCCGTCGACGGCGATGGCCAGGTGCGGGTCGACGTCCGTGCCCACCCAGAAGCGGTCGCGAATCCGCTGACGCATCAGGCCCGCCCACGTCCGCAGCGACTCTGCGCCTTCCTCGTCGAAGGCCTCGAACAGGACGGCAGCGGCCTCGGCCGCCTCGACGGCGTAGCCCTGCGCCTCGACCAGCGCGATCGGCGCCTCGGCGATCCGGCCGTCACGCCAGCGGATCGAGTCGCCGGAGTCCTTCCAGCCCTGGTTGGCCAGCCCGGTGCCCGAGGTGTCCAGGTACTTCAGCAGCCCGTCGTCGTCGGGCGCCGCGTGGTCGGTGAGCCACTGCGTGGCGGCCCTGAGGTTCGGCATCAGCTGGCGCACCTCGGCGTCCGGCATCCCCCACCGCCACGCGTCGTGCAGCAGCGTGATCCACAGCGGGGTCGCGTCGATCGTGCCGTAGTAGACCGGCGGGAGCGCGAGGCCGCCGGTCGGGTCGACGTACGTCGTGCGGCGCATCTCGTGCGGGATCTTGCCGGGCGCCTCGGCCCGGTCGCCGTCGACGACGGTGCCCTGTCGACGGGCGAGCAC
Organism: uncultured Actinomycetota bacterium; assembly: GCA_963828995.1. Classification (GTDB taxonomy): domain Bacteria; phylum Actinomycetota; class Actinomycetes; order Actinomycetales; family Dermatophilaceae; genus CAVRTM01. The sequence goes on from CAWHHB010000015.1 coordinate 284,330, forward strand.
GCGCAACGTCCCCGCGGCGAGCTCGGTCCCGAACGGCAGCATCATCCGTGCCGCCCAGATCGAGTCACGGCCGAACAGCGTGAGGTACCAAGGCGTTCCGGCGCCGGCGAAGATGTCGGCGCGGTCCTCGGGGTCGGTCAGGACCAGGTGCTGGAGGTCGGCGAAGCTGGACGTGACGGCGGGGGAGAGGCGCGGGTCCTCGGCCTCGACCTGCACCGACGTCCAGGCCACCCGCGAGGAGCCTGCGTCGGCGTCGAGGCTGGTCCGTGCCGTGCGCTCGGTCTGCACCCGCAGGGTGACCACCGCGTCGGCTCCGGGCGACACGCTGACCGGGAAGGTCAGCACGGAGGGTGCGCCGGCCTCGCCGGGGGTGACCGATGCCGGTGCGGGATCCGCCGTGACGGTCGTGAGGTGCCGCTCGTCCTGCCAGGTGACCCCGCCCTCGCGCGCGGTGGCCGGCAGGGCCCCGGTGGGCGCGAGCCCGGACTTGACGCTGCCGATGTCGGCACCGTCGCCGGCGACCCGCACGACGAGCTGCGCGGTGACCGGCTCGGCGCCGCGTGAGGTGACCCGGATCTGCTCGGTCAGGCCGGCGCCACCGACCTCGCGGCTGCGGTGGACCTCGACGGTCGGGTCGGCCCCGGGCGTGCCGAGGTGACGGGCGGAGGACCAGAACTGCGACTGGTGGCCACGGCTGGCCGAGGCGACGTACGACGAGGGCTCGTCGCCGAGCTGCACGTGCAGCCCGCTGACCACCCGCCGGTCGTCGACGAACACGCCCTGGGCGCCGGTGGCGTCGATCTGGCCGTCGCGGCCGCTGAGGGCGGTGGTGTTGCCGTCGACGCAGACGGCCAGCTCGTGCAGCCACGGCTGGCGCGGTGTCGGCTGGGTCTCGGGGTGCTGCGTCATCGGCGTCCTCCGGTGGGTTCGATCGCGTTTCCTGGCCGTCAGGGGTTGACAGCGACCCCGACGCAGTAGAGCCTGCACTCTGTCATATGAACGTTCAAATGCGCAGAAGCGCGAGATGTGAACGTTCAGACCACCACCGGGAGCCGACAATGACGTCAGCAGGGCGAAGCCGCGGACGCGCGACGATCGTCGATGTCGCGCGCGCCGCCGAGGTCTCCCGCCAGACGGTCAGCAACGTCGTCAACAACCCGCAGCGGGTGGCCCCCGCCACCCTCGAGCGGGTGCACCGCGAGATCGAGCGCCTCGGCTTCCGGCCGAGCCTGGCCGCCCGCTCGCTGAAGCAGGAGCGGGCCAACGCCCTCGGGATCGAGCTCAACTCCCTCGGCGTCCGGCGCCTCGGCAGCATCCTGGACAGCTTCTTCGTCGAGCTGACCGTCGCCTCGCGCCAGCGCGACGCCCACCTGGTCCCGTTCGCGGCGGCCGAGCACGACCGGCCGATCCCGGCCTACCAGGACCTCGTGGCCAGCAACCTGGTCGACGCCTTCATCCTCACCGACACCCGCCATGACGACCCCCGGCCCGGGTGGCTGCGGGAGCACGGCATCCCCTTCGCCGCCTTCGGCCGCATCTGGGACGACCCCGGCTTCACGTGGTGGGTCGACGTCGACGGCTTCGCCGGGGTGGCCACGGCCGTCCAGCACCTGCTCGGGGCCGGCTACGACCGGGTCGGCTTCCTCGGCTGGCCGGCCGGGTCCCCCGTGGGGGACGAGCGGCGGGCCGGATGGCTGGGCGCGGCGGCCGACGCCGGGGGTGACCGCCCGGAGTGGCAGGCCAGCGCCCCGCAGGACATCGGCCTGGCCGCGGCGGCCGTCGCACCCGTCATCGACGCGATGGGTCCCGGCGGCGCGGTGGCGTGCGCCTCGGACACGCTCGCGATGGGCGCCTGGATGGTGCTGCGCGAGCGCGGCCTGACGCCGGGGCGCGACTTCGGCATCGTCGGCTTCGACGACAGCGACCTGGCCCAGGCCTTCGGGCTGACCAGCCTGCGCCAGCCGCTGCACGAGGTCGCCGAGGAGGTGCTGGCCATCCTCGACGACGGCCGCGCCGGCCGGCCGATGCCCGTGGAGGGGCGCATCCACCGACCCACCCTCATCACCAGGGGGAGCACAGACCGGTCCACCCCGCCCTCGGCGGACAGGACCTGGCACCACGCGGACAACCGCACCGACAATGGAGGAAATCGATGACATCACGACACGCACGGCGCAGCTCCGTGGCGCTCGCACTGGCCGCCGCCGGAACGCTGGCGCTCACGGCGTGCGGCGGTGGCGGCGGAGGGTTCAGCAGCCAGAGCACGGCCACGCAGAAGGCCGGACCGGCGAACCTCAAGATCATGATCGGCAGCTCCGGCGACGCCGAGACCGCTGCCGTCAAGGCCGCAGCGGACAGCTGGGCCAAGAAGTCCGGCAACACCGTCGAGGTCATCGCGGCGTCCGACCTGGGCCAGCAGCTCGGCCAGGCCTTCGCCGGTGGCACCCCGCCGGACGTCTTCTACACCGACGCCTCGCGCATCGGCGACTTCGCCAAGGCGGGCAACCTCTACGCCTACGGCGACCAGGTCAAGGACGCGGGCTTCCTGCCCTCGCTGGTGCAGACCTTCACCTACGACGGCAAGCTGCAGTGCGCGCCGAAGGACTACTCCACCCTCGGCCTGGTCATCAACACCGACCTGTGGGCCAAGGCCGGCCTGACCGACGCCGACATCCCGAAGGACTGGGCCGGCCTGGAGACGGTGGCCAAGAAGCTGACCAAGGGCAAGGTCACCGGCCTGGTGATCGGCAACGACGTCAACCGCGGCGGCGCCTTCATGGTCCAGGCCGGTGGCTGGGTGATGAGCAAGGACGGCACCAAGGTCACCGCCGACACCCCGCAGAACCTGGCGGGGCTGGCCGAGATGAAGAAGATGATGTCGGCCGGGTCGCTGAAGTACATGACCGACACCAACCCGGCCACCGGGTGGGGTGGCGAGGCGCTCGGCAAGGGCGTGGCGGCCATGACCATCGAGGGCAACTGGATCCGCGGCGCCCTCACCAAGGACTTCCCCAACATCAAGACCAAGGTGGTCGAGCTGCCCGCAGGCCCGGCCGGCAAGGGCACGCTGCTGTTCAGCAACTGCTGGGGCATCGCGGCGAAGAGCGCCCACCAGGGCCAGGCGGTCGACCTGGTGAAGTCCCTCACGAGCGTGGACCAGCAGATGGCCTTCGCCAAGGCGTTCGGGGTCATGCCCTCCACGCAGGAGGGGGCGACGAAGTTCGCTGCGGCGTACCCCGCTGACGCGGCGTTCGCGGCCGGCGGCCAGTACGCCCAGGGCCCGGTCAACACCGCCGGTTTCGACCCGGTGATGTCGGCGTTCAACTCCAAGATGGCGACCCTGAGCAAGGGCGGCGACGCCAAGGCGATGCTCGCCGAGCTCCAGAAGAACGGTGACGCGGCCCTCAAGGGCAACTGAGCCTGAGCCATCACCCAGTCGTGGGCGGCACACGGACGCGATCAGGCTCCGTGTGCCGCCCGCTCCGAGGAGGACCCGACATGGCACGCAGACGAAGCGGTATCCACGGCCGCGAAGGAATCGCGGGGTGGCTGTTCACCGCGCCCATGATCATCATCGTGGGGTTGTTCCTCCTGGTGCCGGTCGTCATGGCCTTCTGGGTGAGCCTCACGAACTGGAGGGGCAACGTCGACCCGTTCGGCGGTGGGCCCAACGCCGCGTTCGTCGGCGCGAAGAACTACACGTCGCTGTTCCTGACGGACGGCCTGACCCGCTCCACGTTCATGCAGTCGATCGGCAACACGTTCTACTACGTGCTGCTCGTCGTGCCGCTGCAGACCGCCGTCTCGCTGGGCCTGGCGCTCGTCGTCAACAACAAGCTGCTCAAGGGCAAGGGGTTCTTCCGCACGGCCTTCTACTTCCCGTCGGTCACCAGCTCCATCGCCATCTCGACGGTGTTCCTCTTCCTGTTCTCCAACACCGGTGCGGTCAACGCGTTGCTCAGGTTCGTCGGGGTCGACGGCCCCCAGTGGTTCAGCGACTCCAGGGGGCTGCTGCACATCGTCCTGGGCTGGTTCGGCACGGGGGACAACCCCTCCTGGGGCCAGGGCGACATCTTCGGTCGGTCCCTGTGGGACTGGCTCTCCGGGCCCTCGGTGGCGATGTGCGTCATCATCTTCCTGGCCATCTGGACGACCACGGGCACCTTCATGCTGATGTTCCTCGCGGCCCTGCAGGACCTGCCGGTCGAGATCGACGAGGCCGCGGCCCTGGACGGCGTGACCTGGTGGCAGAAGGTGCGGCTGGTGACGATCCCGATGCTGCGCCCGGCCATCTTCCTGGTCACGACGTTGGGCCTGATCGGGACGTGGCAGGTCTTCGACCAGATCTACGTCATGGGCAAGGGCAGCCCCGCCGGCACCACGATGACGCCGGCGTTCCTCTCCTACAGCCAGAGCTTCAGCTCATTCCACTACGGGACGGGTGCTGCCATGGCGTTCATCGTCTTCCTCATCATCATCGTGCTCACGTGGTTCCAGCGCCGGCTGATGGACGAGGACCGGGTCCCGTGGCGCACGCGTCGTCGTCTGGCCAGGGCCGCCAGCCTCCGTCAGGACTCCACCCGGGTGGCGGCAGGGAGCATCCGATGAGCGTCGCGACCCGCCCGCAGGTGAGCCCCGAGACACCGCCGGCCCTCACCCCGCCGACCGTCCCCGCAGACGGCGGACCAGCCCGAAGCGGCTGGCCGCCTACGCGCTGCTGGGGCTGGTGGCCGTGGTGTTCATCTACCCGTTCCTGATCCAGGTCGCGACCTCGTTCAAGACCGACCCCGATGCCGCCGCGCACCCTCTCTCGCTGGTGCCCAACCCGTTCGACCTGACGGCCTGGAAGCGGATGTTCGGCCTGACCGCGGACGCTCCCATCCCGGTGAGGCTGTGGCTGGGCAACTCGGTCCTGGTCACGGTGGTCGTGACGGCCGGCCAGGGTGTTCTTCGACAGCCTCGCCGGCTACGCGTTGTCCCGGCTGCACTTCCGCGGACGCGGGTTCCTCTTCGCGACCGTGCTCGCGGTGATGAGCGTGCCGGGGGTGGCCCTGCTCGTCCCCAAGTTCCTGATCGTCACCTACCTGGGCATCTACGACACCTACACCGCGATGATCCTGCCCCTGATCGTCGACGCAGCAGGCGTCTTCATCATGAAGCAGTTCTTCGACTCCGTGCCGATCTCGATCGAGGAGGCCGCGCGGATGGACGGCGCCAGCGTGTTCCGGACGTTCTGGTCGGTGGTGCTGCCGATGGCCCGGCCCGCTCTCATCACCTTGACGATCCTGTCGTTCCAGGGGTCGTGGAACGAGTTCTCGCACTTCCTGGTCACGACGCAGTCGCCCGAGAAGCGGACGCTGGTGACCGGCCTGGCCAGCCTGACCAGTGGTGAGCGTGGCTCGGGCACCCAGTTCCCCCTGAAGCTGGGCGCTGCGTTCCTCACGACGATCCCTGTTGCGTTGCTGTTCTTCGCCTTCCAGCGACACTTCGTCCGGGGCGCCAACGACGGCGGCGTGAAGGGCTGACCCAGCGGCCGGACCGCCGTCCGCCGGCACCCTTGACGGCGGTCCGGCTCTGCGGTCACAGTTTGGGGCAGCAGGGGACAGATGGCGGCGACGTCGGCGACGGCACCGCTCGAGGGGAGCAGGCATGCCCGCTGTCACCAGCCGCAAGGGCCTCGTGGCCGTCCTGGCCGCGGCGGCGCTGCTGCCGCTGGCGGCCGTCCTCCCGGCGGCCCACGCCGCACCGGCCGTACCGGCCGGCCAGCCAGCACGGACCACCTCCGGGGTCGCCACCGTCGCCAGCCGGCCCGCCTTCGACCACACCAGCAGCCGTGAGGCGCGGCGGGTCGACCGGGTGCCGACCCCCAAGCTGGGGTGGTACCCCTGCTACGGCAACGCCGAGTGCGCCACCACGAGGCTGCCGCTGGACTACGACCACCCGCGCGGCGCGAAGACCCTGGTCGCCGTGCTGCGGGTGAAGGCCAAGGACCAGAAGCACAAGATCGGCAGCCTCTTCGTCAACCCCGGCGGACCCGGCGGGTCGGGCACGGGCCTGGCCCAGGCCGCGCCGTTCTTCCTCGGGGCCGGGGTGCTCGCCCGCTTCGACGTCGTCGGCATCGACCCCCGCGGCACCAACTTCAGCGACCAGGTCGCCTGCTTCACGGGCAACGCGGAGCAGGGCCGGGCGCTCGCCGGTCTCAACGTCGCCTTCCCCTACACCAAGGCGGAGGAGCGCGCCGCCGTCGCCTCCTCGCGTGCCGTCGGCAAGGACTGCTCGCACCACGGCCGGCCGCTCTCGGCCTCGATGTCCACCGCCGAGGTGGCCCGTGACATGGACGTGATCCGCCGTGCGGTCGGTGACCAGCGGCTCAACTACCTCGGCTTCTCCTACGGCAGCTACCTCGGGCAGGTCTACGCGAACCTCTTCCCCGACCGGATCCGGACGGTGGCCATCGACGGCGTGCATCGACCCGATCGCGTGGGCCGGCACGACGGCGACAGCCGGCCCGTCCGTCAGACCGACCGGATTCGCTCGGCCGACGGAGCGGCCAAGGCGCTGCACCAGATCCTGGTGCTGTGCGACAAGGCCGGCGGCCAGAAGTGCCGGTTCTCCCCGGGCAACCCGGTGGTGAACTACGACGTGGTCGCGAACCGGCTCAAGAAGACGCCGCTGGTGTTCACCGACCCCTACACCGGCGAGCAGGTCACGTTCACCTACGCCGACCTCGTGGGCGGCACGCTCGGCTCGCTCTACGGCCCCTACGGCTACCTCGAGATCACCGGCAACCTCTCGGATCTCATCATCCTCACCGAGCCGCCGGCCAAGGTGGCCTCGAAGGCCGCCAAGGTCCGGCGCGCCGCCGCGGTGAAGTCGTTCGCGGCGAACCTGGCCAAGCAGCGCAAGCGCGACGAGAGCCGCCTGGGCTGGGACTTCCCGTACGACAACTCCCTCGAAGCCTTTGAGGGCGTGCTGTGCACCGACGGGCTCAACCCGTCGAGCGCGGCGTCGTGGCCGGCCTGGGCCGCGGCGGCGGACCGGCGGGCCAAGTACTTCGGCCGGCTGTGGACCTGGACGTCGGCACCGTGTGCGACCCGCACGTGGACGGCGCGGGACGAGGACGTCTTCCGGGGTCCCTTCACCCACCGCACGGTCGCGCCCGTGCTGGTCGTCGGCACGAAGTGGGACCCGGCCACCAACTACGAGGGGGCGGTGGCCGCGGCGCGCCTGCAGCCGAACAGCAGGCTGCTGTCCAACGACAACTGGGGACACACGTCGTACGGGTCCTCCCAGTGCGTCACCGACGCGGTCGACGCGTACCTGCTGACGCAGAAGCTGCCGGCTCCGGGAACGTTGTGCCACGGCGACATCCAGCCGTTCGAGGGTCCGGCCCCGCTGGCTCCCATGGCCACACCGCACCGGATGCTGCCACCGGTGGTGCCCCCGTTCACCCTGGCCTCGCGGTACTGACCCGCCGTGCAGCCGGTGAGCGCCGGACGGCGTGCCACGCCCCACGCCTTCGACCCGGTGGGCGTGGCACGGCACGAGGCCGACGCGTGGGTGGCGTACTACCGGCACGAGTGGGTGCGTCTGCTCGCCGCCCTGCTCAGGCTGGTGGCCGCGGTGTTCGGCATGGGGCCGCGACGGACGGTGGCGGGGGCGTGGCACCTCCTGCGCGGTTTCCAGCGGTGGTCGCCCCTGCCCGGACAACGACCCGGACGGTGCGCGCCGGTCGATGGAGCGCTTCTACGCCCTGGTCGCCAGGACCGCCGGCGTGCCGCTCGACCCGGCCCGCGCGGCCTGGCTGGAGGTCGAGTGGTGGCGGGTGCACCGGGAGCGGCAGCACGGCGGGCCCGACGACGGCCAGGAGCTCGAGCGGGCCCTGGCCCACCTCTACGCCTACGCGTACGACGTGCCGGCAGACGCCATGCTCGAGGCCGCGCGATGGAGGGTGCGGGCCATGGACCTGTCGGACCGCTGGGTGTCCGCCGGCCGGTGCCGCGACGACCCGCTGCTCGGGCGGGTGTTCCGCGCGCTGGTGCGGTCGCACACGGCCCTGCTGGACGCGGTGCCGCGGCGCGCCAGGGTCGGCCCGCAGTCCCCGGTGTGCCGCGGCTGACGTCGATCGCCTGCGGTTGCGGCCGTCTCGCCGACCCCGCCATAGCGCATCGGCGGTGGTCGGCGTCGTCGAACGGGACCGCCCGCAGCCCCCCAACTTTGGGGGGGTGTTCACCGCCCGTTTGCTCCTCCTTGGCGCAGACGACAACTCGACAGCCTTGGCGCACGGTCCTGACCATCCCGCAAGCCCTGCCATCGGAGTCGATCATGACAGCCCTGATCAACCCGTCCCGTTGACCGATGACGAGCCGCGCCTGGGGGCGGTGGCCTTTGTGGACGAGCGTCCCAAGCGCAAGAAGAAGGCGCGCCTGGCCGCGGCCCCGAAGGCCCCCACCGTGTCGCTGGTGGTGCCGGCGCTGAACGAGGAGCGCAACATCGCCTGGGTCCTGGAGCGGGTGCCGGCCTGTGTCACCGAGATCATCCTCGTCGACGGCTTCTCCGCGGACCGCACGGTGCAGGTGGCCCGCGAGGTGCGCCCCGACGTCGTCGTGGTGACCCAGCGCGGTCGCGGCAAGGGGGCCGCCCTGCGGACCGGGTTCGAGGCGTCGAGCGGCGACTTCATCGTCGCGATCGACGCCGACGGCAGCATGGAGCCGGCCGAGATCGAGTACTACGTCACGGCGCTCGGCCAGGGCTACGACGTCGTGAAGGGGTCCCGGCACCTGCGGGCCAGTGGGTCGCTGGACCTGACGGCCGTGCGCCGGCTGGGCAACAGCGCGCTGGTGGGGGCCGTCAACGTGATGTGGGGCTGCACCTTCAGCGACCTCTGCTACGGCTTCTTCGGGTTCCGCCGCGAGCACCTGGAGAGCCTGGCCCTGCACGCCCGCGGGTTCGAGATCGAGACCGAGCTGGCCGTGCACGCCGTCACCACCGGCATGCGGATCGCCGAGGTGCCGAGCGTCGAGCTGCTGAGGCACCACGGCGAGTCCCATCTCAACGCCTGGCGCGACGGCTGGAACATCTTCCGGCTGCTGGCCCGTGAGCGGCTGCCGATGGCGCGCCGTCCCCTCGTCGACGAGCTCGACCGCCGCGGCCTCTGCTCCCCTGTCGGGGCGCCATGACCGACCCCCGGCTCTCGGTCATCATCTGCGCCTACACGATGGCGCGGTGGGACCAGCTGGTCGAGGCGGTGGCCTCGGTCCACGCCCAGTCCACGCCCGCCGCCGAGGTGGTCGTCGTGGTCGACCACAACGACGAGCTGCTCGAGCGTGCCGGGGGAGTGCTGGCCGACGCGGCCACCGTGGTCCTGCCGAACACCCAGCGGCGCGGCCTGGCCGGCGCGCGCAACACCGGCGTGGAGGCGGCGACGGGGGAGGTGGTGGTGTTCCTGGACGACGACGCCCGGGCCGCCCCGCGATGGCTGGAGGAGATGTCGAAGCACTACCGCGACCCCACCGTCATCGGGGTCGGCGGACTCGTCGTACCGCTGTGGGCCTCGGGTGCACCGGACTGGTTCCCGCCCGAGTTCGGCTGGGTCGTGGGCTGCTCCTACACCGGCCAGCCGGAGCACACGGCGGTGGTGCGCAACCCGATCGGCGCCAACATGTCGTTCCGGCGCGATCCGGTCCTGGCCGTGGGGGGCTTCCGCGTCGAGGTGGGCCGCGTGGGCGCGGACGCCCTCGGCGGCGAGGAGACCGAGCTGTCGATCCGGCTCGCGCAGCACCACCCGGGCTCGCGGATCCTGCACGAGCCGGCCGCGGTCGTGCACCACCACGTGCCCGGCAACCGCGGGAGATGGGCCTACTTCCGACGACGCTGCTGGGCCGAGGGGCTCAGCAAGGCGCAGGTGAGCCGGCTCAGCGACCCGACCCGGGCGCTGGGCAGCGAACGCGCCTACGTCCGCAGGGCGCTCCCGCTCGGAGTGGCCCGCGACGTCCGCACCTCGGTCGCCGACCGCGACCCGCGCAGCCTCGCCCGGGCCGGAGCCATCGTGGCCGGGCTCGCCCTCACCGTCGGTGGTTACGCCACCGGTACCGCACGCACCCGCCGAACCATCACCCAGGACACACCGGAGAACACCATGCAGGGACACCAGATGCCCGCCTCGGGCTGGCTCAACTTCGACATCCACGGCAAGGTCGGCATCCAGGTCGCGGCCCGTGCCCCCGGCGCGCCGCAGCTGCGGGCGATGCTCGCCTGCTTCGCCACGGACCGCGAGGTGCCGGCGGACATCGTGGTCAGCGAACGACCGGAACCGATGCCCGACGCGGCGCTGCTGGAGCACGAGCTGGCCTACACCGAGACCGCGGTGCGCTTCGTCCGCGAGCGGGTGCAGCTGGTGCTGGAGGAGGACCAGTACCGCGTCCACGGCGCCGGCGAGCTGCTGACCTCGCTCGTCCCCGTGCTCGACCGGGCGATGGTCAACCGCGGTGCGGCGATGATCCACGCGGCGACCGTCGCCTACCAGGGGCAGGCGATCGCCCTGCCGGCTGCCGGTGGCACCGGCAAGACCAGCACCGTGGCCAAGCTGATGCGCCGCGAGGGCTGGACCTTCATGGGTGACGACTGGGCCTTCCTGTCCGACGACGCCCAGCTGCTCGGCTACGAGAAGCCCATGTTCATCAAGCCGCACCACAAGGAGATCTACCCGCACCTGTTCGAAGGGGCCCGCAAGCCGCTGGTGCCGGTGCGGTTCTCCCGCGGCGTGGGCCGGGTCACCACGGTGGTCCACCCGGTCGTGATCCGCTACCCCCGGGTGGCCGACCTCTCCCGGCGGTGGTCCCCGAGCACCGGATGGTCACGGCGGCGCAGGCGTTCCCCGGGCGCAAGCCGACGACGGCGGCCCCGCTCGCGGCGGCGGTCTACCTCGAGCGGTTCGAGGGCGCGCGCTCCCGCCTGGTCGAGAAGGACCCGGAGTGGATGGTCGACCGCATGCTCGGCAACTTCCACATCGAGATGGCCACCTTCTCCCAGCAGGTCATGACCGGCCTCGCCGCCAGCTCGGTGCTGCCGTGGACGCCGGTGGGTCGAGGACAAGGCGACGGTGCTGCTCAAGGCCCTCGACGGGCGCCCCTGCCACCTGCTCCAGGTCCCCAGCGTCTACACCCCGGACGAGGCGTCCGACGACATCGTGGAGTTCCTCGAGGAGCTGCTGCCCTCGCTCGTCGGCACACGGACGGAGTAGCGGTGCCCACGACCCGTCCCCTGCCGGGGGAGGTGACGGCGGTCGTCCCCGCCCGCAACGCCGAAGCGCTGCTGCCGGCGTGCCTGGACTCGCTGCGCGAGTCCGGGGTCGGGCGGATCGTCGTCGTCGACGGACGGTCGAGCGACGGCTCGCGGGAGGTCGCCGAGCGCTACGGCGCCACGGTGGTCAGCGATGAGGGCCGCGGCCTGCCGTGGGCCCGGGCGCTCGGTGTCGCGACGGCGACGACCCCGCTGGTGCTGCTGGTGGACGCCGACGTGGTGTTCCCCGAGGGTGCGCTGGACCAGCTGCTGGTCGAGTACGACGCCGGCGGCTATGCCGCCCTGCAGGCCGGGCTGGAGAGCGTGAGCGGTCCCGGCTACTGGGGTCGTGCGCTGGCGCACCACCACCGCACCGGTCGCAGCCGCCACTGGTTCGGCCTGGTGGCCACGCTGTGCGACCGCGAGGACATCCGCCGGCTCGGCTTCGACGACGCCTTCCGCTCCGGCGAGGACATCGAGCTGCGGTGGCGGATGCGCGACGCCGGTCTGCAGATCGGGGTCTCCCGGTCGGTGATGGTCGAGCACCGTTTCGCCGGCGACGACTTCGCCTTCGCGATGGACCAGTTCTCGATGGACGGCTTCGGCCTGGGCCGGATGATGCGCAAGCACCGGTGGCGCGGGCTCCGCCTGGCCGCGCTCCCGGCGGCGGCCGCCGCCCGTGGTGTGGCGCTGAGCATCGTCCACCGGCAGCCGGCCTGGATCCCGTACTTCACCGTGTTCGCGGTGGCGAACTACACGGGGATGGTTCGGGGGCTGCGGCCGTGACCCAGGCACGCGCCTTGCCCACGGGGGTGCCGGTGCCCAAGAGGCGGCCCTTCTTCGCGAGCACCATCGGCCTGGTGGCGGGCAAGGGTCTGCAGATGGGCGGCGGTTTCCTGTTCTGGGTCATCGCCGCCCGGGCGGCCTCCCCGGTCGAGCTGGGGCTGGTCGCGGCGGTCGTGTCCGCCGTCCTGCTGTGCACCCAGCTGGGACAGATGGGCACCGGCGCCGGCGTCATCGTCAGCCTCGGCACCGGCGGCAACCGCACCGCGGTGCTCGACACGGCGTTCACGGTGGTGCTGCTGGCCGGGTTCGCCGTGGCGGCAGGGGCGCTCGCCGTCGGCGCCGTCGCCGGTGGCGACCTGTCCCCGGTCGCCGGCACCGTCGGCTTCGCCGCGCTGTTCGTGGTGTCGGTCGTCACCGGCACGCTGATGATCTGCCTGGACCAGGTCAACGTCGCCCTCGGCCGGGGTGGCAACTCCGCGGTCCGCTACGCGGTGGCCGGCGCGGTGACCGTCGCCGCCACGGCGGCGCTGGTGCTCTCGCCGGTGGCCAGCGACAGCAGGGCGCTGTTCGCCTGCTGGTCCCTCGGCGCGGTCGCCGCCTGCGGGGTCGGGGTGCTCCAGCTGCGGTCCATCCTGGGGTACTCCTACCGGCCGCGGCTGCACCGCGGTCACCGCCAGCGGCTGCTGGTCGTCGGCGTGCCGAACCAGGTGCTGACGATGATCGAGCGCGCCCCGGGGCTGCTGGTCCCGATCCTCGTCGCGCACCTGGTCTCGCTCGGAGGCCACCGCGTACTGGTACCCGGCCTGGATGATGGCCTGGGTGGCCTACTCGGCGCCGGTGCTCGTCGGTCTGGTGCAGTTCGCCGAGGGGGTCAAGGACCCGCTGCGGCTGGCCCACAGCACCCGGTCGGGCTTCGGCTGGTCGCTGCTCGTCGGCGCCGGCATCTCGGTGGTCATGATCGTCCTGGCGCACCCGCTGCTGCAGCTGATGGGCGCGAAGTACGCCGACGCCTCGACCGGTGCCCTCCGTCTGCTGGCCGTGGGGCTGATTCCCTACGCGGTCATCCAGAGCTACAACTCGGTCTGCCGGGTGCGCTCCCGGCTGCGGGAGGCCATCGCCGTCAACGCCGTGCTGGGCGTCGCCCTGTGCACGGTGACCGTGTCCGTCGCGCAGTCCGGTCCGACGACCATGGCGGCGGGGTGGCTGACCTGCCTCAGCCTCGGCGCGGTCGTCGCCGGTCTGCGCGCGATCCGTCTCGTCAGGGGAGTGAACGATGACTAGTGCAGAGGCCCTCGCCATGATCCGCCCGCAACGGCCCGCGCCGCACCAGCGGCGGCGGTGGGCGGGGGCGCCGTACGTCGTGGTGGGGCTGCTGGCGGCCGTCGTCGCGGCGCTCGCCGCCCGCACCGTCACCCTGCCGATCAACAGCGACCTGGGCCTCGTGCAGACGCTGCCGCCCGCCTACTGGGTGGGGATGGTGGTGCTCAACGGGGCCTTCGTCCTGGCGCTCGGGTCGGGCGCGCACCACCGCACCAGCCAGTGGGCCATGGCCACGCTGCTCTGCGCGCTGGTGGTGACGCTCTACGGTTCGGCGTCCTTCGCCTCGAGCACCACCCGCGGTGAGGTGGCCTGGCGGCACGTCGGCATCGCCGAGTCACTGGTGAACTCCGGGCAGGTCACCTCCCAGGCGGACGCCTACTTCAGCTGGCCGGGGTTCTTCGCGCTGATCGGCACGTTCTCGCGGGCCAGCGGTGTGCAGGCGCTCGACCTCACTCCCTGGGCTCCGGTGGTCAACGGGCTGCTGTGGCTGGCGGCGCTGGCGCTGGTGGTGCGGGCGCTGACGTCCGACACACGGCGGATCTGGCTGACCCTGTGGGTGTTCTGCCTGGGCAACTGGATCGACCAGGACTACCTCTCCCCGCAGGCCTTCGGCTTCTTCCTCTACCTCGTGCTCATCGCCCTGCTGCTCACGGTGCTCAGCGCCCGAGCCGGCCTCCCGGCATCGTGGCGGCCCTCCGAGCTGCGGGTCTGGTGGCGGGCGCGCACCCCCGAGGAACCGGACCGCCGGCTCCGCATCGGGGTGCTGCTGCTGTGCGTCCTGCTCTGCGTCGCCATGGTCGCGAGCCACCAGCTGACGCCGTTCATGCTGCTGGTGGCGCTGCTGGCGCTGGTGCTGATCGGGCGCAGCTGGTCTCCCGGGCTGCCCGTGCTGCTGGGGCTGATGCTCGCGATCTGGCTCGCCTACCCGGCCAGCAGCTACCTCGTCGGCCACCCGCCGCTGCGCGACACCGGCCTGGGGGCGGCCACGTCGGCCGGGGTGATCGAGCGCCTGGGCGGCACGCCCGGGCACGAGCAGGTCGTGCACGTCCGGATCGTGGTGACCGCGGTGATCTGGATCCTCGCCGCGGCCGGGGCCCGGTTCGTGTGGAAGCGGGGGAGCCGCGACCTGCGGCCGATGGTCCTGGCCCTGACGCCGTTCGTGCTGTTCCCCGCCCAGTCCTACGGCGGCGAGATCCTGTTGCGGGTGGCCCTGTTCGCGCTGCCGTTCATGGCCTACCTCGCCGCCGAGGTGCTGCTCGGTCGTGACCGCCGGCTGCGGCTGACCCGCCTCGCGGTCATCGGCGTGGTCTGCTCGCTGCTCGCCGTGGGGTCGGTCACGGCGCGCTACGGCAACGCCAGGTTCGACATGTTCACACCGGCCGAGGTCCAGGCAACGCAACGTCTCTACGCCGTCGCGCCGCCGGACGCCACGCTGATCTCGGGTGCGCACCCGACCCCGTGGCGCTACCGCGACTACCTCCAGCACCGGGCGCTCACCGTGGGCGACCTGTGCGGGCCGCGCCTCAGCGGGCTCGCCTGCAGCCAACGCGGTCGTCGGCGCGGCCCGCCGCAACACCGAGGGTGGCCTCGTGATGCTCAGCCGGGCGTCCAAGTCGGCGCTCGTCCTGCAGGGCCTGATGACCTCCCAGGCGTTCGACGACTTCGAGGTGGCGCTCGCCCGTCGCGTCGGTGTCGAGCTCGTCTACCAGAACCAGGACGCCCGCATCTACCGAATCGAGCCGACCCGTGTATGACGTCCGACAGCTCGACGTCCGACGGCTGCCCGCCGACCGGACCGGCCTGACCCTGCTGGCGCTGGGCATCCTGTGCCCCCTGCTGCTGCTGGCCACGCCGCCGCAGCCGCTGCGCGCGATCCTCGCGATCGCGATGATGGGGTTCCTCCCCGGCTACGCCCTCGTGCGGCTGACCGGGGTGTCCGAGTGGTTCGTCGTGCTCGTGGTCAGCGTCGCGGTGAGCCTCTCGCTCTCGACGGTCGTCTCGATGGGACTGCTCTACGCCAGCGTCTGGTCCTGGCAGCTGTCGGTCGGCCTGCTCGGGCTGGTCGTCGTCGCCGCGGTGGTGGCGCAGATGAGGAGGACGACATGACCGCCCTCGGTCTGCTGCTGTCGCTGTCGCTGCTGGTGGTCATGTCGGTGCGCGAGGTCCGTCGGGTGGGTGCCGACGAGGTGGGCACGACCCGCGGCGGCTGGCTCCTGCGTGCCGAGCTGCTGCTGATCGTGGCGTGCGCGGTCCTGGTGCTGCCACGGGCCATCGGGCTGCTGACGTGAGCGGGTCACGTGTCTGGTGGATGGTCAGCGACCTCCACCTGCGGACCGGGGGCGACCGCCGGGGGACGGGGGAGGCGTTGGTCGAGCTGCTGGACGCGATCGCGGACACCGCACCGGAGGCCGACCGGCACCTGGTGCTGCTCGGCGACACGTTCGACCTGCCCGGTGACGACGGCGCCGGGGCCCGGCTGGAGGCGCTCGCCGAGCGACATCCCGGGTCTTCGCCGCCCTGCGTCGCACGCTGGCCACCGGCACCCACCTCGAGGTGGTGTGCGGCAACCACGACGCCGCGCTCGCCCGACCGGCGGTGCAGGCGGCGCTGCGCCGCCTGCTGACCCCGCCCCCGCGCTCCTGGCCGGCCCCGCACCCCGGCGCGGTGCGGGTGCACCCGTGGATGCTGCACGTGCGCGGGGTGTTCCACGCCGAGCACGGGCACCAGCACCACGACCTCCACCGGGTGCCGACGCTGCTGTCGCAGCCGTCGTCGCCCGGACCGATCGAGTCACCGCTCAGCGCCTGGACCCGTGCCGCCGGAGCGGGCCGCCTGGACCGGCTGGACGGCGTGCGGCGGGCCGTCCGGGACGTGCGCCGGGCCGAGCGGACGGCGAGGGGGCCGGCCTACCTGGCCCTGGTGGACGCCGAGGCCGCGCGGACGGGCCTTCCCGCCGACGCGGGAAGGGCGCTGGCCCGCACCTCGCGGTTCCGCACCCTCCCGGTCGCGATCGACGCGGGCCGGCGGGTCGCCGCGCGACGGCTGGGCGTCGACCGCCCCGGGGCCCGTCTGCGCCGGGCCGCCGTACGCGTCGACGCGGCGCTGGACGAGCACGGGGCGGCCGTGCCCTCGCTGGTCTTCGGCCACGCCCACCGCGCTGACCACCACGTCATCGCCGGCACGTCGGCGTGCTACCTCAACACCGGCACCTGGTCCGACGACGTCCGCGGTCCCGGGCCGGACCAGAGCGACGACCGGCTGTTCCCCTACGTGCGCGTCGACGCCACCGGGGAGGACGGGGCGGTCACCACGCAGGCCGCACTGCACTACTGGAGCAGCCGCGGCCGCAGCGGCCGCGGCGGCCCCGGACTGAGGGCGACCTCGACGAGCCGGAAGGCGCCGGCGCGCCGCGGTTGACCGGCGTCATCGACGACGACACGACGTAGGTGGGGGTGGGGCTGTGCTGGCTTGCGCAAGTCGAGCGGGGACGCGGGTGCTGACGTACGCTCGACACCGATCCGACTGCTGCGCGCGCGTCCCGCTGGGGTGTCGCACCCCGCCTGCGCTCGACGATCCGAGGTTCGCATGAGTTTCCTCCGACGCTCCCTGCCCGGCGCCGCCATCGCCATGCTCGCCGTGGTGGCCCTGCTCAGTGGCTGCGCCGACAGCGGTGAGTCGGTGACGCTGGCCAGCACGGTCCCGTCCTCGCCGACCGGGGTCGAGGCCGCGGGTTCGACGGACACCGGCCGTGGCACGCCCACGGGCACCAAGCGGGCCGAGAGCATCCTGTGGTTCAACGACGGGGTGTGGTGGGCCAACATGTGGGACGTCATCAGCAAGGACTTCCACATCTTCCGGCTCGACCCGGCGACCAAGACGTGGAAGGACGACCGGGTCCTCGCCGACGGGCGGGCGGACACCCACGCCGACGTGCTCTGGAACGGCAGCAAGCTCTTCATCGCCTCGCACCAGTTCCCCAAGGACACCCAGCCCGCCGTCGCGGGCGACCCGAGCCTGCTGTTCCGCTACAGCTACGACAAGGCCAGCCAGAAGTACACGCTCGACCCCGGCTACCCGGCGACGATCAACAGCGCCAAGAGCGAGACGCTCACCATCGACCAGGACTCCACCGGCAGGCTGTGGGCCACGTGGCAGCAGGGCAACACGATCTACGTCAACTCCACCACCAGCGGCACCGACCAGACCCAGTGGGGGACGCCCCGCCCGCTGCCGAGGGCCTCCGGGGTGTCGGTCGACGACACCTCCGCGATCGTCGCGTACGGCGGCGACCACGTGGGCATCATGTGGAGCAGCCAGCACGGCGCGGCCCCCGACGGGATGTACTTCAGCAGCCACCAGGACGGGGCGCCCGACTCGGCGTGGTCGGCGCCGGTCGCCGCGACGCACGGCCCACGCAGCTCGGACGACCACATCAACCTCAAGTCCGACAAGTCCCCCGGCGGGTTCGTCTACGCGGCCGTGAAGAACTCCAACGTCAACCTCAAGCTGCCGCTGGTCGAGCTGCTCGTCATGGACACCAGGACCGGCCGGTGGACCGTGCACACCATCGCCAAGGTGTCCGAGTGCCCCAACCGCGTGACCCTGCTGATCGACGAGAAGCGCCGGCTGCTGCGGACGTTCGCGACCTACCCGAAGCCGGGCGGCAGCACGGACGGTGGGGTCTGCACCTCCTCGGGCGGGGCCATCTACGAGAAGTCGACGTCGATGGACAAGATCGCCTTCCCGCCGGGGCGCGGCACCCTGCGGATCATCGACCCGGCCAGCTACGTGCACAACGCCTCGTCGACCAAGCAGAACATCGAGGGCTCGATGGGGCTGGTCGTCCTCGCCGACAACTACGCGAGCAGCAAGTACTGGTACTACTACGAGCGCCCCGCCGGCTGACGATCGCCCGCGGCGATTGGTGTGCCGGCGGCGGGGGTAGTCCACCCTCGGCGGTGCTGGGCGTGCCGCCGACGGTACGACGGAGGGAGCCGGGACCATGCCCAAGACGAGCAAGAACGGCCGGCCGCGCAAGGACGAGCTGCCGGCCACGATCGAGCGCTCCGACCCCAAGGCGCAGCGGACCTTCGCCAAGGCCCATGACTCCGCCGCGGAGGAGTACGGCGACGAGCAGCGGGCGCACCAGGTCGCCTATGCCGCGCTCAAGCACACCCATGAGAAGGTCGGGGACCACTGGCAACCCAAGGAGCGCAACGGCCCCTCGGACGAGCGCGCTGAGGGTGGCCGGGGCAGCACCGCGCCCACGGCCGGTGGGGTCGACGCCAACGCCTCCAAGAAGCACCTGCAGGCGGTGGCTCGCGAGCTCGACATCCGCGGACGCTCGACGATGACCAAGGACGAGCTGGTCGAGGCGATCGGCAGGGCGAACGACCGCGCGAGTGCCAGAGCACGTCGCGCGGAATGAGGCCGCCGCGTCGTCCCGCGGGAGCCGCCGGGTCGCGCCAGGTCGACGGGAAGTCGTGACCCCCCTCGGGAGGCGCGGGGGGCCGCGCCGTGGTAGGCCTGTGGGTTAATCGCCCGGGTGCTGGATGGCCCCGGGCCCGGCTTGCGCGGAGGTCCTGAGATGGCAGTGAACAAGCCTCAGACACAGGAGGAGTACGACACCGGTCGTGCGCTGCTCCTGGCCACGGTGGCGGCGCTCGGGGGGTTCCTGTTCGGCTTCGACACGGCGGTGATCAACGGTGCGGTGACGGCCGTCCGTGACGAGTTCCAGATGGGGCCGTTCCTGACCGGCTTCACGGTGTCCTCCGCCCTGCTCGGCTGTGTCGTCGGCGCCTATGGCGCCGGCTGGCTGGCCGACCGCCAGGGTCGGATCAAGGTCATGGTGCTCGCCGCGGTGCTCTTCCTCGTCAGTGCCATCGGGTCCGGCCTGGCCTTCAGCCCCCTGGACCTCATCATCTGGCGGGTGATCGGCGGTCTGGGCGTCGGCGCCGCCTCGGTCATCGCCCCGGCCTACATCGCCGAGATCTCGCCGGCGTCGATCCGCGGTCGGATGGGCTCGCTGCAGCAGCTGGCCATCGTCACCGGCATCTTCATCGCCCTGCTCTCCGACGCGTTCCTCGCCCGCGTCGCCGGTGGGGCCGGCAGCGAGCTCTGGTTCGGGCTGCCGGCGTGGCGGTGGATGTTCCTGACCGGAGCCATCCCGGCCCTCGCCTACGGGTTGATGTCGCTGCAGATCCCGGAGTCGCCCCGCTACCTGGTGGCCAGGGGGGAGACAGACAAGGCACGCGGGGTGCTCAGTCAGGTCCTCAAGACCGGTATCGACGAGCGGATGGCCGAGATCCGGCGCACCGTGGTGCTGGAGTCGCGCTCGTCCTTCAACGACCTGAAGCACAAGGGCACCGGGCTGCTGCCGATCGTCTGGATCGGTATCGCCCTGTCGGTCTTCCAGCAGTTCGTCGGCATCAACGTGATCTTCTACTACTCCTCGGCGCTGTGGCAGCAGGTCGGCTTCAGCGAGAACGACGCGCTGACCATCACGGTCATCACGTCGGTGACGAACATCGTCGTGACCCTGGTCGCGATCTCCGTCATCGACAAGATCGGCCGCCGCATCCTGCTGCTGATCGGGTCCGCGGGCATGGCCGCGACCCTGGGCACGCTCGCGGTGGTGTTCGGTACGGCGCCGGTGCACAACAACGAGCCGGTGCTCAGCCACGGCGCCGGCATCGTCGCCCTGCTCGCGGCGAACCTGTTCGTCGTGTTCTTCGGTGTCTCCTGGGGGCCGGTCGTGTGGGTGCTGCTGGGCGAGATGTTCAACAACAAGATCCGCGCCAGCGCCCTCGGCCTCGCCGCTGCGGCGCAGTGGCTGGCCAACTTCGCCATCTCGACCAGCTTCCCCAAGCTGGCCGACATCGGCCTGGCGTTCGCCTACGGCTTCTACACGTTCTTCGCCGTGCTCTCGTTCTTCTTCGTCGCCAAGTTCGTCAAGGAGACCAAGGGCCGTCAGCTCGAGGACATGTAGCTCGCTGCACACCGAAGCGGCCGGCCCCCGACGGGGACCGGCCGCTTCGGCGTGAGCGGCTGCCGCGCTCAGGCAGGGATCGGCTCCAGCACGAAGACCGGGATCTCGCGGTCGGTCTTCTCCTGGTAGTCGGCGTAGTCGGGGAACGCCGCGACGCACCGCTCCCACCACAGCGCCTTCTCCTCGCCGGTCACCTCACGGGCCACCATGTCCTGCTTGTGGGTGCCGTCCTGGAGCTCGACCTGCGGGTTGGCCAGCACGTTGTGGTACCAGACGGGGTGTGTCGGCGAGCCGCCGAGGGAGGCCACCGCGGCGTACCGACCGTCGTGCTCGACCCGCATCAGCGGGACCTTGCGCAGCTTGCCCGACCTGGCGCCGACCGTGGTCAGGAGGATGACCGGCATGCCGCGCAGCGTCGTGCCGCGGGTGCCGCCCGAGCGCTCGTACTCCTCGACCTGCTCGCGGACCCACGGGGTGGGACTGGGCTCGTACTCTCCGGAAAGGGGCATGGCCCCACTCAACACCACCGTCGGCGCCGTCCGGTCATCCAGGTGGGGCGGATGCCGGCTTGCGCTCGTGCGGGTGGCGCCGGGGGAGCAGGCGCCGGAACCATCGGCTGGCCCGCTGGCCGTAGCGCAGGGTGCGGTCGGTGTCGTCGCCCTTCAGCTCCTCGGCGGCGACGTCGAGATGGGGCAGCACGTCGTACGTGCGGGTGTAGATGTCGAACAGGGTCAGCATCATCGCCGCGATCGGGACGGCGACGAACGCGCCGGCCACACCGAACAGCGAGGCCCCGAACAGCACGGCGGCGAACGAGACCGCCGGGTGCACGTCGACGGCGGCCGCGCTGATCCGGGGCTCGATGGTGAGGTTCTCGATCTGCTGGTAGACGACGGCGAAGATGAGCACCGCGATGCCCTTGTGCGGATCGGGCCCGATCAGGCCGACCATGACCGGCAGCAGGATCGCGACGTAGGTGCCGATGGTCGGCACGAACTGCGCCACGACCCCGGTCCAGATGCCGAGCGCCAGCCAGTACGGCATCCCGATGATGAGCAGGAACAGCCCCGTCGTCGTGCCGCAGATGGCGGCGAGCACGACGCGGGCGGAGACGTAGCCGCCGGTCTTGATGACGGCCAGGTCCCACACGCCGACGACGATCTCCTGCTGCCGGGGTGGGAAGAGCTGGGCGATCCAGCGTCGCAGCCGGGGGGCGTCCGCGGAGAAGTAGAACGTGAAGAACGCGAACGTGAAGGTCGAGAAGGCCGCGGACACCACGGACAGGACGAAGCCCAGGACACCGCCCGCGACGTTCGCGGCGATGGTGTTGAGCGCGGCCGGGGTGAGGTTGAGCCGTGCCATCACGCTCTGCGCGTCGAGGCTGGCACCGAACCGGCGGTTGGCCCAGTCGACGACCTCACTGGCGAGGGCGGGCACGCCCTGGACGAACTGGGCGATCTGGTCACCGAGCAGCCGGCCGAAGATCACGAGGAAGAGCGCGCACGCGGCGATGAAGGCGACCATGACGATCATCGCGGCGACCCCGCGGCGCATCCGCAGCGACAGCCTGGCCACGGCCGGCTCCATGGCGACGCTGGCGAGGAACGACAGGATCAGCGTGAAGATGACGCTGCCGCCGTCGGCCAGGATCCACCGCGCCACCAGGGCCAGGGCGACGACACCCACGACGACCCAGCCGGCCCGCCACACGGTGTGCGGTTCGAGGACGACCCGCACACCGATCGGAGCCACCGGCCGCTCGCGCGTCCTGTCCTTCTCCGCAGGCTCGGGGACGCTCATGGGCCAACAGTGGCACACCGGGCCGCCGCCCGCCGGTGAGGGACCCGAGCCCTCCAGGGGTGCGGCGGGCGGGGCGCCGCGAGGAATCTCCACCGCTCCGCAAAGGGGATGACAGGAGGCGTGTGTCGATGTGTAATGAAGTAATCAGAAGGGAGCAGGACATGTCGACAGACGACACGAACACGAACGACAGGCACGAGGAGGAGCCCGGCGGCCGGGGCCGGCGGGGTCAGGGCGGGCGCGGCCCGAGGGGCCGGCACGGACCCGGGTCGGGCCCCCGGCGCGGCGGCCCGTTCGGTCGCCCCGGCGGGTGGCAGCAGGCCGACCTGCCCGACGCGAGCGGTGCGCCGGAGTGGTTCGCCGGGCGGCTGCCGGACGGCTGGTACGTCGCGCCGCCGGAGATCGTCGTCGACCGCGACGAGATCACCGTGGTCGGCGAGCTCGCACCGGTGGACGGCGGCGAGGAGGCGGCCGAGGGCCGGATCACCCGCTGGCGGGAGGACACCAGGGGGCAGCGGATGGCCATCGCCGAGGAGGCCCAGGCCCGCTACGGACGGACGGTCTCGTGGGGCGCCCGCATCGGGGACACCGGCCGGCTGTTCACCCACCTGGCCGTCCCGGCCATGACCCGGCTGCGCCAGAGCGAGCGGCAGGTGCTCGACACCCTCGTCGACGCCGGGGTCGCGCGCTCACGCTCCGAGGCGCTGGCCTGGTGCGTCAAGCTCGTCGGCGAGCACACCGACAGCTGGCTGGCCGACCTGCGCGAGGCCATGTCGGAGGTGGAGCGGCTCCGCAGCGCCGGCCCCGACCTCTGACCCGGTCCACCCGCGGTCATCCCGTTCCTGGGCAACCGCCCCGCGCCAACCCGCCAGCAGGGCGACAGGGGCGGCACAGGACCGGCACAGCGGGGCCGCCGACGCTCGAGGGACACGTTCCAGCCGGTGCCAGCAACGGCACGACGCGCTCCGGCTGGGAGCACGCACCTCGAGGAGGCCCACGATGAACAGTGCACGAGCACGAGGTCAGCACCGGATCCGGCAGGCGACGGCGGTCCTCGCCGGTGTCGGGGTGCTGGCCACGGGGGCGGTGGCCGGCCTGGCGCACGCGTCGGACACGACCACCGCCTCCACCAGCGCCACGACCACCAGCGCCGCCAGCTCGACCGGCTCCGCCTCGTCGGTGCAGCTCGGCGTCGCCGGCGCGGCCCCGCAGGCCCAGACGGGCGGGTCGTGATGGTGGCCGGCGCGGCACCCGACCTGACCCTGCGCGGTCCGGCCTACGAGTGGGCCCTCTGGTCCACCACGGTGCGGCTGGCGGTCGCCAACCCGCACCACCTCCCGGCGGCCAGGCGCCTGGTCGACCGCGAGCTGGCCGCGGTGGAGCAGGCGTCCAGCCGCTTCCGCGCCGACTCCGAGCTGCGCCGCCTCGCCCACCGCGGCGGCCGTCCCACCCGCGTCAGCGCGGTGTTCCTCGAGCTGCTCGACGCGGCGCTCGCCGCGGCACGGCTCACCGGCGGGGCGGTCGACCCCACCCTCGGCGACGCGCTCGCCGCGCTGGGCTACGACCGCGACTTCCCGGACGTCCTGCGGCGCACGGACGGCATCCGCGTCGTCCGCCGACCCGCGCCGGGGTGGCAACGCATCGACGTCGACCCGGAGCACCGGGTCGTCACGGTGCCGGCCGACATCACGCTGGACCTCGGTGCCACCGCGAAGGCCTGGGCCGCCGACCGGTGCGCCCGGGTGGTGTCCGGCGAGCTGGGGATCGGCGTGCTGGTCTCGCTCGGCGGCGACATCGCCACGGCCGGCCCCGGGCCGGTCGGCGGCTGGCGGGTCCTCGTGCGGGACCAGCCCGACGACCCCGCCGCCGTGGTCAGCCTGCCCTCGGGGGCCGCTCTGGCGACCTCCAGCACCCGGTCCCGGCAGTGGCGCCGCGAGGGCCGGGAGCTGCACCACATCCTCGACCCGGCCACCTGCCTGCCGGTCGAGCCGGTGTGGGCCAGTGTCACCGTCGCCGCCGGCACCTGCGTCGAGGCCAACACGTGGTCCACGGCAGCCGTCGTGCAGGGCAGCGGCGCGCCCGCACTGCTGACCCGGCAGGGACTCGCGGCCCGGCTGCTCGGCGTGGACGGGACGCCGACCCACCTCGGTGCGTGGCCGGCGGCCGCGGAGGTGCGCGCCGTCGTACCGGCTGCGGGTCGCGCGGCGGTTGCGGCGGCAGGCGCGGTCCCGGCATGAACGAGGCGCTCTGGCTCCTGGGCCGGGGCACGGGTGGTCACCAGCCTGCTCCGCTCGCGGATGCCGTACGGCGTGTGGCGGCGGCTGCACTGGCTGTCCTACGCGACCTGGCCGCTGGCGTTCCTGCACGCGCTCGGGTCGGGGAGCGACGCCGGGACCTGGTGGCTGCGGGGGGTGGCGCTCGGGTGCTTCGTCGCGGTGGCGGCGGCCGCCGGATACCGCCTCGCGGGAGTGGACGTGGAGCCCTCGACGGGCCCGCGCGTCCGGGTCAGTCCACCGGGGCCGGGGGGTCCTGAGACTCCGGAGCCTGCTTCCGCTGCTTCTCCGGGGTGGCCGCGGAGGCCCGTCGGGTGAAGGCGGCCACGGCGTCGGAGGAGGGGGAGGCGGCGGTCGTGTTGGCCTGCTGCAGCTCGCGGTAGACCTCCTCGCGGTGGATGTCCACGTCGCGGGGGGCGGCGATGCCCAGCCGTACGGTGTCACCGTTGACCTCGAGCACCGTGATGACGATGTCGTGGCCGATGACGAAGCTCTGTTGGGGACGTCGGCTGAGCACCAGCATGGAAGAGTCCTTTCTCCTGCTGCCCTGACGCCCCCACCCTAAGCGGCGCCGCGGCGATCGGGGCTCGGCGGGCCCGCCTGCCGCGCCGGGCCGGTCAGGACGCGAGCAGCGGCTGACGCAGGGAGAAGGGCTGACCGGTGAGGACGACCTGTGCGGCGTCATGCGTCCGGGCGTTGATCACCAGCGGCGCCAGGGTGTTGGCCGAGGCGTCGGCCGGGTTGTCGCGCAGCGTGACGACCAGCAGCACGAGGGCGTCCTCCTCGCCGCGCAGGGCCAGCCGCTCGACCGTCTCGTCGTCGATGACCGGGGCGTAGTCGGGGAAGAAGGCGGCCGGGGCCACGACGATGAAGTCGGGGTCGTCCTCGGACACGCCGCGCAGCTCGAAGACGCCCCCGTCGGCCGACTCGAGGACGAACCGCTGGGCGCCGGGGTAGCCGACCAGCCCGGACGGGAAGTGGATCTGCGGCTGCGCGTCGACGGTCGTCGGGGCGGGCAGCGTGTCGGTGGCGGTCACGTTCACTCCGGTTCGGCGGATCAGGTCGACTGGTCGAACAGTCGGCGGGTGGTCTGCGGCGACGTGGCGCCGTCGGCGGTGTAGGTCGAGGCCTCGCGGGCGGGGGACACGAGGCCCAGGGCCTCCTGGAGCGCGCGGTAGCCGGTGTCCAGCAGCTCGCGGTTGCTCTCGGCCAGCGACGAGATCTCGGTGGTCGCGGTGAGCAGTGCCTCGCGGTGGTCGGTCAGCACGTCGTCCCACGGTGGCGGGCGCCGCGGCGGCCAGGTCGCGCAGGGAGCAGTCGGGGTCGAGGCCCAGGGCCTCGGAGACGTCGCCGAGCTCGATGCTGCGGCGCAGCTCGGCGTGGCGGATCTCCTCCAGCACCAGCTCGACCTCGTGGGTGGCGCGGCCCAGCCATCGGGTCCGCCCGGCCGCGACGAGGACCTGCTCGGTCTCGAGCTTGAAGGTCAGCAGCTCGAGCAGCTCGCGGATCCGCCAGAGGGCCGAGGACACGTGGGCGAGGGCCGTCTCCGCCCGGCCCTCATCGCCGGGAGCGACGGTGGCGGGAGGGCGCATGTCGATCACGTCCTTCTCATCGGTCGGGGGCCGACGACGCTGAGGAATCGACGCCGGCCAGTTTGTGGTTCTAACTAACTAGTTCGTATGGACTAGAACACATGACGCAGGAGGATGGTTTGTTGCTTTCGTTTGCCAGTATTTGGCATTCGACTAGCACCACCCGTTGACACGACACTAACTTCCGATTCGTGACCTCCCCCAATGCTGCCGCGTCTCCTGCTAACGCGGCCACGGTTGACGAGCTGTGCCGCACCCACATGGCCCTCGTCCACCATGAAGTGCGCTCGATCAGCATGCGGCTCCCGGGGCACGTCCACACCGATGACCTCACCTCGGCCGGCATGAGCGCGCTGTTCGGTGCCGCCGGCTCCTTCGACCCGGCCCACGGGGTGCCGTTCGCACGGTACGCCGCGCGCCGCATCCGCGGCGCGCTGCTGGACGAGCTCCGCTCGGCCGACTGGGCCACCCGTTCGCTGCGCGGCCGGGTGCGCGAGCGCAACTCCATGCACGAGTCGATGACCGCGCACCTGGGCCGCACGCCGTCCCCGGACGAGCTCGCGCAGGCCATGGGCATCAGCCGGGCCGAGCTGCAGCGGATCGAGGCCGACCTGCACCAGTCCGTGGTCCTGCGGATCGACCACCTGGCCACCGACGCGGGCGCCGACGCGATCCTGCCCTCCACCTCGCGCACCCCCGAGTCCGTGCTCGTCGAGCGCGAGCGCCAGTCCTACCTGCGCGACGCGGTGCACTCGCTGCCGGAGCGCCTGCAGAAGGTCGTGCGCGGCTGCTTCTTCGAGGACCGGCCGATGCGCGAGCTCGCCGACGAGCTCGGGGTCACGGAGTCGCGGATCTCCCAGCTGCGCGCCGAGGCGCTGAAGATGCTGCGCGACGGCATGAACAGCCAGCTCGCGCCGGAGATGCTGCCCGAGAAGGCGACCGGTGTCGCCGCCAACCGGCGTGAGGCGTACTACGCCACGATCGCCAGCCGCTCGTCGTTCCACAGCCCGCCTCGGTATGCCCGACCTGACCGGACCGGCCGGCATGGCGGTCCGCACCGCCTGATCGGCACGGATCACCGGCACCCGTTGCCGGGTGCCGGCTGCGGACGCACTGGCCGGGCGACAGCGAGCCCGGGGTGCCGCTACCGGTGGTCGGTGTGCCCGTCGGCGTCGTCCACCAGCCGCAGATGGTGGTCGGGCTGACCCTCCGGCGGGGCCTGGAGCACGGCCCAGACGACCTTGCCGCCCCCGCTGGCGGGGAGCACGCCCCACGACTGGGACAGGGCCGCGACCAGGAGCATGCCGCGCCCGGTGACCTGGGTGGGCTCGTGGCGCCGTACGGGGCGCTCCGGCGTGGCGTCATGCACGGCGAGGCGCACCAGGTCTCCCCACCGCGCGACGGACACCGTCAGGTCGGTGCGCGCGTGCAGGATCGCGTTGTTGACCAGCTCACTGACGATGAGCGTGGCCGCCCCGATCTGCTGGGGGCAACCCCAGTCCAGCAGGGCACGGGTGGTCAGGTCGCGGGCGGTCCGGACGAGGCGGGCGCTGGGCGTCAGGTCCACGCGGACGACCTCGGGAGCGGCGCGCCGGCCCAGCTGGGCCAGCAGCACGGTCCGGTGCTCGGCCAGGAGCAGGTGCTGACCCTCGGGGGCCCGGGCCAGGGCCTGGCGTCGCTTCGCACCGGGGCAGACGATGGCGATCGCCGTGCCGGGCCACTGGCGGACCTCCGCACCCGAGGGAGGCCAGCAGCCTCGTCGCCGGAGGCAGGTGACCGGCCGACGACACCGGTCAGGTCGCAGATCACGCCCGCCGGCTCCTCTGCTGCGGCCCGGAGCGCGGCCTGGTAGGTGGGTTCGGCGACGTCGTCAAGGGCGCCGCACGCGTCGACGAGGAGGAAGGAGCCGATCCGGCGGGTGGTCACCGGGCCGTGGGCACGGCCGGCGCCCGCGCCGAGGGCTGGGCGGGTGAGCGGGCTGGCTGGAGGACACATGTCTCCCCTGATCTTGACCCTGGGGGTCGTCAACCATGGAGCAGCCCGCGTTTTTGAACCGCTCTTGACTATGACATTACCCACGAGGTGGTAGGTGCATTAGCCGACACGGAAAAGAGTTCACACGCCGGTTGCCTGCGACCCGGTTGAGGCAACCGGTGGTGGCCCGGGCGACCTGTCTGTGCGGGTCTGTCCGCCGGTCGGGGATCCGCCGGACCCGGTTGCGCCGGAGTGGGCGCGTCGCCACGCGGGCCCGGTGCATGCTGGGGGCATGGATGTGGACGGTCCGATCGACCTCGGTGAGCGGGTGGCCGAGGTGGTGCGGGCGCTGCACGCCGAGACCGGGGTGCAGGACACGGTGGACCGGGCGGTCACCCTGGCGACCGAGGTCGTCCAGGGGTGTGACCACGCCTCCGTGTCGCTGGTGCACCAGGACCGCAGGATGGAGACGCTGGCCGCCACGAGCGAGGTGTGCCGCCGCGGTGA
This sequence comes from uncultured Actinomycetota bacterium, assembly GCA_963828995.1. Classification (GTDB taxonomy): domain Bacteria; phylum Actinomycetota; class Actinomycetes; order Actinomycetales; family Dermatophilaceae; genus CAVRTM01. The sequence continues at coordinate 312,850 of CAWHHB010000015.1, forward strand.
CGAGCTGCAGTACGAGCTGGGGGAGGGGCCGTGCGTGGACGCCGCCGGTTCCTATGACACCGTCCGCAGCGCCGACCTCGCCCGGGAGACGCGGTGGCCGAGCTGGTCAGCGCGTGCTGTGCGGGAGCTGGGCGTGCACAGCGTGCTGTCCTTCCGGCTCTACACGGCCACCGACGATCTCGGTGCGCTCAACCTGTCCGCCGAGCGTGCCGACGCGTTCGACGACGCCGCCGAAGGGGTGGGCTACGCGCTGGCGGCCCACGTCGCGGTGGCGCATGGCGGGCGAGCGCAACCTGGACTACGCGAACATGGCGCTGGTGAACCGGACCGTCATCGGGCAGGCCGAGGGCATGCTCATGGAGCGGTACCAGATGAGTGCGGACCAGGCGTTCCGGGTGCTGGCGAGGGTGTCCCAGCAGGAGAACGTCAAGCTGCGGGACATCGCCGCCTACGTGGTCCGCAGCGGCCGGGTGCCCGGGGCGCACACCGACTGACGAGCCTGCGGGTGCCGGCCCAGCGGTAGCCGAAAACCTTCCCGGAGAAACCTCTCAGGTGGTTCCGGGGGCTGCCGATAGGGCCTTGTCGGCACCCTCGGGTGGCGACGAGGGGAGTCCACGGACGGACTCCTCGTGAAACCATCCACGGAGGAATCATCATGGGTCTTCAGATCAACACCAACGTTGCGGCAATGAACGCCTACCGCAACCTCTCCGGCACGCAGAACGCGATGTCGACCAGCCTGGAGCGCCTGTCCTCGGGTCTGCGGATCAACCGCGCCGCCGACGACGCTGCCGGCCTCGCCATCTCGGAGAAGCTGCGCGCCCAGACGAGCGGCCTGAACCAGGCCACCAGCAACGCCCAGGACGGCATCAGCCTCATCCAGACCGCCGAAGGCGCGCTGAACGAGACGCACTCCATCCTGCAGCGCATGCGTCAGCTCGCCGTCCAGTCCGCGAACGACACGAACAGCGACGAGGACCGCGGGCAGATCCAGAAGGAGGTCGACGCAGCTCAGCGAGGAGCTGGACCGCATCGCCGACACCACGCAGTTCAACGGCAAGGACCTGCTCGACGGCCGAGTTCCAGATCGGCGCAACGCCGACAGCTGCGTCGACACGAAGATGGACGCGTCACCTGCTCCAGGATCGGCGCCAACGAGCCGGCGCAGACGCCTGACGCGTCAGGGCTCGCATCGACATGCGGCGGCACGCGGCTAAGCGGTGCTACACGACGCCGCCAAGCGGTGACGTGGCTCGACACGAGCGCTGACGTTCGACAGCGCCGTGAGCACCGAGCGTCTCGTCACGACGCATCGACGTCGCGACCAGCGATCGCCATCGCGCGCCATCGACGCGGCCATCGACCAGGTCTCGAGCCAGCGTGCCGACCTGGGTGCGGTGCAGAACCGTCTGCAGCACACCATCAACAGCCTGTCGGTCGCGTCGGAGAACGCGCTGCGGCCGAGTCCCGCATCCGCGACACCGACATGGCCAAGGAGATGACCTCCTTCACCCGGAGCCAGATCCTGCAGCAGGCCGGCGTCTCGATGCTGGCGCAGGCCAACCAGGCCCCGCAGTCGGTGCTCAAGCTCCTCGGCTGATCGAACGGCTTGACCTGATCGTCCACGGGGCGGGCCCTCCCGGCTCGCCCCGTGGTCGTCCACCCGCACGCAGCACGGACCAGGGAAGGGGACCGCCATGGGCGCCATCGACGGCCTCATCTCCGGCCTGAACACCACGCAGATCATCAGCCAGCTGATGCAGGTCGAGCGACTGCCCGAGCAGCAGCTGACCAACCACAAGACCGCGAGCCAGACCATGGTCAGCTCGATGCAGAGCCTGAACTCGCTCTTCACCGCGCTGCAGACCGCGGCCAAGGCCTTCGTGCCCGACTCGATCACCAAGCAGTCCGCCTGGGGCAGCACGACGGGCACCTCGTCGGCGTCGACGCTCGCCAGCGTGACCACCGGGCCGACGGCCCAGCCGGGCAGCGCCCGCTTCACCGTCACCAGCGTGGCCAGCGCCGCCTCGGTCGTCTCGTCCGGCACCGTCGGCTCGCTCACCAGCACCGGTGGCCACCGGCCCGTTCCGGTCACCAAGGGTGCCGGCGAGCATCGGCCTCTCGGCGGTCGACGCCGGGCGCCACGCTCTCCGCCGGCACGCCACCAGTCACGGTCACCCAGGCCTCGGCCGCCGCCACCCTCACCGGCGCAGAACGTCCTGCCGCCGGCGGTGACCATCGACGGCTCGAACAACACCCTCGAGCTTCTACCTCGACGACGGCGCGGCGGCGTCCACCGTCACCGCTGACGCAGGGCGTCTACACGCCCGGCCCAGCTCGCGGCCGAGCTCGGCCGGGCCTCGGGCGGCATCCTGGCGGGGAGCATCGACGACAGCGGCCACCTGCACGGTCAGCACGGCCCGCGAGGGGTCGGCCGTCACCCTGCACAGGTCGCCGCCGACAACACGGCGCTCGGCCTGACAGACACGCACGCCAAGGCCGTGGGCACGACGGCATCGTGCAGCTCGACGGGGTCGCGCAGCACCCGTGAGCAACATCGCCGCCGGAGAGCACGCTCACCCTGACCGGCGCCAACCGGCGACACGGTCACGGCCACCGTCGTCCGGCGGCCTGCGGCTCGGCACGGCCACCACCACGTCGGTCGACGCCGCGACCAGGCCACCCTGAGCGACGTCGCGCGGGCCATCTCCGCCTCCGGCGCCGGCGTCAACGCCACCGCCGTCGGCGTCTCGAGCAGCGCCTACCGGCTGCAGCTCACCTCCACCACCACGGGCGCCGCGATCGGACGTCAGCCTCAGTGGGGGAGGGCTCGACGCCGCGCTCGGCAGCATGCAGGAGCTCACCGCCGGCACGCGACACGGTGCTGCGGGTGGGCACCGGCCCCGGCGCCTTCGACGTCACCTCGACCACGAACACCGTCACCGGCCTCCTGCCGGGCGTCACCATCACCGCGCTCAAGGCCGACCCGAGCACCCAGGTCGCCGTCGACGTCACCAGCGACAGCAACGGGATCGCCGACAAGATGGCCGCCCTCGTCAGCGCCGCCAACGCCGCGCTGGCCTACATCGACAAGCAGAGCGCCTACGACGCCGACGCCAAGTCCGGTGGTCCGCTGCTCGGGTGACTCGATGGCCCGCGACCTGCGCCAGCAGGTCACCGACGCCGTCATCGGCACCTCGGCGAACGTCCCTGCCCTCAGCGGGGTCTCGGTGTCCCGGGACGGGACGGTCGCCTTCGACAAGGCCGCGTTCCTCGCGGCCTACGGCAAGGACCCTCCGGCCGTCGCCGCGACGATGACCTCGATGTCGCAGCAGCTCGCCGACGTGGCCAAGAACGCCTCCGACCCGACCACGCGGGTCGATCACGACCCGGATCAGCAACGAGCAGGACAGCATCCGCGACTACACCAAGCAGATCGCGGACTTCGAGGACCGGATGACGCTGCGGCAGCAGACGCTGCAGACGCAGTACGCCGCCCTCGAGACCATGCTCGGCAAGCTGCAGTCGCAGAGCCAGTGGCTGGCCGGCCAGCTCGGCTCCCTGCCCTCCACCTCCAGCTCGAAGTGAGATCGGACCTCCCCATGACCACCGCAGCCCAGCTCCGCAGCCGCTACGCGCGCGAGTCCGTCACGACGGCCTCGCCCGCCCGGCTCGTCACGATGCTGTACGACCGCCTGGTGCGGGACCTGGACGACGCCGAGCTCGCCATCTCCCTCGCCGACCACCCGGCCGCGCACCGCCTGCTCCGGCACGCCCAGGACATCGTCCAGGAGCTCTCGTCGAGCCTGGACGTGTCGCGCTGGGAGGGGGGCGAGGGCCTGCAACGCCTGTACACCTGGCTGCTCGAGCGGCTGGTCGCCGCCAACGTCGCCAAGGACGCCGTGATCGTCGCCGAGTGCCGTGAGGTCGTCGAGCCGCTGCGCGACGCGTGGCACGAGGCGGCGAACCAGCAGTCGGTCGCCTCGTGAACTCGAGCTGGCTGGCCACCCTGGACGCGTTCGACCAGCACCTGGACCTGCAGTCCCGGCTGGTGGACGAGGGCCGGTACGCCGAGGTGGTCGCCTTCCAGCCGCCGACCGACCTGCCCGAGCTGCCGAGGGTGTTCATCACCCGTGCGGCCGAGCTGCTGGAACGGGCGCAGGCGCTGGCCGACCGGGTCGCCGACCTGCGCGACGAGACGCAGCAGCGTCGCGTGGCCCCTCGCCGGCCGTCGTTCGCCATGCCCGCCGCGTCGGCCTACCTGGACCAGCGCGTCTGACAACCCTCAGGTCGCCGGCCGCGGCGCCGATGGGAGAGGGAGCAACGTTGTCGTCGTGAGGTGGATCTGATGTCCGGTTTCTCCAGCCTGAACGTGGGCGCGCAGGGGCTCTACGCCGCCCAGCGGGCGCTGGACGTCACCGGGCAGAACGTCAGCAACGCCAACACCGAGGGCTACTCGCGCCAACGGGTCCAGCAGTCCTCGCGGGGCGCCTCCGTCGTACCGGCCCTGTTCACGCGCAGTGACGGCACCCCGGGCGGCGTGGACATCCTCGGGACGCAGCGGATCCGGGACGGCTTCCTGGAGTCGCGGGCGCACCAGGAGCACGCGACGTACGCCGGGCTGGGCGCCCTGAGCGGGACGTACGCCGACATCGAGGCCACCTTCGGTGAGCCGAGCACGACCGGGCTGCAGTCGCAGCTGTCCTCGTTCTGGAGCTCGTGGTCCACCGTGGCCAACGACCCGGGCAACGCCGGGCCCAGGTCGCTGCTGCTCGAGCAGGCCGGCACGCTGGCCAGCACGTTCAACGACGCCAGCAGGCAGCTGACCCAGCAGTGGGACGCGACGCGCGACCAGGTCGCCACGACCGTCGCCGACGTGAACTCGATGGCCACCCAGGTGGCCCAGCTCAACGACGCGATCCGCAGCGCCACGCTGGGCGGGGACTCCCCGAACGACCTCGCCGACCAGCGCGACCTGCTGGTGACCCGGATCGCCGAGGCCTCGGGTGCGGTCGCCACGCCCGCCGACGGGGGCATGGTCAACCTGACCCTGGCCGGCCGCTCCCTGGTCACCGGGATCTACGCCCAGCAGCTCCAGGCGGTGGGCCCGGCGACCTACCCGGGGGCCACCGGCACCGTCAGCATCGGCTGGGCCGGCACCAACCAGACCGCCGCCGTCGACAGCGGCGCCCTGTCCGGTCTGCTGACGGCCGTCAACGCCACGATCCCCGGGTCGATCTCCGACCTGGACGCCGTCGCCGCCTCCGTCGCCGACAAGGTCAACACCCAGCAGGGGCAGGGGTTCGACCGGTCCGGCGCGGCGGGCGGCGCCATCCTCGCGGGGACGACGGCCGCGACGCTGCGCGTGGTCATGACCGACCCGGCCGGGGTGGCCGCCTCCGCCGCCCCGCCGCCGGCGCTCGACGGCGGCAACGCCCTCGCCATGGGGCGCCACGCGACCGACACCGACGGCCCGGATGCGCTCTACCGCGACATGACCGTGCGGCTCGGGGTGGCGGCCCAGAGCGTCCAGCGCCAGACCGAGACCCAGTCGGCGGTCATGGGGCGCGTCGACGACGCACGTGACAGCGTCTCTGCCGTCAGCATCGACGAGGAGATGACCAACCTCGTGGCCTACCAGCACGCCTACTCCGCGGCGGCGAAGTACGTCTCGGCGATCGACTCCACGCTGGACACCCTCATCAACATGGTTCGCTGAAGGCAGGTACGACGATGTCCATGCGGGTGACCCCGGCGACGATGAACCGCAACGTGATGAGCGGGCTGCAGGCCAACCTGGCCCGGCTGCAGCAGACCCAGCAGCAGCTGTCCTCCGGGCGACGGCTCAACCGCCCGTCGGACTCGCCGACCGACACCGCCGCGGCGATGCGGCTGCGCGGCGAGCAGACGCGGACCGAGCAGCTCGGGCGGGACGTCGACGACGGCCTGACCTGGCTGGGCTCTGCCGACTCGACGATGACGCAGGCGTCCTCGTTGGTGCTGCGGGTGCGCCAGCTGCTCGTCGCCGGCCAGAACGCCACCAACGGGCCGAGTGAGCGCGCCGCCATGGCCAGCGAGGTCGACGAGCTGCGCCAGTCGCTGATCGGGCTGGGCAACACGCAGTACCTGGGACGGCCTATCTTTGCAGGGACGCAGGATGTGCCTGCGGCCTTCGACGCGACGACCGGGGCCTACCTGGGGAACGGAGACGCCGTGCAGCGCAACGTCTCCGCCGACGGCGCGGCGCAGGTGGGTGTCACCCTGCCCGGCCCCGAGGTGTTCAGCACGCTGTTCAAGGGGTCCGGCGCCGACCCCGGTCTCCTCACCCGCATCTCCGACGCCCTGAAGGCCGGTGACAGCACGGCGATGAACACGGCGCTCGGCGACCTCGACCGGGCGTCCGAGACCATGCAGAACGCCCAGAGCCTGGTCGGCTCGCGCTACAACCGGCTGCTCGGGGTGCAGAGCCGCGGCGAGGCGCAGCTGGACGCGGTCGGGGCGAGCCTCGCGACGACCGAGAACATCGACCTGCCCAAGACGATCATCGACATGCAGCTGCAGCAGACCGCCTACCAGGCCGCGCTCGGCTCCGCAGCCAAGATCATCCAGCCCTCGCTCGTCGACTTCCTGCGCTGAGGCACCCGCTCGCCCTCATCGGCTGAGGGCCTGCCTCGTCGTGCGCTGGGGCCTCGCCCGGTGGTGAGGCGTCCCGCGCGGGGGCCCCGCGGGCGTGCCGTCGTACGGCGACAGGAACGGGCCCATGGGATCCCTCAGGTGCGCTCTCGCGCGGCCGATGAGGGGGGCGGTCAGGACGACCACCTTCTGCCACGGACTGGCGGCGCACCTTCTCGCACAGCGGCACTCCGCACGGAGTGCTCACCCAGTCCGTTCGAGCAGTCGAGGAAACCCCCATGCCGGAGCCGATCGGCGACGCCACCATGAGCGCACTGCACTACGCGCTCTCGGGCCTGGCGCTGCGTCAGCGCACGATCGCGGACAACACCGCGAACATCGAGACCCCCGGGTTCCTCGCCGGCAAGGTGAGCTTCGAGGACACGCTGCGCAGCTCGATCGCCGACGGCAGTGACCCGTTCGCCTCCGCACCGGAGACCGCCCGCTCGCTGGAGCCCACCCGCACGAACGGCAACAACGTCAACCTCGACGAGGAGACGCTGGCCGGGTCCGAGACCAACCTGACCTACGGCCTGGCCGTCCAGGCGATGACGGCCAAGTTCCAGCAGCTGCGGATCGCGATCGGCGGGCAGCCCTGATGACGACCTTCGGCACCTTCGACGCCGCCGGCTCCGGCCTGACCGTCTACCGCAAGTGGCTCGACGCCGTCTCGGACAACATCTCGAACATCAACGACGTCCGCAGCACCAAGGACGACGCGTTCCAGGCCCGGTACGTCGTCGCCCAGGCGGCCGACTACGGCAACGCCGGCGGCGTCCAGGTGGCCGGGATCGAGCTCGGCAACCGGCAGGGCCGCGTCGTCCACCAGCCGGACCACCCCCTGGCCGACGCCGACGGCAACGTGCGCGTGCCCGACATCGACCTCGCCGACCAGATGGGACAGCTGATCATCGCCCAGCGCGGATACCAGGCCAACCTCGCCGTCGTCGAGCGGGCCCAGGACGCGTACCAGCGTGCGCTCGAGCTGGGTAAGTGAGCATGAACATCTCCCCGATCTCGACGTTCAGCTCCCTTCCGCTGCAAGGAATCCAGCCGCTGCCGGGCACGGGCGCCGGCGCGGCGGCAGGTGCGGGTGCGGCCAAGCCGGACTTCGGCGGCATGGTCGCCTCCGGCCTGGAGAAGCTGCAGTCGGTCCAGTCCACGAGCGACAACCTCGCCGTCAAGGCCACCACCGGTGACCTGACCGACGTCCACGACTACATGATCGCCGCCAACGAGGCGTCGCTCGCCACCCAGATGACCGTCGCCGTGCGCAACAAGGCCGTCGAGGCGTTCACCGAGATCATGCGGATGCAGATGTGAAGGGCCTGAACCCCAGTGCAGCGCTGGACAAGCTGCGTTCCCTGTTCTCCGGCTTCACCGGCGGCCAGAAGGCGATGACGGCGATCGCTGTGGTCGTCGCCCTCGTCGGCGCCGGGCTGTTCGTGTCGTGGGCCTCCAAGCCGACGTACGCCCCGCTGTTCAGCGGGCTGTCCTCCACCGACGCGGCGGCGGTCACGGCCAAGCTCGCCGAGACCAAGGAGCCCTACCAGCTCGCCGACGGCGGCCAGACGATCCTCGTCCCGCAGGCGGACGTCTACCAGCAGCGGATCACCCTCAGCGGCGAGGGCCTGCCCTCGGGCAACGGCGGTGGCGACGGCTACTCGCTGCTCGACAAGCAGAGCATGACCAGCTCGGACTTCCAGCAGCAGGTCACCTACCAGCGGGCCCTCGAGGGGGAGCTGCGCAAGACCATCGAGGCGATCGACGGCGTGCAGACCGCGGTGGTGCACCTGGCCGTGCCCAAGGAGGACGTCTTCACCGAGAACGCCGCCGAGCCCACGGCCTCCGTGCTCGTGCAGACCAGCCCGGCCTCCCCGCTGAAGCCGGCGCAGGTCGAGGCGATCGTGCACCTGGTCTCGTCGTCGGTGCCCAAGCTCACCGCCGACCAGGTCACCGTCGCGGACAGCTCCGGACGGGTGCTGAACTCCGGCGGCGAGGGCGGCGCGTCCGCGCAGACCGACGCCCGGGCGGAGCAGGCGCAGTCGATCGAGGACGACACCAGCAACAGCGTGCAGAGCATGCTGGACAAGCTGGTCGGCCCCGGTCACGCCGTGGTGCGCGTCGACGCGGCCCTCAACTTCGACCAGACGAAGGTCGACCGCGAGGAGTACATCGCGAACAAGCTGGCCCCGCCGCTGACCGACTCCGCCACCAAGGAGACCTACAAGGGCGCGCGGCACCCCGGTCGGCGGCGTCCTCGGCCCGGACAACAACGCCGTGCCGAGCGGCACCGCGACACGGCAACAGCTCCTACGTCAAGCAGTCCGACAACCGGCACCAACGCGGTCGGGACGCTGAAGACCTCGACCACCAGGGCCCCCGGGCAGATCAGCCGGATGACGGTCGCCGTCGTCCTGGACCAGCTCGTGGCCGGTGGCGTCAACGACGCCGAGGTCACCAAGCTCGTCACCTCGGCCGCCGGTCTCGACCCCAAGCGCGGCGACGTCGTCACCGTCAGCAAGCTGGCCTTCGACACCCAGGCTGCGGCCGCGGCCAAGAAGGAGCTCGACGCCGCCGCCGCGGACAAGCAGCGCGCCGACATGTTCAACATGGCCAAGACGGGCGGGCTGCATCGTGCTCATCGCCCTGGCGCTGTTCATCGGCGTCCGGCGCAGCCGCAAGGAGCAGCGCACCCCGGTCGACCTCGGCGAGCTGCCGGTCTACCGGGACGAGCCGGCCGAGCTCCCGTCCGCCCCGCTGGCGATGGCCGTGACGTCGGCCAGCACGCGCACCGGTGCTGCCGGCCGCGCCGGCCAACGCCCTGGCGGAGTCGAACCTGCAGGCCCGCAACGAGATCGGCCAGCTGATCGAGCAGCAGCCCGACGAGGTCGCGCGTCTGCTGCGCGGCTGGCTCGTGGACCGGAGGCCGTGACGATGACCGTGACCATCGACGAGATGAGCGGCCTGCGCAAGGCCGCGGTGCTGCTGGTGCAGATCGGCAAGGAGCACTCGGCGCAGGTGCTGAAGTCGCTGCGGGAGTCCGAGATCGAGGTCCTCACCGCCGAGATCGCGCGGCTGCAGGACATCGAGCCCGACGTCGCCGGAGCGGTGCTGGTGGAGTTCCAGCAGCTGGCCGCCGCGCGCCACTACTACGCCCAGGGCGGCCTGTCGTACGCCGAGGAGGTCCTGGTGGCCACCCTCGGGCCGGACAAGGCCCGTGAGGTGCTGCGACCGCCTCAAGGCGGTGCTGGTCGAGATGCCGTTCCAGTTCCTGCGCCGGGTCGACCCGCGCATGGTGCTGTCGTTCCTGCAGGACGAGCACCCGCAGACGATCACGCTCGTCCTCGCGCACATGGACCCCGAGCAGGCCGCGGCCGTCCTCAGCGGGCTGGACGAGCAGGTCCAGGCGGACGTCGCCCACCGGCTCGCGGTCATGGAGCGCACGTCACCCGACGTCGTCAAGCAGGTGGAGTCCTACCTGCAGCGACGGCTCTCGACCGTGCTCCAGCCCAACGAGTCCGCGGTCGTAGGTGGCCTGCAGCCGCTCGTGGACATCATCAACCACAGCGACCGCAACACCGAGCGGCTGATCCTCGAGGGCCTGGAGCAGCGCAGCACCGAGCTCGCGGAGGAGGTGCGGGCCCGCATGTTCATGTTCGAGGACGTCGACCCAGCTCGAGGACCGCGCCGTGCAGATCCTGCTGCGCTCGGTCGACAACAAGGACCTGGCCGTGGCGCTCAAGGGCGTCAAGGACGAGGTCCGCGACAAGTTCGTCTCCAACATGTCGGAGCGGGCCGGCCTCGAACCTGGTCGAGGACATGGACGTGCTCGGACCCGTCCGGGTCAAGCAGGTGGAGGAGGCGCAGGCCGCCATCATCCGCCAGATCCGCGCGCTGGAGGAGTCCGGCGACATCGTGATCTCGAGGGGATCGGGCGATGACTTCGTCCTCTGAGGGCCACCGCACCGTCGTCCTGCGGGGCCTGTCCGCCGACGGTGCCCGCCCCGCACGCATCTCCGCCGACCTGCGCACCAGCCCCTTCGTGGCCCGGTACGGCGCCGACCCCCGGCTGGTCGACCCGGTGCTCGAGGCGGTCGTCGCCGACGCCGAGCGCCAGGCCGCGCGCGAGGGATGGGAGCGGGGGCACCGCGAGGGGTACGACGCCGGACGTTCCGAGGCCGTGGCCCGGGCCGACGAGGAGGCACTGTTCCGCCTCGAGCGCGAGGCCGAGGCCGCGGCGCTGCGGGAGCGGCAGTGGTCGCAGGCGCTGGACCAGCTGCGGCGGGCCGCCGCCGAGCTGGACGCCCGCGAGGCGCCGGTCCTGGCAGGAGCTGGACCGCACGATCGCCGACCTGGCCGTCCGCATCGCCGAGGCCCTCGTCGGCCGCCACCTCGAGCTGGCTGCGGCGCCGGCGCTGGACGCGGTCCACCGCGCCCTGGCGCTGCTGCCCCGGCAGGCGGCCGCCACCGTGCGGGTCCACCCCGACGACGTCGCCACCCTGCCCGACCTCTCCGGCGCCCTGGCCGGCGGCAGCGTCACCGTCGTCGCCGACCCCACGGTCGAGCCCGGCGGCTGTCTCGCCGAGGCCGGCGACCGCACCGTCGACGCCCGGCTGAGCACGGCGCTCGAGCGCCTGCGGGAGGTGCTGGCCCGTGAGCGCCCTCCAGGTCCTGGACCCCACCGGGACGGACACGCATGCGGCGGCTGACGCAGGCCGCCGCCCCGGCCGTGACCGGTCGGGTGACCAGCGCGGTCGGGCTCAGCGTGGACGTCGCCGGGCTCGACCTCGCCGTCGGCGAGGCGGTCAGCCTCGAGGGTGACGCCGGGTCGATCCTCGCCGAGGTGGTCGCGCTGCACGGCGACGCCGCCACCTGCATGCCCGTCTCGGACCTGCGCGGCGTACGGCGCGGCAGCCGGGTCGTGGCCACCGGCGGCCCGCTGACCGTGCCGATCGGCCCCGGCCTGCTCGGTCGCGTCGTCGACGCCCTGGGGCGTCCCATCGACGGTGGCCCGCCCCTGCGCGACGTCGTCCGGACCGGTGTCGAGGGTGTGCCCCCGCACGGCCATGAGCCGGGCCCGGATCGACACCCAGATGGGTCTGGGGGTGCGCGCCCTCGACACGCTCGTGCCCTGCGGGCGCGGTCAGCGGATCGGCATCTTCGCCGGCTCGGGCGTCGGCAAGTCCAGCACCCTGTCGATGATCATCCGCGGCACCGACGCGCCGATCTGCGTGCTGGCCCTGGTGGGTGAGCGTGGCCGCGAGGTGCGCGAGTTCGTCGAGCGCGACCTCGGTCCCGAGGGCCTGGCCCGCTCGGTCGTGGTCGTCGCGACGTCGGACGAGCCGGCCGCTGGTGCGGCTGCGCGCCGCCTTCACCGCCACGCGGATCGCCGAGTGGTTCCGTGAGCGCGGCGAGGACGTCCTGCTCTGCATGGACAGCGTCACCCGCGTGGCCATGGCCCAGCGCGAGGTCGGACTGGCCGCCGGCGAGCCGCCCGCGACCCGCGGCTACCCGCCGTCGGTCTTCGGCCTGCTGCCGCAGCTGCTCGAGCGCGCGGGCACCGCCGCCCGGGGCAGCATCACCGGCCTCTACACGGTCCTGGTCGAGGGCGACGACATGAACGACCCGATCGCCGACGCCGCCCGGTCCATCCTCGACGGCCACGTGGTCCTCGACCGGCGGCTGGCCACGTCGGGCCACTTCCCGAGCATCGACGTGCTGGAGTCCATCTCGCGCAGCGTCAACGCCATCACCAGCCCCGAGCAGCGTGCGGACGCCACCGTCCTGCGCCAGCTGCTGGCCGCCCGCCGCGACGCCAAGGACCTGGTGGAGATCGGCGCCTACGTGCCCGGCTCCAACCCGCTGGTCGACCGGGCCCTGGCACAGAGCGACGCGATCGACGGCTTCCTGCGGCAGGGCATCGACGACGTCGCCGACCCGGCCGCCAGCTGGGCGGCGCTGCACGCGCTGGCGGTGTCGGCATGAGCGCCCGGTCCGCACGGCTGGACACGCTGCTGCGGGTCCGCCGGATCGAGGAGGAGACCAGCCGCGGCCGGCTCGCCGAGGCGACCCGGACCGAGCGTGGAGCGCGCACCCGGCTCGAGCGGGCGCACGAGCAGTACGCCGCGCCCACCGGTCCCGAGGGCGCCGCCGGCACCACGGTGGTGTCCCTCGCGGTGCCCGCGCCGGTGTCCCTGAGCTCCTTCCTCGGCGCCCGACGTCAGCGTGACGCGCTCGCCGGGGCGGTGCGCCTGGCCGACGGTGCGGCGCGCGAGGCCACCCGGACGGGCGAGGTGGCCCGCGCCGCGTGGAGCGAGACGGCGATGCGCCTCGCAGCACTCGAACGGCTCGACGCCCGGGCCGCGGAGGCCGACCGGCTGGACCGGCTCGCCGCCGACCAGCGCACCGCCGAGGAGTCGGGCGCCAGCAGCTCACAGACCGCAACGACGAAGCGAAGGAGGAACGCATGACCGTCGAGACCTTCGGTCCGGCCGCCGTACAGGCCCGGATCGCCAGCATCCAGAGCCGGTTCGCCGCCGCTCCGGCCGCGTCCACCGTGTCGTCCTCCTCCACGGCGTCCACCAGGCACCCTCGGGTGCGGGCACCGGCAGCAGCGCCCTCACCGGCTCGCGCGCCGCCGAGTTCGCGGCGGCCCTCGCCCGGCTCAACGAGGCGATGCCGGACGGCTCGAACGCCCCGGTCTCCGGCGCGCCCGTCGTCCCGGTCACGCCGACCGCGCCGGTGGCCGGGCCGGCCGGCCCGGGGACCGCCGCCGGCGTCACCGCCGACCAGGTGGTCAGCGACGCCCGCACGTACCTCGGGGTGCCCTACGTCTGGGGTGGCACCGACCCCGCGAAGGGCCTGGACTGCTCCGGGCTCGTGCAGCGGGTCTACGCCGACCTCGGCATCGACCTGCCCCGGGTCAGCCAGGACCAGGCCCGCGTCGGGACGGCCGTGCCCAGCCTGGCGCAGGCCCGGCCCGGCGACCTCGTCTGCTTCGGCACGCCGGCGGACCACATCGGCATCTACATCGGCGACCACAAGATGATCGTGGCCCCGAAGGCCGGTGACGTGGTCAAGGTGCAGGACGTCTACCGGACCCCGAGCACCATCCGCCGCGTCCTTCCCGAGAGCACCCCCGCGATGGACGTCGCCGCTCCCGGCGGCCCCGCGGGTGCCGCCGCCGGCGCGGCGTCCGGAGCGCTCGCCGCCGCCCCCGCCGCGTACCGGAGCCTGTTCGAGGACGCCGGCCGGCGGTACGGCGTGGCACCGGGTCTGCTGGCCGCCGTGGCCAAGGTCGAGAGCGGCTTCTCCCGGACCGCGGTCAGCGGCGCGGGCGCCCGCGGCATGATGCAGCTGATGCCGGGAACCGCTCGCGGTCTCGGCGTCGACCCGATGGACCCGGCCCAGGCGGTCGACGGCGCCGCGCGGCTGCTGGCCCAGCACCTGCGCACCTACGGCTCGGTGCCGCTGGCGCTCGCGGCCTACAACGCCGGTCCCGGCGCGGTGAACCGCTACCACGGGGTCCCGCCGTACGCCGAGACCCAGGCCTACGTCACCAAGGTCCAGTCCGCCATGACCGGGATCGCGGCATGAGCGCGCCCGCCATCCCGGCCGCACGCCCGGCAGACCCCGGCGCCGGCGCGACCCGCCCGGCGGCCCGGCGCACGCCCGACGCGGCTCCGGACACCTTCGGCGCGGTGCTCGCCAGCCACGGCCGCGCCCCGGTGCGGGTCCGCACGGCGGCGGGTCAGCCGCCGGCGAAGCCGGAGGTCGACAGCCCGCAGACCGGCCGTAGCCCGCAGACCGGCCGCAGTCCGCACCGCAGCGTGGCAGCGCGCGGCAGGTCGGCGTCGCCCGCCGGCGACGACGCCGCCGAGCACGACCGGACCGACGCCGCGACGCCGTCCACGGCCGCGACCGACGCCTCCGCGACGCGGCCTCCCCGGACGTCGGCACCCGGGGCGCCGTCACGCGCGGCCGACACGGCCAGCGCCGCAGCTCCTGCCGTCACCACGGCCACCCAGGACGTCGCACTCCCCGTGGCCCCCACCACGCCGGGGGGCGTCGCCGGCGCTCGCCGCAGCCGTCCCGTCTGCGCCGGCGGCGGTCGCCACGAAGCCGGGCGCCGCACGCCGTCCCGTCTGCGTCGGCGGCGGTCGCCACGAAGCCGGGCGCCGCGTCCGTTCCGTCGACGCCCACCAACGGGCCCACGGGCGGGCGGGTCCCGGCCACGTCTGCGGCAGGGGCCCCGACCACAGCCACGCCGGGGGCTCCGGTGCCGGTGCCCGGTGTCGCCACGGCGGCCGCGACGGCCGCGACGGCCGCACCGGTCGCGACCGCCGACGCCCGTCACCCGCCGACCGTCGTCACCGCGCCGACCGCCGTCGCCGCGCCGGTGGTGGCCGCCGGGCTCGTCGCGAGCGGGGCGCGCCATACCGCTGCCCGCGACGGTGACCCGGTGACGCCGGCGTCCATCGACGCCTCCTCGGCTCCGGTCCTGCCGGTCGCGCCGTTCTCCGTCCCGGCCACCGCGGTCACGGCGCCGACGACGGGTCCGACCGCCTCGGCCCCGCCCGTCCCGGCACCACCCGTACCGGCCCAGGTCCTGGCGGCGGTCTCACCGTTCGTCCGGGGCGACGACGGGAGCTACGCCGTCCAGCTCCAGCTGCACCCGCACGACCTCGGTGCCGTCCAGGTCACGGTCGACGTGCGGCACGGGGAGATCTCGGTCCAGCTGCACACGCCCGACGCCGCGGCGCAGGACGCGCTGCGGGACGGGCTGGCGGACCTGCGCCGCCAGCTGGAGGAGCAGGGCCTGCGCACCGGCTCGATGGAGGTCGGCTCCGGTGGCCCGCAGCAGCACCGCCAGGACGCCCGCCGGCAGCCCGTCGGGCTGGTCGTCCCCGGGACCAGCACCGTCGCACCCCGATCCGGACCCGCCACCGGCGGAACCACCACCGCCCTAGACCTGAGAATGTGAGGAGCATCCGATGACCGATCCGATCGCCGCGCGCGTCGCGCCGAGCATGACCGTCACCCAGGCGCTCGCCGGCGCGTCCGGCAGTGGCACGACGGCCAAGAGCCCCACCGACGCCATGGGCAGCGACACCTTCCTGAAGCTGCTCGTCGCGCAGCTGAAGTACCAGGACCCCAGCAAGCCGGCGGATGCCACCGCCATGATGGGCCAGACGGCGCAGTTCCAGATGGTCGAGAAGCTGCAGCAGCTCGCCGACCAGAACACCCAGATGCTCAGCGAGCAGCAGGCCACCAGCGCCATCGCCCTCGTGGGGCGCAGCGTGTCCTACACCTTGGGGGACCGGACGCTGCACGGCGTCGTGGACTCCCTGCGGCTCACCGCCGGGGGACCGGTCCTCGCGATCGGGTCGGCCGAGGTGCCGCTCGCCTCGGTGACCGAGATCAGCGCCGCCGGCGCACCCTCGGCCGGCACGGCCACCTAGTCCAGCTCAGCCAGCTCGTCCCGCTCTGCCGGCTGACGCCGGACCACCCACGTCCCTAAGGAAACCCAGATGCTTCGCTCTCTCTTCTCGGCGGTCTCCGGCCTGCGCAGCCACCAGACGATGATGGACGTCGTCGGCAACAACATCGCCAACGTCAACACGGCCGGCTTCAAGAGCTCCTCGACGGTGTTCGAGGACACCCTGAGCCAGGTCGTGCGTGCCGGCGGCGGACCGCAGGGTCTGCGCGGTGGCATCAACCCGGCCCAGGTCGGGCTCGGCGTGCGCGTCGGCGGCATCACCACCAACTTCGGCCAGGGCGCCACTCAGGTCACGGGGCGGGCCACCGACGTGGCGCTGCAGGGTGACGGCTTCTTCGTGGTCAAGCAGAACGGGCAGACGCTGTACAGCCGTGCCGGCGCGTTCTCGTTCGACGCCTCCGGTCAGCTGGTCAACCCGGACGGCGCGCTCGTCCAGGGCTGGGGTGCCACCAACGGCCAGGTGAACACCAACGCGCCGGCGGGCGCGCTGACGCTGCCGATCGGCCAGAGCGTCCCGCCGCAGCAGACGCGGAACGTCAACGTCGGCGGCAACCTGTCGTCGGAGGCAGCGGTCGGCACGAAGTCCTCCAGCTCGATCGACATCTTCGACACCCAGGGCCAGGCGATCCCCGCCACGATGACCTACACCAAGACCGGCGCGGACACCTGGTCGCTGAGCGTCACGGTCCCCGACGCCAGCGGTGCCGCGGTGCAGGTGGGCTCGGCCAACCTGAAGTGGGACGTGGCCAACAAGACCTTCGCCCCCACGACGACCGCCACGCTGAACGCGGCCCAGCTGGGCGCCGCCGGGCACACGTTCGGCAGCAACGTGCAGGTGACCCTCGGCACCGCCACGCACCCCTTGACGCAGTTCGCCTCGGCGGACACCGCTGGCACGGTCGACCAGGACGGCGCCGAGATGGGCACCCTGGAGTCCTTCACCCTCGACCCCGGCGGCCAGCTCATCGGCGTGTTCTCCAACGGGGTGCGGCAGACCCTCGGCCAGGTCGCCGTGGCGTCGTTCACCAACCCGCCCGGGCTGGAGAAGGTCTCGGGGTCGTTGTACGCCGGCAACGCCAGCTCGGGTGTGGCATCCGTCGGTGTGGCCGGCAACGGCGGCCGGGGCACCCTGGCCAGCGGCGCCCTGGAGATGAGCAACGTCGACCTGGCCCAGGAGTTCACCCAGCTGATCGTGGCCCAGCGCGGGTTCCAGGCCAACTCCAAGGTCATCACGGCCTCGGACGAGATCCTCCAGGACCTGGTGAACCTCAAGAGGTGATGAGCCGGAAACCGGAGCTGTCTCACCACCTGCTGTCGGTGTGGCTAGCCCCTCGCTTGAGGGCCGGAAAGGCCGTTGTCCCCCGCGGGCGGCTGGAGCAGAGCGCACCGGAGGCAGTAGCGGGAGTGTGGCCATGGGTCCTCGGGTTCAGCTCGTCCAGGGCGGCAAGTGGGACGTCGGGCTCGTCGAACGCGAGCTCGGCGTCCCACCGCTGCCCATCCCGCCCGTCCTCGCCCCAGTCCTCACGATCGACGGGCAGGTCGAGCCGGACGCCGGCCAGTGGGTCGCCGAGGTGCACGCCCGCACCGTCGGAACCCTGACCGCTCAGTCCTATGTCGACAGCCTGGCTCAGTGTTGCCGCGTTCCTGCAGCGCGCCAACACCAGCCTGCGTGGCGCCACCCGGGACCACGTCGTCGGCTACGTCAACGCCCGGACCGTCGAGTCAGCGACTCGCGCCTCCGGCTCGACCTGGGCCCGGGACCGCGCGGCAATCAAGCAGCCGATGTGCGGCTGGGCGCGGACCCTCGCATCGTCCGGAGGTTCCGCCCGGCGCACGGCTGCCGGGGACGATCCGGAGACCGACCGTGCCGACGGCAGATTTCGGACGTCCCGGCGAAGCGCGCGGGATGCTCGAGGGCCTCGCGGGTTGCCTGCCCCGGGCAGGTCCAGCCGCGGGTGCCCGGGAGGAGGGCGCGGGCCGGTCGGGCTTCACCCGGTGGGGATGATGCGCTGATCCGAGCCTTTCGCCGATGGTGAGGGACCCGGCGTCGGGGACCCGGCCACGTGTGCGCCGTTTGACCCCGACACGTGCCGGGCGCTCGCGCACCGCAACCGCCACTGAGCGGCAGCCTCGTCGGACCGCAGGAGACCGCCAGCGAGGCGCGAGACCAGCAGACCCGGGACGCGTAGGTTGGAGGGTCCGTGAGCAAGGAAGCGAGCAGCCGCGTTCCTCAACGAGGGGCGAATCCAAGGTTGGCTCTCCTGCTGGCAGCGGCGATGTTCGTGCTCGTCGTCGACACATCGCTGATGAACGTCTCGATCTCAGCGGTGGTCAAAGATCTCGACACCACCGTGAGTGGCGTCCAGTCCGCAATAGCGCTCGAAGCTTCTGGTCTCTGCCGCGTTCATCCTGATCAGCAGCAAGGTGGGCGACCTCATTGGCCGCAAGCGCGCCTACGTGCTGGGCCTGCTGGCCTACGCAATCGGCGCCTTGGCGATGACGCTGGCCCAGAGTCTCACGGCAGTCATCATCTTCTGGGCGCTGCTGGGGGGCCTTGGCGCGTCGCTGCTGCTGCCCGCCATGCAGTCACTCATCCATGGGAACTTCGAAGGGGCGGCCCAGAAGAAGACCTATGCCATGGTCGGGGCCGCAGCGGCGATTGCTGCCGCGGTCGGACCTCTTCTCGGAGGCTTCGTCACCACGTACCTGTCGTGGCGTGTCGGCTTCTTCCTCGAGGTCGTCGTCATCGCGGTGGTGCTCGCCAACATCAAGCTCGTTCGCGACGTGGCCTACACGGGACCTCGACACATCGACCTGGTTGGCGCGGTCCTCTCGGTCGTGGGCATGGGCGGTGTCGTCCTGGGCGTCCTGGTCTGGCAGGAGGGAGGTGAAGCCGTGGGGGCGCTCATCGTGATCGGCGTGGTCGGGCTCGCCGCGCTCGCATACTGGCTGGTGCACCGCAAGCGTCAAGGAAAGCCGACCCTGATCGACCCGGACCTGTTCCGCCTTCCGCACTTCAGGATCGGGATCACCCAGCAGATGCTCCAGCAGATCACTCTGGGTGGCGCGATGATCGCGCTTCCGATCTTCCTGCAGATGACGCTCGAGTACAACGCGATGCAGGCTGGACTCTCCCTCGCCCCGTTGTCACTGAGCATGTTCGCGGTGGCGCTGCTGGCTGGGCGGAGATCCGGAAAACGGCGCTCGAGCAGCATTGTTCGTGTGGGGTTCGCGCTCGCAACACTGGGCATGCTGCTGCTCGTCCCGATCGTCCCTCGAGCTGACTTCGGGTGGGCACTGATCGTCCCCCTGTTGCTGGCGGGATCCGGATTGGGACTGTTGGTGTCCCAGCTCAATGACTACACGTTGGCCCCCATCGAAGAGGAGCGGGTCAGCGAGGCTGCCGGGGTGAACTCGGCCGCGGGGTCGTTCGGGCTGTCGTTCGGCTTGGCCGTGGCAGGAGGCATCATGCTGGCCGTCCTCTCCTTCAGCTTCAGCGACATGACCGAGGCCAGCACCGTGATTCCTCCTGCGCAGAAGGAGCAGGTCTCCCAGACGCTGGAGAACGATGCCCAGGTGATGAGCAACACCCAGCTCGACGCGCTGTTGGTCGAGCAACCCGAAGCGGTTCAAGCCGAGATCCTTCGTATCAACACCCACGCAAGAGACCTTTCACTCCAAGCTGCGCTGCTCGTCCCCGTCATCGCCGCTCTGATCGGGCTGTTCAACTCGTTCCGCATGATGCGCCTTCCGGAGATCACCCCACCGACCTCAACCGAAGGCTCGACCTTGGCCTGACTCAACAAGGAGCGCCTCAGGATGACGCCCCCGGGCGGCTGCTCACGGTTTCACGGCGCGGGTGCGGGGTGCGGACCTTCCCGGTGGTAACCATCAGGCCGATGCGGTCGCCGACGCCCTGGCTGCCGCGATCACGACCCTGCCCGAGCAACTCAGACCTCATGTCCCTGGACCCGCAGAGAGGCCCACCTGGCTCAGTTCTCCCGGAGGGTCCACCCTCAGATCTGGGGGCGTCGCGTCGATGAGGGAGACAACCAGGCCGACCGCACCGCGGTCAGCAGGGCGCCGAGCAGGGCAGGCAGGGGAGACACCAACCCGAGCGCTTGACGGGGGAGACACCCCCCGCAGTCGGCAGAAGAGGTGAGCGGGACGAGCGTCCGGGAAGGTCAGGGGGGCGCTCGTACCGCAGACCACGGAGCGCCGACGGGTCACCACCCGCGGCCTCCGACGGGCAAGGGGCCCGGCCTGCACACGCAGGCCGGGCCCCTTCCTGCTGCGCGGGCCGTCGCCCCCGCGGCGAATCGCCGTGCTGCCCAGAGGCTGCTCGTCACTGCTGCGTCAGGCAGCCCGTCATCCTCGCGGTGAATGCTCAGCATCGGCGCCGCGCGGTCGATAAGGACGGTGCGGACGTCACGGATCGACACCGCGTTTGACGAACAGCCACGGACGGACATCGCCATGATCATGGTCACGCGCCACAACGGCAGCGCCTTCGCGCTCAACCCCGACCTCATCGAGCGGATCGAATCCACTCCCGACACGGTGATCTCCCTGGTGGGCGGGACGAAGTACGTGGTGGTGGAGCCGCTCGTGCACATCATCGAGGCGGTCACCGCCCATCGCGCCGAGATCCTCAAGGTGGCGGCGGTCCCGGTCACCGAGCGGACCCGCCCGACCTACCTGCGCCCGGTGTCCGACGGGGAGAGCTGACGTGGAGTTCGCCACGATGGCGGGCATCGGCGGGATCTTCGTCGCCGTCATCGTCTCGATGGTCCTCGAGGGCAGCAGCCCGACCGCGATCCTGCTCCTGCCGGCCCTGTTCCTGGTCTTCGTGGGCACCTTCGGTGCGGCCATGGCCGGGGGCCTGGTCCGTGACCTGCCGACCGTCGCCCGGCACGCGAAGAAGGCCCTGCTCGGCAAGCCGTCCGACGGCCAGCAGGCCGTCGAGACCATCGTCGCGATGGCCGACCAGGCCCGACGCCAGGGGCTGCTCGCCCTCGAGGAGATGGTCAAGGACGTCGAGGACCCGCTGCTGCGCCAGGGCATCGAGCTCACCGTGGACGGCACCGACCCCGAGCAGATCCAGGACATCCTCGAGGCACGCATCGTCGCCAAGCGGGCCGACGACAAGATCGGCATCAAGTTCTTCGGTGACATGGGCGGCTACGCCCCCACGCTGGGGATCATCGGCACGGTGATCGGGCTGATCCACGTCCTCGGCAACCTCAGCAGCCCCGAACAGCTCGGGCACCTCATCGCCGGCGCGTTCGTCGCGACGCTGTGGGGTGTCCTCAGCGCCAACGCGATGTGGCTGCCGATGTCCAACAAGCTCAAGCGGATGAGCGAGTTCGAGGTGGCCCAGATGGAGATGGTGCTCGAGGGTGTCCTCGCCGTGCAGTCCGGCACCAACCCGCGGCTGGTCGAGCAGAAGCTGCGCTCGATCCTGCCGGCGGTACCGCGGAAGGGCGATGCGGGCGTCGCTGCCGAGGCCGCCTGATGGCCGGCCGCAAGAGCAAGCTGGCCCACGCCGAGGAGGAGCACGAGAACTCCGAGCGCTGGCTGCTCACCTACGCCGACATGATCACCCTGCTCATGGTGCTGTTCATCGTGCTGTTCGCGATCGGGCAGGTCGACCAGAAGAAGTTCGACAAGCTGCACGACGGCCTGGCGAACTCCTTCGGTAAGCCGACCGTCCTGCAGGGCAGCGCCGGCGTGCTCGAGGGCAGCTCCAGCCAGGCGCCGTCGCCGGACACCGTCGTCCCGGGCAGCGAGGCCATCCAGGACCAGCTCCAGGCCGCGCTGAAGTCCCAGCAGGCCCTGTCCGCGGCGTCGGCCGCCCAGGCGGAGGCCGAGCGCCGGCAGGCGGCCGCGATGGACGCGTTGCGCGCGAGGATCACCGCCGCGCTGAAGAAGCAGGGGCTGGCCGACGCCGTCCAGTTCCAGAGCAAGGAGCAGCGGGGCCTGGTCGTCAACATCGTCACCGACCGCGTGCTGTTCGACCTGGGGGAGGCGACGCTGCGGCCGCAGGGCGCACGGGTCCTGGACGCGATCGCCCCGGTGCTGAAGGACCTGCCCAACGAGATGGTGGTCGAGGGGCACACCGACAGCCTGCCGATCAGCGACACGCGGTACGCCTCGAACTGGGAGCTGTCCACGCAGCGGGCCACGACCGTCCTGCGGCACCTGCTCGAGGACGGCCTGGCCGCGAGCAAGGTCGCCGCCGCCGGCTACGCCGACCAGCGGCCGCTGAAGGCCGACACGACCGCCGCGGGTCGTGCCCGCAACCGGCGGGTGGCGATCGTCATCCTCACCGCCGAGACCACCGCGTCGGCGGCCGGCGCCGCCCCGGCCGCCGCCCCAGCCGCTGCCCCGGTCCCCGTCGCACCCGCCGTCCCCGCCAACCCCGTCGTACCAGGAGCCTGAGATGCCCACCGCCACCGTCACCGTCACCAAGGTGCCGGCCGACGTCGTCGCCCCGCCGAAGAAGTCGCGCACCAAGCTGTTCATCATCGTCGGCGTGCTCGTCGTGCTGCTGGGCGTGGGAGGGTTCCTCGCCAAGGGCCTGCTCGGCGGACCGGCCGCGGCCGAGCCCGACCCCAAGACGGTCGCCGGCAAGATCGAGACGCTGACGCCGATGACGCTCAACCTGGCCGACGGGCACTACCTCAAGCTCACCCTGGCCCTGCAGCTGAGCAAGGCGGCGGGGCTCGAGGCCGGCGCCGTCGGGGAGGGGGCGGCGGTCCCGCCCTCGGTCGACGGCGCCAAGGCGCTCGACGCGGCGATCGAGGTGCTCGGGCGCCGGACCTACGCCCAGCTGCTGGCGAGCGGCGGGCGGGCCAGCGCCCAGAAGGCGCTCTCGGCGGAGGTGCGCAAGCGGTACGACGGGGACGTCATGCGGGTCTACTTCGCCGAGTTCCTGATGCAGTAGCCCCGCCACGCCTCAGGTCGCCGCCCCGGCGGCCGATATGCCGGATGTGACCGCCGATCCCGCCCCGTACGACTTCCGGCGACCCAGCCGGTTCAGCCGGGAGCACCTGCGGGCGCTGCAGATCGTCAACGAGACCTTCGCCCGCCAGTGCGCGCTGGTGCTGACCTCGACCCTGCACGCCAGCTGCTCGGTCACCCTCACGTCGGTGCACCAGTACACCTGCGAGGAGTACACCCGGCACCTGCCGAACCCCTCGCTGCTCTCGCTCATCGCGCTCGACCCGCTCCCCGGCGCCGGCGTCTTCCAGCTGCCCATGGGCGTGGTCATGTCGATCATCGACCGGCTGCTCGGTGGCCCCGGCGGCCCGCGGCAGCCGCTCCGGCCGCTGAGCGACATCGAGACGGGCCTCATCCGCACGCTGCTGCAGCGGGTGGCGCACGAGCTGACCTACGCGTTCGACTCGCTCACCCCGGTGCACCCGCTGGTCGGCAGCGTCGAGTTCGACCCGCAGTTCCTGCAGATGGCCGCGCCCTCCGAGCCGGTCATCGTCAGCGACTTCGCCATCCGCGTCGGTGACCAGCAGGCCACCTGCACCCTGTGCCTGCCGTTCGCCACGCTGGAGCCGGCCTTCGACGCGCTCACCGACAGCCAGGCGCCGTACCGCCTCGCCGCCGACTCCCGGTCGGCGCTGGCGGTCGAGCAGCAGATGTACGCCGTGCCGGTGGAGGTCAGCGTCGCGTTCCGCGAGGTCTCCGTCACCTCCGCCGAGCTGCTCGCCCTGTCCGTCGGGGACGTGCTGCCGCTGCGCCACCCCGTCGCCCAGCCCCTGGCCATGGTCGCCGACGGCGTCCAGGTCGCCGCCGCCGTCCCCGGCAGCCACGGCCCCCGCCTGGCCTGCCAGATCGTCTCCGTCTAACCCTGCTCCGCCCCACGAAGGACCACCCATGACCCTGCAGGCCTCCCTCGTCGACATCGACATCCTCATCGCCGCCGGCGGTGCCGTCGCCGACCGGCTGGCCGTCCTCGGCCAGCTGGACCCGCGGGTGGTCACCCCGTCGCAGCTCGGCCGGCTGCAGGCGGCGGCCGGACTCGGCGCCCGGCTGGTCGGCGCCGCCCCCGGGCAGCTGTTCCTCCTCACCGACGACGAGGCCGGTGCGGCGCTCGCCGGCGCCGGTGCGGACGGCGGCCTCGAGCCGGCGCTGGCGGACGTCGTCGCGACGCTCAAGATGCAGGTCGGTGACGTGCGCCCGGAGGACGTCCGTCCCCTCAGCGCGGACGACCAGCCGGTTCTCGACGAGAGCACCGTCGCGGTCGGCATCTTCCTGCAGGACCGGATCGTCGCGGCGATCGTCTTCACCGGTGGTGACGTCGCCGGCTCGGGGCCGGCCGCGGCCGCCGTTCCCGCCGCGGCACCGGTGTTCGCGCCGCTGGCCTCCGCCGAGCCGGCCCGCGTGGACGCCCGCCGGATGAACCTGCTGCGCGACGTGATGATGGGCGTCAGCGTCGAGCTGGGCCGCACCCGGATGACCGTGCGCGAGCTGCTGGCCCTGACGCCGGGCGCGATCGTCGAGCTGGACAAGGCGGCCGGCGCGCCGGTCGACCTGCTGGTCAACGGCACCCTGATGGCCCGCGGCGAGGTCGTCGTCATCGACGAGGAGTTCGCGGTGCGCATCTCCGAGATCGTCTCGTCGGACCAGGACGGCCGGCTCGGCGCATGACCGACGCCCGCGTGCACCCGGCGGCCGGCAGGACCCGGCATGGTTGACGGCTCGCTCGTCGGGACCCTGCTGCGTCTGGTCGTCTCGCTGGCCGTCGTGCTCCTGCTGCTGGTGTTCCTCGCGCGGTACCTGAACCACCGTCAGGGCGGCACCGGCAGGGGAGTGGCCCTGGCGGGGCGCCGGAAGCCGGCCGCGCCGGTCGAGGTGCTGTCGCGGCACGGTCTCAGCCGCGGCTCCAGCCTCGCCGTCGTGCGCGCCGGTGGCCAGCTGCTGCTCGTCGGCGTCACCGAGACCTCGGTCTCGGTGCTGCGCGAGCTCGAGGAGGAGCCGGAGCCGGTGGACCCGCCCCAGGACGTCCCCGCGGGTCCGGGGCCGGTCCGGCCGGCTCGCTCGGGTCGGTGGTGGAGCTGCTGCGCGAGTGGACCACCCGTCGTGGCTGACCTGCGTCGCGCTGCCCTGGCGGCGCTGCTGCTGGCGCCGCTGTTCGTCCTCCTGCTCGGCGCGCCGTCCGCTCAGGCCGCGCCGGCGACGACGCGGGTGGCGGCGGTCGCGCACGCGGCCGGCCCGTCGCTGGTGACGGCGCCGAACCCGACGCCGACCACGACCTCCACCGCCGCGTCCCCGCGGCCGTCGAACGGCTCGGGCAACGTCTCGGTCAACCTCGACCCCGGGGT
The DNA here is from genome assembly GCA_963828995.1 of uncultured Actinomycetota bacterium. Lineage (GTDB taxonomy): Bacteria > Actinomycetota > Actinomycetes > Actinomycetales > Dermatophilaceae > CAVRTM01. The sequence goes on from CAWHHB010000015.1 coordinate 338,362, forward strand.
GGGCAAGCCGAGCCAGACCGTGAGCATCATCCTGCTGCTGACGGTCCTGTCGATCGCCCCGGCGCTGCTCGTGCTGTGCACCGCCTTCACCAAGGTGATCGTCGTGCTGTCGCTGACGCGGAACGCGCTGGGCACGCCGACGATCCCGCCGAACCAGGTGCTGGCCGGGCTCGCCCTGTTCCTCAGCCTGTTCATCATGGCGCCGGTCCTGTCGCAGATGAACGACCAGGCGCTGCAGCCCTACCTCAAGGGCACGATCAGCCAGTCCCAGGCCTTCGACACCGGCGTGAAGCCGCTGCGGACGTTCATGCTCAAGGAGACCCGCAAGGCCGAGCTGGCCACGATGATCCAGCTGAGCAAGACCGCCCGCCCGGCCAAGGCCGAGGACGTGCCGCTGACCACGCTCATCCCCGCGTTCGTCCTGTCGGAGCTGAAGTCGGCGTTCATCATCGGCTTCGTCATCTTCATCCCCTTCCTCGTGATCGACCTGGTGGTCAGCTCGTCGCTGATGTCGATGGGCATGATGATGCTGCCGCCGGTGCTGATCTCGTTGCCGTTCAAGCTGCTGCTGTTCGTCATGGTCGACGGCTGGGACCTCATCGCCAAGGCGCTCGTCACGAGCTACCACCCATGAGCGCCGTACCGCATGAGCGCCGTACCGACGAGCGCCGCGCCGACGAGCACCGTGGAGTCCTCGTGACCGACAACGCCGTCGTCCACATCGCCGTCCAGACGATGATCCTGGCCGTCAAGCTCGCCGGCCCGATCCTCGTGGTCAGCCTCGCCATCGGCTTCGCCGTCTCGCTGCTGCAGTCGGTCACGCAGATCCAGGAGGTCACCCTCTCCTTCGTGCCCAAGCTGATCGGGGTCGGCCTGGTCATCCTGCTCACCGGCAACTGGATGCTCGGCCAGGCCGTGGACTTCACCCACGACCTGTTCAACGCGCTGCCCCAGCTGCTCGCCGACTGACGCCGCGGTGCCGTGATGTCCTTGCAGGTGCCGATCGAGCAGGTGCTGGCCGTGCTGCTGGTGACGATCCGGGTCTCGGCCTGGCTCGTCGTCGCACCGCCGTTCAACAGCCGCGCCATCCCCACGCTGGTCAAGGTCGCCGTCGCCGTCGGGATCGCGCTGCCGATCGGTCCGCGGCTGGTCGACCAGGCCCCGGCGCCGGAGATGTTCCCGGTGCTCCTGGCCGCCCTGTTCCAGGTGGTCGTCGGCCTCACCCTCGGCTTCCTCGCCCAGCTGCTGTTCTCCGCCGTCCAGGCGGCCGGTGAGCTGATCGACCTGGCCAGCGGGTTCACCCTCGCCACGCTGTACGACCCGCTCTCCAACGTCAGCAGCAGCATGTTCGGGCGGGTCAACCAGCTGATCGCGGTCACCCTGCTCTTCGCCACGAACGGCCACCTGTTCCTGCTGCGCGGCTTCATGGCGTCGTACGAGGTGTTCCCCCTGCACCCGACGAGCATCGGGGTGCTCACCCAGACGGTCATCGCCCACGTCGGCACGTTCTTCACCTCCGCGCTGCAGATCGCGGCCCCGGTCGTGGTGGTCCTCTTCCTCGCCGAGCTCGCGCTGGGCCTGGTCAGCCGGGCGGTGCCCTCGCTGAACGTGTTCGCGATGAGCTTCCCGGTCAAGATCCTGCTCACCCTCAGCCTCGCCGCCGTCGCGGTCGGCCTGCTGCCCGGCGCGGTGAGCACGATCATGGACCGCATCGTCGAGAGCTTCGGCGCCGCCGGCACCGGCCTGGGGGTGTGAGCGGTGGCCGAGGACAAGTCGCAGAAGACCGAGAAGCCGACCGCGCAACGGCGCAAGGAGGCGGTGCGGGAGGGGCAGGTTCCCCGCTCGGCCGACGTCGCCGCGTGGCTGACGGTGCTCTCGTTCAGCTTCCTCGCCCCGATGACCGTCGACCGGCTGCGCGGCACCTTCGAGACGCTGATGACGCGGCTGCCGGAGGTGATCGCCCGGCCCGAGCCCGACAGCGCGGTCCAGGTGCTCGGGATCGCCGCGGCCGGGGCCGCCGGCGCCGCGGCGCCGATGCTGCTGGCCGCCGCGGGGGTGGCCCTCGCCGGCGGCGCCGCGCAGGGCGGGCTGAAGATCTCGTCCAAGCGGTTCAAGCCCAAGTTCGAGCACCTCAACGTCGGCAAGGGCGTCAAGCGGATGTTCAGCGGTCACGCCGCCTGGGGCCTGGCCAAGACGCTGCTGAAGTTCGCCGTGCTCGGGGCGGTCGCCTGGGTCGTCCTGCGTGCCGCCGGCGAGCGGGTCATGGCCGGTGGCTCGTGGTCGCTGTCCGCGGCCGTCGGCTCCGGGGTCGAGGCCGCGCTGAAGCTGATCCGGGTCGCGGCCCTCGTCGGACTCGCCGTCGCCGGCCTCGACTACCTGATGGAGCGGCGCCGGGTCGAGAAGGGCATGCGGATGAGCCGCGACGAGATCAAGCGCGAGCACCGCCAGTCCGAGGGCGACCCGCACCAGAAGGGCGCGCTGCGCGGCCGCCAGCGCGAGATCAGCCGCAACCGGATGATGGCCGACGTGGCCACCGCCGACGTCATCCTGGTCAACCCCACCCACGTGGCCGTGGCGCTGAAGTACGAGTCGGGCTCCGGCGCGCCCCGGGTCGTGGCCAAGGGCGCCGGGGTCATGGCCGCCCGGATCCGGGCCGAGGCCGAGAAGCACCGCCGCCCGATGGTCGCCGACGTGCCGCTGGCGAGGACGCTGTACGCCGCGTGCGACGTGGGGCAGGAGATCCCCGTCGACCTGTACGACGCCGTGGCCAAGGTCCTGGCGTTCATCATGGCGCTGCGCACCCGCGGGTCGGTCACCGGCGTGCACACCGTCCGGCCGCTGGCGATCACCCGGTAGCCGCCCGCGGGGCAATCCTCAGGTCGCGCGCGGCCCGGCCGATGGGAAGTCGCCAGGACGGCACCCCACAGGCCCAGGACGGTCGACCCGAGCACGTGAGGTCCCGTGAAATCCAGCCGGATCGGTCAGATCGGCATCCCCGCAGCGATCATCGGCATCGTCGTGATGATGGTCGTGCCGCTGCCGACGATCGTGCTCGACCTGCTCATCGCCGTGAACATCACCGGCGCCGTCCTCATCCTGCTGGTCAGCCTGTCGGTCACCCGCCCGCTGGACTTCGCCGTCTTCCCGTCGCTGCTGCTGATCGCCACGATGTTCCGGCTGGCGCTGAACGTCAGCGCGACCCGCCTGGTCCTGCTGGACGGCTTCGCCGGCAAGGTGATCGAGTCCTTCGGCCACTTCGTCGTCGGCGGCTCGCTGGTCGTCGGGCTGGTGATCTTCGTGATCCTCGTCGTCATCCAGTTCGTCGTCATCACCAACGGCGCCGGCCGGGTGGCCGAGGTCGCGGCGCGGTTCACCCTCGACGCCATGCCCGGCAAGCAGATGGCCATCGACGCCGACCTCAACTCGGGGCTGATCGACGAGGACGAGGCGCGCCGGCGGCGGGCCGAGGTCTCCCAGGAGGCCGACTTCTACGGCGCCATGGACGGTGCGTCCAAGTTCGTCAAGGGCGACGCCATCGCCGCGATCGTCATCACGATGGTCAACCTCTTCGGCGGCTTCTTCGTCGGGGTGGTGCAGCGGCACCAGTCGATGGGCGACGCCATCTCGACGTACAGCCTGCTGTCCATCGGCGACGGCCTGGTCTCCCAGATCCCCGCCCTGCTCATCTCGATCTCGACCGGCCTGATCGTCACCCGCGCCACCACCGACGGTGACATGGGCAGCGACCTGCTCAAGCAGTTCGGCGCGCAGCGCCGCGCGGTGCAGATCGCCGGCAGCGCGATCATCGCGCTGGCCATGATCCCCGGTCTGCCCAAGCTGCCGTTCCTGCTGGTCGGCGGCGCGGTGCTGGTCATCGCCCAGCGCCTGCCCAAGCAGGACGACGGGTCGAAGGAGACCCCGGAGGCGGTGGCCGCGCTCGCCGCCGCACCGTCCCCGGACAGCCCGGAGTCGATCGCCCGGGACATGCGGGTCGAGCCGCTCGAGCTCGAGCTGGCCTACGACCTGATCGACCTCGTCGACGCCTCGACCGGTGGCGACCTGCTGGACCGGGTGCGGGCGCTGCGGCGCAAGCTCGCGCTCGAGCTCGGCATCGTCATCCCGCTGGTGCGCACCCGCGACAACCTCGACCTGCCGCCGAAGACCTACGCCATCCGCCTGCACGGCGTCGAGGTGGCCCGGGGTGAGGCCCCGGCCGGGATGCTCCTCGCCATCGGCGACGACCTCGGGTCGCTGCCGGGCACGGTCACCAAGGAGCCGGTCTTCGGCCTGGACGCCAAGTGGGTGCCGGTCGAGATGCGCCGGCACGTCGGCCTGGCCGGCGCCACCGTGGTGGACCGCTCCTCGGTGGTGACCACCCACCTGGCCGAGGTCGTGCGCAGCCACGCCGCCCAGCTGCTCGGCCGCGAGGACGTCAAGACCCTCATCGACATGGTCAAGGCCACCCACCCGGTCGTCGTCGAGGAGCTGACCCCGGCGCCGTTGACGCTGGGCGAGATCCAGCGCTGCCTGCAGTCGCTGCTGACCGAGCGGGTGTGCATCCGCGACCTCGTGCGGATCTTCGAGGCCATGTCGGCCCGGGCCCGGGCCAGCGTCGACCCCGACGGTCTCGTCGAGGCCGCCCGCGGCGCGCTCGGCCCCGCCATCTCCGCCGACCACGCCGTCGACGGGAGGCTGCCGGTGCTCACCTTCGACCCGCTGCTGGAGCAGACCCTGCTGGAGTCGCTGCGCACCGGTGACTCCGGCGGCTTCCTCATGCTCGACCCGATGTACGCCGAGCGGCTGGCCCTGGAGGCCGCCCGCGTCGCCGAGCAGGTCGAGCAGACCGGTGACCACCCGGTGCTCGTCTGCGCCCAGCCGCTGCGCCTGCCGGTACGCCGGCTGGTCGAGTCGGCCGCGACCCGCCTGCCCGTCCTGTCCTACGCCGAGCTCGGCGGCCAGCTGAGCATCATCCCTGTTGGAGTGGTGAATGTCGTCCACGCACCTGCGGCTTGAGGGCCCCGACCTGCCGAGCCTGCTCGAGCAGGTCCGCGCCGAGTACGGCCCGGGCGCCCGGATCGTGCACGCCGAGCGGATCCGCCGCGGCGGCGTCGGCGGGTTCTTCGCCCGCGAGCGCTACCACGTCGAGGTCGAGGTCACCGAGGTCAGCGACGTCCGCGCGGTGACGGCGGGGCCGGCCGGCCGACAGCCGGCCGGGTCACCCGGCCGGGCTGCGTCCAGCGCCCGGTCCGTGCTGGACCTGGTGGACCGGCTCAACCAGGAGGAGGACGCGGCCCACCGCCGGTACGGCGCGCCGCGGCCCCCCGTCCAGGGCTCCCGTCCAGGGCTCGCTCGCCCCCGGGCAGCCCGGGCCGGGGGCCCCCGCACAGCGTGCCGCGGTGACGGGTCCGCCGTGGGCCGCGCCCTGGCCCGACCCGTCACCCGCCACGGCGTACTCCGCCGCCGGCGCGGCCGGGTCCCCGGCGCTGTCGACCCAGTCCGCGTCCTTCGCCGACGTGCTCTCCCGCCTGCAGCACTCGGTGTCGGACCGTCGCCGAGGCGCCGGCAGCGGCGACCCTGGTCACCGGGCTGGCGGCCAGGGGCGCCGACCCGGCCGACCCGACCCGGCTGGTCGGGTCGTCCGACGCGCCCGGCTCCGGCCGGGTCGAGGAGGTGGCGACCTTCATCCCCCTCGGATCAGCACCGCGCCCCGCTGCGGACCCGGCGGACGGTGGCGCGGGCCGGCTCCCGGTGCGCCCGGGCCGGCCGGACGAGCGCGCGGCCCACCTGGACGAGCGCGCGGCCCTGGTGGCGCGGGCGCTCCGGCTCGGCGTCCCGGCGCACGTGCTCGAGGGTGCCGCCGACCCGCCGGCGGTCTACCGCCGGCTGCTGTCGTGGGTGGAGTCCCGGCCGCAGGCGCCGATGATGGCCCCGGCCCCGGGCCAGGTGATCGCGGTCGTGGGCGAGCTCTCCGCCGCCATGCGGGTGGCCCGCACCGTGGCGTTCGAGCTGGGCGTCGACCCCTCGATGATCCACCTCGCGGTGCCGGCCACGTCGACCGGTCACGACGTGCCGGTCGGCCGGCTGCTCTCGGAGCCGGGCGACATCGCCGCACGGCGGCACCGTTGGCGCGAGGCCTCCGGCAGCACGATCGTCGTGATCGAGGCCGCGCTGCCGCCCGCGGCCCGCACCTGGCTCACCTCGGTCGTGTCCGCGCTGGCCCCGACGTTCACCTGGGCGGTCGCGCAGGCCTCCACCAAGGTGGCGGACGTCGTCGCCTGGGCCGAGCTGGTCGGTGACGTCGACGCGGTCGCCCTCGAGAACGTGCCGGCCACCGGTGACCCGGCCTCGTCGCTGGCCGGTCCGCTGCCGATCGGGCTGCTGGACGGACGGCGCGCGAGCGTGTCGCGGTGGATGGCCATGCTGACGATGGACGGAGGACGCCGGTGAGCGAGCAGACCATGGCACGGCCGGGTGCCGGCGCCGACCCTGCCGGGGCCGACCCTGGCGGCGCCGACCCTGCCGGCGAGGGCCGGCCGGCGAGCCCGGCGACGACACCGGTGCCGCCGACCCCGGCCCGGCCGGTGGTCTCGATCGCGCTGGTGATGTTCGTGCCGGCGGTCGTGCTCGTCCTCGACGGCAACCTGTCGGTGCAGACGGCGCTGATGCGGTTCGCCGCGGCCCTGCTGGTCAGCTGGGTCGCGGCCCGGCTGGTGTGGGCCACCGTGCAGTCGGCCCGGGCGACCGGCGGCCGGTCCGGCACGGACGGCCCGGGCGGGGCCGGGCCGGGTGGTGCCGGGCCGGGTGGTGCCGGCACGGCCGCGACGACCGCCGCCGCAGCACGTCCCGCGGGTCCCGCGACCTAGCGAACGCCATGCTGGCCGGTCCGGGAATGGCTTGACACCGCCCGTCGTTGAGGCAGGATAGTTGAATCCGCAATTATCCGAGGAGACGCCGCATGCCTGCCATGACCGTGAACGACCTGACCGTGCTGCCGCGCGTCGCGGCACCCGCTGCCGGTTCGACCCCGCGCCCGGTGGTGTCCGTCACCAGCGCCCCGTCCTCCTTCGAGGGTGAGGGCTTCCCGGTCAAGCGGGCCTTCGCCGGCGTCGACCTGAAGCTGCTCGACCCGTTCATCCACCTGGACGAGATGGGCGAGGTCGAGTACGCGCCGGGGGAGCCCAAGGGCACGCCGTGGCACCCGCACCGGGGCTTCGAGACGGTGACCTACATCATCGACGGCATCTTCGACCACCACGACTCCTTCGGTGGCGGCGGCACGATCACCGACGGCGACACCCAGTGGATGACCGCCGGGAGCGGAATTCTGCACATCGAGGCGCCGCCGGAGCACCTGGTCGCCTCCGGCGGCCTGTTCCACGGCTTCCAGCTCTGGGTCAACCTGCCGAGGGCGGACAAGCTGATCGCGCCCCGCTACCAGGACCTGCGCTCGGGCGAGGTGACCCTGCTCACCTCCGCCGACGGCGGGACGCTGCTGCGGGTCATCGCCGGGGACGTCGCCGGGCACGCCGGGCCGGGTGCGACGCACACCCCGATGACGATGGTGCACGCGACGATCCACCCCGGTGCCGAGCTCGAGCTGCCGTGGCGGCGCGACTTCAACGCCCTCGCCTACGTGATGGGCGGCAACGGCTTCGTCGGCCCCGACCAGACCCCGATCGGCACCGGCCAGCTCGCGGTCCTCGGCCGCGGTGACCTGCTGCGGCTGTCCGCCGCGCAGAGCCAGGAGGCGCGCTACGCCGCGGGGATGGACGTCGTCCTGCTCGGCGGTCTGCCGCTGCGCGAGCCGATCGCGTGGGCCGGCCCGTTCGTGATGAACACCCGCGCCGAGCTGGTCCAGGCCTTCGAGGACCACAACGCCGGTCGTCTCGGCCGGCCGGTGCCCCACGGCGACGTGGGCGGGACGGCCTGAGCCCGAGGGGAGCCCGGCGTCTGAACCGCACCCGGCCCGCGGCCGGCCTCAGACGTCCTCGGCCTTGACCGCCGACGGGTCCCAGGTCAGCTGCCGGCGCTCGCCCCAGCCGCGGTCGCGGACCGCCCGCTTGGCCTGGCGCCTGGTCGTGCCCACCAGCCGGTCGAGGTAGAGCAGCCCGTCCAGGTGGTCGCTCTCGTGCTGCAGGCACCGGGCGAACAGGCCGGTGCCCACCAGCTCCACCGGTGCGCCGTCGAGGTCGGTGCCGGTGACGCGGGCCCAGTCCGAGCGGCCGGTCGGGAACTGCTCGTCGGGCACCGACAGGCAGCCCTCCTCGTCGTCCTCGCCCGGGCGGGCGGCCGGCTTCGGGCCGACCTCGAGCCGGGGGTTGAGCACGTGACCGCGGTGCACGACGCCCTCCTCGTCGGGGCAGTCGTAGACGAACAGCCGCAGCGGCACCCCGACCTGGTTGGCGGCCAGCCCGACCCCGTCGGCGGCCTCCATGGTGTCGAACATGTCCTCGACGAGCCGGCGGACCTCCGCGGTGACCTCCCCGACCGGCTGGGTCGGCTGGTGCAGCACACGGTGCCCCACGATCGTGATCTCCCGAACGCTCACTGCCCACCCTCTCGCTACGCCGACCGCCGGACCCACCCTATCCACGCCGGAACCGCGCGCCGGCCGCCCTCATCCCCTAGGTTCGGGTCATGTTGGTCAGCGTTGCGGCCGAGACGAGGCCGGGTGAGCGTCGGGTCGCCCTGACGCCGGAGGCGGTGAGCCTCCTGGTCGGGCAGGGCCATGACGTGCGGGTCGAGGCCGGAGCGGGCCTGGCCGCCCTGGCCGCCGACGAGGACTACGGGGCGGCCGGCGCCGACGTGCGCAGCGGTGACGTGCTCGAGGGGGCCGACCTGGTGGCGCACGTCCGGCCGCTGCTCCCGGCTCAGGTGGCCCGGCTGCGCCCCGGCGCGGTCACCGTCGGGTTCGTCACCGGGCCCGGCGAGCTGGACGGCATCCGCGCCCTGCAGGCGGCCGGGGTCACCGCGCTGGCCATGGAGCTCATCCCGCGGATCTCACGGGCCCAGTCGATGGACGCGCTGAGCTCCCAGGCGCTCGTCGCCGGCTACCGGTGCGCGCTGGAGGCGGCGATGCGGCTGCCGCGGTTCTTCCCCCTGTTCATGACCGCCGCGGGCACCGTCCCGCCGGCCAAGGTGCTGGTGCTGGGCGCCGGCGTCGCGGGCCTGCAGGCGATCGCCACCGCGCGCCGGCTGGGCGCCGTCGTCGAGGCCTACGACGTGCGCCCCTCCTCGGCCGACGAGGTGAAGTCGATGGGGGCCCGGTTCCTCGACCTCGGCCTCGACGTGGTCGAGGGCGCCGGCGGCTACGCCCGGGAGCTGTCGCAGGACCGCGCCCTGCGGCAGCAGGCGGCGCTGGCGCCGTACGTCGCCCGGTCCGACGTCCTGATCACCACCGCCGCGGTGCCCGGGCGGCCGGCGCCGCTGCTGGTCACCCGCGACATGCTCTCCGGTATGCCGCCCGGCTCGGTCGCGGTCGACCTGGCCGCCGAGAGCGGTGGCAACATCGAGGGCGCGGTGCCCGGCGAGGAGATCGTGGTGCACGGCGTCCGGCTGTACGGCATGGCCGACGCGCCGTCCGCGATGCCGGCGGACGCCTCCCGGCTCTACTCCAAGAACGTCACCAACCTGCTGGCCCTGGGGCTCACCGAGGAGGGGTTCGTCCTCGACCTGGACGACGAGGTCCTCGCCGGCGCCTGCATCGTCCACGACGGCGTGGTCCGGCACGCCCCCACCGCTGCGCTCCTGGAGGCGTGATGGACGGCATCGCCCTGCTGACGATCTTCGTGCTCGCGGTCTTCGTCGGCTTCGAGGTGGTCTCCAAGGTGTCCACCACCTTGCACACCCCGCTGATGAGCGGCGCCAACGCGATCCACGGCGTCATCCTCGTCGGCTCGATCATCGTCACCGGCCAGACCGACTCGGCGGTGGGCCTCGTGCTCGGGCTGCTGTCGGTGGTGCTCGCGACGGTCAACATGGTGGGCGGGTTCGTCGTGACCGACCGGATGCTGGAGATGTTCAAGGGGCGCGGCCGGCGCCCCGGTGACACCGCCGCGAAGGAGACGACGTGATCCTGTCGCCGACCGTGGCCTCGCTGGCCTACCTCGTCGCTGCCGTCTGCTTCATCCTCGCCCTCAAGGGCCTGTCCTCGCCCGGGACCGCGCGTCGGGGCAACCTGATCGGCGCCGGGGGTGCCGTGCTCGCGGTGCTCGTGGCCCTGCTGTCCAACCACCTGCGGCACGTGCCGCTGATCCTCGCCGCGATCGCCGTCGGTACGGCGCTCGGGGTGCCGGCGGCCCGACGGGTCGCGATGACCCAGATGCCGCAGCTGGTGGCCCTGTTCAACGGGGTCGGTGGCGCCGCCGCGGCCCTCGTCGCCGGGCTGGAGCTGACCAAGGCGAACGCCTTCCTCGTCGGGCACATCCTGGCAAACCCCGAGACGGGGCGGGTGCTCGTCGCTCGCCGCCCGCCACCGGCTCGACGTACATCGCCGCCGCGGCGGGCGCCTTCACGGTGCTCGTCGGCACGGTGTCGTTCTCCGGGTCCTGCGTGACGTTCGCCAAGCTGCAGGAGCTGATGACCACCCGGTCGGTGACGTTCCCCGGCGGCCCGTACCTCTTCGGCGGCAGCCTCGCCGTCGCCCTCGCGCTCGCCGTGGGCGTGGTGGTCGACGTCCGGGACGGCTTCATCTCGCCGCTGCTGCTGGTGCTGCTCGCCCTGGTCTCGCTGCTGGTCGGGGTGCTGTTCGTGCTGCCGGTCGGCGGCGCCGACGTCCCGATCGTCATCTCGCTGCTCAACGCCTTCACCGGCCTCACCGTCGCGGCCAGCGGCTACGTGCTCGACAACGTGCTGCTGCTGGTCGCCGGCACCCTGGTCGGGGCCAGCGGCACGATCCTCACCCGGCTGATGGCGGCGGCGATGGGCCGCTCCCTCGCCGCCACCCTCTTCGGGGCGTTCCGGGCCCGGGCCGCGGTCACGGCCGGCACGGGCGAGGACCGGCCGGTGCGCTCCGGCTCGGCCGAGGACGTCGCCATCCTGCTCGCCTACGCCCGCAAGGTGATCATCGTCCCGGGCTACGGGCTGGCGGTGGCCCAGGCCCAGCACACCCTGCGCGAGCTGGCCGAGCTGCTCGAGGCGCGGGGGATCGAGGTGCTGTACGGCATCCACCCCGTCGCCGGCCGGATGCCGGGGCACATGAACGTGCTGCTCGCCGAGGCCAACGTGCCCTACGAGGCGCTCAAGGAGATGGACGAGGTCAACCGGGAGTTCGCCACGACCGACGTCGCGCTGGTGGTCGGCGCCAACGACGTGGTCAACCCCGCGGCCAAGACCACCCCGGGCGCGCCGATCTACGGGATGCCGATCCTCGAGGTCGCCGAGGCCCAGCAGGTGGTGTTCCTCAAGCGCTCGATGCGCCCCGGGTTCGCCGGCATCGAGAACGAGCTGCTCCACGACCCCCGCACGATGCTGCTCTTCGGCGACGCCAAGGAGTCGCTCACCAAGGTGGTCAACAGCGTCAAGACCCTCTGAGCACCCCGGTCGTACGACGACACCCCGCCGCCCGAGGTGGGCAGCGGGGTGTCGTCGTACGACGGGGGGCCAGCGTCAGGTGCGGGACCCCTCCTCGGCGCCCGGCCGGTCGGCCCCCACCGCGCCGACGGCCAGCCGGCTGCGGTAGCGGCTGTAGGCGAAGTAGATGATGAAGCCCAGCAGCATCCAGATGACGAAACGGATCCAGGTCTCGACGCTGAGGTTGAGCATCAGGTACACGCAGACGACTGCGGACAGGATCGGCAGGTAGGGGTTGAGCGGCACCTTGAAGGACCGCTTCAGGTCGGGGCGGCGCTTGCGCAGGATCGGCACCGCGATCGAGACCAGGGTGAAGGCGGCCAGCGTGCCGATGTTCACCATCTCCTCGAGCTTGCCGATGGGGGTCAGCGACGCGATCAGGGCGACGGTCGCGCCGATGATCAGCGTGATCTTGATCGGGGTGCCGGTGCGCTGGCTGGTCCGGGCGAGGCGCCGGGGCAGCAGCCAGTCGCGGCTCATCGCGAACACGACACGGGTCGCGCCGATCATCAGCGTCATGACGACCGTCATCAGGCCGGCCACCGCGCCGGCCGAGATCAAGGTGGCGTAGCCGCCCTTGCCGACGGACTCGAAGGCGCTCGCCAGCGCCGCCTTGGGGTCGATCTGGGCGTACGGCACCATGCCGGTGATGACCAGGGCGACGGCGACGTAGAGGATCGTGCAGATGATCAGCGAGGCGATGATGCCCCGGGGCAGGTCCCGCTGCGGGTTGTTGGCCTCCTCCGCCGTCGTCGCGACCACGTCGAAGCCGATGTAGGCGAAGAACACGATCGAGGCTCCGGCCACGATGCCGCTGATGCCGAAGGCGGACGGCTGCAGCCCGAACATCACCTGGATCAGCGGGGCGTGGATGCCGCTGGCGGTCAGCGCGCCGGGGTCGGACGGCGGCACGAACGGGCTGTAGTTGGCGGTGTTGACGAAGCCGATGCCGGCGACGATGACGAACAGCACGATGAACAGCTTGAGCCCGACGAGGACCAGGTTGACCCGCATCGACTCCTTGATGCCGATGGTGATCAGCGTCGTGAGGACCGCGATCAGCAGGAACGACAGCAGGTCGAAGTGGTCACCCGCCCCCAACGACTCGGGCCAGCCGATCCCGATCTCCTTGAGGAACAGCTCGGCGTACTGGCTCCAGCCCTGGGCGACCACGCTCGCACCCAGCATCAGCTCGAGCAGGAGGTCCCAGCCGATGATCCAGGCGACCATCTCCCCGAGGGTGGCGTAGGAGAAGGTGTAGGCCGAGCCCGACACCGGCACCGTCGAGGCGAACTCCGCGTAGCAGAGGGCGGCGAGGGCGCAGCAGATCGCGGCGATGATGAAGGAGATGACGATCGAGGGGCCGGCGTAGTCCTTCGCGGCCCGGCCGGTCAGGGTGAAGATACCGGCACCGATGATGACGCCGATGCCGAAGACGGTGAGGTCGACGGCGCTCAGGCGCTTCTTCAGCTGGTACTCCGCCTCGACCGTCTCGGCGATCGAGTCCTCGATCGTCTTGGTCCGAAAGATGTTCATGGGTTCGCTTTCTGGATCAGCGGGCTGGGGTGTGCGGTATGTCACCCGCCACCACTAGAGCGGTTACCGGGGCCGGTGGCAACCCGGCTCGCGGGGCCGGCCTGCCCGGGACGGTCACGGGAAGGGGACGAACGGCACGCCGGCGCGGGGCCTCAGTAGTCGGTCGGCGGCCGCTGGATCGGGATCGGCCCGGTGTCGGCGTCGCGGCTGCTGCGGCCGCGCAGGTCGGGGCTCTGGTAGAGCGAGCGGCCGCCGGGAGGGTCCTCGCCGGGCTCGGCCGGGCGCACGCGGATGCCGGTGGACCAGCTGCCGGGGTCGCCGGGCGACTCGGGCAGGTGCGGCGGACCGGGCGGCCCCGAGGGCTGGTCCGGGTGCTCCGGTGGCGGCGTCGTCGGGTGGCCGCCGTCGCCGGTGCCGTCCCTGCCGTCCCCGCCGTCCTGCCGGTCAGGACCCGGTCGTGGTCCTCGACGCCGAAGATCTCGGCGCAGATCGCGCGGTAGGTGTGGTCGGGGTCGGGCACCCAGTTGACGTGGTGCAGTGCCTGCTCCTGGCCGGCGCTCTCCATGACGAAGGTGCCGAACCCGAACACCCGCCCCAGCGGGGAGCGGTTGTAGGACATGTCGGTCACCTTGGACAGCGGCATCATCGCGACCTTCTGGGTCAGCAGGCCGTAGGTGAGGATCAGCCGCTTGTCCGTGGCCACGAACCAGTCGTGCCGCCACCCCAGCAGCAGCCACACCGCCCGGACCACCACCAGCAGCCACAGCCACCAGATGACGTCGGCCAGGTGGCCCGTCGACGCGGGGATGACCGCGTCCAGCCAGAGCGCGAGCACCAGGCTGGCCAGCGCCGTCGCCACCGGCTCGGCGACCTTGGCCCAGTGCTGGTGCACCGCGGTGACGACCCGCTCCCCGTCGAGCAGGTAGCGCCGCAGCACCCGGTGGCGGGCGATCGCGTCAGCTGTCGCCATGAGGGGAGGTTATCCCCGGTTGAGCAGGGCGTCGAAGAAGGCACCGATGCTCTTGAACGCCTGCAGGACGATGTTCCAGGCCGTGTGCACGATGTCCGCAGCCTGGGTCGGCGAGGTGATGACCGCGTAGACCGCGAAGGCGAGGAGGACCCACAGCAGGACCTTCTTCACGCGCGACATGGGGTCTCCTCGGGGCAACGGGTCAGTGACCCCGGACGGGGCCACAACTCAGCGCGATCCTGCCAAACCCGGCGGGACAACCGGCGCAGGCGCGCCGCGCGGGGCCGGCCGGAGCTCAGACGACGCCGTACAGGCGGTCGCCGGCGTCACCGAGGCCGGGGACGATGTAGCCGTTGTCGTCCAGCCGCTCGTCCATCGCCCCGGTCACCACGGTGACCGGCACGTGCAGGTCGGCGATGGCGGCCTCGAGCCGCTCGATGCCCTCGGGCGCGGACAGCAGGCAGATGGCGGTGATGTCGTCGGCGCCGAGGTCGACCAGGTAGCGGATCGCCACGGCGAGGGTGCCGCCGGTCGCCAGCATCGGGTCCAGCAGGTAGCACTGGCGCCCGGACAGGTCGTCGGGCAGCCGGTTGGCGTAGGTGGTCGCCTCCAGCGTCTCCTCGTTGCGGACCAGGCCGAGGAAGCCGACCTCGGCGGTCGGCAGCAGCCGCACCATCCCGTCCAGCATGCCGAGGCCGGCGCGCAGGATCGGCACCACGAGCGGCTTGGGGCTGGCCAGCTTGATGCCGCGGGTCGGCGCGACGGGGGTCTCGATGTCGAACGGCTCGACCCGGACCTCGCGGGTGGCCTCGTAGGCCAGCAGCGTCACCAGCTCGTCGGCCAGCCGCCGGAAGGTGGGGGAGTCGGTGTTCCTGTCGCGCAGGGCCGTGAGCTTGTGGGCGATGAGCGGGTGGTCGGCAACGTGGACGCGCATACGCGAAACTTAGCGTGTGACGACCAGGACGCGCGGACCCGCAGTCGACCCGCGGTACGACGCGTGGATGGGTCAGGCCCTGTCCGTGGCCGCCGAGGCGCTCGTCTCGGACGACGTGCCGGTCGGGGCGCTGGTGCTCGCACCGGACGGCGGCGTGCTCGGGGTGGGCCGCAACCTGCGCGAGGCGGAGGGGGACCCGACCGCGCACGCCGAGGTCGTGGCGATCCGCGCCGCGGCCGCCGCGCTGGGCAGCTGGCGGCTCGAGGGCTGCACGCTGGTGGTCACCCTCGAACCGTGTGCGATGTGCGCCGGCGCGCTGGTGCTGGCGCGCGTCGCCCGGGTGGTCCTCGGCGCCTGGGACCCCAAGGCGGGGGCGTGCGGCTCGGTCTGGGACCTCGTGCGCGACCGGCAGGCGACCCACCGGGTCGAGGTGGTCGGCGGCGTCCGCGAGCAGGAGTGCGCGCGGCTGCTGCTGGACTTCTTCGCCGGTCAGCGGTCCTGAGCGGCGGGGTCGACGGCCACGGCGGCCCGGGCCGCCGGCCTCGATTTCTTCCCAGCCCGTCGCCTCTAGTAGCCTCTGCGGCGGTGGCGTGTCCGAGCGGCCTAAGGAGCACGCCTCGAAAGCGTGTGTGGGGGTAACTCCACCGTGGGTTCAAATCCCACCGCCACCGCCACACTGGAAACCCCCGGGAGCTCTGCGCCCGGGGGTTTCCTGTTGGCGGGTGACGAGGGGATGCAAGCAGGTCGCGTTCCGCGCGCCGGCCCTGGTCGCGAGCGCCCGCCGCTGAGGTCCCGCGGCGCGCGAGAACCGATGACCACGGGGAGATGTCGCGGTCGGGGAAGGATTGCGACGGTTTGTGCAGGTGGCACGGGGGTAAGCAACACGGCGCTGAGCACTGTTTCCTGACGCCTGCGCCGTAGGTGACCGACCGGAGTGACCATGACGATGACGTCCACCGCACCTGCTGACGACCGGGCCACCGGCGACCGACCCGCGGACGACGACGTGGCGCAGGTGATCCGTGGGGGCGACTTCCAGACCGTCGTCCGGCCGGTCGTGGAGTGCGGCACCGGGCGGGTGGTCGGCTACGACGTGCACGTGGCCGCCCTCAGCGGCGCCTCGAGCAGCCGGGTGCGATGCGCGCGGCGATCCAGGACTCCCCGGACAGCGCCGAGCTCGGCACGCGGTGCCGCCGCGCCGCGATGGAGGCGGTCGCCGCGATCGGCGCCGGGGCCGGCGACCGCACGCGGGTCTTCCTCGACACCCCGGTGGAGGCGCTCGCGACCCTGGCCGACGAGGAGCCGGCGCTGCGGGAGCGGCTCGTGCTGCAGATCGACAGCGCGCGGGTGCTGACCCACCCCGCCGCCACCCTCCGCGCCGCGGAGCGCGCGCGCCGGGACGGCTGGACGGTCGCCGTACGCGGTGTGGGTGGGTCCGAGGCGTCCCTGGCCGTGCTGCCGCTGCTCGACCCCGACGTCGTCCGGCTCGACGTGGGCGTCATCAGGGAGCACGAGCTGCGCCGGATCAGCGAGACCTTCGAGGCCGTGCGGGCACACTCCATGCTGACCGGCAGCCTGGTGATGGCCGAGGGCGTCACCTCCGCCTCGGACGAGAACACCGTGCGGATGCTCGGCTCGTCGCTGGCGGCCGGGCCGTTCTACTACGCCCGAGGTGAGCACTCCGCCGAGGCCTCGATCGTCTCCGAGATGCTCGGGCAGCGGACGCGGCAGCTGCTCGCGGCCCACTCCAGTCCCTACACGCTGGTCACCGCCCGGCACGAGCCCCGGGTCGCCGACAAGCGCGCCCTCGTGGCGCTGAGCAAGGAGCTGGAGCGGGAGGCGCTCTCCGCCGGTGGCACGGCGACGGTGCTGTCGTGCTTCCAGCACGCGCGGCACCTCGTGTCGAGCACGCTGGAGCGGTATGCCCAGCTGGCCCGGGCGGGCTCAATGGTCGCCATGCTCGGCGCGGGCATCGACGAACCGCCGGTGCCGCGCGTCCTGAACGCGTCGCTGGACGCCGCGGACCCGCTGCGCCGCGAGTGGACGATCGTCGTGATCACCTCATCCTGGGCGAGCTGTTGACCGCCCACGACTTCGGCGACGCCGGCGCCGACGCGGACCGCCGGTTCAGCTACGTGCTGACCGCCGACCGCGACCTCGCCCTCGAGGCCGGCCGCAGCCTGCTGTCCCGCATCCCCGAGGACGCCCCCGCCGGGACGCTCGCCTCCTGAGAGCCGAGCGGGTGGCCGGCGTCCCGGCCATACTGTGCGCCGATGACCGCCTCCTCCCTCGGCCCCGCCCAGCGCCGCGCCGTCGACCACGTCGCATCGCTGTCGACCGGACGGCCGCTCGACCCGGACCTGCGCGTCACGATGAGCTTCCACCCCGACCGCTGGCTGGCCGGCACCCCGCTGCTTGCGCTGATGGCCCGTGACGGCAGCTACCGCTCGCAGTTCGCGACCGGCACCAGCAACGGCGGGCTGACGGCACACCCGGGCGGGGACCGGTGGGTGTGGGAGAGCCGGATGTTCGGCGGTGCGTACGACGACGCACCGCCGCGGAGCGCCCCACGTACGGCGCGCTCAACCACCGTCGGCGGTCCGTCGGCGGTTCGCCCCGTTTCGGTTCGGCGCACTTCAGGCTCACCGCGGACGTGCTTCCCCGGACCACGTTCTGCTACCCCGACAGCGTCTTCGACCCCGTGGACTTCGGTGTGGCCGAACGTTGCTCGCTCCTGGACCTGGCGGCGCAGGACGACGTCGACCCACTCGACGACTACGTCGAGGCGCAGGTGCACGGACCGGTGGTGCTGGCCGAGCACGTGGAGGCGATCGTGCTGGACGCCTGCCACCGCGGCAGCGAGGTCGAGCGGCTGGCCCACGCGTTGCCCTGCCCCGTGGAGTGGCACGAAGGCTTCCGCGTCAGCGTCGCTGTGCTGCAACAGCATCCGGACTACCGCGGGCAGGAGTACGTCGACCTGGCGACGCGGCTCGCGCGCGGTGGCACGCTCGACGCGCGGGTGATCGGCGAGGCGGTCAGGGCTGGTCGGCACGACGAACAGGCGCTCAAGCGGGTGTGGCACTACCTGGCCCGCTTCGGCGCGCCCGGCCCGTCGACGCGGTGACGGCGCAGTGGTCCGCGGCCGACGATCCGTGGGCTCTCACTGGGTGTGTCCCTGTTGACGGCGGAGCGCCGGGCACCCGTTACCGGATTTGCCGATGATCGGATGCGGCATGCGTGGCGCAGCAGACTGCTCAGGCCGCGGGCGGACGCACCGTCGGTGTGGCTGAGCACTAGGCCCCGTGCTCGGGTGGTCTCAGCGGAGGTCCAGCCGAGATCGGCGCAGTCGATCGGCGCCGTCGAGAAGCACATCAAGGGCGAACTCGAACTCGAACTGCTCGTCGCAGCCTTGTCCGCCGTCCGCGCGCTCACGCGAAGTCGCAGCCACGGCGATCTGGACGATGTGCGGATAGCGCTGCGCGAACTCCGCCGCCAGCACCGGGTCGGGCTGGCCCTTGGCGGACGACTCGGGCTCGCTCTGCGACTCGTCGAGCATCTGGGCTGATCCCCGCAGATGCGGTTGCCCAGGGCATGCATGACGTGGTGAGTCAGGTCCGCGGAGGAACCCACCGGCGATGAACGCGCGGGCGACCGCGTCCATGTAGGCGAGCACCGCGGGCGTGCGCCGGGTGCGGGACTCGATCGCCCGGCGCGCCCAGGGGTGGCGCAGCACCGCACGACGCGCTGAGAGCAGTTGTTGGCGTACGCAGTCCTTCCAGCCCAGTTCCGGGTCAGGCGGGGTGAACTCCTCGATGACAACGTCGACCATGCCGTCGAGCAGCTCCTCCTTGTCGGCCACGTGCCTGTACAGCGCCATCGGCACGACCCCCAGGCCCTGCGCCAACCGGCGCATGCTCACCCCCGCGATGCCGACCTCGTCGGCGAGCTCGACGCCGGCCTGCAGCACCCGATCACGACCGAACGGCACCGTCGGGGATCTCGCCGGTCGTTCGACACGTGTACACCGTACACCTACGGTGGATGGTGTCGTGGTGTACGCCGTACACCTCGCAGACGAGGAGCCACCATGAACGTCACCCTTCCGTCGCTCGACCCCGACGCGACGGCAGCCGCACGCCGCTCAGGCGAACCGCCGTCGCCGCCGGGGCGCTGTACCTGCTGACCTTCTTGACCTCGGCGCCGACCCTCGCCCTCTACCGGCCGGTGTCGGATCATGCCGGACTTCGTGCTCGGCACCGGCAGCACCACCAGCGTGCTCCGCGGGCACTTCGCTCGAGGTGCTCCTGGCCCTGTCCTGTGTCGGTACGGCCGTGGCCCTCTTCCCGGTCGCCCGGAGGCACAGCGAGACGGCCGCTCTCGGGTTCGTCGCCTCCCGGCTGATCGAGGGCGGCCTGATCCTTCTCGGCGTCGCCAGCCTGCTCGCGATCGTCACCCTGCGACAGAACTCCGCAGCGTCCGACAGCCGCCTCGCTGCTCACGGCCTCGCAAACGCTGGTCGCGATCTACCACCGGGTCTTCCTGCTCAGCCAGAGCCTCATGCCCGCAATCAGCGCCCTGTGCCTGGGATCGGTGATGTACCGGTCCGGCCTCGTGCCGCGTCCCATCCCACTGCTGGGCTTGCTCGGCGCTCCCCTGTTGCTGGCCTCTGACGCAGCGATCCTGTGGCGAGCTCACGGCCCGGAGTCTCCGCTCGCCGTCCTGGCTGCGCTCCCGGTCGCGCTGTCGGACTCGCTTCGGGGCCTGGCTCATGGCCCGCGGGTTTCGGCCTGCCCGCGCAACTCGGTCGACAGCCGGCCCGACCCGCCGGCACGCCTGATGCGGACCCCAGTGACCTCAGCCGGCACGACGTCGCGGTCAGCGATGGGCTTAGCTCGGCGATGAGCTCGTCGGTCGTGGCGATGCGGGCGAAGCCCCCGCCATGGAGGTTGGTGGCGGTGACCTGCATCAGGGTTGCGGCCGGCACGACCGTGCCGTCCGGCCCCGAGAGGTCGAAGGTTCGGGTCGCGTCGAGGGGTACGACAACATCGAAGCCGAGGTCGCCGCCCATCCGGGCAGTGGTCTCGACGCGCATGTTGGTCTGGATGCCGCACACGACGATCTGATCGATGCCGGCCGCCCGCAGCCACGCCTCCAGGTCGGGCGTGCCGTAGAACGCCGAGTTCACGCTCTTGGTCACCAGCAGGTCCGCAGGCGCACCGGCGACCGGCGCGATGAGCGCGTTGCCGGGATGCGTGGGGTGTAGCGGCGAGTCCGGCTTGCCGCTGTCGTGCCGGACAACCACGACGGGGAGGTCGCGCTCGGCCCACGCCTGGAGCAGTCGCTCGACGTTCGTCTCGCAGCCGGGGTGGTTGGTGGTCGGGCCCCAGCTTCTCATCGAGGAAGCCCTGCTGCACATCGACGACCACGAGGGCCGTCTTGCCAATCTTCGTCATGGCCTCAGTCCAGTCGAATGCGCCGGCGATGCCGCCAGTGGCATGGACGACGAGTCTTCACATAAGATCTCGCCATGACCGCCGTCGGCTTGCTCGTCGGCCCCGGCCGCCGGGCCTTCGATATCGCGGTTGTCCGCGAGGTCTACGACGACCGCTCCGACCGCGGGCTTCCTCGCCCCGAGATCCGCATCCTGGCCGCGGCACCGGTGACCGACCTGGACGGGGTGCGACGCGCTGCGACGGCATCACGACCTCAACGGGACCGCCGGGCTCGACCTCCTGGTGGTGCCGGCAGTTCTGGACCCGCTCGCCGACCCCGATCCGGAGGAAGTGGCGGCAGTCGCCGCCGCGGCCGCGACCGGTATCGCGGTCGCCTCGTTGTGCAGCGGAGCGTTCACGCTGGCGGCCGCCGGCCTGCTCGACGGCCGCGCCGCGACCACCCATCGGCGCTTCGCCGACGACCTCGCTCGGCGCTATCCCGCGGTCGACGTGCGGCCGCGTGACCTCTACTGCGGTGGAGATGGAGTCTGGACTTCGGCCGGCGTCACCGCCGGCATCGACCTCCTCCTGCACCTCGTGCGCACTGACTGGGGCGCCGCCGCGGCCGAGATGATCGCCAGGTCGATGGTCACGCCGGTCTTCCGTCCGGGATCGCAGGCCCAGTACGCCGACACCGCCACGCCGACCAGCACGACGCCGACCGTGGAGCGTCTCCAGCTCGCCGTGAACGCGACCTTCGCCGACGTCTGGACTGTGAACGATCTCGCCGCGGCCTGCTCGCTGTCCCCGCGGACGTTCCACCGCTGGTTCGCCGCCCGCGTCGGACTCAGCCCGATCACCTGGCTCAACGACTTGCGCGTCCGCGAGGCCCAAAGGCTGCTCGAGCAAAGCGACCTGTCCATCCGGGAGGTGGCACACGCTGTGGGCTACGCCTCCGACGATCTGCTGCGCAAACACTTCACGGCACGATCGAAACCACGCCCACGGCACCGCGCGCAGTTTCGCGCATAGGCATCGCGCACCGCCGACGGTCGCGGCCGACGACGCAGCTCCGCGGGGCTGGCGGGTGCTCCGCCAAAGGAGCGGGCAGCACCATTTCACCGCCGCTGATGACCCCGGTCATGGCTGTCTGGCAGCGCTGCCCCACGGACGGCTGAGTACACGGGCCTGCCGCATTCCGGCGCCGTTCATGCTCGCCCACGCTGCGACCCGCGACTCTGCGCCGGCGAGACCGTTCGTCTGACAGGTGGCGCAGCGTAGTCGCGATGCAGGCGACCTGAAGCCATCCCGTCGCCGAGGTGATGGTGTTCTCGAACGACTTCGCCAGGCGCCGGGAGCGGCCCAGGCGACCATGGGCGACTTCGACGCGCCAGGCGTGCCGGATGGCGCGAAGACCGGCCGCTTGTCGTCCCACCCGACCCGGCGGACCTCGACGTCGCGATGCCGGCCGAGAGTGCACGCAGCAGCCGCGGTCACCCAACGGTCCACCAGGACCAGTTCGAGCCGGCCGGTGACCCCCTGCCGGCCCAGGTGCTCCAGCACGAGCTCGCTGGCCCGGTTCTCGTGGGTGGAGGCCGGCACGACCAGGGCGCCCACCGGGAGGCCGGTCACGTCGACCGCCACAACGCGCTTGGCGCCCTTAGCCCGGCCGTAGGGGCCGCCTCGGTCGTGGAAGGTGAAGCCGCCGTTCGAGGCACCACGAGCCAAATGGGCGTCGATGACGACCACGAGGGCGTTTCCTCGGCGCGCCCGTCGGCCTCGCGTGCGGCCGCGCTTGCCCGGCGCGTTGAACACCGGCCCCAGCAGCATCCACTGCTCGTCGGCGGATCCGGGTACGACACGCCCGCCGGTGCACCCACCGCGCCACAGCAATAGGGACACACCCAGTCAGACCAGGAGGCCGCGCGAGATGATGTCGGCGGCGGCCGTCACGTCGGGCAGCGGCCCGTCGGAGCGGCGGGCGTTGGCCTCGTGCAGCAGCACGGCGACGTAGGTGCCGGCAGCCTGCCGGCGCCGGTGCTGGTCCAGCGCCCGCGGGCTGGCGGCGTCGAGCACGCGCTCGGTGAGGTCGACGAGCCCGGCGTGCAGAGCCCCCAGGTGGTGGGCCACGTCGATCCGGGTTCCCGCTTCCCTGAACAGGATTGCCCGCAGCACGCGGGACGGGTGGCGGCTCAGGTTCAGCCGGTGGGCGAGCCGCACCAGCGACCCGGACACGTCTCCGGTCACCGCGATGTCGCTGATGCTGCAGAGGGGCTGGGCCGGCAGGCGCTCGGCGAAGAGGGCCTGCAGCAGGTCGGTCTTGCGGGGGAAGTAGTAGAAGAGCAGGCCCTTGGCCACGCCGGCCCGCTCGGCGATGCGGGCCGTGGGCGTGGCGTCGAACCCGTCCTCGGCGATGAGATGCTCTGCGGCGTCGAGGATCCGGTCACGCGCCGCGGTGGCGTCCTTCGCCATCGGGGCGGGCTCGCCGGCCTCCCGCACGGCTGGACGGCGAGCCCGCTTCACGACGATCTCCTCTCAGTGGGACGCAGCCATGCCGCCTCCGTGGTGGGCCGTCCGGGTCAGCTGGACGTCCCAGGCTCCGACCGCGAGGGTGACGATGCCGACGATCCACGCCGTCCAGGCCATCGGCCGGGTGCCGCTGAAGCCCATGACCCAGGGCGCGATGATGAAGAGCGCGCCCATGAGTGCCATCAGTCCCTCGGGCACCATCCGGTCCGGCCGCATGAGCGACACGACGGCCAGGGCGGCGGTGATGACTCCCAGCACCACCATCGTGGTGGTGGCACTGCTCGTCGTCGTTGTCCAGATCGGTGACAACACGGCGTACACGCCTGCGACCAGGGCCGCAAAGTCCTGTGGGTGAGTCCACTTCCTCATGTGGACCGACCACCTTCCGTGACAGTGGTCCGTCGTCCTGAGGCGGACCGAACACCTCCAGTGTCCGCCTGACTGACCGCCCGGTCAACGGCAGGACGGCCGTCCGACTGCGTGGCGGGGCTCAGGAGAAGATGGTGTGTCCGACCGCGAAACCCGTTGCGGCGGCCGCGAGCCCGGCGAGGATGCTGCCCACGACGTTGACCCCGGCGAGCAGGGGGGCGTCGTCCTCGAACAGCCGGAGCGTCTCCCAGGAGAACGTCGAGTAGGTCGTGAGCGCGCCGCAGAACCCGGTGCCGATGACCAGCTGTGTCTCGGGTGACACGTCGCCCGTGATGGCCGCGGCCGTGAGGAGCCCGAGCACCAACGAGCCGATGACGTTGACGGTGAACGTCC
The DNA here is from genome assembly GCA_963828995.1 of uncultured Actinomycetota bacterium. Lineage (GTDB taxonomy): Bacteria > Actinomycetota > Actinomycetes > Actinomycetales > Dermatophilaceae > CAVRTM01. The sequence continues at coordinate 362,096 of CAWHHB010000015.1, forward strand.
CCCAGGGCAGGGCGGTACCGTGCCGGGCCTGCACGGCCCGGTCGGTGAGGTGGCGCAGCGGTGCGCCGACCGCAGCGCCGACCATGACCAGGACGAGGCTCATCGCCCGCCTCCCGGTGACGGTGCGGCTCGTCATCGTCGTCCGCCGAGCAGGCGCCGCGTGGCCCGGGCCGAGGCCCACACCGCCGTCAGTGCGGCCACCGGGGTGGCGACGAGGTACGCCGCGGCCGTCCAGGCGTGGCCGCCGGCGAGCAGCCGTTGCAGGTCCACCGCGTACGTCGAGAACGTCGTGAACCCCCCGAGCACACCGGTGCCCACGAGCGGCCGCAGCAGCCGGTGGGGCCGGCGCATCTCGCCGAGCAGCACCATCAGCACGCCGATGAGCCCGCAGCCGACGACGTTGACCACCATCGTCGTCACGGGCAGCCGGCCGGCGTCGGTCGGCCAGGCCTGCCCGGCGCCGTAGCGCGCGGCGGCGCCGATCGCGCCCCCGGCCGCGACCGTGGCGAGCAGGGCCGGGTCGACCGCGCGCCGGGTGGCGGTGCGTCCGCGGGCCCCGGCGACGTCGGCCGGTCCGGGTGCCGCTGGCGGGGACGCGGAGTGACCGGTCACGTGGGTCCTCTCCCTGGCGGTGGTCCGGGCGCGGTGCACCGCGCGGGTCCGCAGGCAGGGACGGTCGGCCGCGTCTGGGCGATGGTCCGGGTGCGGCGAGCCCCTCCGCCCGGTGCGCCGGCGAGCCTACACAGCGGCCCTGCTCGGGACGGCGGTCGACCCGAGCCCGATGACGACCGCGTCGCCCAGGCCCAGCCGGCGCTCGAGGCGGGCCGGTGGCGTCGTCACGCTCAGCGCAGCCGCCGGGCGAGCCGGGGGTCCGGCGCCCGGTCGGCGTGCAGGATGCCGGCGAGCGCCTCGATGCCGTCCACCAGGCGCGGCCCCGGCCGGGCGAACGAGGCGTTGGCGTCGACCGCCCAGACCGGGACCGCCGCCGGCAGCGACCCGGTGGCGAGCAGCTCGCCGGCCAGCCGGGCCGAGTCCTCCAACCCGAAGCCGCAGGGTGCCGAGACGACGACGTCCGGGGCGGCAGCGGCGACGTCGGCCCACGTCGTGGGCACCGACCGCTCCCCGGGCCGACCGAGGACGCACTCGCCGCCGGCCTGCTGCACCATCTCGGGCACCCAGTGCCCGGGCGCGAACGGCGGGTCGGTCCACTCCAGCACGACGGTGCGTGGCCGCGGCAGCCCGTGCACCCGGTCGGCGACGGCAGCCAGCCGCGCACGCAGGCCCTCGACCAGGGCGTGGGCCCGGTCCTCCCGCCCGGTCGCCGCCCCGACCTGGACGATGGAGGCGAGCACCTGCTCCAGGTCGTGCGGGTCGGTGGTGAGCACCTCGGCGCGACAGCCGAGGTGGTCCAGGGCCGCGGTCACCTCGGTGACGTCGACGGCGCACACGGCACACAGGTCCTGGGTCACCACGAGGTCGGCGTCCAGGCCGGCGAGGGCGTCGCGGTCGAGGTGGTAGAGGTCCTCACCGGCCGAGATCCGGGCGCGCACCGCCGCGTCGATCGCGGCCGGGTCCAGGCCCTCGGGCAGCGAGCTGGTGGACACGATCCGGCGCCGGCGGGCCTCCGGCGGGTGGTCGCACTCGAACGTGACCCCCACGACGTCCTCGCCCGCGCCGAGGGCGAAGAGGATCTCGGTGGCCGAGGGCAGCAGCGACACGATGTTCACGCACAGGACCCAACCACCGAGGCGGCGGCGATGTCACCCCGGCACCGGAGACGCCGTCCCGGTCATGGTCAGGGACGGGCCGTGGCGGTTGACTACGGGCATGAGCCCTCACCGCCTGGAGGCCTTCAGCGACGGCGTGCTGGCCATCGCGGTGACCCTGCTGGTCCTGGACCTGCACGTGCCCGACGACCCCGGGCGCCCGCTCGGCGAGCTGCTGCTCGCGCAGTGGCCCTCCTACCTCACCTACGTCGTCAGCTTCGTCGTCATCGGCATCATGTGGGTCAACCACCACGCGCTGTTCAGCCGCGTCGCGCAGATCGACCGCCGCCTGATGTTCCTCAACCTGGGGCTGCTGCTGGTCGTCTCCGCCCTGCCGTTCCCCACCGCCGTGGCCGCCGACGGGCTGCGGCGGGGTGGCCGCGACGCCCAGGTCGCCCTGTTCACCTACAGCGCGGCCATGTTCCTCGTCGCGATCGCCTTCACCGCGCTGTGGCGCCACATCGTGCGGACCCCCGGCCTCCTGCAGACGCCCCTGTCCGGCGCCGCGCAGCGGGCCGCGGTCCGCCGGTTCGGGCTGGGCCTGCTGGCGTACGGCGCCCTGTGCGGCACGGCGTTCATCTCACCGCTGCTGACGCTGGGCGGCCACTTCGCCGTCGCGGTCTACTACGCCTTCGAGCAGCTGCCCGCTCATCCCGCGGTGGGGGTGGCGACGGAGCCCAGCGAGTCCTGAGCCCCGGTGCTGACCGGGGCGCGTCGGGTCAGCACCCTGCCGCGACGCTCCCGGCGCCGGCGGCGCCGGTCGCGACGGGGGGCACCGGCGGCGGTCGCAGCGCCTCGAACTCGTAGCCGGCAACCAGGTCGATGGTGGCGTCGCGCCGGTGGTCCCTGACCAGCCTGGCCCCCGCCATCCGGGTCCGGGCGAGCTGCGCCGCCAGCGCGCCCGGCCCGCCCGTAGCGGATCTCGCCGCGCCCCACGAGCATGCGGTGCCGGGGGTCGTTGCCGACCTTGGCCACCACGAACCCCTGGTCGCGCAGGTCACGGGCGAGCGAGGCCGCGAGCCCCTGGCGGCTGGTCGCGTTGTAGACGTTGACCCGCACGGTGACCGGCGCCGGCAGCGGCACCCCGGAGGCCGTCCGCCCGGGGGAGCAGGCCCCGGCGGCCGGTGTGGGGGGCGGCCGGCCGATGCCCTGGACGTTGCCGACGGCGTACAGGAGGGTCAGCACCAGCAGCAGCAGGGCCAACGTCAGGCTGAGCAGGGTACGGCGCCGGCGCCGGCGCCGTCGGCGTAACAAGCCTTCCTCGCGCACGTAGCTCACCGGCACATCTCCCCGTCTGCCCAGACTCCGATCATCCCGCTCAGGGGGATGACGGGAAGGACGTTCAGGCCCTGTGCGGGATCAGCACTTCCTGCTAGGAGCGGGTGCCGGTGTGGTCGGGACGGGCGGGGCGGAGGCCTGGCTCACCGGCACCAGGGCGGTGTAGCCGTTGCCGAGGATGAGGTCCACGGTCCGGCCGCTGCGGTGGTCGTTGACCAGCTTGGCGCCGGCCAGCTGGAGCGCGACCCGGCGGGCCGCGGTCTCGCCGTCGTCGCCGAAGACGATCAGGCCGCTCACGGACAGGATCTTGGGGTGCGGGTCGTTGCCCACGTCGGCGATCCGGAAGCCCCGCGCGGCCAGCGACTTCGCCGTGATGGCGGCCAGGCCGGTCCGGAACGTCGTGTTGTAGACGTTGAGCTTGACGCTGGTGGCCGGTGCCGGCGGCTTGGGGGGCTGCGGCACCAGCTGGGTGAACGTCATCCCGATGACGAGGTCGACGCTGCGGTCGGTGCGGGTGTCCTCCACCAGCTTGGCGCCCTTGACCTGGCCCGCCACGACGTCGGCCGCGGCCTTTCCCGCGGTGCCGAAGCGGACCTCGGCCGGCCCCGGCACGGAGCTGTAGGTCGGGTCGTTGGCCACGGTCTTGACGACGAAGTCGCGCTTGTGCAGCGCCTTGGCCACGACCGTGGCCCGGCCCTGCTCGTCGGTGGCGTTGTAGACGTTGAGCGCGATCTGCTGCGGCTTGGGTGCCGGGACGATCGGCACGAGGGGGCACGCGACGGTGGCCGTGGACGCCGCGGTGCCCGACCCAGCCCTCCATGTACGCGGCGGCGTAGCCGAAGGTGCCCAGCATCAGCACCAGCACCGCCGTCAGCGTGACCGTGTGACGGCGGCGCAGCCGCCGCTTGCGGGGGTTGACGCCGGTCCCGTTCGTCTCGCTCACGCGTCCACTCCTGCCCGTCGGTGGATGTGCGTCGATGATCACCCCGGGGGGCGGCTGCGCCAAGCACCGCTTCACAACGATGTGGTGTCGGCCCGGGTGACGCCCGGTGACGGGTGGAGGCGTGCGGTGCCGTGCGCGAGGTCCGGGTCAGCTGAGCACGAGCACCCGGGCGTGCAGCGCCGGCCGCTGGTGCAACGCCGCCCGCAGCGCCCGGTGCAGGCCGTCCTCGAGGTAGAGGGTGCCCTCGAACTGCACGACGTGGGCGAACAGGTCGCCGTAGAAGGTGGAGTCCTCGGAGAGCAGGGCGGCCAGGTCGAGGGTGCGCTTGGTGGTCACGAGCTCGTCCAGCCGCACCATCCGTGGCGCCACGTCGGACCAGTCGCGAGGGGTCACCCGGCCGTGGTCGGGGTAGGGACGTCCGTCGCCGATGGCCTTGAAGATCACCGCGCCAGTTTAGGCAGTGCCGCGTCGGTGCCCCGGGCTAGAGTCCCGGGGGTGAGCGATGCACCCGCTGCCGACAGCCAGCTCGACACGATCCGGGCGGGCTACGCCTTCCCCGGCGCCGCCCTCGACCTCGGGGCTGCCGTCTCCGGCGGCGTCGCCCACCCGGACGCGCCGGTGCGCATCCCGCTCGCGGTGCTGAACCGGCACGGCCTGGTCGCCGGGGCCACGGGCACCGGCAAGACCAAGACCCTCCAGCTGATGGCCGAGCAGCTGTCCGCCCAGGGCGTGCCGGTCTTCCTGGCCGACGTCAAGGGCGACCTGTCCGGTATGGCGAGCGCGGGGGAGGCCGGCGACCGCGTCACCTCCCGCGCCGGCGAGGTGGGACAGACCTGGACGGGCACGGCCTACCCCACCGAGTTCCTCTCCCTGGGCGGACTCGGCCGTGGCGTGCCGGTCCGTGCCACCGTCACGTCCTTCGGGCCCACCCTGCTGGCCAAGGTGCTCGGGCTGAACGCCACCCAGGAGTCGAGCCTGGGGCTGGTCTTCCACTACGCCGACCGCAGCGGCCTGGCGCTGCTGGACCTCAAGGACCTGCGCGCGGTGATCGGCCACCTCACCAGCGCCGAGGGCAAGGCCGACCTCAAGGAGCTGGGCGGCCTGTCCACCGCCACGGCCGGTGTCATCCTGCGCAACCTCATCGCCCTCTCCGACCAGGGGGCCGACGTCTTCTTCGGCGAGCCCGAGCTCGACACCGCCGACCTGCTGCGCACCGCCGCGGACGGCCGCGGCATCGTCACCTGCCTCGAGCTCCCCGCCGTGCAGGACCGGCCGCAGGCTGTTCTCCACCTTCCTGATGTGGATGCTGGCCGACCTGTTCCACGACCTGCCCGAGGTCGGTGACGTGGACCAGCCCAAGCTGGTGTTCTTCTTCGACGAGGCGCACCTGCTCTTCGACGAGGCCAGCCCGGCCTTCGTCGACGCGATCGAGCAGACCGTGCGGCTGATCCGGTCCAAGGGCATCGGGGTCTTCTTCGTCACCCAGACGCCCAGGGACGTCCCCTCCGGCGTCCTGTCCCAGCTCGGCAACCGGGTGCAGCACGCGCTGCGGGCCTTCACCCCCGAGGACGCCAAGGCGCTCAAGGCGACCGTGTCGACGTTCCCGCGCAGCGGCTACGACCTCGGTGAGCTGCTCACCCAGCTCGGCACCGGCGAGGCCGTCGTCACGGTGCTGTCCGACCGGGGCGCCCCCACGCCGGTGGCCTGGACCCGGATGCGCGCACCGCAGTCGCTGATGGCCCCGTCGCCGGAGGCGGTGGTGGACGAGGTCGTCGCGTCCTCGCCCCTGTCGACGAAGTACGCCGAGGTGCTCGACCGCGAGTCGGCCTACGAGCGGCTGCAGGCACGCCTGGCCGCGGCGCCTGCCCCCGACGCGGCGCCCGTCCCCGCACCCGCCCCGGCCCCTTCGCCGCGCGAGCGCGCGCCCAAGGAGCAGGAGTCGGCCGTGCAGCAGGTGCTCGGCTCGAGCGCCGTGCGCTCGATGCTGCGCTCGGCCGGCACGGCGCTGGGTCGCGAGATCACCCGAAGCCTGTTCAACACCGCCCGTCGCCGCCGCTGAGGCTCCGGGCCCGGGTGGAGAACCGCAAGCAGGATCAAGCGCCGGCCCCGCGCCCGGCGGCAGGATCGGGGCATGACCACGATCGCAGCCGACGGGATGGCACGCCTCCTCGACCTGGTGGCACAGAGCCTGGACGAGCCGGGCGCGGGCGGCGCGGACCTCGCGGCGAGCGCGTTCCTGTCCCGGTTCCACTTCGACCGGCTGGTCGCTGCCGCGGTCGGTGAGCCGCCCGGCGCCTTCCGGCGCAGGTTGCTGCTGGAGCGGGCGGCGCACCGGCTGCTGACGACTGACGACACGCTGATGGAGGTCGCCACCGCGACGGGCTACGGCTCGCACGAGGCCTTCACCCGCGCCTTCCGGCGCGCCTACGGGATCACCCCGTCGGTGTGGCGCCGCTCGCCGACCCGGCGCGGGCGGCTGCGCGAGTTCGAGCTGGCCGCCCCCAGCGACGTGCACTTCCAACCGCCGGAGGGCCTGCGCCTCCCGGCTTCACGCAAGGAGACCGAGATGGACCTGGTGCAGAAGCTGGTCGACCACCACGTGGACGTCCTCACCGCGATCCTCGAGCGGGTCGGGGCCCTGCCGGACGCGGTGCTCGACGCCCCGGTCGAGCTGTCCGTCGAGTGGATCGACTGCAAGCCGCTGACGTTGCGCTCCATGTGCGACCGCCTGGTGCTGCAGGAGGAGATGTGGCTGTCCTCGCTGCGGGGAGGCCCGTTCCCGCCGGCGGGGGACCGCAGCGCCGCCGGTCTGGCCGCGCGGCACGCGGTCGCCGGCCCGTCGTACCGCGAGTTCGTGCAGGTGACCATCGCCCAGGGGCGGCTGGCGGACACCTTCGTGGACACGACCGCTGACCGGCCGCGGGTGTTCACCTTCGGCGGCATGATCGGCCACGTGATCACGTTCGGCGCCGTCCGGCGGACGCTCGTGCTGGGGGCGCTGGAGTCGGCGGGCGTCACCGACCTGGGGGCGGGCGACCCGATGCACGTCCTCGACACCGCGTCCTGACCCGGACGACCCGCGGACGACACGGCCGGCCCCGAACCCCCGGCCGGGTCGTCGGGTAAGGACTCTGTCTGGTTTGCCCCAAGCCCTTGACCCCTGCCTGACCCCGTGACTAACTTCCTTCGCGTTGAGAGATTGCGTCAATCATTCACATCGCCGCCGGAGGCGTCATGGCACACCAGCTCATCTCCCGTCGGGTGCTCGCGACCGGCACCGCCGGCGCTGTCGCCCTCTGCGTCGCGGCGGTGGGCGCGGTGCCCGCGAGCGCCACTCCCGAGCCGGGCGGGCACGCGGGCGCAGCCGCCGGACCGGAGCGCTCGGTCGCCGCCGCCCTGCGGTTGATGTCGACGCAGGAGAAGGTGGGCCAGCTCTTCACCCAGAACGTCTACGGCTCCGACGCGACCACCCCGGACGCGCGCAACCTGCCGCTGTACGGCGTCGCCTCACCGGCGGAGGTGGTGCGCAAGTACCACCTCGGCGGCGTCATCTACTTCGCCTGGACCGACAGCGTCAAGGACCCGGCCCAGATCACCGCCCTCTCGAACGGCCTGCAGCGGGCCGCGATCGGCTCCGGCGCCCACATCCCCCTGACCGTCGGCACCGACCAGGAGCAGGGGGTGGTGACCCGGGTCGGGCCGCCGGCCACCCAGTTCCCCGGGTCGATGGCGCTCGGCGCCTCGCGCAGCACCGCCGACGCCCGCACCGCCGCGGCCATCACCGGCCGGGAGCTCAAGGCGATGGGCATCAACGTCGACTACGCCCCGGACGCCGACGTCAACGTCAACCCGCTCAACCCGGTGATCGGCACCCGGTCCTTCTCCTCCGACCCGGCGCTGGTCTCCTCGATGGTGTCGGCCCAGGTCACCGGCTACCAGAAGGACGCCGGGATCGTCGCCACGCCCAAGCACTTCCCGGGCCACGGCGACACCGCCACCGACAGCCACACCGGCATCCCGGTGATCACGCACACCAGGGAGCAGTGGCTGCGGACCGACGCCCCTCCGTTCAAGGCCGCCATCAGCGCCGGCGCCGACATGATCATGAGCGGGCACCTCGTGGTGCCGGCGCTGGACCCCTCCGGTGACCCGGCGACGCTGAGCAAGCCGATCCTCACCGGCATCCTGCGCCAGGAGCTGGGTTTCAGGGGCGTCATCACCACCGACTCGCTGGCCATGCAGGGCGTGCGGGAGAAGTACGGCGACGGCGAGGTCGCGGTCCGCGCGGTGCTGGCGGGTGCCGACAGCCTGATGATGGCGCCGGACATGGACGCCGCCTACGGCTCGGTGCTCTCCGCCGTGCAGAGCGGCCGGATCAGCCAGCGGCGGCTGGACGAGAGCGTCGCGCGGATCCTGCTGCTCAAGCTCAGGCGCGGCATCCTGACGCACCCGTACACCGACGCCTCCCGCCTCGACCGGGTCGTCGGCACCCCCGAGCACCTGGCCGCCGCGGACGCCATCACGAACCGCACCACCACCGTCCTGCGCAACGACGACGCGACCCTGCCGCTGCGGGCCCCCGGCAGCAAGGTCCTCGTCACCGGGTACGGCGCCACGACCACCGCCACCCTCGCGCGGCGCCCTCACCCGGCGCGGCTCCACCGTCACCCGGCGCGAGACCGGAGCGGCTCCCGAGCGACGCGGCGATCGCCGACGCGGTCGCCGGGGCGGCCGGCCAGGACGCGGTGGTGGTCACGACGATGAAGGCCTGGGACACCTCGGTCACCGACCCGGCCGGCGGGCAGCAGCGGCTGGTCAAGGCCCTGGTCGCCACCGGCACCCCGGTCGTCGTGGTGGCGGTGCGCGACCCCTACGACATCGCCTACCTGCCCGGGTGTCCGCACCTACCTCGCGACGTACTCCTACAGCCCGGTCGCGATCGAGGCGGCCGCCCGCGTCATCACCGGCGAGGTCGGGCCCACGGGCACGCTGCCGGTCGACGTGCCCGTGGCCGGCGCCCCGTCGCAGGTCCTCTTCCCCTTCGGCTCCGGGCTCACCTGGTGACCCGGGCCGCGTCCCGACCGGAGCCGTCACGATGAGCGCCGTCAACCGCCGGCAGGTGCTCGGCGCTGCCGGGCTCGGGCTGGCTGCCCTGCCCCTCGGGGCGGCGGCCGCGCAGGCCGCCGGCGTCGCGCCGACTCCCGGCACAGCGACTCCCGGCGCAGCGGCGCCGGCCGGCCACCGCCCGGGCGGCCGGGTCGTCATCCCCGGCGCGGACCGCCTGGCCCGCAGCCGCTGGGCCGACCTGGCGGGCCAGCGGGTCGGTGTCGTCACCAACCCGACCGGCATCCTGCAGGACCTCCGCCACGTGGTCGACGCGATGGTCGACTCCGGCAGCGTCGACGTCGTGGCGGTCTTCGGGCCCGAGCACGGCTTCCGCGGTACGGCGCAGGCGGGGGACTCCGAGGGCAACCACGCTGACCCGCGCACCGGGGTGATGGTCTACGACGCCTACGGTGCCACGGCCGAGAAGCTCGCCGGCTTCTACCGGGAGGCGCGGGTCGAGACCGTCGTCTTCGACATCCAGGACGTGGGGGCCCGGTTCTACACCTACGTCTGGACGATGTACGCCGCGATGAAGGCGGCCGTCGCGACCGGCGCGCGGTTCGTCGTGCTGGACCGGCCCAACCCGGTCGGCGGCGCCGCGCGCGGGCCGATGCTGCGACCCGGATTCACCTCCGGGGTGGGCCAGCTCGAGATCGTCCAGCAGCACGGCCTCACCGTCGGTGAGCTGGCCCGGTTGTTCGACGCCGAGTTCCTGCCGGCCGACGCAGGGGGTCGGCTGGACGAGCTCACCGTCATCCCGGTCAGCGGGTGGAGCCGCGAGCAGACGTTCGCCGGCACCGGGCTGACCTGGGTCCTGCCGAGCCCCAACATGCCCACGCCCGACACCGCGCTGCTGTACCCGGGCACCTGCCTGTTCGAGGCGACCAACCTCTCCGAGGGGCGGGGTACGACCCGCCCGTTCGAGCTCATCGGCGCGCCGTACATCGACGACCGATGGGCGGCGGCGTTGCAGGACAAGGGGATCCCGGGCGTCGAGTTCCGCGAGGCGTACTTCACGCCGACCTTCAGCAAGCAGGCCGGCAAGGTCTGCGGCGGCGTGCAGGTGCACGTCACCGACCCGGGCCGAGGTCGAGGCGATCACCGCCGCGACGCACATGATGGTGGAGGCCAGGCGGCTCTACCCCGAGTTCGACTGGCGTGGCGACGCCGGCCGCTGGGCCGACCTGCTGACCGGCTCCACCCGGTTCCGCGACATGCTCATGGCGGGCGCGCCGGCCGCGGAGATCGTGGGCGCCTGGCGCGCCGAGCTCTCCGGCTGGGACGACCGGCGCGAGCCGTACCTCCTCTACCGTGGCGCGCGGCGATGAGGGGGCTGCGCCCGGCGGCCGTCGCGGCCGGCTGCGCCGCCCTGCTCGGCGGCACGCTCCTGCTGCCGGTGGTGTCGGCCTCTGCCGCGCGCTCGCACCCGCACGGCCCCGCCGGCCGCTACGACCGGCCCCAGGACGGTTTCGCCCCGGCCGGCACCGTGCTGCGTGACAGCACCCCGGCCGGCGCCGGGCTCGACCCCGCACCGATCCGGGACGCGCTGGACCAGATCGCCGGCTGGGAGGAGCCCTCGGGCGCCACCCGGCCGCTGTACGCCGGTGCGGTCACGCTGATGGGCCACGACGGGCATGTGGTCGCCCGCGAGGCCAGCGGCTACGCGCTGCGCTACGCCGACGGTGCCGGGACGGAGCTGCCCCGCGACCAGTGGGTCCCCATGCGGGACAACACGATCTTCGACATGGCCTCGGTCAGCAAGCTGTTCACCTCGATCCTCGTGATGCAGCAGGTCGAGCGTGGCGCCATCCGGCTGGACGAGCCGGTGGCGACGTACCTGCCGGAGTTCGCCGCCCACGGCAAGGCCTCGATCACGGTGCAGCAGCTGCTGACCCACACCTCGGGCCTGCGAGCCCTTCCTGCCGCTGTGGCGCGACTGGCCCGACAAGGCCTCGCGGATCGCGGCGGTGCTCGACGTCGCGCCCACCTCGACCCCCGGGCACGACCTACGTCTACAGCGACCTCAACCTGATCACCCTGGGCGTGCTGCTGGAGCGGCAGACCGGGAGCAGCCTGGACCGGCTGGTGGCCCAGCGCATCACCGGCCCGCTGGGGATGAAGGACACCGGCTACAACCCCGACCCCTCGCTCAAGCCGCGCATCGCCGCGACCGAGTTCCAGTCGGCACCCGCACGCGGCATGGTCTGGGGCGAGGTGCACGACGAGAACGCCTGGTCGCTCGGCGGCGTCGCCGGTCACGCGGGGGTGTTCTCGACCGCGCAGGACATGGCGGTCCTCTCGCAGGCGATGCTCAACGGGGGGACCTACGGCGGTGACCGCATCCTGTCGCCGTCCAGCGTCGAGGCGATGACCACCAACTACAACGTGGCCTTCCCCGACGACGCGCACGGGCTCGGTTTCGAGCTGGACCAGCGCTGGTACATGTCGGGCCTGTCCGGACCGAGGACCGCCGGTCACACGGGCTACACCGGCACCTCCGTGGTGATCGACTTCGCCTCCCGCTCCTTCGTCATCGTGCTGTCCAACCGGGTGCACCCGAACCGCAGCTGGGGCAGCAACAACCCGGCCCGCCGGGTGGCGGCGCAGGGGCTCGCCCTCGCCCTGGGGGTCCGGCCGCGGCACGGGGCCACCGCGTGGTTCAGCGGCACGAAGGACGCCACCAGCACGACCCTCACCACCCGCACGCTCGACCTGCCACGGGCGGCGAGCGCTGTCGTTCGACCTGTTCGTCGACACCGAGTCCTCCGACCCGCTCACCCTGGAGGCCTCGCGCGACGGCGGCCGGACGTGGGCCGCGCTGCCGTTCCGGCTCCGTGACCGCGGCGAGGTGACCTCCACCGACGGTGAGGTCGCCACCAGTGGCACCCGGCGGTGGCAGCAGGCGACGGCGGCCCTCGAACCCGGGTCGGTGCAGGTGCGCTGGCGCTACACGACCGACGCGTCGTACGCCGGCCGGGGCGTGTTCGTGGACGGGGTCCGGGTGGTCGCCGGCTCCGGCGGCCTGGTCCTCGACGGCGAGCGACACCCCGAGGCGCTCATCCCCCAGGGGTGGAGCCCGGCGCGGCGATGACGCCGTAGGTTGACCTCCATGACGTCACGTCCATCGGTGCTGCCCGCCACCGGAGCGGGCGCCGTTCCACTGCTCGTCCGGTTGAGGGCGCTGCGCCCGTCGCTGTCCCCGGCGGAGGACCGGGTCGCCGAGCAGGTGCTGGCCGACCCGCGGGCCACCGCCGCACTGACCATCAGCGAGCTGGCGGTGGCGGCGGCCACCTCCGAGACCACGGTGATGCGCTTCTGCAAGCGCCTGGACCTGCCCGGCTATCCCCAGCTGCGGCTGGCCCTGGCGGAGGAGTCGGCCCAGCCCCGGTCGCTCTCCGCCGCGCGCACGGACATCAGCGCCAGCGACACGGTCGACGACGTGATCCGCAAGATCGCCTTCGCCGACTCCAGCGCCGTCGAGGAGACCGCCCAGCAGCTCGACCGGGCCACCCTGACCGAGACCGCCACGCTGATCGGGAAGGCCGGCCGGGTCGACGTCTACGGCTCGGGCGCCAGCGCCGTCGTGGGCGCGGACCTGCAGATGAAGCTGCACCGCATCGGCTGCGTGGCCTTCTCCTGGAGCGACCCGCACATCGCGCTCACCAGCGCCGCCCTGCTCGGCAGCAAGGACGTCGCGATCGGCGTCTCGCACAGCGGCACGACGCGCGAGACGATCGAGGCGATCACCACCGCCAAGGCGCACGGCGCGCGCACCGTGGCCATCACCAACTTCCCCCTGTCGCCGCTGGCGAAGCTGGCCGACCTCGTCCTCACCACGGCCGCCCGCGAGACCGCGCTGCGCTCGGGGGCGACGGCCAGCCGGATCGCCGCGCTGACCGTGGTCGACTGCCTGTACATCGCTGTGGCACAACGGAACCTGCGCAGTGCGCGCAAGGCGGTCAAGTCCACGCGCGATGCCGTCTCGGCGCACCATGTTGACAATGACTTACATTATTGACGTCATCGGCGTTGGAAACTAACCTCACAGCGTGACCAACGGAACTGCTCCGCGTCCACCCGAGGTGAGCGTGAGCGCGCCCACGGAGGAGCGCCACCCCGGCACCGGTGCCCTCGACGCGATGAGCACCCTCGAGCTGCTGCAGACGCTCAACGCCGAGGACGCCCTGGTGGCACCGGCGGTGCAGCAGGTCCTGCCGCAGCTGGCGGCGGCGGTCGACCTGACCGTCGAACGGATCCGCCGCGGCGGCACGGTGCACTACTTCGGCGCCGGCACCTCCGGGCGGCTGGCGGTCATCGACGCCGCCGAGCTGCTGCCCACCTTCAACGCCCCCGAGGGCCTGTTCGTCGCCCACCACGCCGGCGGCCCGTCGGCGCTGGTCACGGCGGTCGAGAACGTCGAGGACGACGCCGAGCTGGGCGCCCGGGACGCCGCGCCGGTCGGCCCGTGCGACGTGGTCGTCGGGCTCACCGCCTCCGGCCGCACGCCGTACGTCGCCGGCGCCCTGGCTGCCGCCCGCGGGCGGGGCGCGCTCACGCTGCTGGTCACGGCGAACCCCCGGGCCGAGCTGGCCGATGCCGCCGACCTGCTGCTGGCCGTCGACACCGGCCCCGAGGTGATCACCGGCTCGACCCGGCTCAAGGCCGGCACCGCCCAGAAGCTCGTGCTCAACGGCTTCTCGACCGCCGTCATGGTCCGGCTCGGCCGGACCTGGTCCAACCTCATGGTCGACATGGTGGCCACCAACGCCAAGCTGCGCGGCCGGGTCATCCGCATCCTCTGCGAGGCCAGCGGCGCCGACGAGGCCGACGTGCGGGCCGCGCTGGAGCGGGCCGACGGCGAGCTCAAGCCGGCCCTGCTGTCGCTGCTGGCCGGGGTGGCCGCCGAGGCGGCCCGCACGGCCCTCGAGCAGCACGGCGGGTCCGTCGCGCAGGCGCTGCGCTGCCTCCAGGCCCCCCACGACCACTCCCGCGACCCGGACCCTCACGACCCGGACCCGCACGACCCGGACCCGCACGACCCGGACCCGCACCACCCGCACCCTCACGGCACGGCCCCCCACGAACAGGAGACAGCCCGATGATCGGAACGACCCGGCGGCACCTCACCGCCCTCACGGTGGCCACGGCCGTGGTGGCGCTCGCGGCGTGCGCGCCCTCGAGCTCCTCCACCAGCGGCAGCAGCTCCGGCGGGTCGGACGGCAAGGGTGTCACCCTCTCGGTGTGGTCCTGGCGGACCGAGGACGTCGCGGCGTACGACGCCATCTTCGACGTCTACGAGAAGGCCCACCCGGGCGTCAAGGTCGACTTCAAGGCCTTCAAGAACACCGAGTACAACCAGATCCTCACCACCGGCCTGGCCGGGTCCAACGGCCCCGACGTCGTGCAGGTGCGCTCCTACGGCCAGCTCCAGCCCACCATCGCCTCCGGGAGCCTCGTGCCGCTGGACAGCACGGTCGACCTGAGCAGCTGGGACGCCAACGTGGTCAAGAGCGCCGAGGGCAAGGAGGACGGCAAGCTCTACGCCGTGCCGCTGGCCCAGCAGACGCTGCAGATGTTCTACAACAAGGACCTCTTCGCCAAGCAGGGCCTGACGCCGCCGACGACGTGGGCGCAGTTCATCGAGGTCAACGCCAGGCTCAAGGAGCAGGGCATCACGCCGATGGCGGTCGGCGCCAAGGACTCGTGGACGCTGCCCATCGTGCACCAGGTGCTGGCCGCGCCCCGGTTCGGTGGCGCCGCCTTCGAGAAGGCCGTGCTGAGCGGCCAGAAGACCTTCACCGACCCCGACTGGGTGGCCTCGGTCGACGAGCTGAAGGCGCTCAAGCCGTACCTGCCCGACAGTGCGGTGGGCGTCGCCTACACCGACGCGCAGATCCTGTTCACCTCCGGCAAGGCCGCGATGTTCCCGGGTGGCTCGTTCGAGCTCGGCTTCTTCCAGAAGCAGAACCCGGCCCTGAAGATGGGCGTCTTCCAGGTCCCGGCGCCGGACGGCTCGCCCAGCACGGCGCCGACGACGACCGGCTACGCCGACGGGGCGTTCGGCGTCTCGACCAGGAGCGACGCCCAGCAGGCGAGCAAGGACCTGGTGGCCTGGATGGCGACCAAGGAGTTCGGCCAGCTCGTCGCGGACAAGGTCAAGCAGCTGTCCGCGGTCCCGGGTGTCACGTACAGCGACCCGCTGCTGAAGCAGATGGCCGACAGCTACGCCAGGAACCCCAGCCCGTACCTTCTCCTGGTGGACTTCCGCTACGGCACCCCCTCCGGCACCGACGTGCTGGGCACCGGGCTGCAGGAGCTGCTGCTGGGCAAGAAGGACGCCGCCGCGGTCAGCGACGACCTGCAGACCGGCGTCTCCCAGTGGTTCAAGCCGTCGGCGTAGCCCTTGATGTCACGACGTAGCGGGCTGCTGTTCGTCGCCCCGGCGCTGCTGCTGTTCGGGGTGTTCGTCCTCTACCCGATGGTCTCCGCGCTCAGCTACGCCTTCTTCACCTGGCACGGCACGACCCGCGGCGTGTTCGTGGGGCTGAGCAACTTCGGTGCGCTGTTCACCCAGCAGCCGTTCCGCGAGCAGCTGCCGCGCGCGTTCGGGCACAACCTCGCGTTCTTCGTCGGGACGATGGTCATCCAGAACACCCTCGGCCTCGGCATCGCGGTGCTGCTGCACCGCCGGGCGCGCACCCGGCGGCTGCTGCAGACCCTCTACGCCATGCCCTACCTGGTCAGCCCCATCGTCATCGGCTACCTCTGGACGCTGCTGCTGTCGCCGACGTTCGGGCCGGTCAACGCGCTGCTGCGCACGGTGGGCCTGGAGTCGCTGGCCGTGCCCTGGCTGGGCGACCCGTCCACGGCCCTGTGGGTGGTCGTGCTGGTCAGCGCGTGGCAGTGGGTGGGCTTCCCCGTCCTGCTGTACGGCGCCGCGCTGGGCGGGGTGCCGGAGGAGCTGTCGGAGGCGGCGCGGGTCGACGGGGCCAGCCACTGGCAGACCTTCCGGTCGATCACCTTCCCGCTGCTGGTGCCGGCGATCGGCACGGTCAGCGTGCTGACCTTCATCTTCGCGATGGAGGCCTTCGCGCTGCCGTACGCACTGGGCGGGTCGACCGGGAACCCGGCCGGCGCCACCGACTTCATGTCGCTGCTGTTCTACCGGACCGCCTTCGAGAACGGCTCGACCAACGCGATCGGCAGCTCCTCGGCGATCGCCACGCTGCTGTTCGCGGTCATCTTCGGTGGCGCGGTGCTCGCGACCCGGGTGCTGCGCCGCGCGGAGAACGGGATCGGCGCATGACCACCGCCGTCGTCACGCCCCCCGAGACCCCCGAGACCCGCGAGCCCGCCCCGCCGCAGCCGCAGCGCCGCCGGCAGCGCCCCGTCGGCGGCATGGTGGGCAGCGCCGCCTTGTGGGTCTACGCGATCGGCGCGCTCGTCCCGCTGCTGCTGATGGTCTCCAACTCCCTGCGCAGCACCTCCAGCCTCTACTCCGAGCCGCTGTCGGGGCCCTGGCCGCCGAGCGTCGACAGCTACCGCCGCGCGTGGACCGAGGGGCACTTCGGCGAGTACTTCCTCAGCTCGCTGCTGGTCACCACCGGCGCCGTCCTGCTGTCGACCGTGGTGGCGACCATGGCGGCGTACGGGCTGGCCCGCTCCCGCTCGCGGATCCTCTCGGTGATCGAGTCGGTCTTCCTCAGCGGGCTGCTGCTGCCGATCCACCTGGCCGTGCTGCCGATCTTCTACCTGATGGACGGCATGGGCCTGGTCGACTCCCGGTTCGGGCTGATGCTCGTCTACGCGGCCGCCGGCGTCCCGTTCTCGATCTTCGTGCTCACCACCTTCTTCCGGCAGCTGCCGCCGGAGCTGGAGGAGGCGGCCCGGATCGACGGCGCCAACACGTGGCAGATGTTCGTGCGGATCATGCTGCCGCTCGTGCGGCCGGCCGTCGCCACGGTGGTCGTCTTCCGGTTCGTGCCGATCTGGAACGACTTCCTCTTCCCGCTGGTCCTGCTGCGCAGCCGCGAGAAGTACACCGTGCCGGTCGGCCTGACCTCGTTCTTCGGTGAGTACTCCACCGACTGGTCCTCCCTGTTCGCCGGTCTGGTCATCGCCACGGTGCCGCTCATCGTGCTGTTCCTCGTGGCCACCAGGCAGATCGTCGCCGGCCTGACGGCGGGCATGAGCAAGTGACCGGCGCGCGCCGGTGAGCGTCGTCCTCGGGGTCGACGTCGGCGGCTCGGGGCTGCGCGCGCTGCGGGTCGGCCCGGCCGGCCCCGAGGCCGACCCGCTGGACGGGGGAGGGGTCGCGATCGCGGCCGGGGGCATCGACGTCGAGCAGCTGCTGGCGCAGGTGGCGGCGTACGACGCCGTGCACGACGCCCGGCCGGACGTCGTGGTCTGGTCGATGCGGGGGCTGATCGGCCTCAGCGACCCCGCGGCCGTGCTGCGGCAGGTGGGGGACCGGCTCGGGGCCGGCCGGACCGTGGTGGTCAGCGACGCCGTCGCGAGCCTGGTCGGCGCGCTGGGCCGGGTCGGCCCCGGCGCCGTGCTCGCGGCCGGCTCGGGGGTGGTCGCCCTGGCCACCGACCTCGACCGGGTATGGCGCCGCGTCGACGGCTGGGGGCACGTCCTCGCCGACCGCGGGTCGGGCGCGTGGATCGGGCTGGAGGGGCTGCGGGCCGCGCTCGCGACCGAGGACGGCGTCCCCGGTGGCTCGGTCGCCCTGCACGAGCTGGCGGTGCGGGTGTGGGGCCCGCCGCGCGGGTGGCCCCGGGTGGTCATGACGACCAGCGACGCGCCGGCGCGGCTGGCCGCCTTCGCCCCTGCCGTGGCCGGGCTGGCCGGCGTCGACCCGGTCGCGGAGGCGATCTGCGCGGCCGCCGGAGCCCGGCTGGCCGAGTCGCTGGCCTCGGTGGCCGCTGCGGTGCCCGGGCAGCCGGTGACGGCGGTCGGGGGGCTGCTGCGGATCGACCCCGTCGCCGCCGCCTTCGCCCGCGAGTGCCGGCAGCGGGGGCTGGTCGTGGAACCGGCCCGGGGCACCGCCCTGGACGGCGCGCTGGCCCTGGGTCACCACCTCGCGCAGGGGCACCGGCTGGGCGCCCGGTCGCCGTACCTGCTGGTGGCCTGAGGACGAGAAGAGCCCGCCTCGTCGGCCGGTGGGCGGACGGGGCGGGCTCCTGGTGGCGGAGGATAGGGGATTTGAACCCCTGAGAGCTTTCACTCAACACGCTTTCCAAGCGTGCGCACTAGGCCACTATGCGAATCCTCCGTCGAGGAAGATACCCGAGGGACGGCCTCAGGACCCAATCGGCTCCTGCCGGGCCCATCGCAGGCCCATCGCAGGCCCATCGCGGGGACGGTCCGGCGCGCGGCGGGGCGGATTTCGGCTCTGCCGGGAGGCTCCACTAGAGTGAGGGCAGACCCCCCGCGTGGTGGTACCTCACTGAACTCCCCCAGGGCAGGAATGCAGCAAGGGCAGGTGAGCTCTTCCAGGTACGTGGGGGGTCCTCTCATGTCCGAGGCGGCGGCTAGGGTCAGGAACGTGACCACCGCCCTGTACCGCCGCTACCGGCCCGAGTCCTTCGCCGACGTCATCGGCCAGGAGCACGTGACCGAGCCGCTGATGCAGGCTCTGCGCACGGGCCGGGTCAACCACGCCTACCTGTTCAGCGGCCCCCGCGGCTGCGGCAAGACGACGAGCGCCCGCATCCTGGCCCGCTGCCTCAACTGCGAGCAGGGCCCGACCGACATCCCCTGCGGGGTCTGCGACTCGTGCGTCGCCCTGGCCCGCGGTGGCTCCGGCTCGGTCGACGTGATCGAGATCGACGCCGCCTCGCACGGTGGCGTCGACGACGCGCGTGACCTGCGTGAGCGGGCGTCCTACGGGCCGGCGTCCTCCCGCTTCAAGATCTACATCATCGACGAGGCGCACATGGTGACGCCGCAGGGCTTCAACGCCCTGCTCAAGATCGTCGAGGAGCCGCCCGAGCACGTGAAGTTCGTGTTCGCCACGACCGAGCCCGACAAGGTCATCGGCACGATCCGATCGCGCACCCACCACTACCCGTTCCGGCTGGTGCCCCCGCTGCGGCTGCAGGACTACCTCGCCGAGCTGTGCGAGGCCGAGTCGGTGGCGGTCGAGCCGGGTGTCCTGTCCTTCGTGGTCCGGGCCGGCGGCGGCTCCGTCCGCGACTCGCTCTCGGTGCTCGACCAGCTCATCGCCGGCTCGGGGGAGCGGGGCCTGACCTACGAGAACGCCGCCGCGCTGCTGGGCTTCACCGACGGCGAGCTGCTCGACGCCACCGTCGACGGGCTGGCCGCGGGCAGCTCCGCGACCGTGTTCAAGCAGATCGACAAGGTGATCGACTCCGGCCACGACCCGCGCCGCTTCGTCGAGGACGTGCTCGAGCGCCTGCGCGACCTCATCGTCGTCGCCGCCGTGCCTGACGGCGCGTCGTCCGTGCTCCGCGGCCTGCCCGAGGACCAGCTCGAGCGGATGCGCCAGCAGGCCGCGGCGTTCGGTCCGGGCGCCCTGTCCCGGGCGGCCGACATCGTCAACGCCGGGCTGACCGAGATGAGCGGGGCCACCGCGCCCCGGCTGCAGCTCGAGCTGATCTGCGCCCGCGTGCTGCTGCCGGGTGCCTCCGGCGAGAGCGGCTACGCGGCCCGCCTCGACCGGCTCGAGCGCCGGCTCGACGTCGGCGGGGCCCGCCCCGCCGAGCCCCCGGCCGCGCGCCCGGCGCCCGCCGCGTCGCAGCCTGCCGTCCAGGTGCCCGCCCAGGTCCCCGTCCCGGCCGTCGCGCGGGCCGAGGAGCACTCCGACCAGCAGCGGGCGCCCCAGCAGCAGCCGGAGCAGCAGCAGCCTGGGCAGCCGGAGCGGCAGCAGCGGCGACCCGAGGGCCAGCGGCCCGAGCAGCGCGGCGCGGAGCCGCGTCGGCCCGAGCGGCAGCAACGGCCCGACGAGCGGCCGGAGCAGCAGGCTCCGGAGCGGCGCCAACCCCAGCGGCAACCGGAGCAGCAGCAACCCCAGCAGCGGCCGCAGGACCGGCCGGCCGAGCAGCCCGCGGACCGGCGGCCCGAGGCCGCCCCGGCGCAGCCTGCCGCGGCCGCCGCACCGTCCCGCCCCAGCGCGCCCGGGGAGCATCGACACCGACGCCATCCGGCGCTCCTGGCCCGACGTGCTGGCCAAGATCTTCTCGATCAAGCGGGTGACCTGGACGTTCCTGTCCGAGCACGCCCAGGTCCTCGACTACGACGGCCGGCGGCTGCTGCTGGGCATCTCGACGATCGGCCTGGCCAACACCTTCCGCAAGGGCCAGCACGCCGAGCTGGTCCGGCAGGCGCTGATCGAGGTGCTCGGGGTCGACGCCGTCGTCGAGGGCATCCCGACGCCCGACTCCGCCGCGCCCGCGGCCAGGCCGGCCCCGTCGCCGGCGGGTGACTCCGGGCCGTCGTCCCCGGCTCCGTCGGATGCTGGGCGTGGTCGTTCGGCTGGAGCGGGCTCTCCCCGTGACGAGCACGACCCGACCGACCGCCCCGACCGCCCCGATCGTCCCGACCGTGCCGCGCAGACCGACCGGGCCGGCCTGCGGGCGATGGCCGCGGTCGCGCCTCCTCATGACGATCTCGGCCCCGAGCCGGAGGACGACTGGAACACCCCCTCGGCCCCTCCGCCGGACTGGGCCACCGAGACCGGGCCGCCCGCCGACCCGCCACCGTCCCGCCGCGGACCGGCACCGGCACCGGCACCGGGTCCGGCCCGGCCCCCGTCCCCGAGACGACCGCCGCAGCCGCCGTACCCGCAGCCCCCGCCGCTCCCGCCGTACCCGCGCCGCAGGGTGCTGCGGCCCGGCCGGCCGACGCACCGACCGGCAGCCCGGCCGGTGCGTCCGACCCGCAGCAGCAGGCCGCCATCACCCCGATGCAGCGGGCGAGGCAGGCGGTCGCTCGTGAGGCCGGCGCCCGGCGCGCGGCCAGCCCCGTGGCCGCCGACGACAGCAGCGTGAGCGAGGACGACGAGAACATCGAGGACGCCGGTGCCATGGGCGTCCCCGTGATCGAGCGGGTGCTCGGCGGCACCGTGATGGGCCAGCTCGACGCGTAGGGCCGGGTCACCGCCAGGCCGGTGCCCCCGCCACCGCGACCGCGTCCAGTCGATGGGCCGCACCCGGGCCCCGCACGGGGGTGGGTCTATCGTGGCCGCTGATCGTCACCTGCCCGTGTGAGCCGGTCCCTCCGGGCCGGCGCCGAGAGACCTGGGGGACTCATCCTCTACACCGTCACCCAGCGGGTGCTCTCGCCGATCGCGCGGGTGATCTGGCGGCCCGTGATCGAGGGGCGCGAGAACGTCCCGCTCACCGGGCCGGTCATCCTCGCCAGCAACCACCTGTCGTTCATCGACAGCATGGTCATCCCGCTGGTGGCGCCCAGGCGGGTGCTGTTCCTCGCCAAGGCCGAGTACTTCACCGGCACCGGGGTCCGCGGCGCCCTCAGCCGGTGGCTGTTCACGTCGCTGGGCTCGATCCCGGTCGAGCGCGACGACACCAGCACCGCGCAGGCGTCGCTGGACGCCGCCCTGGCCGTGCTGCGCCGGGGCGAGGCGTTCGGCATCTACCCCGAGGGCACCCGCTCGCGCGACGGCCGGCTCTACCGCGGCCGCACCGGGGTGGCCTGGCTGGCGCTGACCGCGGGCGTGCCCGTCGTCCCCGTGGCGCTCGAGGGCACCCAGCACATCCAGCCGGTCGGTGCGCGCATCCCGCGCATCCGCAAGGTCACCGTCCGCTTCGGCGCCCCGATGGAGTTCAACGAGCGTTACGCCTCGGTGCCGGCGGGCAAGGCCCGACGGATGGTCACCGACGAGGTGATGGACGCCATCCACGCCCTGTCCGGTCAGGTCCGGGCGCAGGAGTACAACGAGCGCCGACCCGCCGGATGACCATCGCGTCACCGCGAGGGCATAGGCTCGGGGCGTGTACGAAGGTGTGGTCCAGGACCTGATCGACGAGCTCGGCCGGCTGCCCGGTGTCGGGCCCAAGAGCGCGCAGCGGATCGCCTTCCACCTGCTCCAGGCCGACCCGATCGACGTCAAGCGGCTGGTCAGCGCGCTGGTCGAGGTCAAGGACAAGGTCCGCTTCTGCACCGTCTGCGGCAACGTCGCCCAGGAGGAGCAGTGCCGCATCTGCCGCGACCCGCGTCGCGACGCCGCGCTGATCTGCGTGGTCGAGGAGCCCAAGGACGTCGTCGCGGTCGAGCGCACCCGCGAGTTCCGGGGCCGCTACCACGTGCTCGGCGGCGCCATCAGCCCGATCGAGGGGATCGGCCCCGACGACCTGCGCATCCGCGAGCTGCTCGCCCGGCTGGCCTCCGACGACATCACCGAGATCATCATCGCCACCGACCCCAACCTCGAGGGCGAGGCCACCGCGACCTACCTGGCCCGCCTGCTGCGCCCGATGGGCCTGCGCGTCACCCGCCTGGCGTCGGGCCTGCCGGTGGGCGGTGACCTGGAGTACGCCGACGAGGTCACCCTCGGCCGCGCGTTCGAGGGAAGGAGACTCCTCGATGTCTGACGACCTCGCCCAGCTGGCCGCCGAGACGGCGCAGGACGCCCGCTCCTACCTCAGCACCGTGACCACCGTGGCGTCGGGGGAGTCTCCCGACACCGCCATCCCGCTGCTGCTGCTGGCGGTCTCGCGGGTCCTCGCCGCGGGGGCCCGGCTCGGCGCGATCACCGACGTCGTCCCCGACGAGCGCTACGAGGCCGACCCCGGCCCGGACGTCGACGTCGACCCGCTGCGGCAGGGCCTGGCCAACGTGTTCGAGGGCCTGGACGACTACGCCTTCATCGTCGACCCGCTGCTCGGGGTCGAGGTGGCCCGGGGTTCCCTGTCCGGCGACCTCGCCGAGCTCAGCGCCGCCCTCACCCACGGCATGCAGCACTTCGACGCGGGCCGGTTCACCGAGGCCCTGTGGTGGTGGCAGTTCAGCTACCTGTCCACCTGGGGCGACAGCGCCGCCCGGATCATGCGCCTGCTCCAGGCCGTCCTCGGCCACATCCGCCTCGACGCCGACGACGACGTCGTGGCCGAGGCGGAGTTCGACGCGCTGCACCCCTGAGCGCCGGCGGGCCCCGGCCGCCGGAGCCCGCCCGCCGGACCGCTCCCCGCCCGGTGGCCGGTTCCGCCGATTCCTGACCACGCGCGCCGCGGACGTACCATCGCTGTGGCCACCGGCTGGTGGCCCCGATGTCGAGCGCAGTGAGGTGGCACCCGTGAGGTTGCAGGACGGACCGACCCGATGAGCGCGACGGGCGTGGCGCGGACCGCGCCCTCCGAGGCGACCACGGAGGCCTCCCGCCGCCGGTCGTTCGCCGTGATCAGCCACCCCGACGCCGGCAAGTCGACGCTCACCGAGGCCCTGGCCCTGCACGCCCGGGTGGTGGCCCGCGCCGGCGCCGTGCACGGCAAGGACGGCCGCCGCGGCACCGTGTCCGACTGGATGGACATCGAGCGCGAGCGCGGCATCTCGATCACCTCGGCCGCCCTGCAGTTCGGCTACCGCGGCACCGTGATCAACCTGGTCGACACCCCCGGCCACTCCGACTTCTCCGAGGACACCTACCGGGTGCTGTCGGCGGTCGACGCCGCCGTGATGCTCGTCGACGCCGCCAAGGGCCTCGAGGCGCAGACGATGAAGCTGTTCGAGGTCTGCCGGCACCGGGGCATCCCGATCATCACCGTGATCAACAAGTGGGACCGGCCGGGCAACGACCCCCTCGACCTGATGGACGAGATCAGCGAGCGCACCGGCCTGCAGCCGACCCCGCTGAACTGGCCGGTCGGCATCGCCGGCGACTTCCGCGGCGTCCTGGACGTCGCCACCGGCGGCTACCTGCGCTTCACCCGCACCGACGGCGGTGCCACCGTCGCCCCCGAGGAGCACCTGGACGCCGACGCGGCGATCGCCCTGGAGGGCGACGCCTTCGTGCAGGCCCAGGAGGAGAGCGAGCTGCTCGCCGAGACCGGAGCCGGCCACGACGTCGACAGCTTCCTGGCCGCGCAGAGCACCCCGGTGCTGTTCGGCTCGGCCGTGCTCAACTTCGGCGTCCGCTACCTGCTGGACACCCTCGTCGACCTCGCCCCCGCGCCCGGCCCCCGCCCCGACGCGGTCGGTGCGCCACGCGCGATCGACGCGCCGTTCAGCGCCTTCGTGTTCAAGGTGCAGGCCGGCATGGACGTCGCCCACCGCGACCGCCTCGCCTTCGTCCGGGTCTGCTCGGGCGTCTTCGAGCGCGGCATGGTCGTCACCCACTCCACCACGAACCGCCCGTTCGCCACCAAGTACGCCCAGCAGGTCGTCGGGCGCGAGCGGACGAGCATCGACCGGGCCTTCCCCGGCGACGTCGTCGGCCTGGTCAACGCCAACGCCCTGCGGGTCGGCGACAGCCTGTACGTCGACGAGCCGGTCACCTTCCCGCCGATCCCGTCCTTCTCGCCCGAGCACTTCGCCGTGGTGCGGGCCAAGGACTCCAGCCGCTACAAGCAGTTCCGTCGCGGGATCGAGCAGCTCGACCACGAGGGTGTGGTGCAGGTGCTGCGCTCGGACCTGCGCGGCGACCAGGCGCCGGTGCTGGCGGCGGTCGGCCCGATGCAGTTCGAGGTCGCCGAGCACCGGATGGGCAACGAGTTCGGCGCCCCGGTGACCCTGGAGCGGCTCGACTACTCCCTGGCCCGCCGCACCGACCACGCGTCCGCGCCGGGGCTGAACGCCCAGCGCTCGGTCGAGGTGCTCAGCCGCACCGACGGCGAGCTGCTGGCGATCTTCAGCGACCGCTGGCGGCTGCAGTCGGTCGAGCGCGAGCTGCCCGACGCGGTGCTCGAGCCCCTGGTCGTCTCGGTCTGAGCGCCCCCGCCCGCGACAGTCTCGCCATACGGCCTCAGGTCTGGCCGCCAGACGTCACCCGTAAACTGGCCCTTCCGCCCGATCGTCCACGGAGCCTGATGTGAGCTTGGTCGTCCAGAAGTACGGCGGGTCCTCGTTGGCCGACGCAGACAGCATCAAGCGCGTCGCCCGCAGGATCGTCGAGACCCGCAAGGCGGGCAACGAGGTGTGCGTCGTCGTGTCCGCCATGGGTGACACGACCGACGAGCTGCTCGACCTCGCCCAGCAGGTCAGCCCGATGCCGCCCGGCCGCGAGATGGACATGCTGCTGACCGCCGGTGAGCGGATGTCGATGGCCCTGGTGGCCATGGCGATCGCCAACCTGGGGCACGAGGCGCGCTCGTTCACCGGGTCGCAGGCCGGGGTGATCACCGACTCCTCGCACGGCCGCGCGCGCATCATCGACGTGACGCCGGGGCGGATCAAGGGCGCGCTGGACGCGGGGCACATCGCGATCGTGGCCGGCTTCCAGGGCGTCAGCCAGGACAGCAAGGACATCACCACCCTCGGCCGCGGCGGCTCCGACACGACCGCCGTCGCGCTGGCCGCGGCGCTCAAGGCCGACGTCTGCGAGATCTACACCGACGTCGACGGCGTCTTCACCGCCGACCCGCGGATCGTGCCCAGCGCCCGCAAGATCGACCGCCTCTCCAACGAGGAGATGCTCGAGATGGCCGCGTGTGGTGCCAAGATCCTGCACCTGCGCTGCGTGGAGTACGCCCGGCGGTTCGACATGCCGATCCACGTGCGTTCCTCGTTCTCCTACCGGGAGGGCACCTGGATCATCGACCCGGACATCACCGAAGGAGAGGCGGCAAGCACCGTGGAAGCCCCGATCATCGCCGGCGTCGCTCACGACCGCAGCGAGGCCAAGATCACCGTCGTCGGCGTGCCCGACCATCCCGGCAAGGCGGCCGAGATCTTCCAGGCCTGCGCCGACGCCGAGATGAACATCGACATGATCGTCCAGAACGTCTCCGCCGTGGAGACCGGGCTGACCGACATCTCGTTCACCTGTCCCAAGACCGACGCGCAGACCGGCGTGCAGGCGCTCAAGCGCATCCAGAGCCACGTCGGCTTCATGTCGTTGCAGTTCGACGACCACATCGGCAAGCTCTCGCTGATCGGCGCGGGCATGCGCTCGCACCCCGGGGTGAGCGCGACGCTGTTCAAGGCGCTCGCGGACGCGGGCGTCAACATCGAGATGATCTCCACCTCGGAGATCCGCGTCTCGGTGATCACCCGGGACGACCAGCTCGACGACGCCGTGCGCGCCGTGCACACGGCGTTCGGTCTCGACTCCTCCCAGGGTGAGGCCGTGGTCTACGGAGGGACGGGACGATGAGCACACGCAAGCCCACGCTGGCCGTCGTCGGCGCCACCGGCGCCGTCGGCACCGTGATGCTGGGCATCCTGTCCCAGCGCGAGGACATCTGGGGGGAGATCCGGCTGGTGGCCTCCGCCCGCTCGGCCGGCAAGGTCCTGCGGGTCCGCGGCGAGGACGTGGTCGTGCAGGCGCTGGCCCCCGAGGTCTTCGACGGCGTCGACGTCGCGATGTTCGACGTGCCGGACGAGGTCTCCGCCCAGTGGGCGCCGATCGCGGTCGAGCACGGCGCGGTGGCCGTCGACAACTCGGGCGCGTTCCGGATGGACCCCGAGGTGCCCCTGGTCGTTCCCGAGGTCAACCCGGCGCAGGCCCGCAACCGGCCCAAGGGGATCATCAGCAACCCCAACTGCACCACCCTGACGATGATGGACGCCCTCGGCGCGCTCCACGCCGGCTGGGGCCTCAACGCGCTGGTGGTCGCGTCGTACCAGGCCGCCTCCGGTGCCGGCCAGCCCGGCGTCGACCGCCTGTACGACGAGCTCGCCGTGCTCGCCGGCGACCGTCAGGTCGGGCAGCACACCGGTGACGTGCGCGCCCTCGTGGCCGACAAGCTGGGCGAGGACTCGCCGTTCCCGGCGCCGCTCGCCCTGAACGTCGTGCCGTGGGCCGGGTCGGTCAAGGACGGCGGCTGGAGCTCCGAGGAGCTCAAGGTCCGCAACGAGTCCCGCAAGATCCTCGGCATCCCCGGGCTCAAGGTGTCGGCGACGTGCGTCCGGGTCCCGGTCATCACGACCCACTCGCTGGCCGTGCACGCCACCTTCGAGCGCAGCATCACCGTCGAGCAGGCCCGCCAGGCGCTCGTCGAGGCACCGAGCGTGGTCGTCCTCGACGATGCCGAGGCGGGGGAGTGGCCGACCCCGGCCGACGTCGTGGGCTCCGACCCGACGTTCGTGGGGCGGATCCGCCAGGCGCTGGACTTCCCGAACACCATCGAGCTGTTCGTCTGCGGTGACAACCTGCGCAAGGGGGCGGCGCTCAACACCGCCCAGATCGCCGAGCTGGTGGCCAGGGAGCTGACCGCGGACGCCGACCAGGGCTGACCCCGCTCTGCTGGTGAGGGCGGTCCCGCTGGCGCGGGGCCGCCCTCTCCTCCTGTTCCACCCTGCGGTGGCGGGACTAGGCCTCCGGCGGGCTGACGAGCAGGAAGCGCCCGCTCGAGGCCTCCTGCCGGATCGAGCGGGCGGCGGCGTACTCGGGCGAGTCGTACCAGCGGCGCGCGGCCGCGGCGTCAGGGAACTCGAGCACGACGAACCGGCCGGTCGGCCACTCGCCCTCCAGCACCTCGACGGTCCCGCCGCGGATGGCGTAGCGCCCGCCGTACTGCTCTATCGAGCTGGCGGCGAGGGGTTTGTAGTCCTCGTAGCGGGCGGAGTCATGGACGTCGATGTCGACGAGCACGTAGGCAGTCATGGGGGAATGATGCCCGATGGGTCGTTCGTCGCCCCGGCGGTCGGGAGCCCGGCCGCCGTGCGGCGGGACCTCAGCGTGGCAGGCGCACCTCGGCCCGCAGCCCAGAGCCCGCGGGCGACGACGCCGGCGCGGTGGCCGTCGGGGCCGCCTCGGTGAGGGTGATGGTGCCGCCGGACCGGCGGAGCAGCTCGCGGACGATGGCCAGGCCCAGGCCGGTGCCGCCGGCGTCGCGCGAGCGGGCGTCGTCGAGCCGGGTGAACCGGTCGAAGACCCGCTCCCGGTCGGCCGGCGGGACGCCCGGCCCGTCGTCGGTCACCGTCAGCAGCGCCTGGCCCGCCGAGACCGCGGCCGCCAGCACCACCCGGGTCGACGCGTGCCGCACCCCGTTGTCCACGAGGTTGGACAGCACCCGCCGCAGCTCCTCGCGGTCCGCGGACACGAAGACCGCGGGCCCGTCGGCGACGCTGACGGGCACCCGGGCGGCGGCGTACCGGCCGGCCACCTCGCGGAGCAGGGGCAGGGCGTCGAAGGACTCGCGCCGGGACGGTGCGCGCTCGTCGGCGCCGGCCCGGGCCAGCAGCAGCAGGTCCTCGACCATCCGGGCGAGGCGGTGCACGTCGGCGAGCAGGTCGGCGGGCAGCTCGCCGCCCTCGCCGAGACGCTGGGCCACCTCGAGCTGGGTGCGCATGGACGCCAGCGGGCTGCGCAGCTCGTGGGCGGCGTCGGCCACGAACGCGCGCTGCCGCTCCCGTGAGGTCGCCAGCCGGTCGAGCATGTCGTTGAGGGTCACGGCCAGGGCCTGGATCTCGTCGGCGGTGTCGGGCACCGGCAGGCGTTCGTCCTGGCCGGTGCCGCTGATCCGGGCCGCGCCGGCGCGCAGGCCCTCGACCGGTCGCAGCGTGCGACCGATCATCCACCACGCGATCACCGCCAGCACGGCCAGCAGCAGCGGGTAGGTGGCCAGCAGCGCCCGGCCCAGGACCCGCTGGCTGCGCTCGAGGTCGCGGACCTGCTCGGCCACGATCACCGTCCCGGGCTGGTCACCGGGGCCCACCGGCACGGCGACCACCCGCAGCGGGCCGGTGATCCCGGCCCGGGCCCCCTGCACGGTGAGGACCCGCCCGCGCCGGGCCCGCGCCAGCTCGGCCGGGCGCAGCAGCGGCGTGAGCCGGTCCGCGCTGACCGACGCCGTCACCACCCGGCCGGCCGCGGTCGACCACCTGCACCACCTGCGCGCCGGACACCGGCAGCGGGTCGGGCAGGGTGCCCGCCTCGGCCATCGTGACGACGTCCGCCGCCGTGGCCCGGGCGCTGCTGTCGACGGTCTGCTCGATGGCGAGGGCGAGCACGGCGTACAGCACCATGCTCCCGATCGCGAGGGCGACGGCCACGCCGGTCACCCCGAGCAGCATCAGCCGGGCCCGCAGGCTGATCCGGGCCGGTCTGCCGGTCACTGAGCCAGCCGGTAGCCGGCGCCCCGGACGGTCTGCAGGACCTCGCGGCCGAGCTTGCGGCGCAGGTAGCCGATGTAGACCTCGACCGCGTTGGGGTCGGTGTCCTCCGCGGCGTCCCACACGTGGTCCAGCAGCTCGGTCTTGCTGACGACCCGATGGGGGTTGCGCAGGAAGTACTCCAGCACGGTGTACTCCCGCGGGGTCAGCGCCACCGGGGCGTCCGCGAGCCGGACCTCGTGCGTGGCCGGGTCGAGCTGCACCTCACCGGCGGTGAGGACGGCGGGTCGCTCGGGCAGCTCGCGCCGCACCAGCGCCCGCAGCCGGGCCAGCAGGACGACGAACGAGAACGGCTTGGTCAGGTAGTCGTCGGCGCCGTAGTCGAGGCCGTCCGCCTGGTCGTACTCGCCGTCCTTGGCCGAGAGCATGAGCACCGGCACCCAGACCCCCTCGGTCCGCAGCGACCGCACGACGTCGTACCCGGACATCCCGGGCAGCATCACGTCCAGCACCACGGCGTCGTAGTCGCCGTGGCGGGCCGCGCGGAGCCCGGCGGGCCCGTCGTGGACGACGTCGACGACGAAGCCCTCGGCGGTCAGCCCCCGGCGCAGCGCCCGGGCCAGCCGCACCTCGTCCTCCACCACCAGCAGTCGCACGGGGCCCAGCCTGTCATGGCCGCGGGACGCCGTCCGACGTTCTCAGGGCGCTCTCAGTTCGGGTGACGCAGGATGACCCCATGAGCATCTTCAGCACGCATCCCGCCCTGCGGTGGGCGGTGCCCGGTGTCGCGGTGGCCGCCGTGGTCGGCGGGGCGAGCGCCTCCGGTGTCATCGCCGCCCAGGCCGACACCCCGCTCGCGCCGCGCACCGCGGCCCAGCTGCTCGTCGACATCCAGAACGCCCGCCTCGACGGTCTCTCCGGCACCGTCGTCCAGCGCGCCGACCTCGGTGTCCCGGCCCTGCCGGGCATCGGCGGCCAGGGGTCGGGCTCGAGCTCCGGCCCCTCGGGGTCGGGCAGCTCCGACCTCTCCTCCCTCGTCTCCGGCACCCACACGCTGCGGCTCTGGTACGCCGGTCCCGACCGGACCCGCGTCGCCCTGCTCGGCACGTCGGGCGAGTCCGACGTGATCCACAACGGCAAGGACGTGTGGCTGTGGTCCAGCCAGGACAAGGCCGCCACACACCTCACGCTGCCCGCCGGCCACGGCGCGGCCATGACGCCCCGCGAGGGCGCGACCAACCTGCCCACGTCGCCGCAGCAGGCGGCCGACCTGGCGCTCAAGGCGATCAGCCCGACCACCGCCGTGACGACCAGCGGCGCCGCCCGGGTCGCCGGCCGCTCGGCCTACGAGCTGGTGCTCACGCCCAAGGAGCCGGCCTCGCTCGTGGCGTCGGTCCGGCTGGCCATCGACAGCGAGCAGCACGTGCCGCTGCGGGTGCAGATCTTCGCCAAGGGCTCGACCGAGCCGGCCTTCGAGGTCGCCTTCAGCTCGGTCGACTTCAGCCGGCCGGACGCGGCGCAGTTCGCCTTCAACCCGCCGGCCGGCACCAAGGTCACCGAGCGCACGCTGCCGGCCCACCCCGGCACGCAGAAGATGGGTATGGCGCACCCCGACCCGGACGCCGCCCCGTCGACGGCGGCCGGTGAGCCCAAGGTCGTCGGCAAGGGCTGGGGCAGCGTCGTCGTCGCCACCGTGCCGCCGCAGTCCCAGAGCGGCTCCGGCGACCAGCAGTCGCTCAAGGCCATGCTCGAGCTGCTGCCCCGGGTCTCCGGGTCGTGGGGCTCGGGCCACCTGCTGGAGGGCAAGCTGTTCTCCGCGGTCCTCACCGACGACGGCCGCGTCGCCGTCGGCGCCGTGACGCCGCAGACCCTGTACGCCGCACTGGCCGCTCGGTGACCGACGCGGCGGTCGCCACCTCGGGGCTGACCAAGCGGTTCGGCCAGCAGGTCGCGGTGAGCGCCGTCGACCTGCTGGTTCCCCGGGGTGCCGTCTACGGCTTCCTCGGGCCCAACGGGTCGGGCAAGACCACCACCATCCGGATGCTGCTCGGCCTGATCCGGTCCACCTCGGGCCGGATCGAGGTGCTGGGGCAGCCCATGCCCGAGGGGGCCGGGCGGTCGCTGCCACGGGTCGGCGCGCTGGTCGAGGGGCCGGCGTTCCACCCCTACCTGTCCGGACGGGCCAACCTGCGACCGGCTGGACGCCGCGGACCGCTACGCCGACCCGCGCACCACCGGCGCCCGGATCGACGCAGCGCTCGACCGGGTCGGTCTCGGGGCCGCGGCGACCAAGCGCTACCGCGCCTACTCCCTCGGCATGCGCCAGCGGCTCGCGATCGCCGCGGCCCTGCTCGGGCCCCGCGACCTGCTGGTGCTGGACGAGCCGACCAACGGCCTCGACCCGCAGGGCACCCGCGAGGTGCGGCACCTGATCGCCTCGCTGGCCGACGAGGGCACCACCGTGCTCGTCTCCAGCCACCTGCTCTCCGAGGTCGAGCAGGTCTGCTCGCACATCGGCGTCATGCACGTGGGCCGGCTCGTGGCGCAGGGTCCCGTCGCCGAGGTGCGCTCGGGCGCGGCGCCGCGGGCACGGGTGGAGACCGACCAGGGGGATGCCGCCGCGCGGGTGATGCGCGAGATCGGCCTGACCGACGTCCTGATGGAGAGCGGCAACGTGTCGGGCACGCTCGGCCAGCTCGCGCCCGAGAAGGTCGTCGCGGCCCTGGTCAACGACGGCGTGCCGGTGATGGGCTTCGCCGTACAGCGACCCAGCCTGGAGGACCTGTTCGTCTCGCTCACGGGGGAGGGCTTCGATGTCAGCGGCTGACGTGGCGCCGGCGGTGCCGTCCCCCGGCGCACCGCCTCCCGGCCCGGGCGGGCACCCGGGCAGCAGCTCGGTCGCCCGGTGCGGGGTTGGGCGCTGCGGTTCCTGGGTTCGGAGCTGCGGCTGATCTTCGGTCGCCGGCGCAACCTGGCCGGCCTCGGCGTCCTCGCCGTCGTGCCGGTGATCATGGCCGTCGTGGTGAAGATGTCGCAGCCGGAGTCCGGTGGCGGACCGGACTTCCTCTCCTCGATCACCGACAACGGCCTGTTCGTGGCGCTCGCGGCGCTCGGCGTCGAGCTGGGCCTGTTCCTGCCGCTCGCCGTGGGCACCATCGCGGGCGACTCCGTCGCCGGCGAGGCCAACATCGGCACGCTGCGCTACCTGCTCGCCGTGCCGGTCGACCGCACCCGCCTGCTGGCGGTGAAGTACGCGGCGATCGTCGTCTTCTCGCTCGCCGCGACGCTGCTGGTGACGGTGGTCGGCTCGGTCGTCGGGGTGGCCATCTTCGGCGCCGGCGACATGACCCTGCTCTCCGGCTCCCAGGTGGGCTTCGCTGACGCGGCGCTCCGGGTGCTGCTCGCGACGGTCTACCTGGCGCTGTGCTTCGCCTCCCTCGGCGCGATCGGCCTGTTCGTCTCCACGCTCACCGAGCAGCCGATCGGCGCCACGATCGCCGTCGTCATCATCAACGTCCTGTCCTTCATCCTGGACGCCATCCCGCAGCTGGCCTGGCTGCACGAGTGGCTGCCGACGCACTGGTGGATGTCCTTCGGTGAGGTCCTGCGTGACCCGATCGCCTGGGACACGCTCGGGCGCGGGGTGCTGACGGCCGGCTGCTACGCCCTGGTGTTCTGGCTCGCGGCCTGGGCCCGCTTCGCCGGCAAGGACGTCACCAGCTGACTGCCCCCGCCGGCACGGGGTGCCGGCGGGGGCAGCTGCGGGGCCGCTCAGCCTCCCGGTGGGGTGTAGCCGACGGTCTGCTGCGCCGCGGCGTCGATCTCCTCGGGGCTCAGCAGCACCACGGTGCGCAGGTTGACCGCTCCGCTGGCGTTCACCGCGAGCGCCACCGCCGCCGCGGCCTTGTGGTCGGGCAGCTCGACGATCGTGTAGACGTCGTCGTCACCGAAGGCGAAGTAGAACGACTCCAGGCTGCCTCCGACGCCACTGACCATCTTCTCGACCGCCGCGCGACGAGCGCTCCCCCCACCACTGGCGATGCCCCGGGCTCCCTCGGCGGTGTATCGGGCACGGATCAGGTAACGGGACATGAGGACCTCCTCGGACGTGAACGGGTGTCGACAGGGCCACGCTCCTCCTGCGCGTCGCCCGTCACAACCGCCCGCTGCGGGGCTCGGCGGCAGGTCAGGGCGTCGACACCAGGTGCTCGACGGCATCAGCGAGCTCGGCGACGGGACGTCGTCCGTCCAGCTCGACCGTCGCGCCCCGCCTCAGCAGCGGTTCGACCGTCTCGACGTAGCGCGCGGTGTCTGCCCGCTCGGCCGAGGACTTGCCGTAGGGGTTGTTCGTCCGGTCCCTCAGGCGCTGCATCAACACCGGGAGGGGCGCACTGAGCAGGACGACGTGCTCGAAGCGGTCGTAGAAGTGGACCTGGTTCTCCACCGTGCCGGAGACCACGACGTCCTGGTGCCGGGCCAGGAGCCGACCCATGCGCGACTCGTCCCAGGTGCCGTCCGGCATCGCCCAGCCGGGGTCGTCGGTGTCCACGGCCAGCAGCCCCCGCCGGCGGAGCTCCTCGAGGATGGTGGACTTCCCTGCGCCCGACATCCCTGTCACCAACACCCTGGACATGGCATGGACCGTAGTGGTCGCACGCCCGTCACGCGCTCACTGCGCGAAGACAGCCGGTCCGCGGTTCTCGTGGAGAGGCGGGAGTGCTACATCTGGTCGTCGTCCGTGGGGAAACGGGGTCCGTCGTCTGCGGGAACGGTACTGGCGGCACGCGCTCGTCGAACGGCCGAGATGCCCGGACAGCCGGCCTCGAGCTCGCGAACCGGGCCGCGGTGCTGACGCGTTGTGCCCGTGGGATGCCACACCGAGCTCACCACGACGTAGGTAGCGCTCGATGCAGTCCCTCATCGGTGACGTCGCAGATCACGTACCCGCGCCGATTGTCGATGTACTTCCAGTGCGGGCTTTCCGCCATGATCGGATCGTAAAAGCGGTGGAAAGCCACGGGGTCGGCGTTGCCGCCGCTGGTTATCGAGGTGCCGGTTATCTCCGCGCCGACTACCGGTGATGAAGGTTCATCAAAGTCCGGCTTCAGGTCGCACACCCAGGTGGCGTGCCGGTCACCGGTGAGGACGACCGGGTTGCGGATGTGGTCGAAGAACTCCAGCAGGCGACGACGCTGCACCCGGTACCCGTCCCAGTTGTCGAAGCTGAACGCCTGCTCCGGCCCGGCCCGGCGGTCGGCGGATGCCATCATGACCTGATTGGCTACCAGATTCCAGCGTGTATGGGCGCTCGCGAGTCCGTGCAGCAGCCAATGTTCCTGTTCAGGGCCAGTCATGCTGCGTGTTGGGTCGTTCGCCTCGGCCAGCGACTTGGGCCGGGGGCTGCGGTACTGCCTCGTGTCGAGCACGTGCAGCGAGACGAGCCGACCGAAACGCAGTCGGCGGTAGAGGTGCATGTCGAGTCCGCGGGGCACGGATGCCCGCCGCAGCGGCATGTGCTCGTAGTAGGCCTGAAAAGCCGCGATCCGTCGAGCTCGGAACACCTCTGGGCTCTGGATGTCTGGGTCCTGCGGTATCTCATCGGCCCAGTCGTTGTCGACTTCGTGGTCGTCGAGCGTCACGATCCACGGAAAAGCCGCGTGCGCGTCCTGCAAATTCGCGTCGCTGCGGTACTGCGCGTGCCGATTGCGATAGTCGATGAGCGAGTACGGCTCGTCCGTGCCCTCATGCTGGCGGACGGCGGCTGGGTTCGCTGGGGACTCGTAGATGTAGTCACCCAGGAACGCCACGAACGCCACGTCTTCCTCGGTCAGGTGATGGTGCGCGGTGTAGAAGCCGTCCTGGTAGTTCTGGCAGCTGGCGAACGCGAAGCGCAGCCGCCGGCACTTCGACCACGGCGCGGGCGCGGTCCGGGTCCGCCCGACCGGTGACACCTCACGGCCGGCCCGCAACCGGTAGAAGTACTCGCGGTCGGGGTCCAGCCCACACACCTCGACGTGCACGCTGTGGCCCGACTCCGGCTGAGCCAACTCCGTGCCGCGGGCACACACCCGCCGGAAATGGCAGTCGGCGGCTAGTTGCCACTGCACGGTTACACAGCGAACCGGCATCCCGCCGCCGTTGATCGGGTCGGGCGCCAGTCGCGTCCACAGCACGACCCCGTCCGAGGTGGGTTCGCCCGACGCAACCCCGAGAGTGAAGAGGTTGGCAGGCAGCGAGCGGCCCGCACCCGAGTGCCGGGCGGCCCGTGCAGTGTCCTGGCCGCCCACAACCGGGCCTACCACCAAGCCCGTGCCCATCGCGCCGGCGGTCCCCAGGAAGCGACGGCGGGTCAGGGGGTACGAGTTCGGCATGTACCGATCGTCACTCCGCAGAGACAAGGGGCGCCAGGTACTCGCCAACGAAGGTCGAGGGATTCGCATGTGCCACATGCCGGTCCACCGGTGACGTACTGCGGATCAACAACTGGCGTCCTCGGCGGTTCGACCCCCGTGCAAGGCGGCCGGGTTGACCGGTCTGACACCCATGACCTGAGGCGCGCGGGGGCCTCCCTGGCCATCTCGGCGGGGCCAACGTCAGGGGCGTGCGGCGGATGCTGAGGACGCCTCGGCCGCGATGACGCTCGACGTCTACGCCGGCCTGTTCGCCGACGACCTGGACGGCGGGGCCGACCGGCTGAACGCCCTTGAGCCTTCGATGTGCCCCGAGAGCCGGCGTGACCCTGCTGTACTCCGCTGCTGTACGGACAGCAGAAGAGGCTCCTCCCGATAGGGGGAGCAGCCTCTGACCTGCCAGTCTGTTGGTCGGGGTGACAGGATTTGAACCTGCGGCCTCTTCGTCCCGAACGAAGCGCGCTACCAAGCTGCGCCACACCCCGTGGCTACTCCTGCCCCCGCGAACGAGGGCAACGAGAACAGAGAATAGCCGAGCCACCGCCCCAGCACCCAATCGGGTCCACGCCGGCCCGGCATCCCGGTCCACTTCGTGCCCGCAGGCCGACGTTTCCGGCGTCGGCTGCCCCCGGGAGGCCGGCTCTCCGGCACGACGTCGTCCTCCCCGGAGACGGGCCGGTCAGCGCGCGGTGAGGGTCAGCAGCGTGGCCTCCGGACGGCAGGCGAACCGCACCGGCGCGTACGGCGACGTGCCGAGCCCGGCGCTGACCTCCAGCCACGCCGCGTCGCGGGGCGCCTGGGCGGACGGGGCGCCGGCCGCGCCGGGCCACCACCTCGAGACGCCCTTGGCGCGTCCCCGGTCCAGGTCGCAGTTGGTCACCAGGGCGCCGTAGAAGGGCAGGCACAGCTGCCCGCCGTGCGTGTGGCCGGCGATCACCAGCCCCGCCCCGTCGGCGGTCATCGCGTCCAGGACGCGGGTGTACGGCGCGTGCACCACCCCGACCGTGAGCGCCGCCGAGGGGTCGGCCGGCCCGGCCACCGCGGCGTAGCGGTCGTACTCCAGGTGCGGGTCGTCGACGCCGACCAGCTCGAGGTCGTGCCCGGCCACGGTGAGCCGGGAGCGGGCGTTGGTCAGGTCCACCCACCCGGCGCCGGTCAGCTCCCTGACCAGGTCCGAGGTGGGCAGGGGAGTGGCCGCGGTACGGCGCGCGTGGTTCCGCGTGAGGTAGAGGGCGGGGTTGCGCGGCTTGGGCGCGAAGTAGTCGTTGGACCCCAGGACGAACGCGCCCGGTCGCTCCAGCAGCGGCTCCATGCGCGCGTACCGCCGCGGGCACGGCCTCGAGGTGGGCCAGGTTGTCGCCGGTGTTGAGGACCAGGTCCGGCTCGAGGCAGGCCAGGCGCGCGGACCCACTCGATCTTGCGGGTCTGGCGCGGCAGCAGGTGCAGGTCGGACAGGTGCAGCACCCGCACCGGGGCCGAGCCGGGGGGCAGCACCGGGACGCTGAACCGCCGCAGCGTGAAGGCGTTGCGCTCGACGAGCGAGGCGTAGCCCAGTCCCCCGCCCCGACCGCGAGGACTCCGGCGGCGATCTGGGCAGCGCGCGTCATGGTGTTCATCGGCCCCATCCTCGCAAACGGTGCCGGCGACCGCAGTGCGACACTGCTCCCTATGACCGACACCACCGCCTCCACGCTGAAGGCCACCCTGCACGCCGACCTCAACGCCGCGATGCGGGAGCGCGACCAGGTGCGCACCGGGACGCTGCGGATGGTGCTCACCGCGGTCACCAACGAGGAGGTGTCGGGCACCTCGGCACGCGAGCTGTCCGACGACGAGGTCCTCAAGGTGGTCGTCAAGGAGGCCAAGAAGCGGCGTGAGGCCGCGACCGCCTACACCGACGCGGCTCGCCCGGAGCTCGCCGACAAGGAGATGGCCGAGCTCGCCGTGCTCGAGGCCTACCTGCCCGCGCAGCTGTCCGACGACGAGCTCGAGTCGCTGGTGGCCCAGGCGGTGCAGTCCACCGGTGCCAGCGGGATGGCGCAGATGGGGCAGGTCATGAAGGCCGCGCAGCCGCTGGTCGCCGGCCGCGCCGAGGGCGGCCGGGTGGCCGCAGCCGTGAAGAAGGCCCTCGCCGGCTGAGACGGCGGCCTGCGCCCGCCGCGACAACGACAGCGCCCCCACCCTGGTCAGGGTGGGGGCGCTTGCTGCGTGCTGGGCCGTCGACCGGGTCAGGGCTTGGTCGTGGCCTTCGGCCCGGGGCCCGGCTTGGTCTTGCCGTCCTTCTTCTTCGTCGGCGACGGGTCGGTGTCGGCGTGGGCTTCGGGGTCGGCGTCGGCGTCGGCGTGGCCTTCGGCTTCTTCGGCGTGTCCGGCTTCTTCGGCGCCGGGGGCGGCGGCGGAGGAGCGGGCACGTACCCGGCCGACGGGCTCAGCGTGACGTCCGAGCCGCGCATCGCCTTGGACCCGGCGCCGGGGGAGGTGTAGACGATGTCGCCCTGCGAGAGGTTGGAGTAGACGTTCCCGCCGACCGAGACGCTGAAGCCGGCGTCGGTCAGCTGCCTTCCGGGCGTCGGACTCGGACAGGCCGCTCACGTCCGGGACGCGCACCAGGTCACCCTCGAGGACCTTGTCGCTGGGCTCCGCGAAGTCCCGGATCGGGCAGCCCCTCGGAGGCCGCGTCCATGATGTCCTTCCAGATCGGCGCCGCGATGGTGGCACCGAAGACGTGCGGGTAGAACTGGCCGGCGAGGGTCAGGTTGCGCATCTTCTTCTGGACCGTCGGGGTGCCCACCCAGACGGCGGTGGACAGCTGCGGGGTGTAGCCGGCGAACCACGACTGCTTGTTGCTGTCGGTGGTGCCGGTCTTGCCGGACGCCGGACGGTCGTCCTTGAGCTGGTTGCCGGCGGCGGTGCCCGCGGTCAGCACCGTGGACAGCACCTTGGTCACGCCGTTGGCGACGTCGGGGTCCAGGGCCTGGCTGCACTTGGAGGCCTGCACGGGCAGTGACTTCCGCTCACCGTCGATGACGGAGACCACCGGCACCGGGGCGCAGTAGCTGCCCTCGGCCGCGACGGTGGCGTAGGCCGAGGCCACGGTGACGGGGGAGACGTAGTCGGAGCCGAGGACGACGTTGGAGGGGTTCCGGCTGTGGATCGGCTCGCCCATCGAGGAGTGCAGGCCCATCGCGGTCATCGTCTGGCCGATCGCGCACACGCCGAGCTTCTCGGCGAGCGCCACGAACGCGGTGTTGATCGACTGCTCGGTCATCTTGGTCAGGGTCACCCGGCCCACCGACCCGGGCTCGTCGTTGCCGACCTGCCACGGCGGGCCCGGCTTGCAGTCGTCGGCGAAGTCGCTCTTGTAGAACACGGTGCCCGACGGCGGGGCGTTGACCTTGGACTTGACCGGCATGCCCTGCTTGAGCGCCGTGGCGATCGAGAACATCTTGGCCGTCGAGCCGAACTGGAAGCCGCCGGAGTTGCCGTAGGCCTTGTCGGCGGCGTAGTTGACCGACGTCTGGCCCTTGCCGGCGCTGTTGGAGTAGCGGGTGTTCTGCACCATCGACAGGATCTTGCCGGTGCCCGGCTGGACCACCGCGGCAGCGGCACCGATGGACTTGTTCGTTGCCGACCGGCACCCGCTTCTCGAGGTCCTTCTGGGCCTGCTTCTGGATCTTCGGGTCGATGCGTGGTCTGGATGGTCAGGCCGCCGCGGTTGATGTTCTTGGTGCGCTCGGCGATCGTCTTGCCCAGCGCGGGCTGCTGCTTGAGCCAGGCGATGACGTAGTCACAGAAGTAGGGGTAGGTCGAGGTCGCGCAGGAGTTCTGCGCGGAGGTCACCTTGAGCTGGACCTTGGAGGCCCGCGCCGCGGTCCAGGCCTGGTCGGTGATCAGCCGCAGCTGGTGCATCCGGTCCAGGACGACGTTGCGGCGGGCCAGCGCGGCCTCGGGGAAGTGCACCGGGTCGGTCGCGCCGGGGCGCTGGGTGAGGCCGGCCAGCATGGCGGCCTGGGGCAGGGTCAGGGCGGAGGCGCTGACACCGAAGTAGTGCCGCGCGGCGGCCTCGACGCCGTAGGCCTGGTCGCCGTAGTAGACGAGGTTGAAGTAGCCCTGCAGGATCTGGTCCTTGGTCAGCTGCTGCTCGACCGTCACGGCGTACTTGAGCTCCTGCAGCTTGCGGCTGTAGCCGGCGAGCCCCTGGCGCGCGACGGCCGCCTGCGCGGCGGCCTTGTCGTTGTTGCGCAGGGCGTTCTCCTGCAGCGTGATCTTGACGTACTGCTGGGTCAGCGTCGAGGCGCCCTGGGTGTCACCGCCGCGCAGGTTGGAGACGGCCGCGCGGGCCACGCCCTGGGGGTCGACGCCACCGTGCTCGTAGAACCGGCTGTCCTCGATCGCCACCTGCGCCTGGCGCATGACCGGTGCGACCCGGGCCAGCGGGACCACGATGCGGTTCTCGTCGTAGGGCGTCGCGATGAGCGACCCGTCCGCGGCGAGGATGCGCGACTGCTGCGCCAGCGGCCCGGCGGTGAAGTCGCTCGGCAGGGCGTCGAAGACACCCACCCCCTCGCGGGCGACCGCCCCGGTGGCGCCCACGACGGGCATCATCAGTCCGGCTCCGAGCAGGCCGAGCACGACCGAGGTCGCGACGAACGCTCCGAGCAGGCTGAGGATGTTGGTGAAGTTCGTGATCCGTCCCTGCATGGGCCCCAGAGTAACCCGCGGTCGTGCGCGGAGCCGTGTCCACACGACGGGGTGACTAGTCACTCCGTGCGCGTCAGAACCACCCGTCATGGTCATGGTCGCCCGATGTGTCTGTTCTTTATCGTTCAACGTGAAGCAAGAAGCACGTCCGGCGCCACGCGTCGGCAGGGCACAGGGGAGATAGACGTGACCGTCACGATGGGCAACCACAGCGACCTGATGAGCCGCACCAGCTGGGTGGAGGACTGGGCCCAGCGCGGTGCCTGTGGCTCCTCCGACCCCGACGCGCTGTTCGTCCAGGGCGCCGCCCAGCAGCAGGCCAAGACCGTCTGCCTCGGCTGCCCCGTGATCGCCGAGTGCCTCGCCGACGCCCTCGACAACCGCACCGAGTTCGGCGTGTGGGGTGGCATGACCGAGCGTGAGCGCCGCGCCATGCTCAAGCGCCACCCCGACATCCGCTCCTGGCGCACCCTGTTCGAGTCCGCCCGCAACCGCGGCGAGCGCTCCGCCTCCTGAGCCCCGGCTCAGCCGCCCGCGAGGGCGCTGCCGACCGCCCGCAGGCCCTCGACGTCGTGGATGTCCTGGGCCGCGGCCGGGACCTCCACCACCGGGATCCCGGGGTGGCCGGCGGTGAAGCGCCGGGCCAGCTGCTGGTGCCGGGCGGCCACGTCGGCCTGGGCCGCGTGCAGCCGCAGCAGCGCGGCCGTCGTCTCGGCGTTCACCTGACCGTTCGCGCCCCCACCGTCGAGCAGCTGCTCGGCCGCCGACAGCGCCCGTGAGGCGCTCAGCCCCGGCGCGGCGACCCGCGACACCCGGTTGATGACCAGGCCGGCCAGCGGCATCCGCTCCTCATCGAGCCGGTCCACGAAGTACGACGCCTCGCGCAGCGCGTCGCGCTCGGGTGCGGCGACCACCAGGAAGGCCGTGCCGCCCTCCTTGAGCAGGGCGTAGGTCTGGTCCGCGCGCTCGCGGAAGCCGCCGAACATCGTGTCCAGGGCCGCCACGAACGTCTGCACGTCGGTGAGCATCTGGCCGCCGAGCACCTTGTTGAGCACCGACGTCACCGCGTTCACGCCCTGGCTGAAGACCCTGACGTAGGCCCGGCCGCCGGCCTTGGCGGGGCCGGTGAGCAGCCGGATGAACCGACCGTCCAGGAACGACCCGAGCCGCTTGGGCGCGTCCAGGAAGTCCAGCGCCGAGCGGGACGGCGGGGTGTCGACGACGATGAGGTCCCAGGTGCCGCTCGCGGTCGGCCTGGGCGCGCAGCTGGCCGAGCTTCTCCATCGCCATGTACTCCTGCGTGCCCGCGAACGAGCTGGAGACGGCCTGGTAGAACGGGTTGGCCATGATCTGCTCGGCCTTCTCCGGGGTGGAGTGGGCCGACACGACCTCGTCGAAGGTGCGCTTCATGTCGAGCATCATCGCGTCGAGCGAGCCGCCCGCGGTGGTGTCGATGCCGGTGACCGGCCGGGGCACGTTGTCCAGCATGCTGAGGCCGAGCGACTGGGCCAGGCGCCGCGCCGGGTCGATCGTGAGGACGACGACCTTGCGGCCGGCCTCGGCCGCCCGCAGCCCGATCGCGGCGGCCGTGGTGGTCTTGCCGACGCCGCCGGAGCCGCAGCAGACGATGATCCTCGTGTTCGGGTCGTCGATCAGGTCGTCGATGTCCAGCGGCGGCGCCTTGGGGGCGCGGGCTGCGGGAGCCGGTCGTCGTGGTCGTGCGCGCCATCAGGCCATCCCCTGGTCGGTCAGCAGGTCGGCGAGCTCGCGGATCGCGCCGGCGTCGATGCCGTCGGCCAGGTGCGGCAGCCGGTAGGTCGGGCGCCCCAGCGCACGCACGGTCTCCTCCTCGGTGCGCTCCAGGCTCACCCGGTCGGCGTGGTCGCGGGCCTGGGTGAGCAGCCCCTGCACCAGGGCGTCGCCCGCCCGCATCCCGACCGCCTCGAGGTCGGCGGCGACCAGCGCGTCGTCGATCTGGGTGCGGCCGGCGGCCGTGAGCGCGGCCGCCGGCAGCAGCGGCTCGCGGACCTGGTTGACCACGACGCCGCCGATGCCGAAGCCGGCGGCACGCAGGTCGCCGATGGCGTCGACGGTCTCCTGGACCGGCATCTCCTCCAGCAGGGTGACCACGTGGACGACCGTCTGCGGCGACTGCATCATCGCCGTGATCGAGTCGGCCTGGCTGCGGATCGGGCCCACCTTGGCGACCCCCGCGACCTCGTGGTTGACGTTGAGGAACCGCACGACGCGCCCCGTCGGGGGCGCGTCGAGGACCACCGCGTCGTAGGCCGGTGCGGCCCGGGGCCCCTTGGCCTTGGGGTCCCGGCGCCGGCGGACGGCCTCGTAGACCTTCCCGGTGAGCAGGACGTCGCGCACGCCGGGGGCGATCGTCGTGGCGAAGTCGACCGCGCCGAACTTCTCCAGCAGGCCACCGGCGCGACCGAGCTTGTAGAAGATCTGGAGGTACTCCAGCAGCGCCGCCTTGGCCTCCACCGACAGCCCGAAGACCTCGCCGCCGTGCTCGGCGTGGGAGATGCGGGCCTCGGTGTGCGCGAGCGGGGTGACGTCGAAGGTCTGGCTGATGCGCCTGCCGGCCCTCGACCTCGACCAGCAGGACCCGCTTGCCGCTGGTTGGCCAGGGCCAGCGCCAGGGCGGCCGCCACGGTCGTCTTGCCCGTGCCGCCCTTGCCGGTGACGATGTGCAGTCGCACGCCCTGCCAGTCGGAGTCGTGCGGGGCCGCCGAGCCGGTTGTCATGGTGCGAGCCTAAGCGGCGAGGGTGCGGACCGTCGCGAGCACCGTCGCGAAGGCCGGGTGGTCGGGGTCGATCAGCGCCGAAGTGCTCGCAGCCGGGGACCATCACCAGCTGCACCGCGGCGTGGCGGCCGGGCCGGTCCTGCATCCGCTGCGCGTAGGACCGGGAGACCTCCGGCGGCACCGTCTCGTCCTGCGTCCCGTGCAGCAGGACCACCGGCACGGCGGGGGTGAGCCGGGCCGGGTCGGCCAGGGCGTACGACGCGAGCAGCGCGCCCTCGGGGTCGCCGCCCATCAGGCTCTGGGCGGCACGGTCGCCCAGCCCGAGCGTCGCGGTGAGGGTCAGGTCGACGCAGCCGGCCAGCGAGACGGCCCCGGCGAGGCCGTGCGCCCAGGGCTGGCTGGCGGCCCACACCGCGAGGTGCCCCCCGGCCGAGTGGCCGACGAGCACGACCGCGGTCCGGGAGGGTGGGGTCGGCGCGGACCGCAGCGAGGGCCGCGGTGACGTCGTCGAAGGTGCCCGGCCAGCCGCCGCCGTCCATGCCGGCCCGGCGGTACTCCAGCACGGCGACGGTGAAGCCGTCGTCGGCGAACGCCTGTGACTGCGCGGCGGCGTGCGCCCGGTCGAACTCCGGCTGCCAGAAGCCGCCGTGGACCAC
The DNA here is from genome assembly GCA_963828995.1 of uncultured Actinomycetota bacterium. GTDB lineage: Bacteria > Actinomycetota > Actinomycetes > Actinomycetales > Dermatophilaceae > CAVRTM01. The sequence continues at coordinate 405,907 of CAWHHB010000015.1, forward strand.
CACGACGGTCACGTCCCGCGGGCGGCCCGCCGGGCAGCCGGACGTCGTACACCTGGGCGGGGTCCGTCGCCGTAGGCCACGGTCCGGGCGGCGGGCGGCGCGGCGCGCTCGAGCACCGCCCGGGGGTCAGCGGGGAGTGGCCATGGCTGCATCCTCGCAGGCCTCGCTAGAGTGCACGCATGGCTACCTGGGAGTACGCAACCGTGCCGCTGATCGTGCACGCCACCAAGCAGATCCTCGACCAGTGGGGTGAGGACGGCTGGGAGCTGGTGCAGGTCCTGCCCGGGCCCGGACGGCAACGGCCTGGTGGCCTACCTGAAGCGGCCGAAGGCATGAGCGCGGTCGAGGCACCGGCTGGCCGAGCTCGGGCTGAGCGTGCCCGACGTCGCTGCCCCGGTGGCGGTCTACGTCCCGGCGGTGCGCGACGGCAACCACGTCTACACCTCCGGCCAGCTGCCGTTCGTCGCCGGCGCGCTGGCGGCGACCGGCAAGGTCGGCGCCGGCGACGGGCTCGTGTCCGCCGACGACGCCAAGGCGCTCGCGCAGATCTGCGCCCTCAACGCGATCGCGGCCGTGAAGTCGGTCGTGGGCGACCTCGACAAGGTCACGCGGGTCGTCAAGGTCGTCGGCTTCGTGGCCAGCGACCCGTCCTTCACCGGCCAGCCGGGCGTCGTCAACGGCGCCTCCGAGCTGCTGGGCAAGGCGTTCGGCGACGCCGGCGTGCACGCCCGCTCCGCCGTCGGCGTGGCGGTCGCTGCCGCTGGACGCGCCGGTCGAGGTCGAGATCGTCGTCACGGTCGAGGACTGACCGATCGACGCCGGCACCGCCGGACCCGTGACTTCCCGGTCGGCGGGCTGGCCGAGCAGGGCCCGCGCCTGGCTCGACGGCGACCGGGCCCGAGCCCGTGGCGCCCCGGTCGGCCGCCACGGTCATGCTCGTCCGCGACCGGGTCGACGGCGACGGGCGGCCCGGTCGAGGTGTTCATGCTGCGCCGGGTCGCCTCGATGGAGTTCGCGCCGCGGATGATGGTCTTCCCCGGCGGCGGCGTCGACCTCCGCGACGCCGACCCGCACCTGCCGTGGACCGGCCCGCCGCCGGCCCGCTGGGCGGCCTGGCTGGGCTGTGACGAGGACTCGGCCCGCGAGCTGGTCATCGCCGCGGTGCGCGAGGTGTTCGAGGAGTGCGGGGTGCTGCTGGCCGGGCCGGACGCCGACTCGGTCGTCGCGGACGTCAGCGGCCCGCAGTGGCAGCAGGAGCGGTCCGCCCTGCTCTCCCGGGAGACCTCGCTGGCCCAGGTGCTGATCCGTCGGGGCCTGGTGCTGCGGTCCGACCTGCTCAGCGCGCGGGCGCACTGGGTCACCCCCGAGTTCGAGCCCCGCCGCTACGACACCCGGTTCTTCGCCGCGCTGATGCCGGCCGGCCAGGTGGCCGACGACCTGACCACCGAGGCCGACCACGCCGACTGGGCCGACCCGGCGGCCCTGCTGCAGGACCTGGCGGCCGGCCGGGCGATGCTGCTGCCCCCGACCGTGGTCTGCGTCGAGGAGGTGGCGCGGGCCGCCTCGGCTGCCGCGTTCGTCGCCGAGCAGGTCACCGTCCGCCCGGTCACGCCCGTGCCGACCCGGGTCGGCGACGAGGTCGTCATCCGCTGCGAGCTGCCGCGGTGACCGGCGGCTGGGCCGGCGGGGTCGTCAGCGAGCGGGCCACCTGCGTGCTGGCGCCCAACCCGGGCCCGATGACCCTCGACGGCACCAACACGTGGGTGCTGGCCGAGCCGGGGTCGCAGGAGTGCGTCGTGGTCGACCCCGGGCCGCTGCACGAGCGCGCACCTGGCCGCCGTGCTCGACGCTCGTCGCCGCCCGCGGGCTGCGGGTGGCCACCACGCTGCTCACCCACGGCCACGCGACCACGCCGAGTCCGCGTCCCGGTTCGCCGAGCTGACCGGCGCCCCGGTGCGCGCTCTCGGCCGCGGCGCACGACGACCTCGGGGACGGCGACCGGGTGCTGGTGGGCGGTCTCGAGCTGGCCGTCGTGGCGACGCCCGGCCACACCGGCGACTCCCTCTCCTTCGTCGTCCCCGCGGACGGCTCGCTGCTGACCGGTGACACGGTGCTCGGACGGGGCACGACCGTGGTGGCCTGGCCCGACGGGGAGCTCGCGGCGTACCTCGCCTCGCTGGAGCGGCTGGAGCGGATGGCCGGGGCGGGTGCGGTCACGAGCATCCTGCCGGGGCACGGCCCGACCCTGCCGGACGCGGCCGGGGTGCTGCGGTACTACCTGCAGCACCGCGGCGAGCGGCTCGAGCAGGTGCGGGTGGCGGCGGCCGAGGTCGGCGGCGACGCCGACGCGGTGGTCGAGCGGGTCTACGCGGACGTGCCGCGCGAGGTGTGGCCGGCGGCCCGGCTCAGCGTGCTGGCGCAGCTGGACTACCTGCGCTCACACCCCTGACGCCGTGGCCCCGACCTCCGGGGAGACGAGGTCAGCGGGCCCGGCGCTTGAGCCGCTCGACGTCGAGCATGACCACGGCGCGCGCCTCGAGCTTGATCCAGCCGCGGCCGGCGAAGTCGGCCAGCGCCTTGTTGACCGTCTCGCGCGAGGCGCCGACCAGCTGGGCCAGCTCCTCCTGGGTGAGGTCGTGCGCGACCAGGATGCCGTCCTCGGCGGGGCGCCCGAACCGGTTGGACAGGTCGAGCAGGGCCTTGGCCACGCGACCGGGGACGTCGGTGAAGACCAGGTCGGCCAGGGTCTCGTTGGTGCGACGCAGCCGCCGCGCCAGGGCCGCCAGCAGGGTGGAGGCGACGGCCGGGCGGCCGGACAGGAACGAGTGCAGCGACTCGTGGCCGAGCCCGATCAGCTGGGTCTCGGCCACGGCGGTGGCGGTCGCGGTGCGCGGCCCCGGGTCGAACAGGCTGAGCTCGCCGAACATCTCGCCCGGGCCGAGGATGGCGAGCAGGTTCTCGCGGCCGTCGACGCTGGTGCGGCCGAGCTTGATCTTGCCCTCGCCGATGACGTACAGCCGGTCACCCTGGTCGCCCTCGTGGAACAGGACGTCGCCGCGCTCGAGGTGCGAGGGGGACATGGTGTCGATCAAGGCGGCCGCAGCCTCGTCGTCCAGGGCTGCGAACAGGGGCGCTCTTCTCACGACGTCTAGGTCCACGGCGGACAGTCTGCCACGGCGCCGTGCTGGGGCGGTGGCTGGCAGATCCGCCCTCTACGTCTGTCGCTGTGTCCCAGATCGCGCGTGCCAAGACCGACGAGACGCCCGTCGCGCTGACGCGCCGCGCTCGCAAGATGTACCGCGTGCTGCACGAGCGGTACCCCTACGCCCACTGCGAGCTGGACTTCCAGGACCCGCTGCAGCTGCTGGTCGCCACCGTCCTGTCGGCGCAGACCACCGACGTGCGGGTCAACCTGGTGACGCCGGCCCTCTTCGCCCGCTACCGCGACGGCGGCCGACTACGCCGCGGCCGACCGGTCCGAGCTCGAGACCATGATCCAGTCGACCGGCTTCTACCGGGCCAAGACCGACGCGCTGATCAAGCTCGGCACGGCGCTCGTCGAGCGGTTCGGCGGCGAGGTGCCGCCGCGGCTGACCGACCTGGTCACCCTGCCGGGGGTCGGCCGCAAGACCGCGAACGTCGTGCTGGGCAACGCCTTCGACATCCCCGGCATCACCGTCGACACCCACTTCGGGCGGCTGGTGCGGCGGTTCGGCTGGACCTCCGAGGAGGACCCGGTCAAGGTCGAGTCGGCGGTCGGCGCGCTGATCCCGCGCAAGGACTGGACGATGCTGTCCCACGTCCTGATCTTCCACGGCCGGCGCACCTGCCATGCCCGCAAGCCGGCCTGCGGCGCCTGCCCGGTGGCGCGCTGGTGCCCGTCCTACGGCGAGGGGGAGATCGACCCCGTCAAGGCCGCCAAGCTGCTGAAGTACGAGCTCGCCCCGGACGGCGCATGACCGTCGACGGCCGGGCCGGGGGGCGCATCCCGCAGGACGCGCCCGAGCCGGCGTGGATGCGGCAGCTGCTCGACGGGCTCGGGCGGATCCCGCCGTCGTACTTCAGCCGCTTCCAGCCACCGCAGGAGGGCGGCCGGCCCTCGGCCGTGCTGATGCTCTTCGGGCCCTCCGAGGACGGGGGTGAGGACGTCGTCCTCACCGAGCGGTCGCCGCACCTGCGCTCGCACGCCGGGCAGGTCGCCTTTCCCGGCGGGGCCCAGGACCCCGGCGACCCGGGCCCGGTCGCCGCGGCGATGCGGGAGGCCCGCGAGGAGGTGGGCCTCGACCCCGACGGCGTCGAGATCGTCGCCGAGCTGCCGGCGCTCTACCTGCCGCCGAGCGACTTCGTCGTCACGCCGGTGCTGGCCTGGTGGGCCCGGCCCTCGCCGATCCAGGTGGTGGACCCGGCCGAGGTGGCGCGGGTGGTGCGGGCGCCGCTGTCCGAGCTGACCGACCCGGCCCGCCGGTTCACCGTCACCCACCCGAGCGGCTACGTCGGCCCGGCCTTCGACGTCGACGGCCTGCTGGTGTGGGGCTTCACCGCCGGGCTGCTGGCCAAGGTGCTCGAGCTGGCCGGCCTGGACCGGGAGTGGGACACCGGCGACCGGCGGCCGCTGCCCGAGCGGATGGTCTCGCTGGCCGCCCGGACGTCGGCGCGACCCCGTGGCGACGGGGAGCGGCCGTGATCCTCGACGTCCTGCTCGCGGTGCTGCTGCTCAGCTACGCCGTGACCGGCTACCGGCAGGGGCTGCTGGTCAGCACGATGTCGCTCGTCGGCTTCCTGTCCGGTGGGGCGCTGGGCATGTGGCTGCTGCCGCAGCTGCTGCAGCGGTGGAACGGCGTCGGCGACAACGTCCTGTGGCACACCGTCCTGCTGGTCTTCGGGGTCTTCGTGCTGGCCTCGATCGGGCAGGGGCTCGCCGTGTCGGTCGGGACCCGGCTGCGCCGGCAGGTCCGGCTCAAGCCGGCCCGGGTCGTCGACGCGTTCCTGGGCGGGGTCGCCTCGCTGGTCGCGGTCTCGATCCTGGTGTGGTTCGTCGCCGGGGCCGTGCGCGGCGGGGCTCCCGCGCCGCTGGCCCGGGCCATCGGCAGCTCGCGCATCCTGCAGACGATCGACCAGGCGGTGCCCGCGCAGACCACCCAGCTCTTCGCCGGGTTCCGTGCCCTGCTCGACCGCGAGGGCTTCCCCCGCGTCTTCGACGGGCGTCCAGGTCGAGCCGATCCCCTCGGTGGCCAGTCCCAACGCCGCGGTCACCGCCTCGCGCGGGCGTGGCCGCGGCCGGCGGCGTCGGTCGTCAAGATCACCGGGGTGGCGGCGGCCTGCAACCGCGGCCAGGAGGGCAGCGGCTGGGTCGTCTCGCCGGGCCGGGTGGTCACCAACGCGCACGTCGTCGCCGGCATGGCGCTCGCCGCGCGTGCGGGTCGCAGGGCATCGGGCGGTCGTACGACTCCCGGGTGGTGGTCTTCGACCCGCGGCGTGACCTCGCGGTGCTGGACGTGCGCGGCCTGCGCGCGCCGGCGCTGCGCGAGGGCGACCAGCTCGGCCGCGGTGACGGTGCGGTGGTGGCCGGGTTCCCGCTGGACGGCCCCTACCGGCTGGACCCGGCGCGCGTGCGCACGGTCCTCAGCGCCCGGGGCTCCGACATCTACGGCGCGCCCGGCACCGTGCGCGAGGTCTACTCCCTCTACGCGCGGGTCGAGCCGGGCAACTCCGGCGGCCCGCTGCTCTCCCGGGACGGCCGGGTCGTCGGCATCGTCTTCGCCAAGTCGCTGGACGACGTCAGCACGGGCTACGCGCTGACCCTGGAGCGAGGCCGCCCCGGTCCTCGACGCAGGCCCGGGCGGCGACCGCACCGGTCGGCACCGGCGGGTGCGCCGCGGGCTGAGACCGCCGCGACGGCGGTCGGGCTCAGCCGAGGCGGTCGAGCCAGCGGATGAGGTGGGCGTTGACCGCCTCCGGGGCCTCCTCGGGCAGGAAGTGCCCGGCGCCGGCGATGACGTGCTCCTCGTAGCGGCCCGGTGACGTAGGCCGCCGAGCCGCGGGTGCTGGACGGGGCGACCGCGCCGTCGCGGTCGCCCTGGAGGTAGAGGACCGGCACGCGCACATCGCCGCCGCAGGCGCCGGGCGAAGCGCCGGCCGTCGAGCCGCAGCTGGCTGCGGACGACCCACCGGTAGTACTCCGCCGCGGAGTGGGCCACGAAGGGCAGCGCCATCGCGTCGGCGTAGCGCTCGGCGACCTCGGGGGACGGCCAGCGGCCCCCGGGCGCGGCCCAGGCGTGCAGCAGCGCGTCGACGTAGCCCGACCCCCTGGTCATCTGCCGTTCGGGCACGAACGGCCGTTGCAGGCCGGCGAGGTAGGCGTTGGCGCGGATCTGGGCCGGGTTGGTCACCGAGGCCCGGCGCAGGACCAGCGGGTGCGGCATCGACAGGGCGCCCACCGCGCGGGTCACCGCGGGCTGCATGGTGGGCATCGACCAGGCGATCCACCCGCCCCAGCCGTGCCCGACGACCGTCGCGTCCTTCTCGCCCAGCGAGCGGATGACGCTGGCGACGTCGGCGGCCAGGGTGAACGTGTCGTAGCCGCGCGGCGGCTTGTCCGAGGCGCCGTAGCCGCGCAGGTCCATCGCGGCGACGTGGTAGCCGGCGGCGGCCAGCGCCGGTCATCTGACCGCGCCACGCCCACCAGAACTGCGGGAAGCCGTGCAGCAGGACCACGAGCGGACCCTCGCCCTGCTCGGCCACGTGGAAGCGGGCGCCGTTGGCCGGCACGAACCGGTGCTGCCAGGGACCGTCGACGAGCACGGACGAGGCGTCGGTACTCATCAGGGTGGTGCCGCTTCCGGGTCGGGGTGGGGGCGTCAGTGGCTGGGCTTGATCGCCGCGATCGTCTCCTGCGTCGTGACGATGGCGCGCTCCGGCTTGCCCTGGACCTTGCTGACGGCCTTCTTGCCGACGAGGGCGAGGATGCCGGCGACGACGAACAGGACGACCGCGACGATGAGGAAGGACAGCCACACCGGCAGCCCGGCGGCCACCAGGCCGTAGACCACCGCGAACAGCAGCAGGACGACACCGAGGAAGCCCATGACGCCCGCGCCGGCGAACATCCCGGCGCCCTTGCCGGCCTGCTTGGCGTCGGCGGTGATCTCGGCCTTGGCGAGGGCGATCTCGCTGCGCGCGATGCTGGACATGTCGTTGGTCGCGTCGGCGACGAGCTGGCCGAGCGTGCGCTCGGGCGTGGTGTTCGGGGTGGTCGTCATCGGGGCCCTCACCTCTGCGATCTCCTGATCTGCCTGATCTGCCTGCTGGTCAGGTCGCAGGTACCCCCGACCCTACCGACTCACGCGGCGTCACTCGCGCGACTCCTGCCCCGCGCGCCCGGTCGGCGGCCCGGAGCCGGCCTCCACCGGTTCGTGCTCGAAGCAGTCCGGGACCCCGTCGCCGTCGTCGTCGCGCTCCTCCTCGAGCGCGATCTGGCGGTAGACGCGGTTGCGCAGCCGCAGGACGACGGCGGCCAGCGCCGCCGCGGTGACCGACCCGACGAGGATGGCCACCTTGACGTGCTCGTCGCGCGCGGCGCCCGGCCCGTAGGCGAGCCCGCCGATCAGCAGCGACACGGTGAACCCGATGCCGGCCAGGAGCGAGAGGCCCAGCACGTCGGTCCAGGCGAGGTCGTCGTCGAGCTCGGCGCGGGTGAACCGGGCGAACCCCCAGGTGCCGCCCATCACCCCGACCGCCTTGCCGACCACGAGCGCGAGCACCACCCCGAGCGCGGCCGGGTCGGCGAACGCCGCACCCAGGCCACCGCCGACGACGGTCACGCCGGCGGCCATGAAGGCGAACACGGGCACGGCGACGCCGGCCGAGAACGGCCGCAGCCGGTGCTCGATCCGGGCCGCCAGGGACCGCTCGCCGGGGTCACGCGGCGCCGTTGCGGACGGGCACGAGCATGCCGAGCACGACGCCGGCCACGGTGGCGTGGATGCCGGAGGCGTGCACGAGGGCCCAGGCGACCGCGGCGACCGGGAGCAGCAGCCACCAGGAGGAGACCCGGCGCTGCACGAGGACGCCGAACACGGCGATCGGCACCAGGGCGAGCAGCAGCGACCGGACGTCGAGGTGGTCGGTGTAGAAGAGCGCGATGATCGTGATGGCGATCAGGTCGTCGACGACGGCCAGGGTCAGCAGGAAGGACCGCAGCGCCGACGGCAGGTGCGTGCCGAGGACGGCGAGCACCGCCAGCGCGAACGCGATGTCGGTCGCGGTGGGGATGGCCCACCCGGCCAGCACGTCGCCCGACCCGCCGCCCAGACGGCCGGCGACGGTGAGGAACACCAGGGCCGGCACGGCCACCCCGCAGGCCGCGGCGGCCACCGGCAGCGCCGCCTTGGCCGGGTCGCGCAGGTCGCCGACCACCAGCTCGTGCTTGAGCTCGAGCCCGGCCACGAAGAAGAAGACCGCGAGCAGGCCGTCGGAGGCCCACTGCTCGAGGGTGAGGTCCAGGTGCAGCGCGGCCGGGCCGACGGTCAGGTCCCGCAGCGCCGTGTAGACGTCCGCCCAGGGCGTGTTGGCCCAGACGATCGCCGTGACCGCGGCCGCCAGCAGCAGCGCACCGCCGACGGTCTCCGTCCGCAGGGCGTTCGTGACGCGCTGCGCCTCGCGCCAGGTCGAGCGGCGGAAGATCCGTGGGGTGGGCGGGCGGAGGGTGCTCATGCGGACTCCCTGCTGTGGGGCGAGAAAGCGGCTCGACCGAGCTGCTCGCCGACCAGACTTCCCGGCACACCACGGGCAGTTTATCGGACCCCGCCCGGTGGCCGGCCGGCCGCGCGGCCGGGACGCGGGCGCGCGACGGCCGGGACGCGGGCGCCGTACGGCCGGGCGGTGAAGGCTGCGTGAACACCCCTGCAGGAGCCCCCTTCCGGGCCCCGCGGGGGCCGTGCGGTGCGCCACCCTCGTGCCATGGCGTACGGCGAGGGGCCAGGTCCGATCGCGATCGCGCACCGGGGAGGTGCGGGGCTCGGGGTGGAGAACTCGATGCAGGCGTTCGCCCGCTCCACCGCGCTGGGGGTGCGCTACCTCGAGACCGACGTGCGGGTCGACCGCCGACGGCGAGCTGGTCTGCTTCCACGACGCCACGCTCGACCGGGTGACGGGCCGCTCCGGGCCGGTGGACCGGCAGACGCTGCGGTCCGTGCGGGCACTGCGCGTCCACGGCACCGAGCCGATCCCGACCCTGGACGAGGTGCTCGACGCCTTCCCGTCGGCGTACGTCACGGTCGACGTGAAGGACCGCGCGGCGATCGCCCCGATGGTGCGCACGCTGCGCCGCCCGGGCGTGGCCGAGCGGGTGTGTGTGGCCGGCGCGTGGGACGGCTGGCTCGAGCAGATCCGCGCGGAGGTGCCCGGGGTGGCCACCTCGCTGGGCTGGCGCGCGCTGACCGGGCTGCTGGCCTGCGCCCGGACCGGCGTGCGGCCGCGGCCCGGCCTCGCCAGCGCGCCGTTCGCGCACGTGCCCGTGCGGCTGGGGCGGGTGCCGGTCTTCGCCGACCGGGTGGTCCACATGGCGCACGACCTGGGGGTGCGGGTCGTCGTCTGGACCGTCGACGACCCCGCCCTGATGCACCGGCTGTACGACGCCGGCGTCGACGCGGTCATCACCGACCGGCCCGACCTGCTGCGTGAGGTGCTGCTGGCCCGCGGGCAGTGGCCGGCGATGGGCGGGCCGGCCGGCACCCGGCCGACCGGTGACGTCGCCCGCCCGCAGCTGCCGCTGCCGGCCTGACCCCGGCGTCCCGGGACGGCGACGGCCCCCGCCCCAGGGGGAGCGGGGGCCGTCGCGCGGGTCACTCGCCGGCCGCGCCCGAGGACAGGCCCGTCTTGATCAGGTCCATCACGGTGGAGTCGGCGAGGGTCGTGACGTCGCCGACCTCGCGGTTCTCGGCCACGTCGCGCAGCAGCCGGCGCATGATCTTGCCCGAGCGCGTCTTGGGCAGCTCGTCGACGATCATGATCTGCCGGGGCTTGGCGATCGGCCCGATCTCCTTGGCCACGTGGTTGCGCAGCTCCTTGACGAGGTCCTCGGCGCTCTCGCCCTCGGCGGCTGCCGCGCATGATGACGAACGCGCAGACCGCCTGGCCGGTGGTCTCGTCGGTGGCGCCCACGACCGCGGCCTCGGCGACCCGGGGGTGGGAGACCAGGGCCGACTCGATCTCGGTGGTCGAGAGGCGGTGCCCGGAGACGTTCATGACGTCGTCGACGCGACCGAGCAGCCAGAGGTTGCCGTCCTCGTCCTTCTTGGCGCCGTCACCGGCGAAGTACACGCCGGGGAAGCGCGACCAGTACGTCTCCTTGAACCGCTCCGGGTCGCCCCAGATGCCGCGCAGCATCGCCGGCCACGGCTTGGTGAGCACGAGGTAGCCGCCACCGCCGTCCGGCACCGAGGCGCCGGAGTCGTCGATCACGTCGACGGCGATGCCGGGGACGGCGACCTGGGCGGAGCCGGGCTTGGTCGCGGTGACACCGGGCAGCGGGCTGATCATGATGGCGCCGGTCTCGGTCTGCCACCACGTGTCGACGATCGGGGCCCGGTCGCGGCCGATGACCCGGCGGTACCACATCCACGCCTCGGGGTTGATCGGCTCACCGACCGAGCCGAGCAGCCGCAGCGAGGACAGGTCGTACTTCGCCGGGATCTCCTCGCCCCACTTCATGCAGGTGCGGATGGCGGTGGGCGCGGTGTAGAAGACCGTGACGCCGTACTCCTGGATGATCTCCCACCAGCGGCCCTGGTGCGGGCTGTCCGGGGTCCCCTCGTACATCACCTGGGTCGCGCCGTTGGCCAGCGGGCCGTAGACGATGTAGGAGTGCCCGGTGACCCAGCCGATGTCGGCGGTGCACCAGAACACGTCGGTGTCGGGGTGCACGTCGTGCACGACGGAGTTCGTGTAGGCCACCTGGGTGAGGTAGCCGCCGGTGGTGTGGAAGATCCCCTTGGGCTTACCGGTCGTGCCGGAGGTGTAGAGGATGAACAGCGGGTGCTCGGCGTCGAACGGCTGCGGCTCGTGCACGTCGGACGCGGCCTCGAGCGCCTCGTGCCACCACACGTCCACGTCGTCGTTCCAGGCCACGTCGGTGCCGGTACGCCGGACCACGAGGACCTTCTCGACCGGGCTGTCGCCGGAGACGGCGGAGTCGACCGCCGGCTTCAGCGCCGAGGCGGCCCCCCGGCGGTAGCCCCCGTCGGCGGTGATGACGACCTTGGCCTCGGCGTCGAGGATGCGGGAGCGCAGCGCGTCGGCGGAGAAGCCGCCGAACACCACCGAGTGCGGGGCGCCGAGCCGGGCGCAGGCCAGCATCGCGACGACCGCCTCGGGGATCATCGGCAGGTAGATCGCCACCCGGTCGCCCTTGCGCACGCCCAGGGCCTCCAGGGCGTTGGCGGCCCGGCTGACCTCCCGCTGCAGCTCGGCGTAGGTGAGGGTCCGGGTGTCACCGGGCTCGCCGACGAAGTGGATCGCCACCTTGTCGCCGCGGCCGGCCTCGACGTGCCGGTCGACGCAGTTGTACGACGCGTTGAGCTCGCCCCCGACGAACCACTTGGCGAACGGCGCGTCGTCCCAGTCGAGGGTGCGGGTGAAGTCGGTGGACCAGGTGAGGTAGCGGCGGGCCTGCTCGGCCCAGAAGCCCTCGTGGTCGGCGTCGGCGGCGGCGTACAGGTCGGCCCGGCCGTTGGCCTGCGCCGCGAACTCCTCGCTGGGCGGGAACTTGCGGTCCTCGTGGGACAGGTTCGACAGGGTCTCGTTCGCCACAGCGTCCTCCAGATCGGCCAGCAACACGTACGTGCCTCACTCAACCCGCTAATCGGCCCGGCTTCAAGGCGAGCCACGGTGCGCCGCGACCGGCGGGCGGTCGCGTGCCGGCGGCGTCACGGCGACGGCGGGCGGTCGGCCGCTGCGGACGGTCGGGTCAGACCCGGTCGCTGGCGCCCACCCGCACGTCCGGTGCGCCGAGCCGGGCCGCGTCGGCGGTGAGGTCGTCCGGCTGGTGCTGGGACTCGCGCTCGGCCTGCGACCCGCGCGCGGTAGTGCTCGACCTCGCGGGCCACGTCGTGCGCGTCCCAGCCGAGGACGGGGGCGACCAGCTCGGCCACCTCCTGGGCCGCGGCGTGGCCGCGGTCGTCGACCTCGATCGAGATGCGGGTGCGCCGGGTGAGGACGTCCTCCAGGTGCAGCGCGCCCTCGTGCGAGGCGGCGTAGCAGGCCTCGACCTTGAGGTACTCCGGGCGCGCCGGCGAGCGGCTCGCCCAGCTCGGGCCGCTCGGCGATCAGGTCGAGCAGCTCGGACATCAGCGTGCCGTAGCGGCCGAGCAGGTGCTCGACCTGTCGCACGCCGCAGCCCCGTCCGGGCGGCGGTCAGCTCGCGGGAGTTCCACGCGCCGAGGTAGCCGTCGGCCCCGAGCAGCGGCGTGCGCTCGGTGCACGAGCCGCGGCACCTTGCGCTGCATGCCGTGCACCGCGGCGTCGACGGCGTCCTTGGCCATGACCCGGTAGGTCGTGTACTTGCCGCCGGCGATGACGGTCAGCCCCCGGACCGGGCTGGCCACGGCGTGCTCGCGGGAGAGCTGGCTGGTCGAGTCGGACTCGCCGGACAGCAGCGGTCGCAGGCCGGCGTAGACGCCGACGACGTCCTCGCGGGTGAGCGGGTCCTGCAGCAGCGAGTTGGCGTGGTCGAGCAGGTAGTCGATGTCGGTCTGGCTGGCGGCCGGGTGGGCGAGGTCCAGCGTCCAGTCGGTGTCGGTCGTGCCGATGATCCAGTGGCTGCCCCACGGGATGATGAACAGCAGGCTCTTCTCGGTGCGGGTGATGATGCCGGTCGCGGAGTTGATCCGGTTGCGCGGCACGACCAGGTGCACGCCCTTGGACGCCCGGACCTGGAACTGCCCGCGGCCGCCGACCATCTTCTGGATCTCGTCGGTCCACACCCCGGCGGCGTTGATGACCTCCTTGGCGCGGACGTCGAACTCGTGCCCGGACTCGAGGTCCCTGACCCGCGCGCCGACGACCCGGTCGTCCTCGCGCAGGAAGCCGACCACGCGGGCGCTGTTGGCGCACAGCGCGCCGTACTGCGCGGCGGTGCGGGCGATCATCATCGTGTGCCGGGCGTCGTCGACCTGGCCCTCGTAGAACCGGATCGCGCCCTTGATCGCGCTGCGCCGGCCCGAGGGGAAGGACTCCAGCGCCTTCTTGCGGCCCAGGTGCTTGAGGTGGCCGGGGACCCCGCGGCCGGCGCCCATCACGTCGTACACGCCGATGCCCAGGCCGACGTAGGCGCGGTCGAGGACCGGCCGCTCGAGCGGGTAGATGAACGGGACCGGCCGGGCCAGGTGGGGGCACAGCGTGTTGAGGACCAGGGAGCGCTCCTTGAGCGCCTCGAGCACCAGCGGGAAGTTCAGCTGCTCGAGGTAGCGCAGGCCGCCGTGGAACAGCTTGGTCGACCGGCTGGACGTGCCGGCGGCGAAGTCGCGGGCCTCGACCAGGCCGACGGTCAGCCCGCGGGTCACGGCGTCCAGGGCGCAGCCGGCGCCGGTGACACCGCCGCCGATGACCAGCACGTCGAGCTCCTGCTCGGCCATGGCGGCCAGCGCGTGCGCGCGCCCGGCGGGACTGAGTGGGGGTGCCGAGCGGGTCATGGCCGGTGCTCCAGGTGTTCCAGGGGGTGCTGCGGGTACTGGGGGCATGGTCGGGCGGTGGTGCGGCCCGGTGGGGCTGCGCTCACGACGGTACGGCGTGCCCGGCGGGCGCTCACGAGACGTCCACCCAGTCCAGGGTGCGCTGGACCGCCTTGGTCCACCCCGCGTAGCCCTCGTCGCGCTGGTCCTGGCTGATGGACGGGGACCAGCGCCGGTCCTCCTGCCAGTTCTGGCGCAGGTCCTCGGGGTCCTTCCAGAAGCCGACGCCCAGGCCGGCCGCGTAGGCCGCGCCGAGCGCGGTCGTCTCGGCGACCACCGGGCGGACCGACGTCGACGCCGAGGGTGTCGGCCTGGATCTGCATGCACAGGTCGTTGGCGGTGACGCCGCCGTCGACCTTGAGCACCTCGAGGTGGACGCCGGAGTCCTTCTCCATCGCCTCGGCGACGTCACGGCTCTGGTAGCAGATCGCCTCGAGCGTGGCCCGGGCCACGTGCGCGTTGGTGTTGAACCGGGACAGCCCGACGATCGCGCCGCGGGCGTCCGAGCGCCAGTACGGCGCGAACAGGCCGGAGAACGCCGGGACGAAGTAGACGCCGCCGTTGTCGGGGACCTGGCGGGCCAGGCTCTCGCTCTCGGCCGCCCCGCTGATGATGCCCAGCTGGTCGCGCAGCCACTGCACGGCCGAGCCGGTCACCGCGATCGAGCCCTCCAGCGCGTAGACCGGCGGCGCCTGGTCGAACTGGTAGCAGACCGTGGTCAGCAGGCCGTTGCTGGAGCGGACCAGCTCCTCGCCGGTGTTCAGCAGCAGGAAGTTGCCGGTGCCGTAGGTGTTCTTGGCCTCGCCCGGCGGACAGGCACACCTGCCCGACCATCGCGGCCTGCTGGTCGCCGAGCACGCCGGTCAGGGGCACCGCGCCACCGGCCGGACCGTCCGCGAGGGTGACGCCGTACGGGTCGGAGACGGAGGAGGGGCGGATCTGCGGCAGCATCTGCCGCGGGATCCCGAAGAACGAGAGCAGCTCGTCGTCCCAGTCGAGGGTCTCGAGGTCCATCAGCATGGTGCGGCTGGCGTTGGTGACGTCGGTGACGTGGACGCCGCCGCGCACGCCGCCGGTGAGGTGCCACAGCAGCCACGAGTCGGTGGTGCCGAACAGCGCGTCGCCCCGCTCGGCCGCCGCGCGGACGCCCTCGACGTTCTCGAGGATCCACTGGATCTTGCCGGCCGAGAAGTAGGTCGCCGGCGGCAGCCCGGCCCGGTGCCGGATGACGTCGCCGCGGCCGTCCCGGTCGAGCGCGGTGGCCAGGCGGTCGGTGCGGGTGTCCTGCCAGACGATCGCGTTGTAGTAGGGCCGGCCGGTCCGGCGGTTCCACACCACGGTGGTCTCGCGCTGGTTGGTGATGCCGAGCGCCGCGAGGTCGCCGGCGCCCAGGCCGGTGGAGTTCAGCACGGTCTGCAGGACGGCGCTGGTGCGCTCCCAGATCTCGACCGGGTTGTGCTCCACCCAGCCGGCGCGCGGCATGATCTGCTGGTGCTCGAGCTGGTGCTTGCCGACCTCCTCGCCGGCCCGGTTGAAGATCATGCACCGGGTGCTCGTCGTGCCCTGGTCGATCGCGGCGACGAAGTCGGCCATGGTGCGGGTCCTCTCGGTCGGCTCGCTGGTCGGGGCGTCCAGTCTCGCCCACCTGTGCGTCCCCCAGACAACGGGCACCGGCGCTGCCAGGTGCCCGCCCGCGGCGGCTGGGGGAGGCCGTCACCCGGCCTGAGTCGTAGGGTGCCTCGAGTGTCCCCTCCGCGGGAGCGGGTGGGGCCGGAACGACCACACCCCCCACCGACCGGGAGCCCGCCATGAAGTCGACCGACCTGCTCCTCGACGCCTTCGGCCGCATCCTCGACGAGGTCGCCGAGACCGTCTCCGGACTCGGCGACGAGCAGCTGACCTTCCGCGCCGACCCCGGCGCCAACACGATCGCCTGGCTGGTCTGGCACCTGACCCGCGTGCAGGACAACCACGTCGCGGAGGTTGCGCAGGAGCCGGAGGTCTGGACGGCGGACGGCTGGGTCGACCGGTTCGGGCTGTCGCTGGACCCCGCCGACACGGGGTACGGCCACCGCGCCGAGGACGTCGCCGCGGTGCGCGCCCCGGCGGACCTGCTGGTCGGCTACTACGACGCGGTCGCCGAGCGGACCCGTCGCTACGTCGCCGGGCTGGGCGACGCCGACCTCGACCGCGTCGTGGACGAGCGGTGGGACCCGCCGGTCACCCTCGGCGCGCGGCTGGTCAGCGTCATCGGTGACGACATGGCTCACCTCGGCCAGGCGCAGTACGTCAAGGGGCTGCTGGAGCGGGCCGGCCGCTGACCGGACAGCGGGCCGGCCGGCCACCCGCGGAGGGTGACCGGCCGGCGTACGCGTGCGGGGGTCAGTGCACGACGGCCTTCTCGGCCCCGGCGCCGGTCAGCGAGCGGACCTCCATCTCGGCGTACTTGGCGTCGCTGGAGCGTTCCTTGCTCGTCACGGTGCCGAGCCAGCCCAGGAAGAAGCCGAGCGGGATCGAGACGATGCCCGGGTTGTCCAGCGGGAACCAGTGGAAGTCCACCGTGGTGTCGGTGATCATCGACGGGCTCAGGCCGGTGACCGGGTCGGCCGGCTTGCCCGAGACGACCGGGCTGAAGACGATCAGCGTGATCGACGAGATCAGCCCGCCGTAGATGCTCCACAGCGCGCCGCGGGTGTTGAAGCGGCGCCAGAACAGCGAGTACAGGATCGTCGGCAGGTTGGCGCTCGCGGCGATCGCGAAGGCCAGGGCGACGAGGAAGGCGATGTTCTGGCCGTTGGCGAAGATGCCGCCGATGATCGCGACGGAACCGATGACCAGGGCGGTGATCCGCGCGACCTTCACCTCGCCGTCGGCGCTGACCTTGCCCCGCTTGATCACCTGCGCGTAGACGTCGTGGGCGAAGCTGGCGCTCGCCGTGATCGTCAGCCCGGCCACCACCGCGAGGATCGTCGCGAACGCCACGGCCGAGATCAGCCCCAGCAGGATCTCGCCGCCGAGCTCGAAGGCCAGCAGCGGCGCCGCCGAGTTGGCCTTGCCCGGTGCGGCCTTGATCGCGTCCGGGCCGACGAGCGCCGCGGCGCCGAAGCCGAGCACGAGCGTGAACAGGTAGAAGATGCCGATCAGCCAGATCGCCCACTCCACCGACTTGCGGGCCTGCTTGCTCGAGGGGACGGTGTAGAACCGCATCAGCACGTGCGGCAGGCCGGCCGTGCCCAGCACCAGGGCCAGGCCGAGCGAGATGAAGTCGATCTTGGTGGTGGTGCTCTTGCCGTACTGCAGTCCGGGGCTGAGCAGCTTCTCGCCGGCGATCGTGGAGTTGTTGACCGCCTCGCCCATCAACGCGGACAGGCTGAAGCCGAACATGGCCAGCACCCACACCGTCATCACCGCGGCACCGACGATGAGCAGGGCGGCCTTGACGATCTGCACCCAGGTCGTGCCCTTCATGCCGCCGACGAGCACGTAGATGATCATGATCGCGCCGACGACGGCGATGACCACGCTCTGCCCCGACTTGGCGTCGATGCCCAGCAGCAGGGCGACCAGGCCGCCCGCGCCGGCCATCTGGGCCAGCAGGTAGAAGAAGCTGACCACGAGCGTCGAGATCGCCGCCGCCATGCGGACCGGGCGCTGGCGCAGCCGGAACGACAGGACGTCGGCCATCGTGAACCGGCCGGTGTTGCGCAGCAGCTCGGCGACGAGCAGCAGCGCCACGAGCCAGGCGACGAGGAAGCCGATCGAGTAGAGGAAGCCGTCGTAGCCGTTGATCGCGATGGCACCGGCGATGCCGAGGAAGCTGGCCGCCGACAGGTAGTCACCGGAGATGGCGATGCCGTTCTGTCGCCCCGATGAAGGCGCGCCCGCCGGCGTAGAAGTCGGTCGCCGAGCTGTTGTTGCGCGAGGCGCGGATGACGATGCCGAGCGTCACGATGACGAACGCCGCGAAGATGGCGATGTTGATGGCGGGGCTGCCGACCTGGGTGGCGGTGGGCAGGAGGGCCTGCACCGAGCCGATGGCGCTCATGCGCCCTCTCCTTCGATCTGGGCGCGCAGGCGCTCGGCGGTCGGGTCGAACTCACGGTCGGCCCAGCGGACGTAGATGATCGTGATGGCGAACGTGCTGACGAACTGGCCCAGCCCCAGGACGAGGCCGACGTTGATGTTGCCGAACACCTTGATCGCCATGAACGCGGGCGCGAACGCCGCGAGCAGGACGTAGAGGAAGTACCACGCGAGGAAGAGAGCGGTCATCGGGAAGACGAACCTGCGGAAGCGGCGACGCAGGTCCGCGAACTCCGCGGACTGCTGCACCTCGACGTACGGTCGAGGTGACGTTGCCGTCCCTGTCCGTTTCGGTGGAGCTCATGGACGCACCTCCAGGAACACACGGGGCCAGGCCTGTCTGTACGCCGTGAGGCGCGCCGCCGGGCCGGCACGGCTCCGCGGGCGGATCCCGCGGAACGGGGCCCACTCTGGACCGCACGCCGGGCGCGCGAGGTAGGGCCTCGCGCCGGTGTGGCGGGTCAGCGGGGGCTGGCGTCGCCCTGCGGTGGGGCCGCGTGCGCCGAGCGGTCGCGGGCGAGCGCCGAGCGGTCCAGGGCGAGGTCCTCGGGGGTGTGCAGGCGGACCATGGAGCGGGCGGTGCCGCGGGGCACGCGCGAGGGTGTCGCCAGCGACACGATGACGGTGACGGCGAAGGCGATCGGCACCGTCCAGGCGGCCGGCTGCGACAGCAGGGCGCCGGCCCAGCCCTCCGCGCACGCCGCCGAACACGGTCAGCAGGACGGCGGCCATCGCCAGGACGCCGCCGCTCACCAGCCCGGCCGTGGCGCCGACGGTGGACAGCCCGCGCCACCAGACCCCCAGCACGAGCAGCGGGCAGAACGTCGAGGCCGCGACGGCGAAGGCCAGCCCCACGGTGTCGGCGAGGCCGACGCCGCCGCTGACCAGCGACAGCAGATAGGGCACGACCACCGCGAGGACGGCGGCGAGCCGGAACCCCTGGACCCCCACGGCGTCCCCGCCGGTGAGCGCGCCCAGCCGGCGCCGCAGCAGGTCCTGGTCGATCACGCCGGCGACGGAGATGGTCAGCCCCGACGCGGTCGACAGGAACGCCGCGAACGCGCCGCCGGCCAGGAGCGCCGACAGCAGCTCGCCGAGCAGGCCGGGGCTCATCGCCGCCGGCAGCATCAGCACGACGGAGTCGGCGCGCACGCCGACGGGCAGCTGCGGCAGGTAGATCCGGCCGAGGACGCCGTACAGGGGGGTGAACAGGTAGAAGGCGCCGAGCAGCCCGAGGACGACGACCGTGGTGCGTCGGGCGGCGCGGCCGTCGGGGTTGGTGTAGAAGCGGACCAGCACGTGCGGCAGCCCCATCGTGCCGAAGCAGAGCGCGAGCAGGGTGCTGTAGGTGGCGTAGACCGGGTGGTCGCGGCCGCCGAACCCGCTGAGCGGGCGCGACCACTCGCGGCCCGGGGCCGAGCCGGGCACGTGCGGCGCCGGCTGGCCCGCGCGGGTCCACAGCCAGAGCAGGACGAACGCCGGGCACGCTGATGGCGGTGAGCTTGAGCCAGTACTGCACGGCCTGGACGAGGGTGATCGAGCGCATGCCGCCCGCGACGACGTTGGCGAGGACCACCACCGCGACGACGAGCCCGCCGAGCCAGGGCGGTGCGCCGGTGACGGTCTGCAGGGCCAGCCCGGCGCCCTGGAACTGCGGCAGGAGGTAGAGCCAGCCGATGCCGAGGACGAGGACCGCGCAGAGCCGGCGGACGACGCGCGCTCTCGAGCCGGGCCTCGGCGAAGTCCGGCAGCGTGTAGGCGCCGGACCGGCGCAGCGGGGCGGCGACGAGGACGAGCAGCACGAGGTAGCCCACGGTGTAGCCGACCGGGAACCACAGCATGTCGGCGCCGAGGGAGTAGACCAGTCCGGCGATGCCGAGGAACGAGGCGGCAGAGAGGTACTCGCCGCCGATCGCGGAGGCGTTCCAGCGCGGCGAGACGGTGCGGCTGGCGACGTAGAAGTCGCTGGTGGTGCGGGACAGGCGCAGCCCGAACGCACCGATCCCGAGCGTCACCAGGCAGACCAGGGTGATGGCGACGACGCCGTACGTCGCGTTCACCGTCGCGCCGACCAGGTCGGTGAAGTCGCGTTCGATCCGCTCGGAGTGCCGGACGTAGTAGCGCGGCGGCCAGCACGACCACCGGGTAGACCAGCACGCCCAGGACCAGCCAGGGCAGCGGCACCGGGCCACACCCGGACGTCGCTCGCGGCGGGGACGACCAGGAACAGCAGCGGCAGCCCGCCGAGCAGGACGGCCGTGGCCAGCGAGCACCGACAGCGCCGAGCCGCAGCTGCGCGCGCATCAGCGCGTCCATGTAGACCTCACCGAGCCCGGTCCGCTCGTCGATCTCCGCCGTGAGCGGGACGGACCGGGCCGCGCAGCGTGGCGTCGCGCCGGGGCGACGTGACGCGGACGCGCCTGGGTGGTGGCTGCGGCCCGGTGCCCGCTCATCCGGAGGCGGTCGCTGCCGTTGCGCACGGCCGCGGTCGCCGGTCACCGGCACGAGCCGGTCGCGCAGCTCGCGGGTGTGCCGGCGGCTCACCTGCAGCTCGGTCTCGCCGAGCTGCACGGTGCACCGCCCGTGGACCATGCGCACCGGCGCTGATGTGCGGCAGGGCGACCAGGGTGCTGCGGTGGATCCGCACGAAGCCGGCTGCGGCCCAACGCTCCTCGAGCGTGGTGAGCGAGATGCGCACGAGGTGCGAGTTCTCGCCTGGTGTGCAGCCGGGCGTAGTCGCCGTGCGCCTGCGCGTAGCGGACCTGCGAGCGCTGGAGGAACGTCGTCGACGCCGCCGAGCTCGACCGGGATGGTCTCGTCCTCGGTCACCTCCGGGGCGGGGCCCGGGTCGCCGGCGTCCGTGCGGGCGGCGAGCACCCGGCGTACGGCCTCGGCCAGCCGCTCGGCCCGCACCGGCTTCATCACGTAGTCGGTCGCGCGGACCTCGAACGCGTCCACCGCGTGCGCGTCGTAGGCCGTGACGAACACGACCTGCGGGCGTTGGGCGAACCGGGCGAGCACCCGGGCCAGGTCCATGCCGTCCAGGCCGGGCATCTTGATGTCGCAGAACACGACGTCGACCGGCGCGGCGTCCAGGGCCCGCAGCGCGTCGGCGCCGCTGGTGGCCGTGCGGATCTGGCCGATCCGGTCGTCCCGGCGCAGCAGGAACGACAGCTCGGACAGGGCGGGCGCCTCGTCGTCGACGAGCAGCGCGCGCAGCCCGGCGGTCGCGGGGGCGGTGTCCGTGGCGGGGGTTGGGTCGGGCATGGCACGAGGTTAGGCCGAGGGGTGCACGCCTGGCGCGTACTTGGGCACCCGGAAGATCACCTTGGTGCCGGCGCCCGGCGCGGTCTCGATGACCAGGCCGCGGGCGTCGCCGTAGACCTGGCGCAGCCGGGCGTCCACGTTGCCCAGGCCCACGCTGTCGCTGTCGTGCACCCCCGAGAGCGCCGCGCGGACCAGGTCGGGGTCGCTGCCCACGCCGTCGTCCTCGATGACGATCTCCGCCTCGGACCCGTGGTCGGAGGCGGTGATGCTGACGTGCCCCACGCCCTCCTTGCCCTCCAGCCCGTGCCGGACCGCGTTCTCCACCAGCGGCTGGATCGCCAGGTAGGGGACCGCGACCTGGAGCACCTCCGGTGCCACGAGCAACGTGACCTGCAGCCGCTCGCCGAACCGTGCCTGCTCCAGGGCGAGGTAGCGCTCGATGTTGCCCAGCTCCTCGGCCAGGGTGGTGAACGCCCCGCCGCGACGGAACGCGTAGCGGGTGAAGTCCGCGAACTCCAGCAGCAGCTCACGGGCCCGGTCGGGGTCGGTCCGCACGAACGAGGCGATCGCGGCCAGCGAGTTGTAGATGAAGTGGGGGCTGATCTGGGCCCGCAGCGCGCGCAGCTCGGCCTCCATCGTTCGGGTGCGCTGCCGCCCGAGGTCGGCCAGCTCGACCTGGGTGGACACCCACCGGGCGACCTCCTCGGTGGCCCGGGCCAGGCCCGCCGCGGCGGCCGGCCCGTAGGCGCCGAGGGCGGCGACCACGCGGTCGTCGGAGACGACCGGGGCCAGCACCGCCGGAGCGGATCGGGCAGTCGGGGTCGTCGCAGGCCACCTCGGCGGCGTCCAGCACCACTGTGCGGCCGGTGGCGAGCACCTCGCGGGCGTGCCGCCAGACCTGCGCCCGGTGGTGGGCAGCCCTCGCCGTCCCAGGCCAGCGTGGACGGTGGTGTCGCACAGCGCGATCGCCGGCGTGCCCAGCAGCGCAGCGCAGGTGGCGGGTCGCGCGGGCGGCGCCGTCGGGGGTCAGGCCGTCGCGCAGGTGGGGTGCGGCCAGCGAGGTGGTGTGCAGGGTGTCGTACGTCGCCCGGTCGACCGGCGACCCGAGGTCGCGGCGGCGACGCAGGACGACGGCCAGGCCGAGGAGGAGGCCGACGACGGCCAGCGTCGTGACGACGGTGACGGCCACCGTCTGCAGGCCGCTGTCTGCGCGCACGGGCCGAAGCCTAGGCTGCCCGCGTGTCCTCCGTCGCCGAGTCCCTCAGCGCCCTGGCGGCGCTGCCCGGGCGTGCCGGAGGCGACCGCCGCCGCGCGCGACGCCTGCACCGCGCTGCGCTGGCACGAGGCGCTGCGCCGGCGGATCCCCCAGGCGGCCGCGGAGTCACGGGTGCGCGGGGCCCGCGCGAGCGCCGCCCTCGACGGGGCGCAGGTGTCCGTGGACCTGGTGCGCGACCTGATGCGCGGCGCCGCGGCGTGGCCGTCGGAGCCCGACCCGCTGGAGCAGGTGCTGCGCGGCGTGGTGCAGGCGACCGCGGAGACCGAGCACCTGCGCGTCGCTGGTGGTGACCGCGCCGGCGCAGGCCCTGGCGCGGCTGCACACGGCCGCGGCGGCCGGGCCTGCTGCCCGCCCGGGCAGGTGGGCCGCCCCCGCCGGGCGGGTGAGCAGGCCCGGGAGCTCGCCGACCTCGGACCGGCACCGGACGGCGACGAGGTGCGCGCCACGCCTGGCCGGCATCGTGCCGGCTGGTGCTCGCGGCGCCGCGGACGCCCCGGCGGTCGTCGTGGCCGCGCTCGTGCACGCCGAGATCGCGGTGCGTGCGCCCCTTCGTGCGCGGCAACGCCGTCGTGGCGCGGGCGATGGAGCGGCTGGTGATCCAGGCCAGCGGGCTGGATCCGACCGGCGTCGCCGTACCGGAGGTCGGTCACGGCCGGGAGAGCGGCGCGGCCTACCTGGGCGCGCTGGCCGCCTATGCCGTCCGGTACGCCGCAGGGCGTCGCGCTCTGGCTGACGCACTGCGGGGAGGCGATCGTGGCCGGGGCGCTGGAGGGGACCCGCATCGCCGACGCGGTCCGGGCCGGCCGGCTGGGCTGAGCGAGCCGCGTTCAGGCGGGTCGGTGCTCCGACGCGCCGAGTTCGACGGTCCGCCCAGGATGTCCGGAAAGTCAAGACTTCCGTTTGGCTCCGGACGCGAGTACACATGGAGCAAGCCGACGGGCGTGAGCCCGACGACCACCGTGAGGCACACCGGGGACCCACGCGCGGGCAGTCCACTGGTGGACCGATCGTGGTGGGCTTGTCCCACTGCGTCAAAAGAGAATTCACGCCTGGTACCCCGGACGTCTCACGGTCAGGATGGCACCTCGTTCGCGGGGTGCCATCCATCTGTGGGGGGTGCCACCCATCCTTGTGAGGGTGTTCACGGGCGTTCGGTTTGCCTTCGGCGCCCGGTGGGGTGAAGATGAGATCAGCACGCTCCCTCTTCGAGGTCGAGCGTGCCAGTGCCCCGGCTCCTCCCCCCCCGGAGCTCGGAGCACTGACGGCCCCCGTTGTCCCCCCGACGGGGGCCGTCCCCTTTCCTGGCGCAGGCTCGGCCTCCCGGCGCAGGCCGCGCTGCGCGCGGCGCAAGCCGCCGCTCGGCGCGGTCCACAGGCGCCGTCTCGCTCGTCCCGCCGTCCACAGGTCCGCGGTCGGCCCTGTCCCGCGACCGCGCCCGGCCTCCCACCGTGGAGCCATGGACAACGGATGCGTGGTCGGGGTGGCGGGCGGCTCGGGCGGGGTCGGTGCGTCGGTGCTGGTCGCGGCGCTGGGCGTGCGCGCGGTGACCGCGGGGCGCACCGCCGTCTGCGTCGACGGGCAGCGCCTCGGTGGGGGACTGGACGTCACCCTCGGTCTCGAGCAGGAGCGCGGCCTGCGCTGGCCCGACCTGGCCGGGGTGCGCGGGCAGGTCGACGGGCGCGACCTGCTGCGCCGGCTGCCCGCCGGCGACGGGCTCGCCGTGCTCTCCTTCGACCGCAGCTCCGACGTCACACCCACCGGCGAGGCCGTGTGCGCGGTGCTGTCGGCTCTCGCAGCCGTGGTCGAGCTCGTCGTGGTCGACCTGCCGCGCCCCGACGAGCCGCTGTTCGAGCCGTGCACGGGGGCCGTCGACGCCGTGGTCCTGCTCGGTGGGTCCGGCGTGCGCCAGCTGGCCGCGCTCAGCGCGGTGGCACCGCAGGTGGGCCGTCGGTGCGACGAGGTGTGGCTGGCCCTGCGCGGCGCCGGCCGAGACCGTCAGCTCGCCGACGTCACCGCGGGTGCGCTCGACCTGCCGCTCGTCGCGCTGGTGCCGGACGACCCCGCGCTGGAGGCGCACCTGCTGCACGGCACCCCGCCGGGCAGCTCCGCGCGGTCGGTGGTGGCCGGCGCCGCCGACACGATCCTGCTCCAGCTGCTCGTCGCGCACCGGGTGGCCTCGTGACCGCGACGGGGCCGGTGTGGGAGCAGATCCGGCAGGGGCACCCGCCGTCGGCCGGGCGGCTGGGCGAGGTGCTGCTCCGAGGACGCGGTGCGCCTCGGTGACGAGGGCCTGGCCGCGGCCCGGGCGCAGCTGGCGGCGCAGGTGCTCGGGGCGGGGCCGCTCGAGCCCTACCTCGCCGACCCGTCCGTGACCGACGTCCTGGTCAACGGCGCGACCGGCGTCTGGGTCGACCGGGGGTCGGGCCTGGTGCGGGTGCCGTGCGCGGTGGGCGACGACGCCGCCGTGCGCCGCCTCGCGGTCCGGCTGGCGGGCAGCGCCGGGCGCCGCCTCGACGACACGAGCCCCTACGTCGACGGGCTCCTGCCCGGGGGTGTCCGGCTGCACGCGGTGCTGCCGCCGCTGGCCGCCGACGGCCCCCACATCAGCCTGCGGGTGCCGCGTCGCGTCGCGCCGTCGCTGGACGAGCTCGGCTCCTGGGGCACCTTCGACGCCCTCGGTCTCACGGTCCTGCGCGCGCTCGTCCACCGGCGGGTCGCCTTCGTCGTCAGCGGAGGCACCGGCAGCGGCAAGACGACGCTGCTCGGCCGCCCTGCTCGGGCGAGTGCCACCCGGACGAGCGGTTGGTGGTCGTCGAGGACGTCCGCGAGCTCGCGGTCGACCATCCGCACGTCGTGCGGCTGCAGGCGCGCCCGGCCAACGTCGAGGGCAGGGGCGAGGTCAGCCTCACCGCCCTGGTCCGCCAGTCGCTGCGGATGCGCCCGGACCGGCTGGTGGTCGGGGAGGTGCGCGGCGCCGAGGTGCGCGAGCTGCTGACCGCGCTCAACACCGGGCACGAGGGCGGCTGCGGCACCCTGCACGCCAACACCAGCGCTGACGCCGTGGCCCGGTTCGAGGCACTCGGCGCCCTGGCCGGCCTCGGACCTGCGGCCGTGCACGCGCAGCTGCTCAGCGCCGTCCGGGTCGTGGTCCACGTCCGCAGGTCGGCGCACCGCCGCTACGTCGACACGGTCGGTCTGCTGGCTCGCGACGAGCGGGGAGCGCCGACGGTGGTGCCCGCGCTGAGCGCCGCGACCGGCGGGATGCGGCGCGACCGGGCCTGGGCGGCGCTGGCCGCCCTGCTGCAGGTCGACGACGGCGACGCTCCGATGACCCTGGCCGTCGCGCTGCTGGCCGGGGCGGCCGTGCTGGTGTGGCCGGGCGCGCGGTCGGCGCACCTCGTGTGGCCACGGGACGAGGCGAGCGCGTCGCCTGGCGCCGACCGAACCGGGACCGGACTGCCGGGGTGGCGCCGGACGGGGCCACGCGGGTGGCCGGCGTGGCGCCGTCGGCGGCGGACGGCGGACGACTCGGTCGACCTGCTCGCCCTGGTGGAGGCGGTCCTGCCGGCGCTCCAGGCCGGCCTGACTCCCGGCGCCGCGCTGGCGGCTCGCCGCGGACGCCACCGCGGCCGGCAGGCCGCTCCGGGCCGACCGCGGCTGCTGGCGCAGCCACCTCGCGGCCCTCAGCGCCGCAGGGCCTGCCGATCGGCCCGCTCTGGGCGCAGGCCGCGACGGCCTGGCAGTCGCGAGAGCTGCGGCTGCTGGCGCAGGCCTGGTCGCTCACCGAGGACCTCGGCGCCCCGCTGGCCGAGGCCGTGCGCACCACCGCCGGGTCTGCTCCGGGCCCGCCTGCGGGCTGAGCGTCGCGTCGCGGGTGCGGTCGCCGGGGCCCGCGCCACCATGAACGTCCTCACCGCGCTGCCGCTCGGGGGTCCCTTCCTCGCGCTCGCGCTCGGGGTGGGCCCGTCCGAGCTCTACGGGTCGTCCCCGCTCACCGGTGGGTGCCTGGCCGCGGGAGGGGTGCTCGTCCTCGGCGGCCGCTCCTGGGTGGCCCGGATGGTGCGCGCGGTGACCCGCGGGCCGGTGCTGTCATGACGGTTCTGGCTGGCCGTCACGGTGGCCGCGGCCTGGTGGTGCTGGCCCGCGCGGCGCCGGCTCGACCGCGCGCTGCGCAGGCCACCACGTGGAGGTGCTGCGGCGGATCGGCCCGGGCACGACGCCCGTCGGCCGACTCATGCCAACGGGCGCCGGCGCCGACGGGGACGATCCGACCGGCGGCCGCGCGCGCAGGTCCCGGCGGTCGAGGTGGCCGACGCCATCGACCTGCTGGCGCTGGCCCTGCACGGTGGGGCCGGGCTGGTCGAGGCGATCGAGGCCGTGGCAGCGCGGCTCGACGGGCCCCTCGGCGCCCATCTGCACACCGTCGCCGCGGCCGAGCGCTGGGGGGTCGGCACGGTCGCCGCCTGGGCCAGCGTGCCGTCCGCCTGGCAGCCCGCGGCTCGGGCCCTGCGGATGGCGGCCACGGCCGGCATCGCCCCCGCCGACCTGCTGGCCCGGGCGGCGGACGACATCCGCGACGCCGAGGAGCAACGCCTCGACGTCGCGACCGCCCGGCTCGGGGTCCGGGTGGTGCTGCCGCTGGGCCTGCTCTTCCTTCCGGCGTTCGTCCTCACCACGGTCGTGCCGATCGTGCTGGCGCTCGCCGCCCAAGTCCTGGGTCGACCCTGACCCGGTCCGCCGAGATCCGGCACCATCCGAAGGAGATCACCATGACCGCACTCCACACCGCCGTTCGGGCCGCTGGCAGGGCTGCTGGCAGGGCGCTGCGGCTGCTGGCCGGGCCGCTGGCCGAGCCGTCGACCGAGCCGCCGGCCCGACAGCCGTCCGGGCGGCCGGATCGGCTGCCGCGCGGGCACCCGGCTGGGCGAGCGGCCGCGCCGCTCTGCCTGACCGGGTCGGCACCGCGGCGCCTCGGCCGCGTCGCCTGCGACGCCTGGCCGACGCGGGCATGACCACGGCCGAGTACGCGGTGGGGACGCTCGCAGCCTGCGCCTTCGCCGCGGTGCTGATCGCCGTCGTGCGTTCGGGGGCGATCAAGTCGGCCCTGTCGGGGCTGATCACCACCGCGCTGTCCATCGCCTCGTGACCGGCCCGGTCCCGGGAGCGTCGGGGGAGCCAGGAATGGTGACGGCCGAGCTCGCGGTCGTCCTGCCGGCCCTGCTCCTCGTGCTGGCGGTGGCCCTCTCGGCGCTGGGCCTGGCTGTCGACCAGGTCCGGTGCGTCGACGCCGCCGCAGCCGGGGCCCGGGCGGCCGCGCGGGGCGACTCCCCAGCCGCGGTTCACGCAGTGGCAGCACGGTCGGCGCCATCCGGTTCGAGCGTCGCGACGACGGTCGGCGGGGGGCTGGTGACCGTCACGGTCAGCGCCGGGCGGCCCCGTCTGGGCGGGCTGGTGCCGCTGCCGCTGCGGCCGGGAGCCAGCGCGACCGCCCAGCTCGAGGCGGCGGCGGGCGGCGCCCCGTGACGTGGTTGGGGCACGTCCGGGGTGAGGCGTTCGCGCAAGGGCCTCCGCGTCACCGGCTGGGGGCGCTCAGGTGGGGGCCGCCCGGGCTGCGGGGCACCCGGTCGACGCACGAGCACTGTCGGTCTGACGGCGGCTCGGCCACGGTCGCCGTGGTGGGGGCCATCGGTCTGCTGTTCGTGCTGACCGTCGCGGGTCTGAGCCTGGGCAGTGCCGTCCTGGCGAGCCACCGGGCCCGCTCGGCGGTCGACCTGGCGGCGTTGGCCGGTGCCTCGGCGCTGATGAGCGGGGACTCGCTCGCCCTGGCCTGCGCGCGGGCGAGCGGTGTGGCCCGGCGCGGTGACGCCGCCATCGTGTCCTGCACCGCTGCTGGGGCCGACAGGCTGACGGTGCGCGGCGAGGTCAGCGCCTCGATACCCCTGCTGGGCCGAGCGGTGGCCACGGCCCGGGCCGGTCCGGCCGCTCGGGGCTCGGGCTGACGGGCCACCGGTGCCTACCGGCGGCGGCGACGCGCAGCGCGATCAGCGCGGCGCCGGCGGGTACTCGTTGCCGGCCGGGCGGTCGGTGCTCGCGTCGCCGGCGGTCATCCGGCGCTCCTCGCCGAGCCCGTCCGAGGTGCCGCCACGGGTCCCCGCGCTCTCCGCGGCGGTGCCGCCGGGGCGCGCCTCCGCCTCGGCGGCGGAACGGTCGGGGGCGGGAGTGGTGGCGGGCTGCGTGGACTGCCCCTTGCGGAGCTGGCGCAGCTCGCGCCGGGTGTGGACGCTGCGCTTGGTGCCGCGGCTGATCAGCGCCAGGCCCAGGACCACGAGCAGGAGCGACACCGCGCCCGCGACGAACATCGCCAGCGGCGTGACGTTGACGGTGACGCCGATGGCGGTCAGGGGCGAGGCGGTCAACGTCCCGCCGGAGGCCAGGGCGAACAGCACCGCAGCAGCGGCAACGATGATGAGGATGAAGCCGAGGACGATCATGGAGCGGGCCTCCTGGTGACGGCGGGCACTGCCGGTGGCCAGTGTGTGCCGTACCGGCGTGTCCGTCTGAGATGAATGCTAGTCGTCGTGCCCCGCCGGTGTCTGCCTCAAACGATCAGCTCTGCGGCTGGGCCAGCACCATCGACAGCAAGGCGTGTGCTCCCCGCTTGTCCAGCGGCTCGTTGCCGTTGCCGCACTTGGGTGACTGCACGCACGACGGGCAGCCGGACGGGCACTCGCAGGCCGCGATCGCGTCCCGCGTCGCGCCGAGCCAGGTGCGGGCGGCTGCGAAACCGCGTTCGGCGAAGCCGGCCCCGCCGGGATGACCGTCGTAGACGAGGATCGTCGGCAGGCCCGTGTCAGGGTGCAGCGCCGTCGAGACGCCGCCGATGTCCCAGCGGTCCGAGGTCGCCACCAGGGGAAGCATGCCGATCGCCGCGTGCTCGGCGGCGTGCGCCGCGCCCGGGATGTCGGCCGGCTCGACCCCGGCGGCCGCCAGCAGCGACTCGGGCATCGTCCACCACACCGCCTTGGTCTGCAGGCTCCGCTCGGGGAGGTCGAGCGGGTGCTCGCCCAGGACCTCACCCGAGGGCAGCCGGCGCAGGAACGAGGTGACCTGCGAGCGCACGGCCACCGCGCCGAAGGACAGCTCCACCTCGCCCCAGGCCTGTCGCTGCTCCACCGACCCGATGTCGAACGCGCTGACCGAGCGGGCGTGCGTGGACCACCCCGGGTCACCGGGCGTGACCAGCGCGGCGGCATCGGCCAGGTCGAGCTCGGTCACGACGTACGTCTGCCCCTGGTGCACGTAGACCGCACCGGTGTGGACGCTGCTGTGGGCGGCGGTGCCGTCGACGGTGCCGAGCACGCGTCCGGTGCGGCGCTCCACGATGCGCACCACCTCGCCGGAGCCGCGCAGCGACACGTGGTCGGCCGCCCGGTCCGCGTGGGTCCAGTACCACCCGCCCGGTCGGCGGCGCAGCAGTCCCCGCGCGACCAGGGCCTCCACCAGGGCCGGCATGGTCGGCCCGAAGACCTCCTCGTCGACCTCGGTGAGCGGCAGCTCGGCCGCCGCAGCGGCCAGGTGCGGCGCCAGCACGTAGGGGTTCTGCGGGTCCAGCACGGCCGCCTCGACCGGCCGCTCGAACAGCGACTCGGGGTGGTGGACCAGGTAGGTGTCCAGCGGGTCGTCGGCGGCGACCATCACCGCCAGCGACCGCGCGCCGGCCCGCCCGGCCCGGCCGGCCTGCTGCCAGAGCGAGGCCAGGGTGCCCGGCCAGCCGGCGAGCAGCACCGCGTCCAGGCCGCTCACGTCGATCCCCAGCTCGAGGGCGTTGGTCGCGGCCAGCCCACGCAGCCGGCCCTCCCGCAGGGCGGACTCGAGCACGCGCCGGTCCTCGGGCAGGTAGCCCCCGCGGTAGGCCGCCACCGTCTCCACCAGCCCGCGGTCCACCTCGGCCAGCGACCGACGGGCGCTCGCGGCCACCACCTCGACCCCGGCACGCGACCGCGCGAAGGCCACCGTCTGCACCCCGTCCACGACCAGGTCGGCCAGCAGGTCCGCGGTCTCGGCCACGGCGCTGCGCCGGTGCGGCGCATCGTGCTCACCGCCGCCGGGGACCAGGCCGGGCTCCCACAGGCCGAACGTCATCGACTCCCGCGGCGAGCCGTCCCGGGTGACCGCCGCGACCGGCAGCCCGATGAGGTCCCCGCCGTGGCCGCCGGGGTCGGCGACGGTGGCGGAGGCCAGCACGAAGGTGGGGGAGGCGCCGTACCGCGCCGCGACCCGCCGCAGCCGCCGCAGCAGCGCCGCCAGGTGCGACCCGAAGACGCCCGCGGTAGACGTGGCACTCGTCGATGACGACGTAGCGCAGCGCCCGCAGGAACGGGGCCCACCGCTGGTGCCCCGGCAGCAGCGAGTGGTGCACCAGGTCGGGGTTGGTGAGGACGTACTGCGCGTGGTCGCGGATCCACCGCCGCTCGTCCAGGGGGGTGTCGCCGTCGTACGTCGCCGCCCGCAGTCCGGGCACGGCCAGAGACTCCAGCCGGGCCAGCTGGTCGGCGGCCAGCGCCTTGGTCGGGGAGAGGTAGAGCGCCGTCGCCCCGCGCCCGGAGGCGGCGCCGGCGCCGTCCACGACGGCGGTCAGCGCCGGCAGCAGGTAGCCGAGGCTCTTGCCGGACGCGGTGCCCGTGGCGAGGATGACGTGCTCCCCGCCGTGTGCC
Source organism: uncultured Actinomycetota bacterium (assembly GCA_963828995.1). Taxonomy (GTDB): domain Bacteria; phylum Actinomycetota; class Actinomycetes; order Actinomycetales; family Dermatophilaceae; genus CAVRTM01. The sequence continues at coordinate 436,974 of CAWHHB010000015.1, forward strand.
AGGTCGGCCGCCTCGCGCTGGTGCGACCACAGCGCGGGGATCCCGGCCCCGCTGAACGCGGCGTACACCGGCGGGCTGACCCAGTCGGGCCACTCGACGGTGCGCGCCGGCCGGGCCGGTACCTCGTGGACGTGCACGAGCCGCTCCGCGCGGCGGCCGGAGGCCAGGCGCGCGAGGGCCGCCGCCGGGTCGAAGCCCGGGGTCGATCGGCCCACCTCGTCCGCGCTCATCTGCACGACCGTATGCCGTGGGGTGGATAGCCGGACTAGGGTGGTCCGCGTAGCCTGTGCGCTGCCCCCGAACCGCACCAAGGAGCACCTGTCGTGGACCTGTCCATCTCGAGCGCCGATCGCGGCGACGTGACCGTCGTGCACGTTGCCGGCGAGATCGACGTCTACACCGCTCCGGTCCTGCGTGAGCGCCTGGACGAGCAGATCTCGGCCGGCCGGCGCCACCTCGTGGTCGACCTGCAGGGAGTCACCTTCATGGACTCCACCGGTCTGGGCGTGCTCGTCGGACGCCTCAAGCTGGTCCGCGTCCAGGACGGCACGCTCAAGCTGGTCTGCACCAGCGAGCGCATCCTCAAGGTCTTCGCGATCACCGGCCTGGACAAGGTCTTCCAGATCTTCGACAGCATCGACGAGGCGCTCGCACCCGCCTCCTGAGCCGCGACTGCGGCTCTGCTGTTCCACCACTTCTGGTCGACTTGCAGGCGACGGGGACCCCGTCGCCCTAGAGTGACGCCCACTTACCCGTCACCATGGCGGTGTGATGTGCGTCACGTCCTGATGTCGCCATGATGGTGGGTGTGCTTGGGTCGGGCCACGTTCCGAGTGCACTAGCCACCTGTCCCTATCAGGAGGACGAATGCCCAGCTTTGACCGTGCTGTCCGGACAGCGGACGCAACGTCCATCAGCCTGACCGGTACGCACCTGACCCTCGTGATCGTCGTCGCGGTGATCGCCGTCGGTGGCCCTGGTCATGGGGGTCAGCTTCCGCCGGCAGGTCCTTGCCGCCGATCCAGGCACCGCCCGCATGCAGGAGATCGGCAACGCCGTCGAGGAGGGCGCGCAGGCCTACCTCGCGCGGCAGTTCAAGACCCTCTCGGTCTTCGTCGTCATCGTCTTCTTCCTGCTCCTCGCCCTGCCGGCGGACACGGCCGGGGTGCGCTGGGGCCGCTCCGGCTTCTTCATCCTCGGCGCGGTGTTCTCGGCGACGATCGGCTACCTCGGCATGAGCCTCGCCGTGAAGGCCAACGTGCGCGTCGCCTCGGCCGCCCGCGAGGGCGACCGCGAGGGCGGCATGCGCATCGCCTTCCGCACCGGCGGCACCGTCGGTATGGCGACCGTCGGCCTGGGCCTGCTCGGCGCCTCCGTCGTCGTCCTGCTCTACCGGGGCGAGGCGCCCAAGGTCCTCGAGGGCTTCGGCTTCGGCGCGGCCCTGCTGGCCATGTTCATGCGGGTCGGCGGTGGCATCTTCACCAAGGCCGCCGACGTCGGCGCCGACCTGGTCGGCAAGGTCGAGGCGGGCATCCCCGAGGACGACCCGCGCAACGCCGCCACGATCGCCGACAACGTCGGCGACAACGTCGGCGACTGCGCCGGCATGGCCGCCGACCTGTTCGAGTCCTACGCCGTGACGCTGGTCGCCGCGCTGATCCTCGGCAAGGCGGCGTTCGGCGAGCAGGGGCTCGTGCTGCCGCTGCTGATCCCGGCGGTCGGTGCGCTGACCGCCGTGCTCGGGGTGTTCATCACCCGTGTCGCGCGGCGATGAGAGCGGGCTGGCGGCGATCAACCGCGGCTTCTACATCTCGGCCGCCGTCTCGGCCGTGCTGAGCGGCATCGTGGCGTACGCGTACCTGCCGTCCACCATCGGTGAGCTGACCGGCGTCAACGTCGCCCAGGGATCCTCCCTGTCCACCGTGGCCGGCAAGGACCCGCGGCTGCTGGCCACCCTCGCGGTGCTGCTCGGCATCGTCCTGGCGGCGGTCATCCTCTGGCTGACCGGACACTTCACCGGCACGGACAAGCGCCCGACCAGGGACGTCGCCCGCACCTCGCTGACCGGCGCGGCCACCGTGGTCCTCGCCGGTATCGGCGTCGGGTTCGAGTCGGCCGTCTACACGGCCGTCATCATCGGTGGCGCCGTCTACGTCGCGTTCCTGCTGGGCGCGGGGTCGATCGCCCTGTCGCTGTTCCTCATCGCGCTCGCCGGCTGCGGCCTGCTGACGACGGTCGGGGTCATCGTCGCGATGGACACCTTCGGCCCGGTCTCGGACAACGCCCAGGGCATCGCGGAGATGTCCGGTGACATCGACGCAGGACGCCGCCAAGATCCTCACCGACCTCGATGCCGTGGGCAACACCACCAAGGCCATCACCAAGGGCATCGCCATCGCCACGGCGGTGCTCGCGGCGACGGCGCTCTTCGGCTCCTACACCGACGCCTGGCAGACCGCGGTGGCCACCATCGGGCTGACCGAGGAGCCGAGCGCCTTCGTCCAGTCGATGTTCAACCAGCAGATCGTGGCGCCCAACGTGCTCTTCGGCCTGATCCTCGGCGCCGCAGTGGTGTTCATGTTCTCCGGCCTCGCGATCAACGCCGTCACCCGGGCGGCCGGCGCCATCGTCTTCGAGGTGCGCCGCCAGTTCCGCGAGCACCCCGGCATCATGGACTACACCGAGAAGCCGGAGTACGGCCGTGTCGTCGACATCTGCACCAAGGACTCGCTGCGCGAGCTGGCCACCCCCGGCCTGCTGGCCGCGATGGCGCCGATCGCCGTGGGCTTCGGCCTCGGCATCGGTCCCCTCGCCGGCTACCTCGCCGGCGCCATCGGCACCGGTGTCCTCATGGCGGTCTTCCTGGCGAACTCCGGCGGGTCCTGGGACAACGCGAAGAAGATCGTCGAGGACGGCGCCCACGGCGGCAAGGGCTCCGAGGCGCACGCGGCGACCGTCATCGGCGACACCGTCGGGGACCCGTTCAAGGACACGGCCGGCCCGGCGATCAACCCCCTGCTCAAGGTGATGAACCTCGTCTCGGTGCTGATCGCCCCCGCCATCGTCATGCTCACCGTCGGCCCGGACGCCAACCCGGCGCTGCGCTACGGCATCGCGGCCGTGGCCGTGGCCGTCTGCGTCACGGCGATCGCGATCTCCAAGCGGCGCGACCTGGCCATCGGTGGTGGTGACGAGCCCGAGGCCGTGGTGCAGACGCCACGGCCCGACCGGGAGGAGAGCGCTGCGGCGCAGGTGAACAGCGCCGCCATGGCGGAGAAGGACGCCGCCACCCGCAGGTGAGGTTGCGCACCCGTCGGGTCGGCCGGTCATCTCGCGGAGGTGACCGGCCGACCTATGTCACGCGGGGGTTTCGCCCGCCGTACCAGTGGGCAAGCACCCGGGCATCGACCCAACCCGGAGGCGCCCGTATGACAACGGCTCGTGACCTGATGACCGTCGACCCCGTCAGCATCCGGGAGACCGACACCCTCGTCGTCGCGGCGAGGACGATGCGCGACCGCGCCGTCTTCTCGCTCCCGGTCTGCGCCGAGGGGCATCGGCTCACCGGCGTGATCACCGACCGCGACATCGTCGTCGGCTGCGTCGCCGACGGTGCTGACCCCTGGACGACGACCGCCGGGCAGCTCGCCGACGGCACGCCGGTGGTGGTCGCGGCGGACGGTGGCATCGAGGAGGCGCTGCAGCTGATGGCGAGCAAGCGGGTGCGGCGGCTTCCCGTGGTCGACGAGAGCGGCCGGCTGGTCGGCGACCTGTACGAGGCCGCGGTGGCCATCGCCCTGCCCGAGCTGGCCATTGCACAGGCTCGGCGAACCCGGGTGTAGTTGCCGATTCACTCGATTGGTGTTTGAGTAACCGGCAAGTGGTCCAGAAGCGGCGCCATTTTTCGTTCCATCGAACGGAGTGGCCATGCCGCAACGTCTGACCGGCGAGCCGTCGGTCACCTCCCTCCCCACCACCCACCACCCTGACGCCCACGAGCGCGAGCTGCGCACGCAGCAGCTGCTCGAGGAGGCCGTCCACGCGGATCCCGACCGACCGCCAGCAGCTCTGGGACGACGTCGTCCTGCTCAACCGCGGCGCGGCCCTGTCCATCGCCAACCGCTACCGCGGCCGTGGCATCGACGCCGACGACCTCGAGCAGGTCGCCCTGCTCGGCCTGGTCAAGGCCGTGCACGGCTTCAAGGTCGGCGAGGGGCCCGGGTTCCTGGCCTACGCCGTGCCCACCATCTCCGGTGAGGTCAAGCGGCACTTCCGCGACCACGGCTGGAGCGTCCGGCCGCCCCGGCGGGTCCAGGAGCTGCGCGGGGCCATGGCCGCCGCGGAGTCGGAGCTGACCCAGAACCTCGGCCGGACCCCGACGCGGGCCGAGTCGGCGGACGCCCTGGGCGTCGAGCCCGAGGAGATCTCCTCGGCGCGGGCCGCCGACGGCTGCTTCAGCGCCATGTCCCTGGACGCCCCGAGCCGGTTCGACACCCGGGTGACGCTCGGCGACCTCATCGTCGACGACTCCGACGACTTCCGTCGACGTCGACCGGCACGAGATGCTGCGCCCTGTCCTCGAGGGGCTGAAGGAGCGCGACCGGCTCATCCTGCGGCTGCGCTTCGTGGGCGGCTGCACCCAGGAGGAGATCGGCCGCGAGCTGGGCGTCAGCCAGATGCAGGTGTCCCGACTGCTCGGCTCGATCATGGCGCGGCTGCGCGCCGGGCTGGCCGACTCCGAAGCCTCATGAGCCGTGGGATGATGCAGGCTGGTGAGGGGCGTACCCCACCAGCGGATCGCGTTCGACTCATTCGACGCAGGGGTTCGTCGTCACGGGAGGCTTCATCGATGACTGACACCTGGGCGGGGGACTTTGCCGACATCGCGCGGCGAGCTGCACGAGGAGCCGGACCTGGCGCAGACGCTCGACCGCATCGTGGAGCTGGCCTGCGAGTCCGTCGAGTGCGACAGCGCCGGCGTGTTCCTGCTGCACGGCCGGCAGCGGGTGGAGTCCGCGGCCGTCACCGACCCCACGGTCGAGAAGGCCGACCGCCTGCAGCTGGAGTGCGGCATGGGGCCGTGCCTCGAGGCGATGGCCGACCACGAGACGATCGTCATCCACGACACCGCCACCGACCCCCGGTGGAACGCCTGGTCCTGCGCAGGTCGCCGACATCGGCTACCGCAGCGTCCTGTCGATCCGGCTGTTCACCAACCAGTACACGATCGGCTCGCTGAACCTCTACGCCCGGCGGCCCGCGGCGTTCGGCGCCGACGAGGCCGCGGTGGGGCAGATCTTCGGCGGCCACGCCTCGGTGGCGCTGGCGACCGCCCGCAACGAGGACAGCCTGCGCCAGGCCATCGACGCCCGCCACGTCATCGGTCAGGCGCAGGGCATCCTGATGGAGCGGTTCGACCTCAACGCCGACCAGGCCTTCTCGGTGCTGCGGCGGTACTCCCAGGACAAGAACCTCAAGCTGCGCGCCGTCGCCGAGGAGATGATCGCCTCCCGCGTGCTGCCGTCCTGAGCCGGCGGTCCGGCGCCTCGCCCGGCGCGTCCGGCGTCGCGGACCGCCTGCCGGACACCGTCGAGCGGCGTCCGGGCGACGACATAGGGTGACCGCCATGCACCGCACCCATCCCGAGCGCCGTCACCTCGAGGCCGGCTGAGCTCCGAGATGCCTTCCCCCACACCGGTCCTCGACCACGACCTCATCGCGGCGCTGCGCGCCGACCTCGCAGCCGCCGGCTTCACCGTCGATGCGGTCGCCGAGGCCCTGGGGCCGCTGGCCTCGGCGGCGCTGAACCGCGAGCAGCTGCTGCCGGCCGAGCTGGCCACCCGGGACGCGGACGACCCGGTGTCGGTGCTCGTCCGGCTGTTCACCCTCGGCCGCAGCCTGACCCCCACCAGGCTCGCTCCGGCCGTTCCCCGGGTCGGCGTGGACGGGCTGGAGCGGCTGGGCCTGGTGGCGGTCCGGGACGGCCGGGTGCACGCGCAGTGCGACCTGCGCCCGTATGCCGACGAGCAGCACGCGTGGTGGGTCGCCTCCGACCTGTCCGAGACGGTGACGAACGCGCCACTGGAGCAGGACCACGTGCTCGGCATCGGCGGCGCCTCCACGACCCTGGCGTCGTGGACGCCCCGCCCCGAGGTGGAGTCGGCGCTGGACCTGGGGACCGGCTGCGGGGTGCAGTCGCTCCACCTCGGCGCGCACGCCCGGTCGGTCACCGCGACGGACCTGTCCCGGCGGGCGCTGGACTACGCGCGGTTCAACGCCGCGCTGGTGGGGGAGACGTGGGAGCTGCTCCAGGGCAGCATGCTCGAGCCCGTCGCCGGGCGGCAGTTCGACCTGGTCGTCAGCAACCCGCCGTTCGTCATCACCCCGCGGGTGGCCGAGGTGCCGTTGTACGAGTACCGCGACGGCGGCCTGGCCGGGGACGGCGTGGTCGAGGGGCTGGTCCGCTCGGTCGGCCGGCACCTGCGTCCCGGCGGCATCGCCCAGCTGCTCGGCAACTGGGAGGTCGGCGCCGGAGCGGGCGGCTGGCGCGGGCGGGTGTCGCAGTGGCTCGAGGGCACCGGGCTGGACGCGTGGGTGATCCAGCGCGACGTGCAGGACCCCGCCGAGTACGCCGAGACGTGGGCCCGCGACGGCGGCCACCGGCCGGGCACCGCCTGCCTTCGACGCGATGTACGCCGCGTGGCTGGCGGACTTCGCCTCCCGCGGGGTCGCGACGATCGGCTTCGGGGTGATCACCCTCCAGCGCCCGGAGACCGACCGGGCCCCGTTCCGCGACCTGATGGAGGCCACCGGTCCGGTGGCGGCGCCGATGGGGCCGACGATGCTCGCCGGGCTGCGGGCGAGGACCTGGCTGGCCGAGCACGACGACGAGGCGGTGCTGTCCATCGCGTGGCGGTGCGCCCGGACGTCACCGAGGAGCGGCACGGCCGCCCCGGTGCGCCGGACCCGAGCGTCATCCTGCTGCGGCAGGGAGGCGGTCTGGGGCGGGTCGTCCGGCTCGACACGGTGACCGCGGCGTTCGTCAGCGTCTGCGACGGCGACCTGACCGCGGGTCAGGCGCTGACCGCGATCGCCGGGCTGCTCGGCGCCCCGGCGGACGAGGTGCGCGCCCAGGCGATGCCGGTCGTCCGCGAGCTGGTCGCGGACGGTCTGCTGGTGCGCTGACGGCCGCGCGCGGCCACCCGGTCCCGCCGGACCGGCCGCTGGGGCCGGACTGGCCGGACCGGCCGCTGGCGCGCGGTGTGACGGGGTGCCTCAGGCGAGCTGCCAGGAGCGCTTGGACAGGCCGTACCAGAAGCCGTCGATGACGCTGGTCGCCTCGGGCGTCGAGCCCCCGGTGCTCTCGTAGGCCGCCCCGAGCGAGACGAACAGCGGCGCGAAGTGCTCGGTGCGCGGGTGCGCCTGGCGGGCCGCGGGGGCCCGGTGCAGGAAGTCCAGGAGCGCGTCGACGTCGCCGGCGGCGAGCACCTCGCGCGCCCAGGCGTCGAACTCCGCCGAGGGCGCCGGGGCCGGGGCGTCGGACGGGGCGCCCGGGTTGAACCACGCCAGGTTGTGGGTGGTGAACCCCGACCCGACGATCAGGGTCCCCTGGTCGCGCAGCGGTGCCAGCGAGCGGCCGATCTCGAACAGCCGCTGCGGGTCGAGCGTCGGCATGGACATCTGCAGGACCGGGATGTCGGCCTCGGGGTACATCTCGACCAGCGGCACGTAGGCGCCGTGGTCGAGACCCCGCTGCTGGTCCTGGTGGACCGGGGTGCCGGGAGCGCGGACCAGCGCCGCGACGTCGGCGGCGAGCTCGGGCGCGCCGGGTGCGTCGTACGTCACGTCGTAGTAGCGCTGCGGGAAGCCCCAGAAGTCGTAGACCAGCGGCACCGGCGTCGTGGCCGACAGGGCCAGCGGCGCCTCCTCCCAGTGCGCGGAGACCATGAGGATGCTCTGCGGCCGGGGCAGCGCGGCCGACCAGGCGGCCAGCTCGGCGGTCCAGGTGCGCGTCGTCGGCCAGCGGCGGCGCGCCGTGGCTGAGGTAGAGGACCGGCAGGCGGCTGTCGGGGCTGGTCGTCGTCACGCAGGACAGCATAGCCACAAGGTAATCAAACATTCAATCAAAATGGTCAAGGGTGACCGGAACCACGGGGTCCGGCTGAGCCTGCCCGTGCCTCGGGGGTGGGGAACAGGCGTTACGGTCTAGGCGTTCGCCCCGTCCGAGCAGCGACGAATCCGCTGCACGGGGCGAGAGGAAGAGCAGGTTCCGCGTGGCAACAGCAGCAACGGGTCGCACCCTGGTGATCGTCGAGTCACCGGCCAAGGCCAAGACGATCGCCGGCTACCTCGGCAAGGACTACGACGTCGAGGCGTCGATCGGGCACATCCGGGACCTGCCGCAACCCCAGCGAGCTGCCGGCGGACATGAAGAAGGGTCCCTACGGCAAGTTCGCGGTCGACGTCGACAACGGCTTCGAGGCGTACTACGTCGTCGACCCCGACAAGCGCAAGAAGGTCGCCGAGCTCAAGCGGCTGCTCAAGGACGCCGACCAGCTCCTGCTGGCCACCGATGAGGACCGCGAGGGCGAGGCCATCGCCTGGCACCTGCTCGAGGTGCTCAAGCCCAAGGTGCCGGTCCGCCGGATGGTGTTCCACGAGATCACCAAGGAGGCGATCCAGCGCGCGACGAACGAGACCCGCGAGCTCGACACCCGGCTCGTGGACGCCCAGGAGACCCGGCGCATCCTCGACCGGCTCTACGGCTACGAGGTCTCCCCGGTGCTGTGGCGCAAGGTCCGCCAGGGCCTGTCCGCCGGCCGGGTGCAGTCCGTGGCGACGCGCATGGTGGTCGAGCGGGAGCGGCTGCGGATGGCGTTCCGCCGGGCGTCGTACTGGGACGTCGAGGGCGACTTCTCGCCGGAGGACGACCAAGGGCGCGCAGGCCTTCACCGCGCGGCTGAGCTCGGTCGAGGGCCAGCGGGTCGCCACCGGCCGCGACTTCGCCGACGACGGCACCCTGCGCACCGTCCGGCGTGGCCCACCTCGACGAGGCGGCCGCGACCGCGATCGCCGAGGGCATCGGGCGCGCCGACGTCACGGTGACCGACGTCGCCGAGAAGCCTTACACCCGTAGGCCGTCCGCGCCGTTCACGACCTCGACGCTGCAGCAGGAGGCCAGCCGCAAGCTGCGCCTGTCCAGCAAGAACGCGATGCGGGTCGCCCAGCGGCTGTACGAGAACGGCTACATCACCTACATGCGTACGGACAGCACGACGCTGTCCGAGGCGGCGCTGTCCGCCGCCCGTGGCCAGGCCCGCGACCTGTACGGCGCGGAGTACGTGCCGGACGCGCCGCGCCGCTACGAGAAGAAGGTCAAGAACGCCCAGGAGGCGCACGAGGCGATCCGCCCCGCCGGTGACCGGTTCCGCACGCCGGCGCAGGTGGCCGGGGAGCTGCGCGGCGAGGAGTTCGCGCTCTACGAGCTGATCTGGAAGCGCACCGTCGCCTCGCAGATGGCCGACGCGCGCGGCTCCACCGCCACCGTCAAGCTCGGCGCCACGCTGGCCGACGGCCGCGCGGTCGAGCTCTCGGCCAGCGGCACCGTCATCACCTTCCGCGGGTTCCTCGCGGCCTACGAGGAGGGACGCGACGACGACGCGGCGGCGCGCGCGCAGGCCGCCGACGAGGAGCGCCGCCTGCCCAAGCTGTCGGTCGGTGTCGGCCTGGACGTGCTGCGGGTCGAGGCCGACGGGCACGAGACCAGCCCGCCGGCGCGCTACACCGAGGCGACGCTGGTCAAGGCCATGGAGGAGAAGGGCATCGGTCGCCCGTCCACCTACGCCGCGACCGTCGGCACGATCCAGGACCGCGGCTACGTCAACAACCGCGGCTCGGCGCTGATCCCGACCTGGCTCGCCTTCGCGGTGACCCGGCTGCTCGAGGAGCACTTCCCGCGGCTGGTCGACTACGACTTCACCGCCTCGATGGAGGAGGACCTCGACCGGATCGCCAACGGCGACGAGGCGCGGGTCGCCTGGCTGGAGCGCTTCTACTTCGGCCACCAGGCCGAGTCCGGCGAGGGTCTGCGTGACCTCGTCGCCGACCTCGGCGAGATCGACGCCCGCGAGATCTCCACCATCCCGATCGGCGACAACATCGTCGTCCGGGTCGGCCGCTACGGCCCCTACGTGGAGGAGACCGTGCCGGCCGGCGTGGACTCCGCCACCGGCGAGCTGGCCGAGGGCGCGACCGGTGAGTCCCGCCGCGCCACCATCAACGACGACATCGCCCCGGACGAGATGACCCCGGAGAAGGCGCGCGAGCTGCTCGAGGCCGCGGCCGACGACGGCCGGGTGCTCGGCCAGGACCCCGAGACCGGTCGCGACATCGTCGCCAAGGCCGGGCGCTACGGGCCGTACGTCACCGAGGTGCTCCCGGAGGAGGTCGCGAACCTCAAGGGCAAGGCCAAGGTCAAGCCGCGGACGGCGTCGCTGTTCAAGGACATGGACCTGGCCTCCCTCGACCTCGACACCGCGCTGCGGCTGCTCAGCCTGCCCCGGGTCGTCGGCCAGGACCCCGAGTCCGGTGACGACATCACGGCGCAGAACGGCCGCTACGGTCCCTACCTGAAGAAGGGCACCGACTCGCGGTCGCTGCAGACCGAGGACCAGCTGTTCACGGTCACCCTCGAGGAGGCGCTGGCCGTCTACGCCCAGCCCAAGCAGCGGGGCAGGGCCGCGGCGGCCCCGCTCAAGGAGCTCGGCGACGACCCGGTGTCGGGCAAGCCGATGGTGGTCAAGGAGGGCCGGTTCGGCGCCTACGTCACCGACGGCGAGACCAACGCGACCCTGCGCAAGGACGACGAGCCCGAGTCGATCACGCCCGAGCGCGGCGCCGAGCTGCTGGCCGAGAAGCGCGCCCGCGGCCCGGTGACCCGCAAGCGGGCCACCAAGAAGGCGGCCAAGAAGACCACCACCAAGAAGGCCGCGGCCAAGAAGACGACGGCCAAGAAGACCACCGCCAGGAAGACCGGCTGACCCTTCCCGCTCCACGTCGTACGGCGCGCGTCCCTGCCCGGGGCGCGCGCCGTACGACGTCCCGGGCGGCCCTCCGCCGCACGGCCCGACGGCGCAGACGCGACCGCCCGGGGCGAGCCGGCTGGCCTAGCCTGCTGGGGTGACGTCCGACCCGCGAGGACTCCGGCCCGACGCCCCGCTGCTCGATGCCTACCTCGGCTTCCTGGAGTCGGGGCCGTCGCCGTTCACCATCCCCGGGCACAAGCAGCGCACCGACCTGGTCGGGTCGGTCGTGGCCGGCGACGTCCCCCTGTACGGCGGTCTCGACACCGTCAAGGTCGAACGCGGCGTCCTCGCCGACGCCGAGGCGAGGGCGGCCGACCTGTGGGGAGCCGACGTCTGCCGGTTCTCGGTGGGCGGGTCCACCCACGGCAACCAGGCGCTCGCGCTGGCGGTCGCGCAACCGGGTGACCACGTCGTCGTGCCGCGGACGTTGCACCGTTCGCTGCTGCTGGGCCTCGTCCTCGCCGGGCTGGTGCCGATCTGGCTGCGCCCGCGACTGGACCCGGGCACCGGGCTCCCGCTCGGCACGGACCCCGACGACGTCTCCCGCCTCCTGCGCGAGCACCCCGAGGCGCGCGCGGTCTTCCTCGGCGACCCGTCGTACGTCGGCACCTGCTCCGACCTCGCCGCCATCGCCGACCGGGTGCACGAGCACGACGTCCCGCTGGTCGTGGACGCGGCGTGGGCCGGGCACTTCGGTTTCCATCCCGACCTGCCCCGGCACGCGCTCGCGCAGGGCGCCGACGCGCTCGTCACGAGTGCCCACAAGACCCTGCCGGCGTACTCCCAGGCCGCCCTCGTGCTCGCCCGCACCGAGCGACTGGACGCCGACCGGCTGGAGCGGGCCGTCGAGGCGACCCAGACCACCAGCCCGGCCGGAGCGATCCTCGCCAGCATCGACGCCGCCCGGGCGCTGCTCGCCCGGGACGGCCGGGCGCTGACCGGGCGGCTGGTCGCGAACGCGCGGTACGCCCGCGACCGCCTCGCCGAGATCGAGGGAGTCGTGGTCCTCGACGGCCCCGGAGTGGACCCGGCCAAGCTCGTCGTGCTGCTCGCGGGCACGGGTGCGGACGGCAACGCCGTCGAGCGGGACCTGGCCGACGCCGGCCTGCCGCTGGAGATGGCCGACCGCGACTGCCTGGTGCCGATGCTGACGCTGGCCGACGACCGGCCGGCGGTCCGGGCGCTGGTCGAGGCGCTGACGGCCTCGATCGGGCGGCGGCGCGGGACGCCCCGACCAGGTGACCCGTCCGGGTGGGACCTGGCGCCCCGACCGGTGCTGCCGCCCCGGGAGGCCTTCTTCGCCCGGCACGAGCGGGTGCCGATCGGCGAGGCGGTCGGGCGGACGTGCGCCGAGCTCATCGCGCCGTACCCACCGGGCGTGCCCGTGCTCGCGCCGGGGGAGGAGGTCACCCGGTCCGCCGTGAACCTCCTGCTCGCGGCCCGGGAGCGCGGGACGCGGATCGCCTACGCGGCCGACCCCGGTCTGGGCACGGTGACCGTCGTGGCCGGCTGAACCGGCGCACCCGGTCGGCGGACGTGGACGACGGTGGCGAACCACTGACCCCCTGGTCCGCCGGGAGGCCCCGCGACCCGGGCGCGGACGGGCTGTCGGCGTGCTGGCCTAGGCTGGCCGCGTGACCCACCCCGAGCCGACCGCCCTCTCCGTGGCCGCCCCGGAGTCCACCACCGGCACGTCGTACGGCGGCCTGTTCGTCGCCCTCGAGGGCGGCGACGGCGCGGGCAAGTCCACCCAGCTGGCGCTGCTGCGGCGAGTGGCTGGAGAGCCTCGGGCGCACCGTCGTGGTGACCCGCGAGCCGGGCGGCACGCCGTTCGGGCGGCACGTGCGCGACCTCGTCCTGCACGGTGACCACGTCGGCGCCCCGGGCCGAGGCGCTGCTGTTCGCGGCCGACCGGGCCCACCACGTCGAGACGCTCGTCCGCCCGGCGCTCGAGCGCGGCGACGTGGTGCTGACCGACCGCTACCTCGACTCCTCGGTGGCCTACCAGGGCGCCGGGCGCGACCTGGGCGCCGACGAGGTGCGCGACCTCTCGCTGTGGGCGACGCGCGGGCTGCTGCCCGACCTCACCGTGGTCCTCGACATCGCCCCGCAGGCCGGGCGCGAGCGCCGCGGCGACGTGCACGACCGGCTCGAGTCCGAGCCCGACGACTTCCACGGGCGGGTGCGCCAGCACTTCCTCGACCTGGCCGCGCGCGAGCCGCAGCGCTACCTCGTCGTGGCGGCCGACCGCAGCCGTGACGACATCCAGGCGGCGGTCCGCGAGCGGATCGCAGGCGCTGCTGGAGCACGGGTCGTGAGCGTCTGGGCCGACGTCGTCGGCCAGGAGAGCGCCGTCGAGACGCTCCAGCGCGCGGTGACCGACCCGGCCGCGATGACCCACGCGTGGCTGCTCACCGGGCCGCCCGGCTCCGGCCGGTCGGTCGCGGCCCGGGCCTTCGCCGCGGCGCTGGAGTGCCCGCGACGGCGGGTGCGGGCAGTGCCGCGAGTGCCGCACGGCGGTCGATGCCACCCACGCCGACGTCACGGTCGTCGCGACCGAGGGCCTGTCGATCCGGGTCGAGCAGGCGCGTGACCTGGTCGCCCTGGCGGCGCACCGGCCGTCGGTGTCGCCGTGGCGGGTGATCATCATCGAGGACGCCGACCGGCTGACCGAGCGGGCCGCCGACTCCCTGCTCAAGGCCCTCGAGGAGCCGGTCGCGCGCACCGTGTGGATGCTGTGCGCGCCCTCGCTCGAGGACGTCATCATCACCATCCGGTCCCGGTCGCGGCACGTGCGGCTGCGCACCCCGCCGCCGGAGGCCGTGGCCGAGCTGCTGGTGCGCCGCGACGGCATCGAGCCGGCGATGGCGATGTACGCCGCCCGCGCCGCCCAGAGCCACGTCGGCCTGGCCCGACGGCTGGCCCGCGACGAGGGCGCCCGCATCCGGCGCCGTGACGTCATCGCCCTGGCCGGGCAGATCCGCGGGGTCGGCGATGCCGTCAACGCGGCGGCCGACCTGGCGGCGATCGCGACCGAGGAGTCGTCGGCGTCCTCGACCGAGCGCGACGCCGCCGAGCGGGCGCGGCTGCTGCGAGACGCTCGGCGCCGACGCCGCGGCCCGCACCCAGCCGCCGCACGTGCGCTCGCAGGTGGCCGCCCTGGAGCGCGAGCAGAAGACGCGGGCGACCCGCTTCGCCCGCGACGTCGTCGACCGGTCGCTGGTCGACCTGCTCTCGGTCTACCGCGACGCGCTCGTGCTGCACACCGGCGCCTCGGTCGCCCTGGTCAACCAGGACATGGCCGACCACGTCCAGCGGCTGGCCGACGTCCTCGGGCCCGAGCAGCTGCTGCAGGCCATGGACGCGATCGGCACGGCCCGCGAGCGGATCGACGCCAACGTGCCGCCGCTGCTGGCCCTCGAGGCGATGGCGATCTCGCTGCAGCTGCCTCGCTGACGCGCCGAGCGCCCGCCGGCGGTGCCGGCCTCGGGCGAGGTCACGGCGTTTGTCGGTCGGTGTTCCGGGATACCGTCGGAGCGGACATCGAGCAGAGGAGCGCGCGTGGTGGTCGGCGGGTCAGTTCAGCGGGGCGGGAGCCTTCGACGGCGCGGGCTGGGCGCGCTCGCGGCCGGGCGCGCTGGCCGTGGCGCTCGCCGTCTCGGGGTGCAGCGGCCTCGGTCTCGGCGGCGGCACGGCCGCACCGTCCACCGACGCGGCGGCCGAGGCCAGCGCCCGCACGCCCCCGAGCGGGCAGGCGGGGCTGGCCAGGTTCTACAACCAGAAGCTCAGGTGGTCCTCCTGCCAGGGCTTCCAGTGCGCCAGGCTGACCGTGCCGCTGGACTACGCCAAGCCCGACGGCGCCACCGTCTCGCATCGCGGTGCTCAAGGCCGGGGCCAAGGGGCACCGCCGCGGCTCGCTCGTGGTCAACCCCGGCGGCCCGGGCGGCTCGGGGGTGCAGTACGCCGCGGCGGCGGACTTCATCGTCAGCAAGCAGGTGCGCGACAGCTACGACATCGTCGGGTTCGACCCGCGGGGGGTCGGCTCCTCCCAGCCGGTCACGTGCCTCGACGACCGCGCAGCTCGACGCCTTCCTCGGCGAGGACCCGACACCGGACACCAAGGCCGAGGAGCAGTCCTTCGTCGCCAACGCCAAGGACTTCGCCGCGAAGTGCGCGGCCAAGGGTGGCCCCCTGCTGGCGCACGTCTCCACGATCGAGGCGGCCAAGGACATGGACATCCTGCGGGCCGCGCTGCTCTCCCCGAAGCTGGACTACCTGGGCAAGTCCTACGGCACGTTCCTCGGCGCCACCTACGCCGACCTGTTCCCCGCCAAGGTGGGGCGGTTCGTGCTGGACGGCGTCGTCGCACCCGACCTCAGCTCGACCCAGGTCAACCAGGGGCAGGCCGAGGGGTTCGAGACCGCGACCCGCGCCTACGTCGCGGACTGCGTCAAGGGCGGCGGCTGCCCCCTCGGCAGCTCGGTCGACGAGGGCATGCAACGCCTGCGCGACTTCCTCAAGCAGCTGGACACCGCGCCGATCAAGGTCGACGACCCGCACGTCACCAGGCTGACGGAGGGCTGGGGCTCGCTCGGGATCGCCGCGGCGATGTACGACGAGAACAGCTGGGGCTCGCTGACGCAGGCACTCGAGTCGGCCTTCAAGGGCGACGGCAACGCCCTGATGGGGCTGGCCGACAGCTACGCCGAGCGCAGCCACGACGGGCAGTACAGCGGCAACCTGATGCAGGTCATCTACGCCGTCAACTGCCTCGACCGCTCCGACAGCAAGGACCTGGCCCACTACGAGGGTGAGGCCAGGGCGTTCCAGGCGAAGGCCCCGACGTGGGGGTCGTTCCTCGCCTGGAGCACGGTGCCGTGCGGCTTCTGGCCGGTGCCGGCCAACAACGCCCCGAAGAAGATCACCGCGGCGGGCAGCGGGCCGATCGTGGTCGTCGGCACCACCCGCGACCCGGCGACGCCCTACGCCTGGGCCGAGCGGCTCGCCGACCAGCTCCAGAACGGCCACCTGATCACCTACGACGGGGACGGGCACACGGCGTACATGCGAGGCGGCGCGTGCGTCGACGGCGCCGTCGACGCCTACCTGCTCAAGGGGACGGTGCCGGCCGCCGGGCTGAGGTGCTGACCGTGCCGCGTCCCGGCTGAGGGCGCCCGGTGGGCCCGTTTCGGCGTTCGGGGCGTTCATCCGTATACTCGTGGCTCGCGCCCTCGGGCGCACGCCGCCTTAGCTCAGTCGGCCAGAGCGATTCACTCGTAATGAATAGGTCATCGGTTCGATTCCGATAGGCGGCTCCACAGCACACCGAAGGTCAGGCCCCCAGCGGGGCGGGGGCCTGCTGTTCTGCGACGACTTCCAGTGCCGACGTGGTGCCTCCGATCCTCTTGGCCGCCTCCAAGAGGTCTGGTCGATGAGGTGCCCGTAGTGGTCCATCGTCATGGCCGCCGAGGCGTGCCCCAGGACGCGCTGAACCACCTTGGGTCGGCTCCGGCACCGAGCCAGATCGAGGCGCAGGTGTGCCGCAGGTCGTGCGGCCGCAACCCCGGCCGATCGATCTCGACGACCACCCGTGACCAACCCATGGCACGCTCGCTCAGATGTCGAACTTCTGCCTACGACGACACCTGGTCAGGGACAGGTGGTCGGCGTCAGGTCGATCGCACCGCCTCCCGTGCTGGCCAAGGCCTGGACGAAGCAGTTCTTGTCGATCTGAATGATCCGGAACTTCGCCTGCGCCCGGACGCCCTCACCGCCGTCGTCGATGACCTGGCTCCACCCAGTCAGGGGCTTGGCCGTCACCGGACCAGAGGGCGCCGTCTGGGCCGCATGGGCCGCCACAGCGCCCGTGATCCCAACACCGAGCACCACAGCTCCAACGGCAGCGAACCGCGCACGAAAGGATCATCAACGTCCCCTCCAAAGATGTCGTCACGCGGCTGTCGGCTCCCCGACGGCCGTGGCGCGAAGAGTAGTGCGTGACGGGGCGCCCGCGCGGAATGTGACAAGAAGGACGTTTGCGTGGCCGACTACGCGACCTGCGCCATCCCCATCATGTGGTTGGTCATGTCCCGGACGCCGGGTAGATGTCCACCGAACGCACGATCCGCAGCGCGGCCTCGTGCAGATCATCATCGACCTCGCGCACCTGCTCGAAGGCGAGACCGTCTGGCCTCTCAATGGCGCACACACTTGGTGGCAGGGCGTAGGGTGACCGCGGGGGCGTCATACCCAGAAGGCGTCGATCGCGGCGAGCTGGTCGGCGGTGTAGAGCCCGCTCACCTCGACGATCAGTCCGTGGCGCATCTTCACCAGCTGGCAGCTGGTGACGTCGAGGCTGCGTCCCTTGAGCACCCCGGACGTCCGCTGGATCACCACCAGGTAGTGCTCGCCGACCGCGACGTCGAGCAGCTCGGCGTGCAGGGTCCCGCAGGACAGCGGCCCCAGCAGGGCGATGAACTCGTCGCGGATCTCGGGCCAGCCGCGATGGACTCCCGAGATGGCGCTCCCGCCCGGCATCACCCACACCGCGTCGCGCGCGAAGATGCTCTCCAGCGTGTCGAGGTCGCCTGCTCCCAGCGCCGCATAGGCGCGGCGCACCACGTCCACATCGCTCACCGCGTGCCGTCCTCTCCAGACACCGGCCGAGGCCGCGGGACCTCGTGCGGGTGCCCGCCGTCCCGGCCGCCACGACCATGTCACCGTGTGCCGCCGCTGACCGGCACCTGCAAATGGACGAGGCGGGCATCCCCGACGTGTCCCACGTCGGTGTCGGGGTGTCGTGCCAGAGTGAGCTCATGAGCAACGGGAGCGCTGGCCAGGGTGGGCAGGACCCGCCGGACGGGACCGTCCGGGGGGAGCGGTTCACCCGTCTCGACTGGTACGCCAGGGAGCTGGCCGACGTGGTGTTCGTGGACTGCGTCTTCGTCGACTGCGACCTGACCGAGGTCACGACCCGCGGCGCGACGTTCGACCGGTGCGAGTTCCGGGGCGTCCAGCTCAACGCCTCGACCCACGAGCGGAGCCGGTTCACGGGCTGCCTGTTCGCGCACACCTCCTTCTTCACGGCGGCGTTCCGCGGCTGCAAGATGACCGGCAGCGAGTTCGTCGACGTGACCCTGCGGCCGATCACGGTCGAGGGTGGCGACTGGTCCTACGTGCAGCTGCGGGGAGCGGACCTGCGCGGCCTCGTGCTCGCCGACGTCAACCTGCAGGAGGCAGACCTCTCGGAGGCCAACCTGCACAAGGCCTCGCTGACCGGGAGCAACCTGGGTCGGGCCGACCTGCGCTCGGCCAACATCACCGAGGCGGACCTCACCGGTGCCGACCTGGTGGGGGTGGACCTCGCCGGTCTGTCGTGGCGTGGCACGAAGGTCGACGCCTTCCAGACCCAGCTCATCGCCGAGTCCCTCGGCGCCGTCGTCAGCTGAGTCCTCGGGAGAGCGACATGGACCGACCCGAGAGCGCGCCCCAGACCCCGCGGCACGGGGGTGGTGCCCCGGCCCCGACCCCGGCCCCGGGGCGGTGGCGGAGGCGCTCCAGGCCGAGCGCGACGAGGCGCTGAGCCTCCTGGCCGACCTCACCAGGGGTCACCGCGACATCGTGGCCGCGGCGCGTCGACTCCAACCTCGACGACGAGCACGACCCCGAGGGGGCGACGATCGCGTTCGAGCGGGCCCAGGTCGACGCGCTGATCGTGCAGGCCCGGCACCGGTTGGCCGAGGTCGACGCGGCCCGGGACCGGCTGGACAGCGGCAGCTACGGCCGCTGCCTGGCCTGCGGAGAGGCGATCGCCCCCGCCCGGCTGGAGGCGAGACCCACCGCGCGCACCTGCATCACGTGCGCGTCGGTCAGCCGAACCAGCTCGAGGGGTCCATCGGCGCCGGGGTGAGCGCGGGCCGCCGGCCTGCCGCGCCCGGTCGAGCCTGATGGGGGAACGGGAATGCGGGGAGCTGCTCAACGAGCTCCCCACACCCCCACGTCCGCACGAGTTCCGAGATGAACGGCCATCAGCGTGCACCACGGGATTACCCCGCAGGCGTCGGAAATATGCGGACAGGGCTCGCCATTCGTTTCTTGGTGACGGCGAGGCGGACCGCCGGCAGGCTCAGTCGAAGGTGAGCGGCTCGGTGCGCCGCGGCATCAGCATCAACGCCACCACCGCCAGCAGGGCGACGGCCACCAGGCCGACGAAGACGGCGTGCGAGGCGGCGTACAGGGCCGCGCGGACGAACTCGGTGGCGGCGTCGTGCGCCCGGCTCGCGTGCCCGCTCATCACCAGGCTGGTCGCGTCGTCCGGCAGTGACCCGGCCACGGCCCTCGGGGCGTGGGCCAGGCGGGAGGCGAGCGTCGCGTTGGCGACGGCGCCGAAGACCGCCGCACCGAGCGCGCTGCCGAGGGAGCGGGAGAACATGTTGGTGCCGGTCACCACGCCGCGGCGGTCCCAGCCGACGACCGACTGCACCGCCACCACCACGGGGCTGGACAGGAAGCCGAGGCCGACCCCCACCACGAAGCAGGCGCCGGCCACCTGCCACACCTGCGCCGTCGGCCCGAGGCGGCGTGCACAGCAGCGTGCCGACCAGGGCGACCGCCGCCCCGATGAGCGCCGTGTCGCGAAAGCCGATCCGGGTGTAGATCCGGCCGGAGAACGTCGCGGCCAGCGGCCAGCCGACCGTCAGCGCGGCGAGCGCGAAGCCGGCCACGAGGGCGCCGGTCCCGAGGACGCCCTGCACGTACGTCGGCACGTAGGAGCTGAGCCCGATGGTCAGCGCGCCGACGGCCACCGCGGTGAGGTTGCCGGCGGCGAGGGTGCGGCGGGTGAAGACCCACAGCGGCAGGACCGGCTCCGGGGCGCGCCGCTCCACCAGCCAGAAGCCGAGCAGCAGCACGGCACCGACCCCGAAGATGAGCAGGCTCTGGGCCGACCCCCAGGCCCAGGAGACGCCACCCTCGAGCAGCCCGAGGATCACCAGCGAGCAGCCCACGGTGAGCAGCCCCGCACCGGTGTAGTCCAGCCGGTGCGAGCGCCGGGTCACCTTCTCGGAGAAGTGCCGCAGGAGCATCCAGGCCGCCACCGCACCGAGCGGGATGTTGACGAAGAAGATCCACCGCCAGGAGAGGTACTGCGCGAAGACGCCGCCGAGCGTGGGCCCGATCACCGAGGAGGCGCCCCACACGCTGGCCAGGTAGCCCTGCACGCGGGCCCGCTCGGCCACCGAGTACAGGTCGCCGACCACGGTCATGCTGATCGGCTGGATCGCGCCGGCCCCGATCCCCTGCACCGCCCGGAAGGCGATCAGCGCCGGCATGCTCCAGGCCACTCCGCACAGGATCGAGCCGAGCAGGAAGACGGCGATGCCGAAGAACAGCAGCGGCTTGCGGCCGATGACGTCGGCGAGCTTGCCGTACAGCGGCACGCTCACCGCCGCGGTGAGCAGGTAGATCGAGAACAGCCAGGGGAACTGGGTGAAGCCGCCGACGTCCTGCACGATCGAGGGGACCGCGGTCGCGATGATCGTGCTGTCGAGCGCCACCAGGCCGGTGGTCAGCATCAGGGCGCCGAGGACCGGGCCCCGCTCGGACCTGAACCCGACCCCCTCGGTGGTGGTCGGGGACGGGGCAGAGGTCATGTCAGGGGACAACCGACTGTGGCGCGCTGTATTCCGGTGTCACCATGGGTCACCCCGGGTGGGTGAGGGCCAACCTTCGCCATCTCGGCTTCAGGTCAGCAAGAACACTTGCTACCTTAGGAGCGAACCGCAAAAACCCCCGTTTGATGGAGTCCTTGATGGAAAACTTCCCGCGCCTGGTGTTCGACGAGGCCCACAGCGAGGCCTGGAGCCTCAGCCCCGAGACGGCGAGGACGATCAACCCGGTCAACCCCGCCGACGCCAGCTACGCCCTGGCGGCGCAGGAGCTCGTCCGTCGTGGCTACGACGTGCACGCCCACACCGGCGGACCGCTCACCGGCGACGTGCTGCGTCCCGGTGACGTGCTGGTGATCGCGCACCCGGCCGAGCGGGGCGCCGAGCGCGTGACCGGCTCCGGGTCGCCGCGGTTCAGCCCGGAGGAGCTCGACCTGGTCGAGGCGTTCGTCCGCGGCGGCGGCGGGCTGGTCGTGCTGGGGGAGTGCGACCAGGACAAGTACGGCAACAACCTGCAGGAGCTGCTCGGCCGCTTCGGCATCGCGATCGTCAGCACCACCGTGCAGGAGGGGGCTCGCCGGCACCAGAACGTCGCGACCTGGGTGCTCGCCGACATCGGTGCCACCGTCGGCCAGGGCGTGCTGGCCGGTGTGGCCGAGGTCTGCTTCTACCGCTCCGGCGTGCTGTCCCTGGACGGCGCCCCCGGTGCGCAGGTCCTCGCGGCCACCAGCGCCACCGCCGACCCGGCCGGCCAGCCGCTGGCCGCCGCGGTGCAGGCCGGACTCGGCCGGGTGGTCGCCTTCGCCGACTCCGACCTGTTCGGCGACGACTCCATCGAGGAGCTCGACCACCGCACCCTGTGGACCAACGTCGTGACCTGGGCCGCCGGTGCCGCCACCGGGCCGGACGCGCTCGCGGCCACCGCGGTGTCCACCGCTGCCGACGCCGTCGAGCTCGACGAGCACTGGCTGGCGCTCAAGGACGCGGTCACCCGCATCCGGCCGCTGCAGTCCAAGGACGGCTCGATCGACGCCGGGACCCACGACCTGGCCGCGGCGCGCCGGCTGGTCGACGACATCACCCGCGAGATCGCCGCCCTCGCGCCGCTGCTCCCGCACGACGCCGCCTACCTCGAGGCCGTCGCAGGCGACCTGCGCCGCTGGGCCGACGAGCGGCTTCGGCGTGCCGGACTTCCTCGACTCGCTGCTGGCCTTCCAGCCCGACCAGCGACCGCGTCGACGGCCTGCAGCACCTGGTCGTCTTCCCGATGTACACGCAGAACGGCAACCCGGACCGCAACCTCGAGGCCGTCGTGCTCAGCGACGTGGTCTGGCCCGAGTGGCTGGCCGAGCTGGAGCGCACCCGCTACGACAACCCGATGTTCCTGCGGATCACCTTCGAGGACTTCACCCCCGGCTACGACACCAACTCGGCGGTGCTCTTCCCCGAGACCGTCGCCGTGCGCGAGGCGCCCGAGCGCTTCAGCTGGGGCGGCATCTTCTGCGACCGCGAGGCCGCCCGCTTCCGCCGGGTCACCGCCGCCGCCGTCGAGACGCTCGGCCTGCGAGCTGCCCGACGGACGTCGCGCGCGCTGGTCGACGACCAGGAGCGCTGGCCCAGGAGGCCTTCGTGCTGTGGGACATGATCCACGACCGCACCCACAGCCACGGCGACCTGCCGTTCGACCCGTTCATGATCAAGCAGCGGCAGCCGTTCTGGATGTACGGCCTGGAGGAGCTGCGCTGCGACCTCACCACCTTCCGGGAGGCCGTGAAGCTGGAGGCGCGAGGGCGTGCCCGCAGGCGCCGCGACGTGCAGTACGCGATCGCTGCTTCGACCGGCTGTTCCGCTTCCCGGTCACCGGCGACCGGGTCCGCAACTACGACGGGCTCGGCGGCCAGCTGCTCTTCGCCTACCTGCACCAGCACGACGTCGTGCGCTGGACCGACAACACGGCTGCAGCATCGACTGGGAGCGGCGCCGCAGGTCACCAACCAGCTGTGCGCCGAGATCGAGACGCTCTACCGCGACGGCATCGACCGCTCCCAAGCTGGTCGCACTGGTTCGCCGCGTACGAGCTGGTCTCCGCGCTACCTCGCCACCGCACCCGGGCTCGACGCTGGGCCAAGGGCACCGGACGCGCTGCGACCTGACGCGGCCGCCGCGCAAGCTCGTCGACGACGGTGCTGCCGGACGAGTTCCCGCTCAGCATGTTCTACGAGGCGCTGCGCAAGAAGCTCGCCGACGTGATCGCCTCCACCACGGGGATCACCGGCGACGACGCACGGGCGGGCGCCGGTGGCCGAGGACTCGGATCGCCGGCACGGGTGCGTCGTCGTGGCGCGGTGCGCGGCCGGCGCCGCGGCCGGCCGGCCGCTGCGTGCGCCCGGCTCGCCGCCGCCGGCGCCACCGTCGTCGCCGCCGACGCCAACGCCGAGCGGCTCGAGCCGGTCGTCGCGCAGCGGCAACGCCGCCGCCGCGGGCGGCGGCAACGTGCACGCCGCGCGTGGTCGACCTGCTCGACGAGCAGGCCACCCGGGACTGGGCCGCCGCGGTACTGAGACGGAGTTCGGCCGGGTCGACGGCCTGGTCCACCTCGTCGGCGGCTGGCGCGGCAGCAAGTCCTTCACCGAGACCGACCTGGCCGACTGGGACGCTGCTGCAGGACCTGCTGATCCGCACGCTGCAGCACACCTCGCTCGCCTTCCACGACAGCCTGCAGCGCAGCGACGACGGCGCGGCTACGTGCTGATCGCGCGGTCCGGCGCCAGGCGCCGACGGCCGGCAACGCCGCCTACGCCGCGGCCAAGGCCGCCGCCGAGGCCTGGACCCTGGCGCTGGCCGACTCCTTCCGCAAGGCGGCAGCGAGACGGCCGCCGCGGCTGCATCCTGGTCGATCAAGGCGCTGGTGCACGCCGGCCATGCGCGAGGCCAAGCCCGAAGGCGAAGTTCGCGGCTTCACCGACGTCACGGACCTGGCCGAGGCCATCGCCGACGTCTGTGGACTGACCCCGGCCACCGAAGTGAACGGACAGCCGCCTGTGGCTGACCACCGAGCCGTGACCCGGACCGACGCCCGCCGCTGCACGACCCGGAGGTCCGCGGCTTCGCCAGCGACAACTACGCCGGCGTCCACCCCGAGGTGCTCGCGGCGCTCGCCGCTCGCCAACGGCGGGCACCAGGTCGCCTACGGCGAGGACGTCTACACCGCGCACCTGCAGGACGTCTTCCGCAGCCACTTCGGCGCCGCGCGCCGAGGCGTTCCCGGTCTTCAACGGCACCGGCGCCAACGTCGTCGCGCTGCAGGCGATGACCGACCGCTGGGGCGCGGTGATCTGCGCCGAGTCCGCGCACATCAACGTCGACGAGTGCGGCGCGCCGGAGCGGGTCGGCGGGCTGAAGCTGCTCACCGTGCCCACCCCGGACGGCAAGCTCACCCCCGAGCTGATCGACCTGCAGGCGTGGGGCTGCGGACGACGAGCACCGCGCCCAGCCGCAGGTCGTCTCGATCACCCAGAGCACCGAGCTCGGCACCTGCTACACGCCCGAGGAGATCGCGGCGATCTGCGAGCACGCCCACGAGCGCGGCATGATGGTCCACCTGGACGGCGCCCGGATCGCCAACGCCGCCGCGTCGCTCGGACGTGCCGCTGCGGGCGTTCACCACCGACGTCGGGCGTCGACGTGCTGTCCTTCGGCGGCACCAAGAACGGCCTGATGTTCGGCGAGTGCGTCGTCGTGCTCAACCCCGAGCGCGGTGCGCGGCATGAAGCTACCTGCGCAAGCCGTCGATGCAGCTGGCGTCGAAGATGCGCTTCGTCTCGGCGCAGTTCGAGGCGCTGCTCGCCGGCGACCTGTGGCTGCGCAACGCCCGCCACGCCAACGCGATGGCCCAGCGCCTCGAGGCCGGCGGTGCGCGACATCCCCGGCGTCGACGATCCTGCGACCCGGTGCAGGCCAACGCGGTCTTCGCGCGTCCTCCCGCACGACGGTCACCGAGCGGCTGCAGAAGCGCTATCCGCTTCTACGTCTGGGACGAGCAGACCGGCGAGGTGCGCTGGATGACGTCCTTCGACACCACCGAGGAGGACGTCGACGGCTTCGCCGCGGCCGTGGCCGCCGAGATGGGCGCCGCCTGACCCGCTCGTCGCCGGCCGGCCGTCAGGTCGCCGACCCGCACGACCGGCCGCCAGGTCGCCGACCCGCACGCCCGGCCCCACCACCACGGTGGGGCCGGGCGTGTTCGCATGCCGGGCAGCCCGGGGCGGTCCCTCGCTGTTGCATCTAAGATAGATGCAACATGGATACGTCAGCCCCGTCAGTTCCGCACCGGCCTCGGCGGCCACCCGCGCCTACGACCACCTCAAGCGTGCCGTCCTCGACGGCACCCACCCGGGCGGCACCCTGCTCACCGAGGGCGAGGTCGCCGAGCAGCTCGGCGTCTCGCGGACCCCGGTGCGCGAGGCGCTGCTGCGGCTGGAGGCCGAGGGCCTGGTCCGGCTCTACCCCAAGAAGGGCGCCCTGGTCGTGCCGGTCTCGGCGCAGGAGGCCCACGACGTCGTCGAGGCCCGCGCCCTGATCGAGGAGTGGGCGGCCGGCCGGGCCTGGGCCCGCCGGGACGAGATCGTCCCGCAGCTGGAGCCCCTGGTGGAGGAGATGCGCCGGGCCCGCGGGGCCGAGGCGTTCCTCGACTTCACCGCGGCCGACCGCTCGTTCCACGAGTGCGTCGTCGCGGCGGCGGGCAACGACGTCCTCACCCGGTCCTACCGCGGGTTGCAGGGAGCGGCAGCTGTGCATCTCCACCGCGGTGATGCGCATGTCGCGGGCCCGGATGGACGCGGCCGTCCGCGACCACCAGCACCTGCTGGACGCGCTGCGCGAGGGGAGCAGGGCGCAGTTCCTCACCCTCACCCGTGAGCACCTCGACGTCGCCCGCGAGGTGGCGGGGGTGGTCCGGTGACCCCGCCGACGACGCACCGCACGCCACCGACCCGACCCTGGTGCACCGCCTCGGCGGGTCCCGGGCCTGGGCCGTGTGGGGCGCCGGCATCGCGGTCTACGTGCTCGCCGTCTTCCACCGCACCTCGCTCGGGGTCGCCGGCCTCGTCGCCGCCGAGCGCTTCCACATCAGCTCGGCCCAGCTCGCGACGTTCACCATGGTCCAGCTGTTCGTCTACGCCGGGATGCAGATCCCGGTCGGCGCCGTCCTGGACCGGGTCGGCTCCAAGAAGATGCTGGTCACGGGCGTCACCCTGATGACCTTCGCCCAGCTCGGCTTCGCCTTCGCGGGCACGTTCGCGGAGGGCGTCGTGGCCCGCGTCTTCGTCGGCATGGGCGACGCCATGATCTTCATCAGCCTGCTGCGGCTCGTGGCGCTGTGGTTCCCGCCGGCCCGGACCGCGATGATCACCCAGATCACGGGGGTGCTGGGTCAGCTGGGCGCCATCGCGTCCGCGGCGCCGCTGGCGCTGGCCCTCTCGGCGTGGGGCTGGACCCCCTCCTTCGCCACCGCCGCCGCGGTCGGGGTCGTCCTCGGCGTCGTGCTCGTCCTCGTCGTGCGCGACTCGCCGTACGACAACCACCACCGCGAGGAGCTCAAGATGAGCGCCGTCGCCCGCGCGCTGCGGCTCGCCTGGGGCGAGCCGGGGACGAGGCTGGGGCTGTGGTCGCACTTCTCGGCCCAGTTCGGCGCCAACGTCTTCGCCCTGCTCTGGGGCTTCCCGTTCCTCGTCTCCGGGCAGGGCCTGTCGACGGGCACCGCCAGCGCGCTGCTGATGCTGATGACCCTGACCACGGTCGTGGCCAGCCCCGTCATCGGCACCTTCGTCACCCGGTGGCCCTACTCGCGCTCGACGCTCGTGCTCTGGATCGTCGGCGCGATCATGCTGGCCTGGGCCGTCGTGCTGCTGTGGCCGGGCCGGGCGCCGCTGCCCGTGCTGATCCTGCTGGTCGTCACCATCTCGATCGGCGGCCCGGGGTCGATGGTCGGCTTCGACCTCGCCCGCACCTTCAACCCGCCCACCCGCATCGGCAGCGCGACCGGGATCGTCAACGTCGGCGGCTTCCTCGCGGCGCTGTCGACCATCGCCCTGATCGGGCTCGTGCTGGACCACGTCGCCCCCGGCGGGCCCTCGACGTACACCACCGGGTCGTTCCGGGTGGCGATGTCGGTGCAGTACCTCGTCTGGGTGGTCGGGGTGGTCCAGATCGTCCGGTTCCGCCGCCGTACCCGCCGGGCCATCGCCGAGAGCGAGGACGGGCTGTACGCCGCGATGCGGCCCTCCGCGGTCCGCGCCGGCTGAGCGCCCGGGTCGTCCCACAGGGGGTGGGGCAGGCCCCGGAACCGCCGGCGACGCGCGGTCCGGGGCCGCTTCACGCCCATCGTGACCACTTCGTGACGTACGTCATGTGGATGAGCGCAAACCACCTCAAACGAGGGATTGACCTGCGGAAAGACACGGGTGTCATTTCGCGGCGCGGACCCGTCCCGGGGCATCGTCGCAGGTCAGGGCGCCTGTGATTGGTGTGACTGTTGTGCGCAAAGTGGCGGGTGGGCCCTAGTCTCGGGCGGCTGACGTCGTCGATCGAGAGGGCAACCCCCCGTGCCGAGCCTGCGTTCCTCCTGCAGGGCCACCGTGGTCCTGGCCGCCACCGCGGCCCTCGCCTGTGGCATGACCCCCGTCCTCACCGCCTCCGCCGACCCGGTCTACCCCTCCGCCCAGCAGGTCCGCGAGGCCCAGGGCGCCGCCCTGAGCAAGGCCGGTCAGGTGTCCGCCGCGCAGGCGCAGTACGCCGCCGCCAGCGCCCGCCTCGCCGACGTCCAGGCCCGGGCCGAGATGGCCGCCGAGAGCTACAACGGCGCCCGGCTCCTCCTGCAGCAGCGCACCGCCGCCGCACGGTCGGCCGGCGAGCGCGCCACGGCGGCCCAGCGGACCGCCGACGCGGCCTCCGACAAGGTGGTCCAGCTCGCGGCGCAGGCGTACATGAACGGCGGCGCCGACCTCGGTGGGCTGGAGACCGTCCTGTCGAGCAACGGCCCGCAGGAGGCCATCGACCGCGCCTCGGGCATGGCCATCGTGAGCGACCTGCGCAGCCAGGTGCTGCAGCAGGCCTCCGCGACCTCCGTCGTCGCCGGCGTGCTGCAGCGTCAGGCGGCGCAGGCGCAGGCCCAGCAGGTGGCGGCCGCGCAGGAGGCCGAGAGCGCCCGCGCCCGCGCGCAGGCCACCGCGGACGGGGCCCAGGCCGAGACGGTCGCGATCCAGCGCCAGCAGAGCGAGCTGATCACCCAGCTGGCCGCCCTGCAGCACACCTCCGTGGCCCTGGAGGGCCAGCGCCAGGCCGGGCTGAAGGCCGAGGCGGAGGCCCGGGCGGCCGCGGCCGCCAAGGCGCTCGCCGAGCGGCGCGCCCGCGAGGAGGCGGCCCGTCGGGAGGCGGCCCGGCAGGAGGCGGCCCGTCGGGAGGCGGCCCGGCGCGAGGCGGACCGCAAGGAGGCCGACCGCAAGGCTGCCGAGCGTCGCCGCGAGGAGCGCCGACGCCAGGCATCCGCCCCGGCCCCGGTCCCCGGCCCCGGCCGGACCCGCCGGCCCCGGTCGACCCCCCGCCGCCGCCGCGCGCGGACCCGCCGCCCGCGCCGACCCGTGGCGGAGTCGGCGCCGTGATCGCCTACGCGCAGGCCCAGATCGGCGAGCCGTACCTGTGGGGCGCCGAGGGCCCGGGCTCCTGGGACTGCTCCGGCCTGACCATGAAGGCGTGGCAGCAGGCCGGCGTCTACCTCTCGCACTACACCGGGGCGCAGTGGGCCGAGACCCGGCGGGTGCCGATCTCGCAGCGCCAGCCCGGTGACCTCATCTTCTACGGCAGCTCCGGCGGCAACAGCCACCACGTCGGCCTGTACGTCGGCGGCGACCAGATGATCGAGGCGCCGCACGCCGGGGCCAGCGTCCGCTACGCCAACATCTGGCGCGGCGACATCGTCATGGAGGTCGGCCGGCCGTAACGGCGCCCGACCGCAGGGAGCACGCGAGAGGGGCGCCACCGCACGGTTGCGGTGGCGCCCCTCTCGGCGTCCGTGCTGCGGGCCGGCGGGCGGGGTCCGTACCCCTCAGCGCCCGCCAGTGCCCGTCAGTACCGTCAGTGGGCCTGCGGCCCGGTCCAGCGGGCGGTCGTCATCCCGGCGTCCTTGGCCCGCTTGAGGGAGGCGACGATCTCCTCCTCGGCCTCGATGCGGCCGCCCCAGTGGGCGCCCTCGACCGACTTGCCGGGCTCGAGGTCCTTGTAGGTCTCGAAGAAGTGCTGGATCTCCAGGCGGTCGAACTCGCTGACGTGCTCGAGCTCGGTGATGTGCGCGACGCGCGGGTCGTTGGCCGGGACGCACAGGATCTTGTCGTCACCCCCGGCCTCGTCGGTCATCCGGAACAGCCCGATCGGGCGCGCGGCCACGAGGCAGCCCGGGAACGTCGGCTCCTCCAGCAGCACGAGCGCGTCCAGCGGGTCGCCGTCCTGACCGAGGGTGTCCTCGATGTAGCCGTAGTCGGCCGGGTAGCGCGTCGAGGTGAACAGCAGCCGGTCGAGCCGGATCCGCCCGGTCGCGTGGTCCACCTCGTACTTGTTGCGGTGCCCCTGGGGGATCTCGATCGTCACGTCGTACTGCGTGCCTGTCATGGCAGATGACCTCTCAGACTGTGGCTTAGGCTCGCGGCCAGTCTCCCGTACTCACGCCCGTCCACCACAAGGGGGGTTCATGCGTCGCAGCGTCGCCGTCGTGCTCGTCCTCCTGCTCGGCGCCGGCGGCTACGTCGGGCTCGACGTCGAGGACCGCGTGCCGGGCATCCTCACCCTCGACCCCGGGCCCACCGACCCGGCCGCGGTGGGGTCGTCCGGGGTCCCGCTGCGCGCCGCGGACGGCACGCCGGGCGTGCCCGTCCCGGCCGCCGAGGCGGCACCGAGGCCGCCCCTGGCCGTGGCCGGTACGGCGGCGCCGCTGCCGGCACGCGGCGCACTCGCCACCGTGCTGGCGCCCGCGCTGGCGGACCCGGGCCTGGGATCCTCCGTGGACGTGACGGTCCGCGACGCCGCCACCGGCGCGCACCTGCTTCGACCGCGACCCCGAGCGCCCGGGCATCCCGGCGTCGACCACCAAGCTGCTGACCGCGACCGCGGTGATGGCCACGCTCGACCCGGCCGAGCGGCTGTCCACCCGTGCCGTCCAGGGCGCCGCCCCGCAGGACGTCGTCCTCGTCGCCGGCGGGGACACCCTGCTGGCCCCCGGCCGCGGCAGCGCCACCGCCGTCGCCGGGCGGGCCGGGCTGGACGACCTCGCCGCCCAGACCGCCGCGGCGCTGAAGCGGCGCGGCGTGGCCACCGCCACCCTCCACCTGGACGACCGTCACGCCGCCGGGCCCCGCTACGCCCCCGGGTGGGAGCCGGTGGACGTCGCGGCCGGTCTGACCGGGGCGGTCGCGATGATGGGCCTGTCGACCCAGCGCCCCCGGCCCGTACCACCCCACGCCGGCCGACCCCGCGATGAGCGCGGCGAGGGCGTTCCGGGCCGCGCTCGCGCAGGCACGGCGTGACCGTGGCCACCGACATCGACCGGGAGGCCGCGGCGCCCGGTGCGGCCCAGCTCGGGGTCGTCAGCTCCGCACCGGTGGCCGACCAGCTCGCCCTCGCCCTGGCCGACAGCGACAACGCCCTCACCGAGTCCCTGGCCCGCCAGGCCGCCGCGCGGTCCGGCCGCACGGGCGCCGGGCTGGGGTTCGCGGAGGTCGCCGCGCTGGGTGCGCCAGCAGGTCCGGGCCCAGGGCATCGACATCACCGGCGCCACGCTGCTGGACTCCAGCGGCCTGTCCCGCGGCACCGTCATCCCGGCCCGTGTCCTCGGCGACGTGCTGGCGATGGCCGCCCGCGGGACGCTGCCCGGGCTGCGTGACGTGGTCGCCCAGCTCCCGGTGGCCGGTCTGACCGGCACGCTGCACGACCGCTTCCGCACGCCGCGCTCCCACCCGGCGGCGGGCATCGCCCGGGCCAAGACCGGCACGCTCACCGGTGCCAGCGCGATGGCGGGCACGGTCGTCGACCGTGACGGCCGGCTGCTGCTGTACGTCGTGCTGGCCGACGCGATCCCGCCCGGCGTGGGAACGCTGACCGCCAGGGCCGCGTTGGACCGGTTCGTGGCGACGCTCGCGACCTGCGGGTGCCGCTGACCTCGCGGCGGCCGCGTCGACCGACCGGACGCGCGAGGTGACCGACGACCTCGGGGATACGGTGGACGACATGGCGACGACATCCGACGCGGGCACGACCCGACCGGCCAGCGGCCACGTGGACTGGGAGCTCGCCAAGTCCTCGGCCCGGCGGCTGGTCCCGGCCGGCCCCCGGGTCAGCGCCCGCGAGGCCGCGGACGTCGTGGCCTCGCTGCGCTCGGCGGCCCAGCGTGCGGCGGCGCCGGTCGCCGAGACCGCCCGCCTGCACGCCCCGGCGGGGAGCAGCCCGGTGCTCATCGTCGACCGGGGCGGCTGGATCGACGCCAACGTCGACTCGCTGCGCGACATGCTCGAGCCGGTCATCCACACCATGCTGGACAAGCACCGGCGCACCGCGCCGGGCTCCGGGCTGGCGCCAGAGCATCGGCAGCAAGATCACCGGCGGCGAGGCGGGCGCGCTGATGGCGTTCCTGGCCGGCAAGGTCCTCGGCCAGTACGACCTCGCGCCGAACGGCCAGCCCCGGCTGCTGCTCGTGGCGCCCAACATCCTGCACGCCGAGACCGAGCTGTCGGTCGACCCCGAGGACTTCCGGCTCTGGGTGGCGCTGCACGAGGAGACCCACCGGGTGCAGTTCACCGCGGTCCCGTGGCTGCGCACCCACCTGGTCGAGTCCGCGCGCGAGCTCTCGCTCGGCATGGCGCCCGACCCCGAGCAGCTCGGCGCCAAGCTGCAGCAGCTGGCCCGCAACCTGCCGGAGGCCCTGCGCAGCGGCGGCGGGGGCCTGGTCGAGGTGTTCGCGACCCCGGAGCAGCGGGCGCAGATCGGCCGGGTGACGGCGGTGATGTCACTGCTCGAGGGGCACGCCGACGTGGTGATGGACGACGTGGGCCCCCGGGTCATCCCCACGGTGGCGGAGATCCGGGCGAAGTTCCAGCAGCGCCGCCTCGGCGCCGGCAACGTCGACCGGCTGCTGCGCCGGCTGCTCGGCCTCGAGGCCAAGATGCGCCAGTACCGCGACGGCGCGGTGTTCGTCCGCGCGGTCACCGACACGGTCGGCGTCGACGGGTTCAACGCCGTCTGGACCTCCCCGGAGACGCTGCCGCTGCCGGAGGAGATCTCGCAGCCCGAGGTGTGGGTGCGGCGCGTCCACGGATGACCGGTCCCCACCCCGCGGTGGCCGCCACCCGGGTCGCCGTCCGCGCCGAGCTGGCCCCTTTGCCCGCCGGGGCGCTGGTCCTGGTCGCGTGCAGCGGCGGCGCCGACTCGCTGTCGCTGGCGGCGGCCACCGCGTTCGAGGCGCCCCGGGCCGGGCTGCGGGCCGGGGCGCTCGTCGTGGACCACGGGCTGCAGGCCCACTCCGCCGACGTCGCCGCCAAGGCGGCGGCCTGTTGCACCGACCTGGGGCTGGACCCGGTCCACGTGCTGGCCGTGACCGTGCGTGCGGCGGGGGAGGGCCCCGAGGCCGCCGCCCGCTCCGCGCGCTACGACGCGCTGCGGGACGCCGCGGCGGGGCTCGGCGCCGGGCTGGTGCTGCTCGGGCACACCCGGGACGACCAGGCCGAGCAGGTGCTGCTGGGCCTCGCCCGCGGCTCCGGGGCCCGGTCGCTGTCCGGGATGCCGCGCCGGCGCGACCCGTTCGCGCGCCCGCTGCTGGACCTGCCCCGGACCACCACCGAGGCGGCGTGCCGGGCGGCGGGGCTCGACCCGTGGCAGGACCCGCACAACGACGACCCGGCCTACCGGCGGGTCCGGGCCCGCCGCCTGCTGGTGGCGCTCGAACGTGACCTCGGGCCGGGCGTCGTCCCCGCCCTCGCCCGCTCGGCCGACCTGCTGCGCACGGACGCCGACCTGCTCGACCGGCTCGCCGGCGACGCCCGGGAGGCCCTGGGGGAGGGGCCGCTGGACGCCGTCGCGCTCGCCGCGCTCCCCGACGCGGTGCGCGCGCGGGTCTGGCGGCTGGTCGCGCTCGAGGCGGGCGTGCCGGCCGGTGCGCTGTTCGCCGTCCACGTCGACGCGCTCGACGCGCTGGTCGGTCCCCGCTGGCGGGGGCAGGGGCCGGTGGACCTGCCCGGGGGCCTGCAGGCGAGGCGAGCGGGTGGGCAGGTGCTGATCGGCACCACGCGTCCGGTTCAATAGGTCTGTCCGCGGGCCCGCGCGGACCCCCGCACCCCATGTCAGGAGATCTTGTGGACGCCGCCCATATGGGAGACGAGCTCGAGCGCGTGCTCATCACCGAGGAAGAGATCCACGCCAAGCTCGCCGAGCTCGGCGCCCAGATCTGGAAGGACTACGAGGGCAAGGACATCCTGCTGGTCGGCATCCTCAAGGGCGCGGTGATGGTCATGGCCGACCTGATGCGTGCGCTGCCCGGCACGGCGCCGATGGACTGGATCGCGATCTCCTCCTACGGCTCGGGCACCAAGTCCTCCGGCGTGGTGCGGCTGATCAAGGACCTCGACACCGACATCACCGGCAAGCACGTGCTGATCGTCGAGGACATCATCGACTCGGGGCTGACGCTGAGCTGGATCAAGGCCAACCTCGAGTCGCGCGCCGCGGCGTCGGTGGAGATCTGCACCCTGCTGCGCAAGCCCGAGGCCGCCAAGGTCGAGATCGACGTGCGCTACGTCGGCTTCGACATCCCCAACGAGTTCGTCGTCGGCTACGGGCTGGACTACGCGGAGCGCTACCGCAACCTGCGGGTCGTCGGCACGCTGGCGCCGCACGTCTACTCCTGACCGACCACCGATAACCGACCACCGGTCATCGGAACAAGGCCATGGTGCCGGGCGTTTGACTGCTGAGAAATGCCGCTCCCGCCTGCCGGTGTACCGTTTCAGGAACCGCCACCAGCACGTCCCAGGGTGTGGCTGTCACGGCTGAGCGATCAGGAGGGACGGGGCTGGAAGCCCCGCACATACATGGACTTCAAGCGCATCCTTCGCACCCCGATGGTCTGGGTGGTGCTCATCGTCGGTATCGGCGTGCTGCTCCTCTCCCTCCAGGGCGCCGGCGGGTTCACCCGCATCGACACCTCCGCGGCCGAGAAGCTGATCAACGACGGCAAGGTGCAGTCCGCCAAGCTCGAGGTGGACAAGGTCGACCTCACCCTGAAGAAGGGCGAGAGCTACTCCGACGGTGACGGCGTCAAGGACGCCACCCGGGTGCAGGCGTACTACATCGAGCAGCGCGGCGACAGCCTCGTCGCAGGCGCTCAAGACGCACGAGCCGCCGGACGGCTACACCGACGAGATCAGCGGCCCCAACTGGTTCGGCAGCCTGCTCGTCACGGTCATCCCGCTCGTCCTCGTGCTCGGCCTGTTCTGGTTCCTCATGAGCCAGATGCAGGGCGGCGGCTCCAAGGTGATGAGCTTCGGCAAGAGCAAGGCCAAGCTGGCGACCAAGGACACCCCCAAGGTGACCTTCGCCGACGTGGCCGGTGCTGACGAGGCGGTCGAGGAGCTGCGCGAGATCAAGGAGTTCCTCGCCGAGCCCGCCAAGTTCCTCGCCGTCGGCGCCAAGATCCCCAAGGGCGTCCTGCTCTACGGCCAGCCCGGCACCGGCAAGACCCTGCTGGCCCGCGCCGTGGCCGGCGAGGCCGGTGTGCCGTTCTACTCGATCTCCGGCTCGGACTTCGTCGAGATGTTCGTCGGTGTCGGTGCCTCCCGGGTGCGTGACCTGTTCGAGCAGGCCAAGAACAACGCCCCCGCCATCGTCTTCGTCGACGAGATCGACGCCGTCGGCCGCCACCGCGGCGCCGGCCTCGGCGGTGGGCACGACGAGCGCGAGCAGACCCTCAACCAGCTGCTGGTCGAGATGGACGGCTTCGACGTCAAGACCAACGTCATCCTCATCGCGGCGACCAACCGCCCCGACATCCTCGACCCGGCGCTGCTGCGCCCGGGCCGCTTCGACCGCCAGATCGCCGTCGACGCCCCCGACATGATGGGCCGCCACCGGATCCTGGAGGTCCACGGCAAGGGCAAGCCGCTCGCGACCGACGTCGACCTGCTGGCCGTGGCCCGCCGCACCCCGGGGTTCACCGGCGCCGACCTGGCCAACGTGCTCAACGAGGCCGCGCTGCTCACCGCCCGCCGCAACGACAAGCTGATCGACGACGCCGCGCTGGACGAGGCGATCGACCGCGTCGTGGCCGGCCCGCAGAAGCGCACGCGGATCATGAGCGCCAAGGAGAAGAAGATCACCGCCTACCACGAGGGTGGGCACGCGGTCGTGGCCGCGGCGATGCGGCACACCGACCCGGTCACCAAGATCACGATCCTGCCCCGGGGCCGGGCGCTCGGCTACACGATGGTCATGCCGGTCGACGACAAGTACTCCACCACCCGCAACGAGATCCTCGACCAGCTCGCCTACGCCCTCGGCGGCCGCGTCGCGGAGGAGATGATCTTCCACGACCCGACCACGGGTGCGGCCAACGACATCGAGAAGGCCACCGGCCTGGCGCGACGCATGGTCACCCAGTTCGGCATGAGCGAGCGGATCGGCGCGATCAAGCTGGGCCAGGAGCAGGGCGAGGTCTTCCTCGGCCGCGACATGGGCCACCAGCGCGACTACTCCGAGGACGTCGCCGGCATCGTCGACGAGGAGATCCGCCGGTTCATCGAGTCGGCCCACGACGAGGCCTGGCACGCGCTGAACGACAACCGCGAGGTGCTGGACGCCCTGGTGCTCGAGCTGCTCGAGAAGGAGACGCTCAACAAGGGCCAGCTGGACGTGATCTTCGCGCCGGTCGTCAAGCGCCCCCACCGCCCGATCTGGCTGTCGAGCGACCGTCGCCACGTGAGCGACCAGCCCCCGGTCCTGACCCCCGCCGAGCAGGCCGCACTGGCCGGCGCCAACGGCAACGGCCAGGTGCAGGACACGCGCGAGCACCCGCCGACCGCGGTGATCGAGGTGCCCGAGGGTGGCCATGTCGACCCCACCGCCGGTTGATCTCGAGCGCGCAGAGCGCGCCGTCCGCGAGCTGCTGCTGGCGCTGGGCGAGGACCCTGAGCGCGACGGGCTGAAGGAGACGCCGGCCCGCGTGGCCCGGTCCTACGCCGAGATCTTCGCCGGCATGCGGCAGAAGCCCGGCGACGTGCTCACCACCACGTTCGAGATCGGGCACTCCGAGCTCATCCTGGTGCGCGACATCGAGGTCTACAGCACCTGCGAGCACCACCTGGTGCCGTTCCACGGTGTCGCGCACCTGGGCTACATCCCCGGTGAGCGACGGGCGGGTGACCGGCCTGTCCAAGCTGGCCCGGCTGGTCGACGTCTACGCCCGGCGCCCCCAGGTGCAGGAGCGGCTGACCACCCAGATCGCCGACGCCATGACGACCTACCTGGCCCCGGCCGGCGTCATCGTCGTGATCGAGTGCGAGCACCTGTGCATGTCCATGCGCGGGGTCCGCCGGCCCGGTTCGCGCACCATCACCTCCGCCGTCCGCGGCCAGCTGCTCAACTCGGCCACCCGCGCCGAGGCGATGGGGCTGGTCCTCGGCGGCAACCGGTGAGCGAACGCGCGACGACGCGCCACTCCACGCCCTACTCCTCCGCGCTCGCCGTCCTCGCCGCCTCCCGGTCCCGGACCCCCCGGATCATCGGCGCCCTGACCTACCTGGCCGGGTTCGTCGACATCGCGAGCGGGCTGGCCCGGGCCTGGCGGCACCGGCTGATCCCGATCTCCGACGTCCTGCCGGGGGCGGTGGCCGGTGCCGCCTCCGCGGTCACCGTCATCACGGGCATCCTGCTGCTCCTGCTCGCGCACGCCCTGCGCCGGCGCAAGCGCCGGGCCTGGCGGGTGGTCGTGGTGCTGCTCAGCCTCAGCGTCGTGGTGCACGGGCTCAAGGCCGAGCCGGTGGCGGCGCTGATCCCGCTGGCCCTGCTGGTCGTGCTGATCGTCTACCGGGCCGAGTTCTACGCCCTCGGCGACCCCACGACGCGCTGGCAGGCCGTCCGGGCGCTGCTGGTGCTCACGGTCGTCAGCCTCGTGATCGGCTACCTCGTGGTCGCCCTGGCCCGAGGCACCGTGGCCGGCGGCCCCGCGACGGTCTGGGACCGGGCGCAGGAGGTGCTGACCGGGCTGGTCGGGCTTCACCGGGCCGGTCGTCTACCGGTCCGAGCGGGTCGGTGACCTCGTCGGCGCGGTGCTGCTCGGGCTGGGCCTGCTCACCGCCCTGACCACCGTCTACCTCGCGCTGCGCGCGCCGGAGCCCCGGCCGATGCTGACCGACGAGGACGAGGCCCGGATGCGGCACCTGCTCGAGCGCAGCCCGGACTCCCTCGGCTACTTCAACCTGCGCCGCGACAAGAGCGTGGTCTGGTCCGAGTCCGGCAAGGCCGCCATCGCCTACCGGGTCGTGTCCGGCACCATGCTGGCCAGCGGCGACCCGCTCGGCGACCCCGAGGCCTGGCCCGGCGCGATGGCGGCCTTCCTGCGCGAGGCGCAGGTCCACGCCTGGACGCCGGCGGTGATCGGCTGCTCCGAGCGCGCCGGGCAGGTCTGGTGCCGGCACACCGGGTTCACCGCGCTCGAGCTCGGCGACGAGGCGGTCGTCGACGCCCGCACGTTCTCCCTCGAGGGCCGGCCGATGCGCAACGTGCGCCAGATGGTCAAGCGGATCGAGCGGGCCGGCTACACCACCGAGATCTGCCGGTCCCGCGACGTGTCCGAGGGGGAGCGCCGCCGGGCCCTCACCGACGCCGCGGCCTGGCGCTCCACCGAGACCGAGCGCGGGTTCTCGATGGCCCTCGGCCGGGTCGTCGACCCCGCCGACCCCGACTGCGTCTGGGTGGTCGCCCGGCAGGATGGGGTCATGCGCGCCTTCCTGCAGTTCGTCCCCTGGGGGACCGACGGCATGTCGCTGGACCTGATGCGACGCGACCGGACCGCCGAGCCCGGGGTCAACGAGCTCCTCATCGTGCACGCGCTCGCCGGGGCCCCCGCGCTGGGCGTCACGCGGGTGTCGCTGAACTTCGCCGCCTTCCGCTCCGCCTTCGAGCGGGGCGAGCGCCTCGGCGCCGGCCCGCTGGTGCGGGCGTGGCGCCGGGTCCTGCGTCTTCGCCTCGCGCTGGTTCCAGATCGAGAGCCTCTACCGCTTCAACGCCAAGTTCCAGCCCAGCTGGGTGCCCCGGTTCGTCGTCTACCCGCACACCGCCGACCTGCCCCGGGTCGCCATGGCCGCGCTCGAGGCCGAGGCGTTCCTCACCTGGCCCTCGCTGCGCCGGCTGACCAAGGTGTTCGCGTGAGCACCCTGGTGATGGGCGTGGTCAACGTGACCCCCGACTCCTTCAGCGACGGCGGCGAGTGGTTCGAGCCGGCCGCCGCGGTGGCCCACGGCCTGCGGCTGCTCGAGCAGGGCGCCGACCTGCTCGACGTGGGCGGGGAGTCCACCCGCCCCGGCGCCGAGCGGCCGACCGAGCAGGAGGAGCTGCGCCGGGTGCTCCCGGTGGTGGCCGAGCTCTCGCGGCTGGGTGCGCGGGTCTCGGTCGACACCATGCGCGCCGAGGTGGCCGCCCAGGCCCTGCAGGCCGGGGCCAGCGTGGTCAACGACGTCAGCGGCGGCCTGGCCGACCCCGGGATGGCCGCGGTCGTGGCCGACTCCGGGGTGCCGTACGTCGCCATGCACTGGCGCGCGCACAGCACCCACATGCAGTCCCGGGCGTCGTACGACGACGTGGTCCAGGACGTGTGCCGCGAGCTGACCGGGCGGGTGGAGGACCTGTGCGCCCGCGGCGTCCGCCGCGAGCAGATCGTGCTCGACCCCGGGTTCGGGTTCGCCAAGCTGGCCGAGCACAGCTGGCGGCTGCTGGCCCACCTCGACCGGGTGCAGGCGCTGGGCTTCCCGGTGCTCGTCGGCACCTCCCGCAAGTCGTTCCTCGGCCGGCTGGGCGTGCCGGAGGGTGCCCCGCCCCGGCCGGCGGCCGAGCGCGACGCCGCGACCGCGGCGACCACGGTCATCGCCGCCCTGGCCGGGGCGTGGGGGGTGCGGGTGCACCACGTGCCCTCCAGCCTCGACGCGCTCCGCGTCGTGGCCGCGATGGAGGCCGCCCGATGAGCGACCGGATCAGCCTGTGCGGCGTGCGCGCCCGTGGTTTCCACGGCGTCCTGGCGCACGAGAAGGTCGAGGGCCAGGACTTCGTCGTCGACGTGCTGCTCGACGTCGACCTCAGCCGGGCGGCCGGCACCGACGACCTGGCCCACACGGTCAGCTATGCCGAGGTGGCCGCCGACGTCGTGGCCCTCGTCGAGGGCGGGTCGCTCGACCTGATCGAGACCCTCGCCTCCCGGATCGCGGACACCACGCTGGCCCGGCCGCTGGTCGAGGCCGTCGAGGTCACCGTCCACAAGCCGCAGGCGCCGGTCGGCGTGCCGTTCGGTGACGTGGCCGTCACGGTGCGCCGCGAGCGCTGTGCCCCGGTGGTCGTGGCCCTCGGCGCCAACCTCGGCAACGTCGCCGGCACGCTCGCGTCCGCGGTGCGCCACCTCGCGAGCCTGCCCGGGGTCACGGTCGCCGACGTCTCACCGCTGGTCGAGACCGACCCCGTCGGCGGCCCGGACCAGCCGGTCTACCTCAACGCGGTGCTGCTGGCCCGGACCCGACTGGCGCCGTGGACGCTGCTGCGCTCGCTGCACGCCATCGAGGCCGAGCACGGTCGGGTGCGCGAGACCCGCTGGGGGGCCCGGACCCTGGACCTGGACCTCGTCCAGTACGGCGTGCCCGGCACCCCGGGCGAGCACGTGGCCACCGACCCCGACCTGCTGCTGCCGCACCCCCGCGCGGCCGACCGCGCGTTCGTCCTCGAGCCGTGGCACCTCGTCGACCCCGAGGCGGTGCTGCGGGTCGGTGACGCCGTCGTCCCCGTGGCCGACCGCCTGGAGCAGCTCGACCGCACGGGCGTGCGGCCCGGACCGGACTGGAGACCGACATGGTGAGAGACGGACGCGGCATCACCCTGCCGCTGGCCCTGCTCGTGGCGGTGCTGACCACCGCCGTGGCCTGGATCGGGCTGAGCCTGTGGGTCGGCTCCGGTCACGCCCTGCCCGGCGCCTCGTGGGGCGGAGCGGTGCTGATCGTGTTCATGGCGGTCGGCGTCTACTGCGCCGGGCTGCCGGTCCGCCGGTTCCTGCGCGGTGAGGCCACCCGCCCGCTGAGCCCGCTGCGCGCGATGCGCACGCTCGTCCTGGCCCAGGCGGCGGCCCTCACCGGGGCGCTGGTCGCCGGCTGGTACGCCGCGCAGGCGCTCGTCCTGCTGCCCGACGCCGACGTGCCCACGGTGCGCGCGGCCATGCTGCGCTCGCTGGCGGTGTGCGTCAGCGGCGCGCTGATGATCGTGGCCGGCCTGCTCGTGCAGGCCATGTGCCGCCTCGACGACACCGACGACGAGCGCGACCGCGACCTCGAGGGCGACCGCGACAGCGACGGGGACCCTCGATGATGAGCCCGCGCTCGCACCGGCCGGTGGCGCTGGCGCTGGCCGCGCTGCTGGTGGTGCCGCTGGCGATGTCGGTCCGCAGCGACGGCACGGTCACCGCCGCCGTGGTGGGCGTGCTGGCGATCCTGCTGCTGTCGGCGTGGGGCGGGAGGTCCTGGCTCGACCGGCGCCGCCAGCGCGAGGTCGAGCAGCAGCGCGACCCGAGCTGACCGCCGCCTGACCCGGGACGGGGTGCCCGCGGTCGCCGGCTACTTGTCGATGTCGCCGACGACGAAGAACATCGAGCCGAGGATCGCCACCATGTCGGCGATCAGGTTGCCCGGCAGCACCTCACCGAGCACCGAGATGTTGTTGAACGACGCCGAGCGCAGCTTGAGCCGCCACGGCGTCTTGTCCCCGCGCGAGACGAGGTAGTAGCCGTTGAAGCCGAGCGGGTTCTCCGTCGCCGTGTAGAGGTGGCCCTCGGGCACGCGCAGGACCTTGGGCAGCTTGACGTTGACCGGTCCCTGCGGCAGCGCGGCGAGCACGTCGAGGCAGTACTGGGCCAGGTCGAGGCTGACGTGGGTCTGCTCCAGCAGCACCTCGAGCCGGGCCAGGCAGTCGCCGGCGGTGCGGGTGACCACCCGGCCCGGGCCGTGGCCGTCGAACAGCCCGGCGTAGGCCAGGTAGGGCTCGTCGCGCCGCAGGTCCAGGTCGACCCCGGACGCGCGGGCGATCGGCCCCGAGACGCCGTACGCCGAGATCATCGCCGGGCTGAGCACGCCGACCCCGCGGGTGCGGGCGTGCAGGATCTCGTTGCCCACGATCATGCTCTCGAGGTCGGGCAGCCGCCGGCGCACGGCCGCGATCGCCGCGGCGACCCGCGAGAGCCAGCCGGCCGGGAGGTCCTCCTTGAGGCCGCCGACCCGGTTGAACATGTAGTGCATCCGGCCGCCGGAGGCCTCCTCCATCACCGCCTGCAGCTCCTCACGCTCGCGGAAGGAGTAGAAGATCGGCGTGATGGCCCCGAGCTCGAGCGGGTAGGAGCCGAGGAACATCAGGTGGTTGAGCACCCGGTTGAGCTCGGCCAGCAGGGTGCGGGCCCAGGTGGCCCGCTCGGGCACCTCCATGCCGAGCATCGCCTCGACACCCAGCACCACCCCGAGCTCGTTGCTGAACGCCGAGAGCCAGTCGTGCCGGTTGGCCAGCACGATGATCTGCCGGTAGTCGCGCACCTCGAACAGCTTCTCCGCGCCGCGGTGCATGTAGCCGACGATCGGCTCGGCGCTGACGATGCGCTCGCCGTCGACCACGATCCGCAGCCGCAGGACGCCGTGCGTGGCCGGGTGCTGCGGGCCGATGTTGAGCACCATGTCCGCGGTGGCGAGGCTGCCGGCGCCCACGCCCACGGTGAGCTCGCGCGGCGGCGTGGACGAGGTCATGGACGCCAGTCTGCCAGTGCGCGGGACCGCCGGCTCAGCAGGCGGGATCGTTGTCGGCGCGGGTGACCCGGCCCCGGTCGTCCAGCCGCAGCAGGATGACGCCCTCGCTGCGGTCGAGGGCGGCGAGCTGCTGCAGCGTCACCGACCGGGACTGCATCGGCTGGTCCACGGACACGCAGTGGTGGTAGGTGAACGTCGCCTCCGGCGCGACGGGGACCCGGAAGGTCGTGCGGGCGTTCTGGTTCTCGTACGGCGCGTCCGCGTGGACCCGGATCGGCACCCCGTTCGCGGCGACCTCGCTGTCGGGGGTGCCGGTCACGGTCCACCGGTCGAGGACGATCACCGGCGTCCCGCCGCTGCTCGTGACGTCGACGATCGTGCCCAGGTCGTAGCTGCGGCCCACCACGTCGCTGTGCACGTCCGCGGCCGGGCTGCTGCCGGGCGACGTGGACGGTGCGGACGGTGTGGACGGCGGCGTGACGGTGACCGTCGGGGTGACGGTGACGGTCACCGGCGCGCCCGCCGACGGGCTGTCGCCCGCGCCGCAGGCGCTGAGCAGGCAGGCGGTCAGGAGCGCGGCCGGGGCTGCCACGGCCGGTCCGGGGCGGGGGCGGGTCATCGGGGGTCCTCTCACAGGCTGAGCGACCCAGTGTCACGTACCCGCCGGGCCCCTTCCACCGCGGGCGGGGGGCACGGTTCGTGACGCCCACCAGAAGTCGCCCAGCCCCCCGCGGGCCGTGAGCGCGGCGGCGGCCGACGACGTGGCCAGCGCCGCGAGGTAGGCCGCCGGGTCGCCCGTGGCGAGCTCGTACGGCGGCGTCGCCCCGCTGACGCCGAGCCGCCGCAGCGCCGTGCGCTGGTCGAGGAGGTCGTCGTGGACCAGGGAGTCCATGGCGACGTGGGCGGTGATGTCGCAGGACCCGTCGGGCACCGGGGGCACCTGACGGCCGTCGCGGTAGCCGGTCAGGGTGCCGCCGGCCGGGCGGGCCTCCCGCTGGTGGCCGTAGTCGACCGCGAGCGCCAGACCCGACCGGAGCCGGGACACGAGGTCGCCCCACGCCTCGTCGCGGCTGCGGCCGACCTCCACCCGGTCGCCGGGCGACGCGCTGTCGACCGGCCACCAGCGCTCGCACCACGCGCGTCCGCGGCGGACAGCGGGCCGCCGAGCCGTTCCCGACCGGTCGCCGGGTCGACCAGCACCTCCCGCAGGGCACCGTCGTGGTCGACCTGGGCCACGGTGCAGGGCACCACGTCCAGCCACTCGTGGGCGAGCAGCAGGGTGTCCTCGAGGTCCGACAGGCCCGCCGGCAGGGCCGCCCCGCCCCCGGCCCGGACCCAGCCCACCCCCGGCGGCAGGTCGGGCCGGTCCACGACGTCCACGCCGACGCAGCGCAGGCCGGGGGCGGCATGGTGCACCGCGGTGAGCAGCTCGCCGCGGCCGCAGCCGACGTCCACGACCGTGGTGAGGCCGTGCTCGCCCATCAGCGTGACCAGGGCGCCGGCGAGGACGGCGCCCATCTGCGGGCCGCCCTGGGTGGCCGTCGCGAAGTGCCCGGCCGGGCCGACCGGCTGCCGGTAGAAGCCGTCGGGGCCGTAGAGGGCGTGCTGCCAGGCCTGGGCCCAGGGGGTCTGCTCCACGGGCAGCACGGTACGGGTCCGGTCGGGGAGATAGCGTTTCGGCTGTGAGCACTCCCGAGGACCGGCCGGCCCGACTGCGGGTCGGCGTCGTCGGCGCCGGCCGGGTCGGCGCCGTGCTGGGGGCCGCGCTGCAGCGGGCCGGGCACCGCGTCGTCGCGGTCTCCGGCGTCAGCGAGGCCTCCAGGACCCGCGCCGCCACCCTGCTGCCCGGCGTCCCCGTGCGCACCGTCGAGGAGGTCGTCGCCGAGGCCGAGCTGCTGCTGCTGACGGTCCCCGACGACGAGCTGCCCGCGCTCGTGGCCGGCCTCACCGCCACCCGCGCGTGGCAGGCCGGGCAGATCGTCGTCCACACCTCCGGCAGCCACGGGGTGGGCCTCTTCGACGAGGCCCTGCCGCAGCACATCCTGGGCCTGGCGCTGCACCCGGTGATGACCTTCACCGGCACCGCGATGGACGTGACCCGGCTGACCGACTGCTGCTTCGGCATCACCGCGCCCGAGCCGCTGCGCCCGGTCGCCGAGGCGCTCGTCGTCGAGATGGGCGCCGAACCGGTCTGGATCAGCGAGGCGGACCGGCCCCGCTACCACGCCGCGCTCGCGCACGGTGCCAACCACCTGGTCACGCTGGTCGCGCAGGCCATGCAGGTGCTCGGGTCGGCCGGGGTGGCCGAGCCGCACCGGGTCATCGCGCCGCTGCTGTCCGCGGCGCTCGACAACGCGGTCCGCCTGGGTGACGGTGCTCTGACCGGGCCGGTGGCCCGCGGCGATGCCGGTACCGTGGCCGCGCACCTGCGCGAGCTCACCGACCAGACCCCGGACGTGCGGCCGACCTACGTCGCGCTCGCCCGGGCCACGGCCGAGCGCGCGCTGGCGACGGGGCGGCTCTCGGCCTCTGCCGCCGAGCCGCTGCTGGACATCCTCGCCGCACCCAAGGAGCCCTCGTGACCGCACCGTCCACGGACGCCGCCCCGGTGCCGCAGGCAGGGCCCGTCGTGGCCCGCACCCGCGACGAGCTGCGGGCGGCACGCCGCGCCCTCGACCCGGGGCACGTCGCCGTCGTGATGACCATGGGCGCCCTGCACGAGGGCCACGCCGAGCTGATCCGCCAGGCCCGCGGCGGTGGCCGGTCGGTGGTGGTGACGATCTTCCT
Organism: uncultured Actinomycetota bacterium; assembly: GCA_963828995.1. Lineage (GTDB taxonomy): Bacteria > Actinomycetota > Actinomycetes > Actinomycetales > Dermatophilaceae > CAVRTM01. Next base: position 481,575 of record CAWHHB010000015.1, read on the forward strand.
CAACCCGCTGCAGTTCGGGGCGGGGGAGGACCTGTCGCGCTACCCGCGCACCGTCGACGACGACCTCGCGCTCTGCGCGCGCGAGGGGGTCGACCTCGTCTTCCTGCCCACGCCGGACGTCATCTACCCCGACGGCGACCCGGGCGTGCGGATCGGCGCCGGTGCCCTCGGCGCGGTGCTCGAGGGCCAGTCCCGGCCCGGGCACTTCGACGGCGTGCTGACCGTGGTCGGCAAGCTGCTGCACCTCACCCGGGCCGACAGCGCCTACTACGGCCAGAAGGACGCCCAGCAGCTGCTGCTCATCCGGCGGATGGTCCAGGACCTCGACTTCCCGGTCGAGGTGGTCCCGGTGCCGACCGTGCGCGAGCCGGACGGGCTGGCCCTGAGCAGCCGCAACACCTACCTCACCCCCTCCGACCGCGAGACGGCGCTGGCGCTGTCCCGGGCGCTGCGGGCCGGCGCCGAGGCCGCGGTCGAGGGCCCCTCCGCCGTCCGCCGGGCCGCCCGTGCCGTGCTGGTGCGGGAGCCGCTGGTGCTGGTGGACTACCTCGTCCTCGTCCACCCGGCGACCCTGGAGGACGTGCCCGAGTGGTACCGCGGCGAGGCGCTGCTGGCCGTCGCCGGCCGGGTCGGCACCACCCGCCTGATCGACAACCTGCCGGTGGCTGTCGGCCCCGGCGGCGGGGCGCGCGAGGTCTTCTCCGTGCCGGCCGGCGACGACCGCGGACCACCCGGCCGGAGCGAGCGATGACGCTGACCATCCCCAGCCGGCTGGTCGCGCCCGAGCCGGGCTGGACCATCTCGGCCGACGTGATCGTCGTCGGCTCCGGCATCGCCGGGCTGACCGCGGCGCTGCGGCTGCGCCAGCGGGTCGACCGCGTCCTGCTGGTGACCAAGACGGTGCTGTCCGAGGGGTCGACCGAGTGGGCCCAGGGCGGCATCGCGGCGGCCCTGGACCCGGCCGACTCGCCGGAGGAGCACCTGCGCGACACCCTGGTGGCCGGGGTCGGCGTCTGCGACGTGGCCGCGGTCCGGGCGCTGGTGTCCGAGGGCCCCGCGCGGGTGCGCGAGCTGGTCGGCCTCGGCACCGAGTTCGACCGTGGCCCGGACGGCGAGATCTCCCTGACCCGCGAGGGCGGGCACCACCGCGACCGGATCGCCCACGCCGGCGGCGACGCCACCGGTCGGGAGATCTCCCGGGCGCTCATCGCCGCGCTGCACGCGGTCCAGGACGACCCGGGCATCGAGGTGCTCGAGCACGCCCTCGTCGTGGACCTGCTCCAGGACGCCGACCAGCGGGTCTGCGGGGTCACCCTGCACGTCATCGGCGAGGGCCAGGTCGACGGGGTCGGCGCCGCGCACGCCCGCGCGGTCGTGCTCGCGACCGGCGGCCTGGGCCAGGTCTGCTCCTCCACCACCAACCCCTCCGTGGCCACCGGCGACGGGGTCGCGGCCGCGCTGCGCGCCGGTGCCGTGGTCACCGACCTCGAGTTCGTCCAGTTCCACCCCACCGTGCTGTGGCTCGGCGAGGGCGCCAGCGGCCAGCAGCCGCTGATCTCCGAGGCGGTCCGCGGCGAGGGCGCCGTGCTCGTGGACACCGACGGGGTGCGGTTCATGCAGGACGTCCACCCGATGGCCGACCTCGCGCCGCGCGACGTCGTGGCCCGCGCCATCGTGGCGCGGATGGCCCTGACCGGCAGCGACCACGTGCTGCTGGACGCCCGGCACCTGGGCCGGGAGTTCCTCGAGCGCCGCTTCCCCTCGATCGTCGCCCGGTGCCGTGAGCTGGGCTTCGACCCGGCCACCGAGCTCCTGCCGGTGGCCCCCGCCCAGCACTACGCCAGCGGCGGGGTCGAGACCGACCTGCTCGGCCGGTCCTCCCTCGAGGGCCTCTACGCCTGCGGTGAGGTGTCCTGCACCGGCGTGCACGGCGCCAACCGGCTGGCGTCCAACTCGCTGCTCGAGGGCATCGTGTTCGCGTCGCGGATCGCCGACGACATCACCGACCGCCTGGCCGCCGGCGAGCTGCCACCGACGACCGCCCGGCTGCGCGAGGGGCCGCCCACGCTCGTCGGCGCGACCGAGCGCACCGCGATCCAGCGGGCGATGACCGCGGGCGCGGGCGCGGTGCGCTCGGCCGGCTCACTGGCGTCGACGGCCGCCGCGCTGGCCGCGATCGCCGCGGCCGCCGACCGACCGCGCCGACCGCGCGCCGGCGGCGACGCGTCACCGGGCGGGGTCACCCCGGGGCCGCAGTCCTGGGAGACCTCCAACCTGCTGCACGTCGGCCAGCTGCTGACCGCGGTCGCCCTGCAGCGCGAGGAGACCCGCGGCGGGCACGTCCGCTCCGACTTCCCCGACCGCGACGACGCCCGCTTCCGTGGCCACATCCGGGCGCGCCGCACCCCCGGCGGTGCGGTCGGGACGACGTACACGCCGGTCGCGCCCGCCGCCGAGGACCTCCTCGCGGCCGCCCACGGCTCCATGCCCCAGGAGGGACCCCGATGACCGAGCTCGCCCTGCACCTCTTCCCCGAGGCGGCGGCCGCCGCGGTCGTCGGGATCGCCCTCGACGAGGACCTCGGCGGCTTCCCGGGTCGTGACGTCACCACCGCCGCCACCATCCCCGCGGCCCAGCGCAGCACCGCGCACGTGGTCGCACGGGAGGACGGCGTCGTGGCCGGGCTGCCGCTGGCCACGATCGTGTTCCGGGCCGTCACCGAGCGGCTCGGGTCGGCCGAGGTCGACGTCGAGCCCCGCCACGAGGACGGTGACCTGGTGCGCCGCGGCGACGTCCTGGCCGTCCTGCGCGGCTCCACCGGGGCCACGCTGGTGGGGGAGCGCACCCTGCTGAACCTGCTCAGCCGGCTCTCCGGCATCGCCACGCACACCCGTCGCTGGGCCGATGCCCTCGAGGGCACCGGCGCGACGGTCCTGGACACCCGCAAGACCACGCCCGGGCTGCGGGCCCTGGAGAAGTACGCCGTGCGCTGCGGCGGTGGCACCAACAAGCGCATGGGCCTGTACGACGTGGCGATGATCAAGGACAACCACAAGCTCGCGGCCGGCTCGCTCGCGGCGGCGTACGACGCGGTCCACGCCGCCGACCCCGGCGTCGACATCCAGGTCGAGGTCACCACCACCGCCGAGGCGCTGGAGGCGGTGGCGGCCGGTGCGCGGTTCCTGCTCTGCGACAACATGTCGGTCGACCTGCTGCGCGCCACGGTGCAGGCGGTGCGCGGCACCGGCGAGCGGGTCGAGATCGAGGCGACCGGTGGCCTGACCCTCGCGGTGGCCCGCGACTACGCCGGGACCGGTGTCGACTACCTCAGCGTGGGTGCGCTGACCCACTCCTCGCCGATCATGGACATCGCCCTCGACCTGGTCGAGGAGGGCTGACCCGGCTGCTCAGCGGCGCCGGAGCCGGTAGCAGCGGGTCTGCATCGGGATCTCGACCATCCCGCCCGGGCCGGCCACGCGCAGACCCAGCCCGCGCACCTGCTCCAGCATCCGCTCGCGCTCGGGGTGGATCGCCACGAAGGACCACGTCGCGGCGTGGCGGACGAGGTCGTCGACGCTCTGCCGCATGAGGTAGCCGAACTCCGCGGTCTCGACCGCGTCGAACGACGTGGCCCGTGGCGGGTCCTCGCGTTCGGGGATGTTCTCCGCGTGCCTGACGATGGCCGACAGCTCGGCGCCCCACCCGGACCGGTCGTCGCGGTGGTGCCAGGCCATCGAGAGCCAGCCGCCGGGGCGCAGGACCCGCGCGCACTCGAGGACGGCCACCTCGGCGTCGAACCAGTGCCACGCCTGGAAGACGGTCACCGCGTCGGCCGTGCCGTCGGGCAACGGGATCGCCTCCGCGCCGCCCCGGTGGCTGCGCAGCCGGGCCGCGGTGGCGGGCGGCAGCGTGCCGCGCGAGGCCTCCAGCGCCTCGAGCATGCCGTCCGAGGGGTCCACCGCGTCGACCTCGTGCCCCAGCGTCGCCAGCACCCGCGACCCCTTGCCGGTGCCGCATCCGAGGTCGACCACCGTCAGCGCCGTGCCCGGGTCCGGCGCACCGAGCATCCAGCTGACGGTCTCGCCCGGCCAGTCCGGGCGCACGGCGTCGTAGTCGCGCGCCGTGCTGCCGAACGACGTCCGCCGTGCCGCGTAGCGCTCTGCCTGCTGTTCCCCGCTCATGGGACGAAAGTACCCGCCGGGCCTCACAGCACCGCTGCGTATCCTCAAGGGGTGAGACCCGCGCCGCGCACCATTCGACCCCGGGACCATGCCGTGCCGACCGTCGGGGCCAATTCACCCCGCGGCCGTGAATTGACCCCATTCCATTCCTTGCGAATTGTCGGGGTCGCGCCGCTTCAGCCCACCACGCGACCTCGACCTGTGAATGCCCTCGCGCGACACCTCGTGCATTTTTCCCCTGGAAAACCGGAGTAGACATCATGGATCTCCACCAGCTCTGGCTGGTCATCGCCGCACTTCTGCCCACGGCAGGCGTCGCCTTTCTGTTCTACATCGTGATCAAGGCGATGATCGAGGGAGACCGGCGTGAGCGTCTGGCCCACTCGCAATGGGAGGCCGAAGAGGAGCGTCGGCGTTCCCGGGAAAAGACAGAGGAATGAATTCTGAGGGGCGAATGCGTTAGCATCGACATTGTGCCGGTAAAGGCCTTTGCGATTGACCGGCGCAATTCCACACCATTCGGCAGTTCTGGAGACTCCCATGGCGCAGCGCGTGCAGGTTCTGTTGGTCGACGACATCGACGGCGGTGACGCCAGCGAGACGGTGTCCTTCGCCCTTGACGGCGTGACCTACGAGATCGATCTTTCCGAGTCCAACGCGGCCAAGTTCCGCGACGACCTCGCCTCCTGGGTCGGGCACGCGCGGCGCTCCGGCGGCCGCCGGGCCACCGGCGCCAAGCGGGCCGCGCCGGGCAGCACCCGCACCCGGTCCGACCTCGGCGCCATCCGCGAGTGGGCCCGTGCCCACGGCCACCAGGTCAGCGACCGCGGCCGGATCTCGGCCGAGGTCCAGGAGGCCTACGACAAGGCCAACGGCTGACCCTGGGCCTGCACCGGGGCGCTCCCGCATGAGCGTGCCGGCGGCCGAGCTGGCCTTCGTGGCCGACCAGGTGAGCCGGCGCACCGGCTGGCTGGACGTCTCGGTCCGGGGGCTCGACCGCCCGTTGCCCTGGTCCTGCGCCCGGGTCGTGCAGGACCAGGAGGCCGGCGCGGACCCCACGGGGCCGTGGCGCGCGGGGCTGCGGCGTCAGATGGCCGCGACCTACCGCGTCGAGCCGCCGCCGCAGGTCGCGGCGGCGTTCGTCCTGCTGTGGTACCTCGACCTGCTGGCGGTGCCGGCGGCCTATGCCTGTGCGCTCGGCCCGTGGGTCCTCGACGTCGGGCCGGCGGCGGTGCGTTTCGACCTGGCCGAGCCCGGGCTGTACCCGTGCGCGGTCTCCCTCGCCCCCGAGGACGTGCTGACGGTGGCCGACCCCGCCCGCCGGCGGCAGCAGGCGCGGGCGCGCTACCTCGAGCACGCCCGGCGGTTCGTGGCCGGCTACGACGCCGGGGTGAAGATGAGCAGCCGGCAACGGGACGGCGCGGTCGGCGACAGCTGGGCCATCGCCGAGCGCCGGGCCGCGGAGGCGTGTCTGCCCCCACCGGCGCCGGCGCCGCGGCTGCGGACGTCGTGCTGCTTCATCTACGCGCTGCCCGGGGCCACGGCCTGCGCCGAGTGCCCGCGCCGTGCCCGCGAGATCGCGGGGCGCCGCTCAGGAGCGTGACGCGGCGTCGGCCGCCGGCTGCTCGCCCTGCTGGCCGGCCGTGCTGAGGGTGCCGCCGGCGGTCTCGAGGTGGGCCCGGACGAACCAGTGGAACAGCTCGAGCTGCTCGAGCTGGCCGATGACCATGTCCTGGGTCACCGGGTCGAGCTCCTCGGTCGCCGTCATCGCGGCCCGGTGGTCACCGACGACGCCCTGGTAGACGACGTCGAGGGCGCCGAGGTGCTCCTGGGTGCCGGCGCGGCCGAGGGAGTAGTCGTCCCAGCTGCGGCTGGCCACCAGGGCGCCGGGAGTGCCCTGCGGCGACCCGCCGAGGGTGGCGATCCGCTCGGCGGTCGTGTCGATCATCGCCCGCACGGCGTCGACCTGCGGGTCGATCATCTCGTGCACCGCGATGAAGTGGGGACCCACGACGTTCCAGTGCACGTGCTTGAGGGTGAGCGCCAGGTCGTTCAGCGCGTGCAGCCGCTGCTGCAGCAGGCGGATCAGCTCCGCGGCGACCTCGTCCTTCATGCCGGGCACGGTGAACGACGGGGTGGGGGACTGACGTGATGAGGAGGTCATGCCAGGTCGGGTACCCGGCCCCGCGGGGCACAAACAGGCGGTCAGCCGTGCAGCAGCTGCCCGAACAGGTCGCCGTCCCGGCTGACCCGGCGCTGCACCTCGTCCATCTGCAGCTGCTCCAGGCGACCGGGCCGCTCGGCGCCGGCCTCCACCTCCTGCCAGGTCCGCGGCGCGGCCACGAACGGGGCGTCCTTCCCCCGCAGCGAGTACGGCGCGATGGTCGTCTTGGCGGCGGTGTTCTGGCTCCAGTCCAGCAGCACCTTCCCGGGGCGCAGCGACTTCGTCATCTTCCAGACCACCAGCTCCGGCTCGGCCCGGGTGAGGTCCTGCGCGATCTCGCGGGCCAGGTCGCGGATCTCGTCGGCGTCCTGGTCGCCGGGCAGGGCGGCGTACAGCTGCATGCCCTTGCTGCCGCTGGTGACCGGGGCGCTGGCCAGGCCCATCCCGGTCAGGCGCTCGCGGACCGCCAGGGCCAGGCGGGCGCACTCGTGCAGCCCCGCCGGGCTGCCGGGGTCGAGGTCGATCACCAGCCGGTCCGGCGGCAGGGGCCGGCCCTCCTCGTCCACCCGCCACTGCGGCACGTGCAGCTCGAGCGAGGCGAGGTTGGCCAGGTAGGTCAGCGCGGCGGTGTCGTCGACCAGGGGGTAGGTGACGGTGTCGCGGCTCTGGTCGCCGGCCCGCGACCCGGTGGACGGGAGGGTGACCGAGGGCAGCCACGACGGCGCACCCGAGGGCAGGTTCTTCTCGAAGAAGGACGGCCCGGCGGTGCCGTGCGGCCACCGGATCCGGGTCACCGGCCGGCCGGCGAGGTGGGGCAGCAGCACCGGTGCGACCGTGGCGTAGTAGTGCAGGACCTCGCCCTTGGTGGTCTCGGTGGCGGGGTACATGACCTTGTCGAGGTTGCTCACCTGGAGCCGCTGGCCGTCCACACTGACGCTCACGCTCTGCACGTCGGGCACGGTGCCGTCCTTCCTGATCTACTAGCCAGCACGGGGCGCACGGGTCCATCCTGACCCCAGAAAGCGCCCTCGACGACGTGAGCCGGAGGAATCAGACCTGTGCGTGCCATCTGGAAGGGTGCCGTGTCGTTCGGGCTGGTCAACGTGCCGGTCCGCCTCTACAGCGCGACCGAGAACCACGACGTGCAGTTCCGCCAGGTGCACCGCGAGGACGGCGGCCGGATCAAGTACCAGCGGGTGTGCAGCATCGACGGCGAGCAGGTCGCCTACGACGACATCGCCAAGGGCTATGAGACCGAGGACGGCCAGATGGTCGTCCTCACCGACGAGGACCTGGCCGAGCTGCCGGTGAGCAGCAGCCGCGAGATCGCGGTCGAGAAGTTCGTGCCGGCCGACCAGATCGACCCGATGCTGCTGGAGAAGTCCTACTACCTCGAGCCGGAGAAGGGCGCGGCCAAGCCCTACGCGCTGCTGCGCGACGCGCTGAGGGAGGCCGACCGGATGGCGGTCGTCACCGTCTCGATCCGCACCCGGATGACGGTCGCCGTGCTGCGGGTGCGCGACGACGTCATCGTGATGCAGACGATGCTGTGGCCGGACGAGGTGCGCAAGCCCGAGTTCGCCGGCCTCGCCGAGGCCGAGAACGCCGCCAAGCCGGCCGAGCTGAAGATGGCCAACATGCTGGTCGAGTCGCTGTCGGGGGACTACGACCCGGACGAGTACGAGGACGACTACCAGCAGGCGGTCGAGGCGGTCGTCCGCGCCAAGCTCGAGGGCGGTGAGGTCACCCCCGTCGCCGGCGCCGAGGAGGAGGGGTCGGGCGAGGTCGTGGACCTGCTGGCCGCCCTGCAGCGCAGCGTCGAGCGGGCCAGGGCCGCCCGCGGCGAGCCGGCCGACGACACGGCCGGCGAGGCGGCGGACGACGGCGGCCGGACGACGGGGCCGACGACACGCAGGAGGCGCCGGCCCGGAAGTCGCCCGCCCGCAAGACCGCCGCCACGACGGCGGCCAAGACGGCGGCCAAGGGCACCGGCCGGTCGGCCGGCAAGAGCGCGGGCACCGGCAAGAGCGCCCCCGCCCGCAAGAGCGCGAAGAAGGCCGCGTCGAGCAGCCAGTCGCCACGCAAGAAGGCGGCGAGCTGACCGATGCCCGAAGGACACACCCTGCACGCGCTGGCAGGGCGGGTGCACCACGCCTTCGCCGGTACGGCGGTCGCCACCTCCAGCCCGCAGGGCCGGTTCGAGGACGGTGCGGCGCTGCTCGACGGCCGGGTCATGCTCGAGGCCTCGGCCTGGGGCAAGCACCTGTTCGCCGAGTTCGGCGGTGACGCCTGGCTGCACGTGCACCTCGGCCTGATCGGCAAGATGTCGGTGCAGCAGCACCGGCGTCGGACCGCACCGGGGGCGCCGCCGCAGGAGGTGGCCGTGCAGGGCGCCGTCCGCCTGCGGCTGCTCAACGACACCTACGTCGGCGACCTGCGCGGGCCGACCCAGTGCGCGGTGGTCACCCCCGAGGAGATCGAGGCGGTGCACGCCCGGCTCGGCCCCGACCCGCTGCGGCCGGGCGCCGACCCCGAGGTGGCGTGGCGCAAGATCCACCGCAGCCGGCGGCCGGTCGCCGAGCTGCTGATGGACCAGGCGGTGGTGGCGGGGATCGGCAACGTCTACCGGTGCGAGCTGCTGTTCCGGCACCGGGTCGACCCGTTCCGCCCCGGCACCGAGATCCGGCCGGCCACCTGGGCCGCGATCTGGCAGGACGTGGTCGACCTCATGCCGCTCGGGCGTCGTGTCCGGCCAGATCATCACGATGGAGGACCAGGTCGAGACGGCCAGGGCGCAGTACGACGCGACGGGGTCGGTGCCCCCGATGGAGCGCCGCTACCTCGTCTACAAGCGCACCGGGCAGCCGTGCCGGGTGTGCGGCTCGACCGTGCGCACCCGCCTCGTGGCCGGCCGCAACCTGTTCTGGTGCGGCCGCTGCCAGCGCCGCCGGTGACCGGCCCGCAGACGGCGCACCGCGCGGGCCCCGCGCCCGGGCTGCCGGTGGCACGATGGGCGAGATGAGCGACCTCCCGGCCGGCGACGTGCTCGGCCGGTTGACCGTCGGGGCGTCGGTCGTGGCCGAGCTGCGCGAGGGGGCGGTGCTCCCGGCGAGCCTCGTGCCGAGGCCGCACCTGCACCCGGTGCGCACCATCGGCGGCCTGCTGGTCACCGAGGACGAGCCGGACGACCACCGCCACCACCTCGGGGTCGGCGCCGCGGTGCCGCTCGTGGAGGACACCAACCTGTGGGGAGGGCCGACCTTCGTCTCCGGGGCCGGCTACCTCGACCTGCACGACCACGGGCGCCAGGACGTCGTGACCTGCCGCGAGTCCGACGACGGGTTCCGGCTGGACGTGAGCTGGGTCAACCGGGCCGGCGGCCGGCTGCTGAGCGAGCGGCGCCACGTGACCGGGCGCCCCGTCCCCGGCTGGCCGGGCGCCTGGGTGCTGCGGCACTCCACCCGGCTGCGCAACCCGCTGGGCCGGCCGGTCGTCCTCGCCAGCCCCGCGGCGACCGGGCGCGCCGGCGCGGGCTACGGCGGGGTCTTCTGGCGCGCGCCGATCTCGGCCCGGGACCTGACCGTGCACGCCCCCGGGGCCACCGGCGAGCGGGCGGTCAACGGCGGCGTCCACCCCTGGGTGCTGCTCACCGGCGTGGACGCGACCCTCGGGCTGCCCTGGAGCGTGCTGTTCGTGCCGACCGGTGACAGCCGCGGCTGCCCCTGGTTCGTCCGCCTGCGCGACTACCCGGCGCTCGGCCCGGCGATCGCGTGGGACCGCCCCCAGGTGGTCGCCGCGGGCGGCGCAGGTCGCGCACGGCATCCTGGCGGCGGTCGTGGACGGTCACGTCGACCCCGCCGACGTGCCCGCGCTGCTCGTCGCCATGCCCCGCTGAGGGGGGCGCGGCGGCGCCGGCGGGGCGGCGTCGCGCGGTCGCCGTACCGGCCGGGGCCTGTCCGCCGTGGGCGAACATGAGCCCAGGGGGCTCAACGTGCGGAACACGCCGGGGGGTCACGTCGTTGTCACGGTCGCATCAAGGAGGGCATTCAGGCCCTCATAGAGTTCTTGATGCACCCTGAGCGCAGATAGCATCGAGGTATCTCGATAGCGAGGAGCAGAGCGATGTTCGAACGGTTCACCGACCGGGCCCGCCGGGTGGTCGTGCTTGCGCAGGAGGAAGCGCGCATGCTCAACCACAACTACATCGGGACCGAGCACATCCTGCTCGGCCTGATCCACGAGGGCGAGGGTGTCGCTGCCAAGGCTCTGGAGAGCCTCGGGATCTCCCTGGACGCCGTGCGCGAGCAGGTCCAGGAGATCATCGGCCAGGGTCAGCAGGCCCCGTCCGGCCACATCCCGTTCACCCCCCGCGCCAAGAAGGTCCTCGAGCTGAGCCTGCGCGAGGCCCTGCAGCTCGGCCACAACTACATCGGGACCGAGCACATCCTGCTCGGCCTCATCCGCGAGGGCGAGGGGGTCGCCGCGCAGGTGCTCGTCAAGCTCGGCGCCGACCTCAACCGGGTGCGCCAGCAGGTCATCCAGCTGCTGTCGGGATACCAGGGCAAGGAGCCCCAGGGCGCCGGTGTCGGCGGCCAGACCGAGGGCACGCCCGCCGGGTCGCTGGTCCTGGACCAGTTCGGCCGCAACCTGACCCAGGCCGCCCGCGAGGGCAAGCTCGACCCGGTCATCGGTCGCGGCAAGGAGATCGAGCGGGTCATGCAGGTGCTGTCCCGCCGCACCAAGAACAACCCGGTCCTGATCGGGGAGCCCGGCGTCGGCAAGACCGCCGTCGTCGAGGGCCTGGCCCAGGACATCGTCAAGGGCGAGGTGCCCGAGACCCTCAAGGACAAGCAGCTCTACACCCTCGACCTCGGTGCCCTGGTGGCCGGCTCGCGCTACCGCGGTGACTTCGAGGAGCGGCTGAAGAAGGTCCTCAAGGAGATCCGCACCCGCGGCGACATCATCCTGTTCATCGACGAGATCCACACCCTGGTCGGTGCGGGTGCCGCCGAGGGCGCGATCGACGCCGCCAGCATCCTCAAGCCGATGCTGGCCCGGGGCGAGCTGCAGACGATCGGTGCGACCACCCTCGACGAGTACCGCAAGTACATCGAGAAGGACGCCGCGCTCGAGCGCCGGTTCCAGCCGATCCAGGTGGCCGAGCCCAACCTCGCCCACGCGATCGAGATCCTCAAGGGCCTGCGTGACCGCTACGAGGCGCACCACCGGGTGTCCATCACCGACGCCGCCCTCGTCTCGGCCGCCAACCTGGCCGACCGCTACATCAACGACCGCTTCCTGCCGGACAAGGCGATCGACCTCATCGACGAGGCGGGCGCGCGACTGCGCATCCGCCGGATGACGGCGCCGCCGGACCTGCGCGAGTTCGACGACCGGATCGCGCACGTCCGCCGCGAGAAGGAGTCGGCGATCGACGCCCAGGACTTCGAGAAGGCCGCGTCCCTGCGCGACAACGAGAAGACCCTGATCAACCAGAAGAACGAGCGCGAGAAGCAGTGGAAGTCCGGTGACATGGACGTCGTCGCCGAGGTCGACGAGGAGCTGATCGCCGAGGTGCTCGCCGCCTCGACCGGCATCCCCGTGTTCAAGCTGACCGAGGAGGAGTCCTCGCGCCTGCTGCACATGGAGGACGAGCTGCACAAGCGCATCGTCGGCATGGACGACGCCATCAAGGCGCTGTCCCAGGCGATCCGCCGCACCCGCGCCGGCCTGAAGGACCCGCGTCGTCCGGGTGGCTCGTTCATCTTCGCCGGCCCCACCGGTGTCGGTAAGACCGAGCTGGCCAAGACGCTCGCCGAGTTCCTCTTCGGCGACGAGGACAGCCTGATCCAGCTCGACATGAGCGAGTTCAGCGAGAAGCACACCGTCTCGCGGCTGTTCGGCTCGCCTCCCGGCTACGTCGGCTACGAGGAGGGCGGCCAGCTCACCGAGAAGGTGCGCCGCAAGCCGTTCTCCGTCGTCCTCTTCGACGAGGTCGAGAAGGCCCACCCCGACATCTTCAACAGCCTGTTGCAGATCCTCGAGGACGGCCGGCTCACCGACAGCCAGGGCCGCGTGGTCGACTTCAAGAACACCGTCATCATCATGACGACCAACCTCGGCACGCGGGACATCGCCAAGGGGCAGTCGCTCGGCTTCGCTGCGGGTGCGCGACACCAAGACCGGTTACGACCGGATGAAGAACAAGGTGCAGGACGAGCTCAAGCAGCACTTCCGGCCCGAGTTCCTCAACCGCGTGGACGACATCATCGTCTTCCCGCAGCTGACCCAGGACGAGATCGTCGCGATCGTGGACCTGATGATCGCCAAGCTCGACGTGCGGCTCAAGGACAAGGACATGGGCATCGAGCTCATGCCCGCGGCCAAGAAGCTGCTCGCCAAGAAGGGCTACGACCCGGTGCTCGGCGCCCGTCCGCTGCGTCGCACGATCCAGCGCGACATCGAGGACGTGCTCTCCGAGAAGATCCTCTACGGCGAGATCAAGTCCGGCGAGATCGTGCTGGTCGACACCGACGGTGCCGAGAAGAACGAGGCGTTCACCTTCGTGGGCACCCCGCACACGCCGGCTCCGGACGCGCCGCCGCAGGACACCGTCGAGATCGTGGACGGCCCGCAGGACAGCTGACCGCCCGCTCCCGGCCGTCCGCGCGACGGCCGGGAGCGGACACGAAGGGGCCGGGTGCATCGCACCCGGCCCCTTCGCCGTCGGTGGACGGCTCGACCCGGTCGGCCGCTGGGTAGGCTTCCCGGTGCCGGCAGGGACAGCCTGTGGCTGGGACGAGAGCGCGCGCCGTACCCCACGCACGACGACGGCGGGCACGGGAGTGGTGTCGTCATGGCCTGGTTCGTGCTGGTCGCCTCCGGCGTCCTGGAGACCGTGTGGGCCTCCGCCCTCGCGCAGTCCCGGGGCCTGTCCCGTCCGCTGCCCACCGCGCTGTTCGCCGTCGCCGTGGTGCTCTCGATGGTGGGGCTGGGGGTGGCGCTGCGCTCCATCCCGGTCGGCACCGGCTACGCGGTGTGGGTCGGCATCGGCGCGGTCGGCACCGCCGCCTACGGGATGGCGGCGCTCAGCGAGCCGGTCACCGTCGCGCGGGTGACCTGCCTGGTGCTCATCGTCGCCGGGGTGGCGGGGCTGAAGGTGCTGCACTGAGGCAGCCGCCGGGCCGGCCGCCGCTCAGTGCAGGTAGCTGGCGCCGTTGAAGTCGATGACGGCGCCCGAGGCCCACTCGGCCGACGGCTCGGCGAGGGCGCACAGCGCCTGCGCGACCTCCTGCGGCGTGGCCACCCGCCCGAACGGGCTCTGGCCGCGCACCGCGTCACCGCCGGGGCCCTCCAGCACCGGCGCGGCCATCTCGCTGGCGATGAACCCCGGCGCCAGCGTGACCACCCCGATGCCGTGGCTGCCGAGCGCGACCGCGAGGGAGGAGCCCATCGCGTGCAGGCCGGCCTTGCTCGCGCCGTACGCCGGGACGTCCGGCTCGCCGCGGAACGCGCCGCGGGAGCCGACGTTGACGATCCGGCCGACCGGTCGGCCGGCCGCCGGCGGCACCTCGATCATCTGCCGGGCCACGCACCACGTCAGGTTGGCCGGGCCGAGCAGGTTGGTGGCGAGGGTGCGCGCCCAGATGTCGACCCACTCCTCGTACGGCGTCTCCGCCAGGGGGTGACCGACCCGCCGGCTGCCGGCGACGGGGGAGTCGACGTACATCGCCGCGTTGTTGACCAGCACGTCGACCCGGCCGAGGGCCGCCGCCGCGTCGGCCGCGAGCCGCTGCACCTGCGTCGGGTCGGCCAGGTCGGCGCCGAGCAGCGCGTGCCCCTCGCCGTCGAGGCCGGCGAGGACCGCCTCGGCGCGCTCGCGGGCGCCGCGGTAGTGCACGACCACCCGGTCGCCCCGGGCGGCGAAGGCGCGGGCGGTGGCGGCGCCGACCCCGCGGGACGCGCCGGTGACCAGGACCCCACGACCGGTGTGGCTCATGCCGGGCAGCGTAGCCCGGCCGGTGTGCCGGGCCGGGGAGCCCGGCCGGCACCGGGCCGCGCGCACCACCGACCCACCTGCACGCTGCACCCCGCCGGCTGCCTTACGGTGGCCGGGTGAGCTGCCTGAGGGAACCCCTGCCGACGACCCGGACGACCACCACCCGCCGTGGGCCCGGGGGCGGCGCGGGCCGGGTGGCGGCGGCCTCCGCCGTCTGCCTGACCCTGGTGCTGACCGCCTGCTCCGGCGGGGGCAGCACGGCGACGCCGTCCCCGAGCACGACCTCGACCAGCACGACCCCCTCCCCGAGCGCCACCACGCCGAGCCCGGCCCCGAGCGGGGTGAGCGGGCGGGGCCTGCCGGCCGACCTCACCGCCGCAGTGCGCCCGCTGTACGCCGGCGGCCGGGTCGCCGCGCCGGCCACGGTGGCCGCCGCGCTGGCCTCCCGTCGGACGACGAGGACGCCGGTCGCGCTCACCGGCCGGACCGGCACGTGGAAGGGCACCCCGATCGCGGTCGTGACCGCCGGCAAGGACGTCACCCTCGCGGTCAAGGCGCCGACCTGGCGCGTGGTCGGCGGCTGGTGGCCGTCCCTGGGCGTCAAGGGGCCGCAGCTCGGCGGCAACCGGCGGGTGCTGCTCATCGGGTCCGACGCGCGGACCCTGCAGGGCCAGAAGGTCGACCGCTCCCGCGCCGACAGCCTGCACGTCGTCGGGGTGGACGGCCACGGGGGTGGCGGCATCCTCGGCTTCGCCCGCGACGCCTACGTGCCGCTGTCCACCGGCGGCCGCGACAAGATCAACGCCGCCATGGTCTTCGGCGGCCCGAAGGCCGAGCTGCAGACGGTCCGCAACACCACCGGCCTGCCGATCGAGGGATACCTGCTGACCGGCTTCGGCGGCTTCCGCAGCATCGTCAACGGCGCCGGCGGGCTGCCGATCACCCTGCCCAAGGCGGTGCACGACAAGGCCTCCAAGGCCGACCTCGGCGCCGGCCGGCAGAAGCTCGACGGCAAGAAGGCGCTCGCCTACTCCCGGGCCCGCAAGAGCGTGGCCGGCGGTGACTTCGGCCGGTCCGCCAACCAGGGCCTGGTGATCCTCGCCGCCGCGGCGATGACCCGCCTGGCCGGGCCGTCGGCGCTGCCGGCGATGCTGGCCAGGGCCGCCCCGTCGCTGCAGACCGACCTCTCGGCCGACCAGGTGCTCACCCTCGCCGCGACGGTGTTCGTCACCGACGTCGGCAAGGTCGGCAACAAGGTGGCCAAGGGCGGCTTCGGCACGACGTCCGGCGGCGCGTCGATCGTGCTGCTGGACGGCCAGGCCCGCGGCTACTTCGCCGACCTGCGTGACGGCAACCTCCCCTGAGTCCGCCCGCGGCGGCTGCGCTACCTTCGGTGCCGTGACCCTGGTACGCCGCGCCCGCACGAGTGACGTCCGGGCCATCCGCGACCTGGTCGAGCCGCTGACGGCCACCCGGGTGCTCGTCGCCAAGGACGCGGTCGCCTACTACGAGGGGCTGCAGCAGTTCCGGGTGGCCGAGGTCGACGGCCGGGTGCTGGGCTGCGGGGCGCTGCACGTGCTGTGGGAGGACCTCGCCGAGGTGCGCACCCTCGCCGTGCACGAGGACGCCGTCGGCCGGGGCATCGGCGGGCAGGTGCTCGAGGTGCTGCTGCAGGACGCCCGCGACCTCGGCATCGACCGGGTGTTCTGCCTCACCTTCGAGGTGGACTTCTTCACCCGCCACGGCTTCTCCCCGATCGAGGGCCAGGCCGTGCCGCCGGAGGTCTACGCCGAGCTGCTGCGGTCGTACGACGAGGGCGTCGCGGAGTTCCTCGACCTCGAACGGGTCAAGCCCAACACCCTGGGCAACACGCGGATGCTGCGCACCCTCTGAGCCCGGCCGGCTCCGCCTCGGGGGCGGCGAGGGCTCAGCGCCGGGACTGGTAGATCCGGGTGACGACGTCCTCGATGTCGGGCTCCTCGATCGACAGGTCGCGCACCTCGGCCCGGGCGGAGACGGCGGCCAGCAGCGTCGCCGCCGTCGTGGCCCGGGCGTCGAAGGCCAGCCGCTGGCGCAGGCCCCCACCCTCGCTGGAGAGGTGCTCGGCACCGCCGATGCCGGTGAGGTCCGGGGTGGGAGCGACCAGGTCGACGACCAGGACGCGGCGCGCGCCGACGGTCGCGGCCAGCCCGGGCAGCGTCCCGTCGTACGCGAGCATGCCCCGGTCGACGACCAGGACCCGGTCGCAGAGCCGCTCGATGTCGCCCATGTCGTGGGTGGTGAGCAGCAGCGTGGTGCCGCGGCTCGCGCGCTCGTGGCGCAGGAACTCGCGCAGCCGCTGCTTGCTCAGGACGTCCAGGCCGATGGTGGGCTCGTCCAGGATCAGCAGCTCGGGGGAGTGCAGCAGCGCGGCCGCGATCTCCGCCCGCATCCGCTGGCCGAGGGACAGCTGGCGGACCGGGGTGTCCAGGCTCGGCGCCATCTCCAGCTGGTCGACCAGCTCGGCCGTGCGGGTCGCGGCGGCGCCGGCGTCCAGCCGGTGGATCGCGGCGAGGATGGTGAACGACTCGCGCAGCGGCAGGTCCCACCACAGCTGGCTGCGCTGGCCGAAGACCACCCCGATCCGGCGGGCGAGGTCGCGGCGCCGGCGCACCGGCTCGAGGCCGCAGGTGCGCACCGAGCCCGAGGTGGGCACGAGGATGCCGGTGAGCATCTTGATCGTGGTGGACTTCCCGGCGCCGTTGGCCCCGATGTAGCCCACCGACTCACCCGGCTGCACCCGGAAGCTCATCCGGTCGACGGCGGCGAGGGTCGTGCGGGTGCGCCGCCGCCCGGCGCCCTTGCGGCGCAGGGTGAACTCCCGGGTCAGGTCCTGCACGTCGATGATCGGCTCGTGCGCGGTCATGGTCAGCCGCCTCCGCTCTGGTAGTGCCTGGTGCCCCAGCGCCACAGGGCCATCGCCGCCACCCAGACCCAGACCGCGGCCAGCGGCGTGCACCAGGCCGCCCACGAGGGCAGCAGCGGCGGCCCGGGCAGGTGCAGGATCGCCAGCGTGGGCAGGTAGGCGGTGAAGACGACGGGCACGAGGTAGCCGAAGACCAGCTTCAGCGGGGTCGGGAAGATGGACGCGGGCTGGGACGACGCGTACGACCCGCCGTACGTGAAGGAGTTGGTCAGCTCGGCGCCGTTGACGAGGAAGAACTGCAGGCTGGCGGCGCACACGAACAGCCCCGCGAAGATGGCCGTCCCGCAGACGATCGCGATCAGCGAGCAGCAGGACCGTGGCCGGCCCCCAGTCGATGTCGCTGCGCACCAGCCCGACCGTGAGCGCGACCGCCGCCACACCGATCCGCGCCAGGCGCTTGAGGGTGAAGTCGCTGGTGACCAGCTGGGCCAGCACCGGCAGCGGGCGGAGGTAGAAGGCGTCGAGCGTGCCCGCCCGGATGAAGGTCGGCAGGTTGTCGACGTGGCCGACGACGAGGTCGGCGAGGGAGAACGCGAGGTTGGACAGGCCGAACAGCAGCAGCACCGCGTCGAAGTCGAGCCCGCCGAGCACCGTGACGTTGGCGAAGATGACCCAGACCTCGCCGAACTCGGTCAGCCCGATCAGCAGCGAGCTGACCAGGTCCAGCACGAACGACGTCCGGTAGGCGCGCTGGGCGCGGATGCGGGACCCGAGCACGGCGCGGTACGGCGACGACCACCCCGTGCTAGCCACCCTGCACCACCAGCTTGCGGCGTCCCGCCGTCGTGAGCAGGCGCCCCGCGAGGCACGCCACCGCGACCCAGAAGCACTGCAGCGCAACGGCGCTGACCGCGGCGGCTCCGACGACCCGGCCGGAGAACACGTCGATCGGCACCTGCAGGATCGACGGGAACGGCGTCGCGTAGGCCAGGGTGTGCAGCCACTGCGGGAACAGGGCGACGGGGACGTACAGGCCGGCCAGGAACGTGCTGACGACCATGTAGAGCGTGCGCAGGCCCCGGGTGTCGAGCAGCCAGAAGCCGAGCACGTTGACGGCGAAACGGCAGTAGAAGGAGAGGGTCGACCCCGAGCGACGATGCTGAGCGCGCCCAGCAGGTACGGCCACGCCGTCGCGGGCAGGGTGAGGCCCACGGTGAGCGCGCCGACGAGGACGCTGGGCACGCCGCGGGGGATGAACGTGTAGGCGGCCCGGCCGAGGTCCTCGGCCAGGTGCCAGGTCTGGAGGTCGACCGGCCGGGTGAAGTCGACCGCGATGTCGCCGGTGCGGACCCGGTCGCCGACGTCGGCCGCGCCGTTCAGCTGGATCGCGCCGAGCAGCCCCTGCGAGAGCCAGACGTAGGCGCTGATGCTGCCCTGGTCGTAGCCGGCGAGGGTGCCGCCGGCGCTGTCGAGCGCGGCGAAGAGGATCGCGGCCCGGATGAAGCCGAACACGACGTTGGTGAACAGCCCGGCGACCATGGCGAGCCGGTAGCTGGACTGCCGGCGGAAGCCTGCGCGGACCAGCCGGCTCCAGGTCACCAGGTCAGCGCGCACAAGAGCGAGAACCTACTGCACGCCCGACGAGGGCGCAATGAATGTCCGCCCGGGGTCTACGGCAGCGGGCTGCCGGCCGGCGCAGGGGTCCGGGCGGCGTGGCCGACGCGGGAGCGCACGGCCTGCAGCAGCACGAGGGCGAGGACCGCGCCGACCACCCCGAACCCCACCTGCGGCACGAGCGGCAGGCAGATGCCGAGCGCCCCGCCGACCACCCAGGCGATCTGGAGCGCCGTCTCGGACCAGGCGAACACGCGGGCCCGCACCGACTCGGCGACGTCGCGCTGGATCGCGGCGTCGGAGCTCAGCTTGCTGAGCTGGGCCGTGAGACCGGCCACCAGGCCCATGGCCAGCACCGTCCAGACCGAGCAGAACATCGCGGTGGCCACACACATCAGGGTGCCGACCACGAGGCAGGACAGGGCGATCCGCTCGGGGGCCAGGTCACGCAGCAGGTTGCCGGCCACGCTGCCGAGGGCGTTCCCGAGGCCCGCCGCCACGACGACCAGGCCGAGCAGGAGCGGCCCGCCGAGCCCCGGCAGCGGGTGCTGTCGCAGCAGGAACGCGAGGTAGAGCGTGAGGAAGCCGGCCACCAGCCGGCCGCCGACGGAGCACCAGAGGGTGTGCACCACCCCGACCGGCAGGGCTCGCAGCCGGGCCCGGAGCCGGTCGCGCCGGGACCCGGACCCGGGGCCGGAGCGCGGCGCCGGATCCTGCCGCCGCGCGCACGTCGAGGGCCTCCTCGCCGGCGGCGGAGTCGACGCGCGCCGGCAGCGTGACCGCGAGCACGGCGCCGGCCACGTAGACGAGGAAGGCCAGGCGCAGCGACCAGTCGGGGCCGACCCGGCTGAGCGCCGCGGCCAGCGCCCCGCCGGCGGCGGCACCGCCCACCCCGGCGAGCGAGATGCGCGAGTTGGCGTTGACCAGGGTGAAGCCGGTGGGCAGCAGCCGCGGTACGGCGGCCGCCCGGGTCACGCCGTACGCGCGGGACGCGACGAGGCAGCCGAGGGCGGCCGGGAAGAGCCCAGGCCGAGGACGACGCCACGGCACCGGCCAGCACCCAGGCGAGGAACGCCGCGCAGGGCCAGCGTCGCACCGATCGCCCAACGGCGGCCGTGACGGAACCGGTCGAGCAGGGGGCCGATGAGCGGGGCCACGACGGCGAACGGCGCCATCGTGAGCAGGCAGGAACAGGGCGACCTGGCCGCGTGCCTGCCCGGTCGGGACGGCGAAGAAGAGGGTGCCGGCCAGGGAGACGGCCAGGGCTGCGTCGCCGGCGCTGTGCACGGCGTGCAGCTCGACCAGCCGGGCCAGGCCGCTCTCGCCCGCCCCGCCGGAGGTGGTGTAGCGGCGCACCCGCCGGGCACCCGACCGGCTCCCGCGGCCGAGCGCCCTCCCGGTTCCCCGGGCGCCGCGGCCGGCTGCCGCGGCGAGGCGGCGTCGGGCGCTCGCCGCCGACCCGGGCGGGACGCCGGCCGGGCCGGGGGCGTCACCGGGGGCCTGCCGGGCCTGTCGCCTCCGTCCCATGCCGCTCATCCTGCCCGGTGGGCGACGCCGCTGAAGGGTGTTCGTGCCCGGGCAGCCGGAACCGGCCCCGCGCCAGCGGCTCGACCAGGCCGTCGGCGACCAGGCTGTCGAGGCAGCGCTCGCGCTGGCCGTCGTCGGTGAGCCAGGCGGCGGCCAGCGCCGTCGGCGGTGACGGGTCGGTGGGCTGCCCGCAGCACCGAGCAGGAGCGCCCCGCGGCACTGCCGGTCGGTGCCGTGCCAGGCCTGGCCGCGGCGCGCGGGCCCGTCGTACGCCGGCCGCCCGGCCCGCTGCCACGCGCACAGGTCCGCGACGGGGCAGTCGCCGCACCGCGGTGAGCGGGCGGTGCAGACCAGGGCGCCGAGCTCCATCACCGCGACGTTCCAGGTGGCGGCCGTCGCGGCGGGGCCCGGCAGCAGCCGGGTGGCCAGGTCGGTCTCGGCGCGGGTCAGGCCGGGAGCCGGCAGGGCGCGCCCGCTCACGGCCCGGGCGTGCACCCGGCGGATGTTGGTGTCGACCACGGTGGCGTGCCGGCCGAAGGCGAAGCTGGCCACGGCGGCGGCGGTGTAGGAGCCGACGCCCGGCAGGTCCAGCAGCTGCTCGAGGGTGTCGGGCACCCGGCCGTCGTGTCGCTGCACGATGGCGGCCGCTGCGGCGTGCAGGCGCAGGGCCCGGCGCGGGTAGCCGAGCCGGCCCCAGGCCCGCACGGCGTCACCGGGGGCCGCGGCGGCCAGGTCGGCCGGCGCCGGCCAGCGGGTCAGCCACTCGTGCCAGACCGGCTCGACCCGCACGACCGGCGTCTGCTGGAGCATGACCTCGGAGACGAGGACCCCCCAGGGCGTGGCGTCCGGGGCCCGCCACGGCAGGTCGCGCCGCGCGTCGGCGTACCAGCCGAGCAGCCGCTCGTGCAGCAGCGCGGTGGGGACGGGGGGCAGGGGCTCCGCGGTCACGACGGGTGCGGCCGCCGGGTCAGACGTAGCGCTCGAGGATGCTGGACTCGGCCAGGCGGGACAGGCCCTCGCGGACGGCGCGGGCCCGGCCCTCGCCGACGCCCTCGACGGCCATCAGGTCGTCGAGGTTGGCGGCGAGCAGCTTCTGCAGGTTGTCGAAGTGGTCGACCAGGCGGTCGACGATGGCGCCGGGCAGGCGCGGGATCTTGGACAGCAGCCGGTAGCCGCGCGGGCTGACCGCGGCGTCGAGCGCGTCGCCGACGATGGAGAAGCCGAGGGCCTTGGCGCCGGCGGCGAGGTCGAGCAGCTCGGTGGAGGACAGGCTCATCAGGCCGCCGAGCACCTCCTCGACGCTGTGCGCGCTGCGCGCCGCCTCGAGGTAGTCGCGGATGACCAGCTCGCGGTCGTTGCCCAGGCCGCCGGTCAGCTCCTCCAGCTGCAGGGTGAGCAGGCGGCCGTCGGTGCCGAGGCCGACGACGTAGTCGTCGATCTCGTCGCTGATCCGGCGGACCATCTCGAGGCGCTGCAGCACGGCGGCGACGTCGCGGACGGTGACCAGGTCCTCGATCTCGAGGGCGGACAGGGTGCCGGTCACCTCGTCGAGGCGGGCCTTGTAGCGCTCGAGCGTCTGCAGGGCCTGGTTGGCCCGGGACAGGATGGCGGCCGAGCCCTCGAGCACGTGCCGGCGGCCGCCGACGTAGAGGGCGACGATCTGCATCGACTGGCTCACCGAGACCACCGGGAAGCCGGTCTGCTTGGCCACCCGCTCGGCGGTGCGGTGCCGGGTGCCGGACTCGGTGGTCTCGATCGAGGGGTCGGGCAGCAGCTGGGCGGCGGCGCGCAGGATGCGGGTGCCGTCGCGGTCGAGGATGATCGCGCCGTCCATCTTGGCCAGCTCGCGCAGCCGGGTGGAGGAGAACTCGACGTCCAGCGGGAAGCCTCCGCTGGCCATGGAGTCCACGACGCGGTCCTGGCCGAGCACGATCAGCGCGCCGGTGCGGCCGCGCAGGATCCGCTCGAGGCCGTCGCGCAGGTCGGTGCCGGGCGCGACCGCGGCCAGGGTCGCGCGCAGCAGATCGTCGTCGCTGCGGTCCACGGGAATCGGTGCTCTTTTCGGGGAAGTGGGCGTGCTGGGCGGACCACCGGCTGCGTCCGGACGGCCTGCGGGAAGTCTAGCCGCTGGGGCAGTGCGCGGCCGATGACGCGGCCGGGGCGTGAGACGCCGTCGGTGGCGGCTCAGACCGGCTGGGTCATCAGCCGCACCGCCGAGCGGATGTCGGTGACCTCGACCACCTGCATGCCCTCGGGGGTGGGGCCGCCGCCGAGGGACCCACCCGGCACCACGGCCCGGGCGAAGCCCAGCCGGGCGGCCTCGGCCAGCCGGCGGGGCACGCCGGTGACCGGGCGGATCTCGCCGGCCAGGCCCACCTCGCCCATCGCGATGGTGCCCCGGGGCAGCGCCCGGTCGGCGACGGAGCTGGCCATGGACAGGGCCACCGCCAGGTCGGCCGCCGGCTCGGTCAGGCGCACCCCGCCGACGGTCGAGACGTAGCAGTCGGCCTGTCGCACCGGCACGTCGGCGCGGCGGTCGAGGACGGCGAGGATCATCGCGACCCGCGAGCCGTCCAGCCCGCTGGTCGTGCGCCGGGGCGAGGGGATGACGCTGGGCGCCAGCAGTGCCTGCACCTCGGTGACCAGGGGGCGGCGGCCCTCGAGGGTCACGGTGACGCAGGTGCCCGGGACGATGAGGTCGCGGCTGGACAGGAACAGCCCGCTGGGGTCGGAGAGCCCGACGATGCCGACGTCGGACAGGTCGAAGCAGCCGACCTCGTCGGTCGGGCCGTAGCGGTTCTTCACCGCCCGGACCAGGCGCAGCCGCGAGTGCCGGTCGCCCTCGAACTGCACCACCACGTCGACCAGGTGCTCGAGCACCCGCGGCCCGGCGATCGACCCGTCCTTGGTGACGTGGCCGACCAGCATGATCGCGATGCCGCGGGACTTGGCCAGCTGGATCAGCGACGCGGCGACCTCGCGGACCTGGGCCACGTTGCCGGCCGAGCCCTCGACCTCGCCGCTCGCGATCGTCTGCACCGAGTCGACGATCACCAGGTCGGGGCGGATCTGGCCGATCTGGCCGAGCACGGTGGCCAGGTCGGTCTCGGAGGCGAGGTAGAGCGACTTGGCCATCGCCTCGATCCGCTCGGCGCGGACCCGGACCTGGGCGGCGGACTCCTCGCCGCTGACGTAGAGCACGGTCTGGCCCTCGCGGGCGGCGCGGGCGGCGACGTCGAGCAGGAGGGTCGACTTGCCGATGCCCGGCTCGCCGGCCACCAGGACCACGGCCCCGGGCACCAGGCCACCGCCGAGCACC
Source organism: uncultured Actinomycetota bacterium (assembly GCA_963828995.1). GTDB lineage: Bacteria > Actinomycetota > Actinomycetes > Actinomycetales > Dermatophilaceae > CAVRTM01. Next base: position 505,284 of record CAWHHB010000015.1, read on the forward strand.
CGGTCGAACTCGCTGACGCCGGTGCTGCGGGCCTCGGCCCGGCGCGCGTCGACGTCGCCGATCGGGATGGCCGGGCGGTCGACGACCACCGCCGCGGTGGTGCGCACCGCGACGGCCCCGATCTCGCTGACCGACCCCCAGGCCTGGCACTCGCCGCACCGGCCGACCCACTTGATCGTCGTCCACCCGCACTCGGAGCAGCGGTAACCGCCCCCCTTGGCCTGGGTCCGTGCTGCCTTCGTTGCCATGGGCGCCAACCTAGGCGAGGCCACCGACACGGCCGTGCGGCAGCCCGGTCGCGGTCAGCCGAAGGTGCGCCACCAGAGGTTGACGGCGTAGTCGACCCCGGTGCCCTCGTGCTCGGCCAGGATGCCGTCGGCGACGGTGGGCGGGAACTCGATCTGCACGACCGACTCGAAGGTGGCGCGGCTGTCGAAGGCCCAGCGGGTGTCGATCTGCTCCCGCGTCCAGCCCTGGCGGGCCCAGAACCGCTCCACCGCCAGCGGGTCGTGGTGCGGCAGGGACCGCCGGAACCAGCTGCCGAAGGTGGAGCGCGTCGCGTCGTTGTCGATGACGAACGCGGTGCCGCCGGGGCGCAGCACCCGCGCCAGCTCGGCCAGGCCCGGCTCGCAGCCGGGGCCGAAGAAGTAGGCCCAGCGGGCGTGGGCGACGTCCACCGACGCGTCGTCCAGCGGCAGGTCCTGGGCGGCGCCGTCGAGGACCTCGACGGCGGGGAGGCCGAGCGCGGCGACGCGCTCGCGGGCCAGCTCCACCAGCGGGGTGTGCGGCTCCACCCCGACGACCGAGGCCGCGTCGCGGGCGAAGACCGGCAGGTGGAACCCGCTGCCGCAGCCGATGTCGAGCAGCCGCTGCCCCGACCAGTCGTGACGACGGCGCATCGCCGCCTCGATCAGGTGGTCGGGGTCGACGCCGAGGTTCTCCAGCTCGTAGACGTCCGGGTCGTTCCAGATGTTGGGGCTGGGGATGACCTCGTCACCCGTCGGCCGCTCCCCGGTCACCGCGCGGTCCGCGCGGCCGCCGCCTCCTGCGCCGCGAGCGTCGCGGGGTGGACCAGCAGCGGCAGGAGGGTGCGCGCCCCGCGGCTGCGGGCCGCCTTGACCGTGCTCAGGTGCGCCTCGCAGCGCACCACCAGCTCGTCGTACGCCTCGGCGCCCATCAGCTCGCGCAGCTCGCCGGCGTTGCTGCGGAAGACCGGCTCGCGGCCGACGTGGGCCTCGGGGTTGCCCGAGCAGTACCAGTCCAGGTCGTGGCCGCCCGGCCCCCAGCCCCGGCGGTCGTACTCGGTGATGCTGATCTCGAGGTAGGAGGTCTCGTCCGGCAGCTCGACGGTGCGGTAGGTGCGCCGGATCGGCAGCTGCCAGCAGACGTCCGGCTTGAGGGTGTGCGGCTCCTTGCCGTGCAGGACCGCGTGCTGGTGCAGCGAGCACCCAGCTCCCGCAGGGAAACCGGGCCGGTTGAGGAAGATGCAGGCGCCGTCGACCACCCGGGTCTTCAGCTGGCCGTCCTCCTTCTCGGTCCACCGGCCACCGGCGCCGACCGAGTGGTACTGCCACTCGTCCTCGCCGAGCTCGGCCACCGCGGCCCGGACCCTGCGGACGTCGTCCTTGTCGGTGAAGTGCGCGCCCATGGTGCAGCAGCCGTCGTCGGGCCGGTCGGCGTCGATGCCCTGGCAGCCGTTGCCGAAGATGCAGGTCCACGACGAGGTGAGCCAGGTCAGGTCGCAGCGGTAGCGCTGCTCGGCATCGGCGGGGTCGGTGAACTCGACCCACGTGCGGCTGATGTCCAGGGGAGTCTCGGGCACGGCCCAAGCCTAAGCGCTGCAACGGTTTCGCTCCGTCCGCGGAAGGGGCGGCCCTGCCGGGGCGGGCGGGGGGCGCCCGTCGCTACGTTGGACCCATGCGACTCGGGGTCATCGACGTGGGATCCAACACCGTGCACCTGCTGGTCGTCGACGCCCACGTCGGCGGCCACCCGCTGCCGGCGTCGTCGCACAAGATCGAGCTGCGGCTGTCCGAGCACGTGCAGCCGGACGGCAACATCGACCCGGCCGGTGCCGACGCGCTGGTGCAGTTCACCAAGGAGTGCCTGACGGTCGCCGAGGACCAGGGGGTGGAGGACCTCCTCGCCTTCGCCACCAGCGCGATCCGCGAGGCGCCCAACGGCGAGGCGGTCCTGGCGCGGGTGCTCGACGAGACGGGGGTCGAGCTCCAGGTGCTCGACGGCGAGGACGAGTCGCGGCTGACCTTCCTCGCCGCCCGCCGGTGGTTCGGGTGGTCCAGCGGGCGGCTGCTCGTGATCGACATCGGCGGCGGCTCCCTGGAGCTGGCCGCCGGCCTGGACGAGGAGCCGGACGCCGCGCTGAGCCTGCCGCTGGGCGCCGGCCGGCTCACCCGGGCGGCGCTGCACCAGCAGGACCCGCCCGACCCGGCCGAGGTCAAGGCGGTGCGCAAGCAGGTCCGGGCGGACATCGCCCGGGTGCTGCGCGACATCACCCGGGCCGGTGCCCCCGACCGGACCGTCGGCACCAGCAAGACGATGCGGTCGCTGGCCCGGATCGCCGGCGCCGCGTCCAGCTCCGAGGGCCCCTACGCCGCCCGGACCCTGGAGCTGGCCGCCGTCACCGACATCGTGGGCCGGCTCACCCGGATGACGGTCCAGCAGCGCACCACGCTGCCGGGCGTCTCGGCCGGCCGGGCCCGGCAGCTGCTGGCCGGCGCGGTGGTCGCGGAGGCCGCGATGGACCTGCTCGGCGTCGACCGGCTGGACATCTGCCCGTGGGCCCTGCGCGAGGGCGTCATCCTGCGCCGCCTCGACTGGATCATGCCCGGCTGACCGCGCGGCCCCGCCGGACGAGGCCCGCCGTACGACGTCCGCGCGCCCGCGCGCCGGCCCGCCGTACGGCGGCACGAGCCGGCCGACCGCCGGTCGATACGCTCGGGGCATGTCCGCAGCCGTCCAGGTGCCCGGCGCCCGCGTCGCGCTCTCGACCGCATCGGTCTACCCCGATGGCTGCGCCGCCGCGTTCGACCTGGCCGAGCGCCTGGGCTACGACGGCGTCGAGGTCATGGTCTGGACCGACCCGGTCACCCAGGAGGCCGGTGCGCTGCGGGCGCTGGCCGACCTGCACGGCATGCCGGTGGTGTCCGTCCACGCGCCGACGCTGCTGCTCACCCAGCGGGTCTGGGGCCCCGACCCGTGGGCCAAGGTCGACCGGTCGCTGGAGCTGGCGCACGACGTGGGCGCCGACACGGTGGTGCTGCACCCGCCGTTCCGCTGGCAGCGCGACTACGCCGTGGACTTCGTGGACGGGGTGGCCCTGCGCGAGCACGACTCCGGCCTCGCCCTCGCCGTGGAGAACATGTTCCCCTGGCGGGCCCGCAACCGCGAGATGCTCGCCTACCTGCCGCACTGGGACCCGGTCAGCCAGCCGTACGACAACGTCACGCTCGACCTCTCGCACACCGCCACCGCCGGGTCCGACGCGATGGACATGGCGGCCACCCTCGGGCCCCGGCTGCGGCACGTGCACCTGGCCGACGGCAGCGGCTCCAGCCGGGACGAGCACCTGGTGCCCGGGCGCGGCACGCAGCCCTGCGCCGAGCTGCTGGAAACCCTTGCGCAGCAGTCGTTCGAGGGGTCCGTCGTGGTCGAGGTCGGCACCCGCAGACGGACGCAGGAGCAGCGGGAGGCCGACCTCGCCGAGGCGCTCGCGTTCGCGCGGCTGCACCTGGCGGCGGCCCCGGCCTGACCGGGCCGGGGGGACGGCAGCGGACGGCAGTTGACGGCATGGGGCTCCGGGCACGCCATGAGTGCGTCCCGCCCGCCGGGGTCTAGCCTGTGCAGGCGGACCGAGGACCTCGGGTACCCGTAGACCAGATCATTGCCGGAGGAAACACGTGGTGGATGCGAGCGCCGTGCTGCGCCAGGGACTGTTGCAGCTCTCCAGGAGCGGCCAGGTCCGCAACCTGATCGAGAAGGCACCGGTGAGCCGGGACGTGGTCCGCCGGTTCGTCGCCGGTGAGAGCACCGCCGACGCGGTGGGTGCCGCGACCGCGCTGGCCCAGACCGGCCGGCTCAGCACCATCGACTTCCTCGGTGAGGACACCACCGACCTCGACCAGGCGCGCGCCACGAGTGACGCCTACGTCGAGCTGCTGCGGCGCGATGTCCGAGGCCGGCCTCACCCAGGGCGGCCGCGCCGAGGTCAGCGTCAAGCTGAGCGCGGTGGGCCAGTACCTCCCCGGTGACGGGCACAAGATCGCCCTCGACCACGCCCGCGAGATCTGCCAGGCGGCCGCCAACGCGGGCACCACGGTGACCCTCGACATGGAGGACCACACCACCACCGACGCGACCCTGGAGACCCTGCGCGAGCTGCGCCAGGACTTCCCGTCGGTCGGGGCGGTGCTGCAGGCCTACCTGCACCGCACCGAGGCCGACTGCCGTGACCTGGCCGTCGCGGGCAGCCGGGTGCGCCTGTGCAAGGGCGCCTACAAGGAGCCCGAGTCGGTCGCCTTCCAGGACTCGGCCGAGGTGGACAAGTCCTACGTGCGGTGCCTGAAGGCCCTCATGGCCGGCGACGGCTACCCGATGGTGGCCAGCCACGACCCGCGCCTGGTCGAGATCGCCGGCGCGCTCGCCGCCCGGCACCACCGCAAGGCCGACAGCTTCGAGTACCAGATGCTCTACGGCATCCGGCCCGAGGAGCAGAAGCGGATCGCCGACCGCGGCGACCAGATGCGGGTCTACATCCCCTACGGGCACGAGTGGTACGGCTACCTCATGCGCCGGATGGCCGAGCGCCCCGCCAACACCGTGTTCTTCCTGCGCGCGCTCGCGACCAAGGGCTGAGCCGTGGCGACCATCGCGATCTTCGGTGCAGGGGTGATGGGCGAGACGCTGCTCTCCGGGCTGGTCCGTGCCGGCCGCGACGCCGGCGAGATCGTCGTCACCGAGCGGCGTGAGGAACGCGCCCAGCAGCTGACCAGCACCTACGGCGTGCGCACGATGAGCAACGTCGAGGCGGCGAAGATCGCCACCACGCTGGTCCTGGTGGTCAAGCCGCAGGACATGTCCGGCCTCGTCACCGAGATCGCCCCGCACCTGCGCGAGGGTGCGCTGGTGGTCAGCCTCGCCGCCGGCATCACCACCGGCTACCTCGAGAACCTGCTGCCGGCCGGCACCGCCGTGGTCCGCGTGATGCCCAACACCCCGGCCCTGGTCGACGAGGGCATGGCCGCGGTCAGCCCCGGCCAGCACTGCGACGACGTCCACCTCGCCGAGGCCGAGGAGCTGCTGCGCTCGTGCGGCAAGGTGGTGCGGCTGGCCGAGAAGCACCTCGACGCCGTGACCGCGATCAGCGGCTCCGGCCCGGCGTACATCTTCTACGTCGTCGAGGCCATGATCGAGGCCGGCGTCCTGCTGGGCCTGCCCCGCTCGACCTCCACCGAGCTGGTCGTCCAGACGCTGTACGGCGCCGCGACGATGCTCAAGGAGACCGGCCAGCACCCGACGGTGCTGCGCGAGCAGGTGTCCAGCCCCGGCGGCACCACCATCGCCGCGCTGCGGCAGCTGGACGACCACAAGGTGCGCGCGGCGTTCCTCACCGCGATGGAGGCCGCGGCCGCACGGTCCGCCCAGCTCGCCTCGGGTCTTGACTGACGTCACCGTCCGCCGGCTCGGCCCGGACGACTGGCGGACCTACCGCGACATCCGGCTGGCCATGCTCCAGGAGTCGCCGGAGGCCTTCGGCAGCCGGTACGCCGACGCCGTGGGCTTCGACGAGCAGACCTGGCGCGGCCGGCTGACCTCGTGCGAGCACCACCTCGCCGAGCTCGACGGGCGGCCGGTGGGCAGCGCCGGCCTCGGGTCGCAGGACGGCGGGGCGCAGCTCATCGGCATGTGGGTCGACCCGGCGTGCCGGCGACGGTCGGTGGGTGCCCTGCTCGTGGCGGCCGTGCTCGAGCGGGCCGCCGCCACGGGTCACGACCGGGTCCGGCTCGACGTGGTGGACGGCAACGTCGCGGCACGCCGGCTCTACGAGCGGATGGGGTTCGTGCCCACCGGGGTGGTGCAGGAGCACCCGAACACCCCGGGGGCGACCGAGTCCGAGATGGTCCGCCTGCTCTGACACGGCCCCGGACCGGCCGGACCCGTGCTCCCGCTCAGGGGTGGGCGGCGGCCTCGTGGCCGCTGTGGCCGACCGGCTCGAGCTGGAAGGTCGAGTGCTCGACCGCCACGTCGAACGACTCGGCCATGGCGGACTGCAGCCGGTCGAGCATGGCCGGCAGGTCGCCGTGCCGGAAGCAGTCCTCCTCGACCACCACGTGGGCGGTCAGCACCGGCAGCCCGGTGGCCAGCAGGGAGGCGTGCAGGTCGTGCACGCCGCTCACGTGCGGCAGCGACAGGATGTGCTCGCGGACCGCCTCGAGGTCCAGTCCCCGGGGCGTCGACTCCAGCAGCACGTCGACCGTCTCCCGCAGCAGCACCAGCGTCCGCGGCAGGATCAGGGCGGCGATGAGGATCGAGACGAGGGCATCGGCCCGGGTCCACCCGGTGGTGGCGATGACCAGGGCGGCCACGAGCACGGCCACCGACCCCAGCGCGTCGTTCGCCACCTCGAGGAACGCCGCCCGCAGGTTGAGGCTCGCGTCGCGACCGGACAGCAGCACCAGCAACGAGACGAGGTTGCCGACCAGGCCCACCACACCGAAGACGACCATCAGCCCGGAGGCGACCTCGGGCGGCTCGAACAGCCGGCGCACCCCCTCGACCAGGATGTAGGCGCCGACCGCGAGCAGCACCGCCGCCTGCGCGGTGGCGGCGAGGACCTCGGCGCGGACGTAGCCCCACGTCCGCCGCGAGGTGGCCGGTCGGCGCATCAGCCAGGCCGCGGCCAGCGCCACGACGAGCCCGGCGGCGTCGGTGAGCATGTGCCCCGCGTCCGCGAGCAGCGCGAGGCTGCCGGTGACGGCGGCCCCCACCACCTCGACGACGAGGATGGTGGCCGTGATCGCGAGCACGATCCCGAGCCGGCCGCGGTGGTCCGCGGGGCCGGTCCCGTGCGAGTGGGAGTGGCCGTGCGCCGTCACCTGCCGGACCTCCCGGGGCGGCCCGGGGCTGCGCGCGCCACCCGCCGTCGGCGGTGGCTGCCCCGGGGCTGACCATGGCCCCGACCCTACAACCCGCTGCGGCGGCGACCGCCGCGCCGAGCTCGCCGGGGCCACCCGGGCCCCGGGATCGGCAGGCCCCTAGGAGCTGTCCTCCCTGTCGTGGGAGGCTGGCCGCATGACGGAGATCATCGTGCGTGCCCTCGACGAGGACGCCTGGGCCGAGTACCGCGCCATCCGCCTCGCCGCCCTCAAGGAGTCACCGGAGGCGTTCGTGGCCACGCACGAGGAGGAGTCCGCGTTGGACGAGGCCAGGTGGCGCGAGCGGATGCGCCGCTCCCGTCGCCTGGTGGCCGAGCGGGAGGGGACCGCCGTCGGCGTCGTCAGCGTCGGCCGGGCCGGCTCCGAGGAGGACAACGCCGGCGAGCTCTTCGGCCTGTGGGTGAGCCCCGCCGAGCGGGGGACCGGGGTGGCCTGGCAGCTGGTGCAGGCCGGCGCCGACCAGGCCCGGACCGACGGCCGCAGCCACCTGGCCTACTGGGTCGGCACCGACAACGGCCGCGCCGTGGCGTTCGCCAGCAGCTTCGGCTTCCGTCCCTCCGGCACCCGCCGCCCCATGCGCGTGCAGAGCGAGGAGGACGGCGAGGAGGAGATCGCGATGGTCCTCCCGCTCGGCGACGACCGCTCGTGGACGCCCGGGTCGCCTCGGGGCTGACGGTCTCGCCCGGCTCCGTAGGTCGTCAGGCGGTCGTCAGGGCCTCGAGGCGAGCCGCTCGATCAGCTCGGTCGGGCCGCTGACGATGAGGGTGTGCGCCGCCGTGACCCTGGTCTCCGGGACGGCGTGGCTGAAGTCCTCACCGGGCGCCTTGACCCCGACGACGGTCACGCCGTACTTGCTGCGGATCTGGCTCTGGCCGAGCGTGAACCCCACGCACTCGCGCGGCGGGGCCATCTTGACGATCGCGTAGCCGTCGTCGAACTCGATGTAGTCCAGCATCTTGCCGTTGACCAGGTGCGCCACCCGCTGCCCCGAGTCGGCCTCGGGTGAGATGACGTGCTCGACGCCGATGCGCTGGAGGATCCGCGCGTGCTCGGGGCTGACGGCCTTGGCCCAGATCGAGGGCACCCCGGCGTCGATGAGGTTGCCGGCCGTGAGGATGGAGGCCTCCACCGAGGAGCCGATGCCCACGACGGCGAGGCGGAAGCTGCGCATGCGGGCCAGGTCGGCGGTGTCCGGTGCGGCGGCGTCGGCCTGGATGACGCGGCTCAGCTTCCGGGAGTACGCCTCGGCGAGGTAGGAGTCCTTCTCCACCGCCACGACCGTGTGCCCGAGCCGGTGCAGCTCCAGGGCCGCCGCCGCACCGAAGCGGCCGAGGCCGATGACGAGGACGTCCTCGTCGTACAAGCGGTTCTTGCCCATGCCGTGCCTCCTGTCGTGGCCGGTCGGCCACGTCCCCTGCCGGCATCCACGCGACGTCACGCGCGGCCTGCCGGTAGCGTGCCCATCATGCCAACACAGGCCCGCGTGATCTGGGACCAGAGCTTCACGGGCTACAACTTCGGTGCCGACCACCCGATGAACCCGTTGCGGCTCGACCTCACCGCCCGCCTGTGCGAGGAGCTGGGCCTCTTCAGCGACGAGGGCGTCGAGGTCGTCAACCCGGCGGTGCCCGGTGACGAGCTCCTGCTGACCGTGCACGACGCCGACTACGTCGCCGCGGTGCGGGCCGCGTCGGTCGACCCGGCTGCCGCCGACCTCAGCCGGGGGCTGGGCACCGAGGACGACCCCGCCTTCGTCGGGATGCACGAGGCCAGCGCGCGGATCGCCGCGGGCTCGGTGGACGTGGCCCGCGCGGTCTGGGAGGGCCGGGCCGCCCACGGGGTGAACTTCTGCGGCGGGCTGCACCACGCCATGCCGGGCAACGCCTCGGGCTTCTGCATCTACAACGACGCCGCCATCGCGATCCAGTGGCTGCTCGACCACGGCGCGCAGAAGGTGGCGTACGTCGACATCGACGTGCACCACGGCGACGGGGTCGAGCGGATGTTCTGGGACGACCCGCGCGTCCTCACCATCTCGCTGCACGAGAGCGGGCGGATGCTGTTCCCCGGCACCGGGTTTCCCGCTGACACCGGCGGACCCGGCGCGGAGGGCACCGCGGTCAACCTCGCGCTGCCCCCCGGCACCGGCGACGCGGCCTGGCTGCGCGCCTTCCACGCCCTGGTGCCGGTCCTGCTCCGGTCCTTCGCGCCCGACGTGCTGGTCACCCAGCACGGCTGCGACTCCCACTTCCTGGACCCCCTGGCGCACCTGGCCCTGTCCGTGGACGCCCAGTGGACGTCGTACGACGCGCTGCACACCCTGGCCCACGAGGTCTGCGGCGGCCGCTGGGTGGCCCTCGGCGGTGGCGGCTACGAGCTCGTCGACGTCGTGCCCCGGGCCTGGACGCACCTGACCGCCATCGCCGCGCACCGCCCGATCCCCCTGGACACCGTGGTGCCGGAGGCGTGGCGGGCGATGGTGCGCGAGCGGTTCGGCCGGCCCGGACCCACCCACATGGGTGACGGCGTGGCCGAGGGCGGCCGGGTCTGGTGGCGCTCGTGGGAGGTGGGCTACGACCCCGAGGACGCGGTCGACCGGGCGGTGATGGCGACGCGGGAGGCCGTCTTCCCCGCCCACGGCCTCGACATCTGGTTCGACTGACCGCGGACCGGCCGGGGCAGCCCGCTCCGGCCGTGGGGAACCCCCGATCCGGGGTGGTCGCGGCTACGTCATCCGCCGGTTCCTCATCCGTCACACCAGCCACTACGGTTGCAGAACGCAGGACATGGGTAGTGCACCCCGGACGACCGGTGGCACTTCCCCGGAAACAGCGATCGAGGGAGCACCATGGCAACCGAACGCCCGCTGGCCGAGGCCCGGTTCCTGACCGTGGCCGAGGTCGCCTCGATCATGCGCGTGTCGAAGATGACCGTCTACCGGCTGGTGCACGCCGGCGAGCTGCCCGCCATCCGGGTGGGCCGCTCGTTCCGGGTTCCCGAGAACGCGGTGCACCAGTACCTCCAGACGTCCTTCGTCGACACGGCCTGATCGCCGGCCCGAGGACCCCAGTCGCCGGGGAGGACCGGATCGCCTCCGGCCCTCCCCGGCGCACGTTTGGGTGCTGGCGGGCAGGGCGGTAGTCTGTCGCGGACTGTTCGGCGAGGTGCGTAGTTCGTGCCCGTCATCGGCACGCACCATCTCCAGAACGAGGCAAGGACCACTTATGGGCTCAGTCATCAAGAAGCGCCGCAAGCGGATGGCCAAGAAGAAGCACCGCAAGCTGCTGCGCAAGACGCGTCACCAGCGTCGCAACAAGAAGTAGCCCTCAGGCTGCAGGCAGGGCCCGCCGCAATCAGTGGCGGGCCCTTGTCATGCGCTCGCTAGGATCGAACCGGGGAACGGTGGCAGCCGGCGCGCCGGCAGGACGGACGGAGGTGACTCGTGGCGACGACCGTCCTCGTGACCGGTGTCTCGCGCTACCTCGGTGGCCGCTTCGCCCGGATGCTCACCTCCCAGCCCGGCATCACCCGGGTCATCGGCGTCGACGTCATCCCGCCGCCGCACGACATCGGCGGGGCCGAGTTCGTCCGGGCCGACATCCGCAACCCGATGATCGGCAAGATCATCACCCAGGCCGACGTCGACACCGTCGTGCACATGAACGTCATCGCCACCCCGCTGTCCGCCGGTGGGCGGGTCTCCCAGAAGGAGATCAACGTCATCGGCACGATGCAGCTGCTGGCCGCCTGCCAGAAGGCCCCGGGCATCCGCCGGCTCGTCGTGAAGTCCTCCGCCGCCGTCTACGGCTCCTCGCCGCGTGACCCCGCGATGTTCACCGAGGACATGGGCCCCAAGGCGCTGCCGCGGGCCGGGTTCGGCAAGGACTCGGTCGAGGTCGAGGGCTACGTCCGGGGGTTCTCGAGGCGGCGGCCCGACGTCGAGATCTCGATGCTGCGGCTGGCCAACATCATCGGCCCGGGCATCAAGACCAGCCTCACCGACTACTTCACCCTGCCGGTCATCCCGGTGCCGTTCGGCTACGACGCCCGCCTGCAGTTCGTCCACGAGGACGACTCGCTGCAGGCGCTGCTGCTGGCCACGACCGGCAGCCCGGTCGGCATCGTCAACGTCGCCGGGGACGGCGTCATCACCGTCCAGCAGGCCGCCCGCCTGGCCGGGCGCCCGTCGGTGTCCGTCCCGATGGCGGCCACCGGTCTGCTCGGCCAGTTCGTCCGGCGCTCCGGCCTGGCCGACTTCTCCGCGGACCAGATGCAGTACCTCGCCTTCGGCCGGGGCATGGACACCACCCGGATGCGGCAGGCGCTGCACCTGGACCCGCGGTTCACCACCCGCGCGGCGTTCGAGGACTTCGTCACCCAGGCCGGCACCGGACTGCCGGGCCAGGCGGTCGTCAGCAGCCTCGTCCACGGTCTGGCCGGCTCGGCCGCCGGCATCCTCGCCCACGCGCTGCCCCCGGCAAGGAGCTCCTGATGGCCGATCCCGACGTCGTGCCGATCCGCGGCGGTTCCGGGCGCGGCAAGGCCGGCGCACGGCCCGGCGCCGACGCGCTCGCGGCCGGCGCCGCCCGAGCCAGCGGCGAGCGGGCCAGGCGCCGCCGTACGCCGCTGCTCAGCGACCCCGGCGCCAGTGACCGCGGTGCCGGTGCCGCGCTGCCGGTGACCGTGCTGCCGGCTGACCGGGAGACGCCACCGGCGCCTCCCGCGTCGTCTCCGGCTGCCCCGGGCGGCACGCCGGTGGGGGGCCGTGCCGAGGACCCGCTCTCGGCGCACCGGCCCCGGCCGGCGCCGGGCGCCACGTCGGTGCGGCTGGGCAAGGCCGCCTCGGCGGAGCGGTCCGAGACCCGCTCGCCGCGCCCCCGCCGCGCCCGCACCGGCGGCGGTGCGGGGGAGTCGGCGCCGACCCTGACCGCGGTCGCGAGCCCACCGCCGGAGTCGGCTGCCGACGCCGCCGGCCACCGCCGGCGGGCCGCGCGTCTCCGGCCTGGAGGAGCTCGTGCACGTCGCGGTCTCGGTGCTGCGGCTGGCCGCCGAGGCGTCCGGGCTCTCCGGCCAGGACGTCGAGCGCCAGGTCGCGGACACCCTCGCGTTCCTGCGCCGCCGGCTGACCGGCGACTACACCGTCGACGAGTTCGGCTTCGACGAGGACTTCACCGAGCACGCCTACCTGCCGCTGCTGCGCCCGCTCTACCGCTCGTGGTTCCGCGTCGAGGTCCGCGGCATCGAGCACATCCCGCTCGAGGGTGGCGCGCTGGTCGTGGCCAACCACTCCGGCACGGTGGCGCTGGACTCGCTGATGACCCAGGTGGCCGTGCACGACGAGCACCCCGGACAGCGGCACCTGCGGATGCTCGGCGCCGACCTGGTCTTCCAGACCCCCGTCATCGGCGACATCGCCCGCAAGAGCGGCTCGACCCTGGCCGCCAACTCCGACGCCGAGCGGCTGCTGGCCTCCGGTGAGCTGACCGGCGTCTGGCCCGAGGGGTTCAAGGGCGTGGGCAAGCCGTTCAGCGAGCGCTACAAGCTGCAGCGGTTCGGTCGCGGCGGGTTCGTGGCCGCGGCGCTGCGCACGGGCGCACCGATCATCCCGTGCTCGATCGTGGGGGCCGAGGAGATCTACCCGATCCTGGGCAACCTCAAGACGGTCGCCCGGCTGATCGGGGCGCCGTACGTGCCGATCACCCCGACGTTCCCGCTGCTCGGCCCGCTCGGGCTGATCCCGCTGCCGAGCAAGTGGATCATCGAGTTCGGGGCGCCGGTCGACACCGCCTCGCTCGGCCCGTCCGCGGCCGACGACCCGATGCTGGTGTTCGACCTCACCGACCAGGTCCGCGAGACGATCCAGCAGACGCTCTACGCCCTCCTGATGCAGCGACGTTCCGTCTTCTTCTGACCGCACGACCCCCGACCGGACGCACCGCAGCGCCCGAATCCGGACACGCGGTGGGCGAATTCGGGCAGTACGGCGCGTCCGGTCGCCGATGACCGGGGGCCGAGGGGGGTCAGGAGCGGCGGCGGCGGGCCGAGGCGGCCAGCGCGCCGGCGAGGGCGGTCGCCGCAGCGGCCCGCAGGCCCAGCTTCGCGGCCCGGCGCCCCCGGCGGTAGTCCACGACCTGCCAGCCGCGGGCGCGGGCGTGCCCGAGCAGCGCCGCGTCGGGGTTGACCGCGCAGGGGTGGCCGACGAGCGAGAGCAGCGGGATGTCGTTGGCCGAGTCGGAGTAGGCGGCGCACCGGGACAGGTCCAGGCCCTTCTCCTGCGCCAGCGCCGAGACGGCCCTCGCCTTGGCCGCACCGTGCAGCGGCTGCCCGACCAGGCGACCGGTGTAGACGCCGTCGACGCTCTCGGCCACCGTGCCGAGTGCGCCGGACAGGCCGAGCCGGTGGGCGATGACCTGCGCCACCTCCACCGGGGTCGCGGTGACCAGCCACACCTCCTGCCCCCGCTCCAGGTGCCCCATCGCGAGGGCGCGGGTGCCGGGCCAGACCCGGCCGGCCATCGCCTCGTCGTAGACCTCCTCGCCGATGGCGGTCAGCTCGGCGACCGAGTGACCGGCCACCCAGGCCAGCGCCTGCTCGCGGATCTGGTCCAGGTGCTCGAGGTTCTCGCCGACCGCGATGAACCGGGCCTGCTTCCAGGCCATCGCGGCGATGTCGCGGGGGCCGAAGAAGTCCCGCCGCCACAGCCCCCGGGCGAGGACGAAGATGCTCGCGCCGCGGATGACGGTGTTGTCCACGTCGAAGAACGCGGCCGCGGTCGGGTCGGGCGCCGCCGAGGGGGTCGCGGCGGCGAGCGGCTCCGCCGGTGCGGCGCCCGCGACCACCGTGGGCGCACCCACCGGTCGGATGCCCGTGTCCTCCATCGGGCCAGCGTAGTTCGCGGTGAGCCCTCCTTCAGGCGCCGGACGCACCTCCGCCCCGCCCCGGGCGGCGTGCCCGCCGCTACGGCGGTGGCGTGCCTGCGCCGTACGGCGGTGGCCGGTGCCGTGCGCCGTACGGCGGCCTAGGATCGGGGCGTGCAGGCGCAGCAGCAGGACAGGTCCGCGCAGCCGGACCCCGCGGTGCGGATCACCCTGATCGGCAAGCCGGGGTGCCACCTGTGTGACGACGCCCGGGAGGTCATCGCCCGCGTGGCGCAGGACCTGCGGGTGGGCTGGCAGGAGCTGTCCATCGCCGACGACCCGACGCTGAGCGCGGCGTACTGGGAGCAGATCCCGGTGACGCTGGTCGACGGCGAGCAGCACGACTACTGGCGGGTCGACGAGGCGCGGCTGCGCGCCGCCCTCGCGTAGGCCGGCCCACGCCGCGGTCCCGGTGACATCGCTCACCTATCAGACGTCACGCGTGCTGCGCGACTTTGTGCGTGCGTTCACAAAGACTTACGCTGGGGGGACCCCTGCGCTCCAGTTCCTCCATGCTATGGAGGGGCTCTTATTCGAGAGAGGAGCCGGTGACTTCGTTGACCGCCGACCCCGCAGCCCGTCGCGACATCCCCGACGCCACGGTTGCCCGGCTACCGGAGTACCTCCGAGCCCTCACCGGCCTCGCTGAGCGCGGCATCTCCTCCGTCTCCTCCGAGGAGCTCGCCGCCGCCGCGGGGGTCCGCTCCGCCAAGCTGCGCAAGGACCTGTCCCACCTCGGCTCGTACGGCGTGCGCGGCGTGGGCTACGAGGTCGAGTTCCTCGCCTACGAGATCTCCCGCCAGCTCGGCCTGACCCAGGACTGGCCGGTCGCCATCGTCGGCCTGGGCAACCTCGGCCACGCGCTGGCCGCCTACTCCGGCTTCGCCACCCGCGGCTTCCGGGTGGTGGCCCTGCTCGACCGTGACCCCGAGGTCGTCGGCCGGCCGATCGCGGGCCTGACCGTCAGCGCGATGGCCGACCTCGAGCAGGTGGCCTCCGAGCGCCGCGTCGCGATCGGGGTGATCGCCACCCCCGCCGCCTCGGCGCAGGACGTGTGTGACCGTTTCGTCGCCGTCGGCGTGCGCTCGGTCCTGAACTTCGCGCCGTGCGTCCTCACCGTCCCTGACGGCGTGGACGTGCGCAAGGTGGACCTGTCCACCGAGCTGCAGATCCTCGCTTTCCACGAACAACGCAAGGCCCTCGCCGAGCGCACGGGGGGCGCGTCCCTCCCTGCCGCCGCGGTCGCGGCGCTGCAGGAGGTTGCCCAGTGAGTGTCGTCGTCCTCGGACTGTCCCACCGGTCCGCACCCATCACCGTGCTGGAGTCGGTCGCGCTCGACGCCGACCGGGCCGCCGGGCTGGCCCGCGCGGTCCGCAGCGGCGAGAACATCGGTGAGGCGGTCGTCCTCGCGACCTGCAACCGGGTCGAGGTCTACGCCGACGCCGCGACCTTCCACGGCGCCGTGACCGAGATCGGCGACGCGCTCGCGGCCGCCGCCGGCGTGCCGCTGGCCGACCTGCGCGAGCACCTCTACGTCCACTACGAGGACCGCGCGATCGCGCACGCCTTCTCGGTGGCCTGCGGCCTGGACTCGATGGCCGTCGGCGAGGGCCAGATCCTCGGCCAGCTGCGCGACGCGCTGCGCGCCGCCCAGGCCGACGGGCAGGCCGGCGGCGCGCTGAGCTCGCTGTTCCAGCAGGCGCTGCGGGTCGGCAAGCGCGCCCACGCCGAGACCGGGATCGACCGCGTCAGCGTGTCCCTGGTCGAGTCCGGGCTCGAGCACGCCGCGCGCACGCTCGGCCCGCTCGAGGGCACCCGGGTCCTCGTCGTCGGTGCCGGGTCGATGAGCAGCCTGGCCGCGACCACGGTGTCGCGGCTCGGCGCCCGCGACCTGGTCATCATCAACCGCACCCTCGACAAGGCCGAGCGGCTGGCCGCGGCCACCGAGGGCCGGGCGCTGCCGTTCGAGGCGCTCGACGAGGCGCTCGCCGAGGCCGACCTGGTCATCTCCTGCACCGGCGCCGTCGGCCACGTGGTCGGCGCCGCCGCCGTGGCCGCCGCCGTCGCCGTCCGGGGGAGTGCCCCGCAGGTCTACGTCGACCTCGCGCTGCCGCGTGACGTCGACCCGGCCGTGAGCGCCCTGCCCGGCGTCGAGGTCTTCGGTCTGGGGGAGCTCGGCGAGGCGATGGCCGCCGCGGGCGAGTCCACGCCGCACCTGAAGGCGGCGCAGGACCTCGTGGTCGCGGAGGTCGCGGCCTACCTCACCGGGCGTCGCGCGCAGGCCGTCGCACCGACCGTGGCCGCGCTGCGCTCCCGGGCCGCGGACGTCGTCGCCGCCGAGATGAACCGGCTCGAGCAGCGGCTGCCCTCCCTGGGCGAGCAGACCCGCGCCGAGGTGCAGCTGGCCGTGCACCGGGTCGTCGAGAAGCTGCTGCACACCCCCACCGTCCGGGTGAAGGAGCTGGCCGGCGAGGGCCAGGGCGGCGACTACGCCCAGGCGCTGCGCGACCTGTTCGACCTCGACCCGCACGACGTCGCCGCGGTGTCCGTGCCCCCGGAGACGGGACCGATGGCGTGAGCACCCGCACCGACGACAGCCGCACGGCTGCCACGGCTGGCACGGCGCCACGGCCCGGCCGGCTGCGTCGACCGGCGTGATCCGGCTCGGCACCCGCCGCAGCACCCTCGCGACCACCCAGGCCGGGTGGGTCGCCGACCAGCTGCGGGCGCTCGGCCACCAGGTCGAGCTGGTCGAGATCACCACCTTCGGTGACACCTCGACCGCGCCGCTGGCCACCATCGGCGGCACCGGCGTCTTCGCCTCCGCCATCCGGAACGCCTTGCAGCGCGGCGAGATCGACCTCGCGGTGCACTCGCTCAAGGACCTGCCGGTCGCGCCCGAGCCCGGCCTGGTCATCGCCGCGATCCCGGTGCGCGAGGACCCCCGCGACGCGCTCGTCGCCCGCGACGGCCTCACCCTCGGTGAGCTGCCCGCCGGCTCGGTCGTCGGCACCGGCTCCCCGCGCCGCGCCGCGCAGCTCGCCGCGCTCGGCCTCGGCCTGCGCGTCGAGCCGGTCCGCGGCAACGTCGACACCCGGCTGCGGCTGGTCCACGACGGCCGGTACGACGCGGTCGTCCTGGCCCGTGCGGGCCTGGCCCGGCTCGGGCGCCTCGACGAGGTGAGCGAGTTCATCGACCCGCTGCAGATGCTGCCCGCCGCGGGGCAGGGAGCCCTCGCGGTCGAGTGCCGCGCCGACCGGGCCGACGTGGTCGCCGCCGTGGCGCCCCTGGACGATGCGGACACCCGGGCCTGCGTCGCCGCCGAGCGGGCGCTGCTCGCCGCGCTCGAGGCCGGCTGCACCGCACCCGTCGGCGCCCTCGCCGAGGTCGTCGACAGCGGGGACGGCGTGGTCGAGCTGTCGCTGCGGGCCTTCGCCGGCAGCCTCGACGCCACCATCGACCTGCGCCGCTCGATCGTCGGCCCGGTCGAGCGGGCCGAGCAGCTCGGCCGCGAGCTGGCCGCGGTGCTGCTCGCCGACGGCGCCAGCGAGATCTCGACCAGCATCGCCCAGCCCGCACCTGCCGGCCAGCCACCAGACCCAGGCGGGGCGAGCGGGGACGACCTCCCGCTCGCCGTCCCGACTGCCGAGCAGCCCTCAGCGTCCCACCCAGACCGACCCACACCGGAGCGTGCCTCGTGAGCCCTACGCGCTCAACCACTCCCGCTGACCCCACGGCCAGCAGCACCACCTCCGCGACCAGCACGACCAGCACACAGCAGGGTCCGGACTGCCAAGGACCCCGCGCGGGTCGTCTTCGTCGGCGCCGGCCCCGGCGACGTCGGGCTGCTGACGGTCCGCGCCTGCGAGTTCCTCGCCGCCGCCGACGCCGTCGTCATCGACCAGGTCAGCCGCGAGGAGTTCCTCGCCGGCCTCGCCCGTGAGGACGTCGAGATCATCGACGCCGGCCACGGCGAGCACGGCCAGCCCCTCACCCACGCGAGCCGGGCCAAGCTCGTGGTCAAGGCGGCCAAGTCGGTCGGCGCCACACGGCGCCACCCACGGTGGCGGCCTGGTGGTCCGGCTCATGGACGGCGACCCGGCCACCTTCAACGGCCTGGCCGAGGAGGCGCTGGCCTGCCGCAAGGCCGGCATCGCGTTCGAGGTCGTGCCCGGCGTCAGCGCCGTCTCGGCCGTGCCGACCTACGCCGGCGTGCCGCTGACCTCCGCCGCGTCGCCGACGCTGCACGTGGTCAGCGGCGGCGACACCAAGATCGACTGGTCCCGCTCGACCGCCGACAACGTCACCGTCGTGGTCCTCGGCACCCCCGAGAGCCTCGCGCCGTGCGCTGGGCGACCTGCTCGCCGCCGGTCGGCCGGCGTCGACGCCCGTGGCCGTCACCGAGCACGGCACGACGATCCACCAGCGCACCCACACCAGCACCCTGGGCGAGGTCGAGGCGCTGATGGGCTCGGCCGAGGTCGAGTTCCCGTCGCTGGCCGTCGTCGGCTCCACCGTCGGGCTGCGCGAGCAGCTGTCGTGGTTCGAGACCAAGCCGCTGTTCGGCTGGAACGTCCTGGTGCCGCGCACCAAGGACCAGGCCGGGTCGATGACCGCCCGCCTCGCCGCGTACGGCGCGACCAGCGACATCGTCCCGACGATCAGCGTCGAGCCCCCGCGCACGCCCCAGCAGATGGAGCGCGCGATCAAGGGCCTGGTCACCGGCCGCTACGAGTGGATCGGCTTCACCTCGGTCAACGCCGTGCGCGCCGTCCGCGAGAAGTTCGTCGAGTACGGCCTGGACGCCCGCGCGTTCGCCGGCCTGAAGATCGCCGCCGTCGGTGGCGTCACCGCCCAGGCGCTGCGCGAGTGGGGCCTCGAGCCCGACCTCGTGCCCAGCGGCGAGCACTCGGCCCAGGGCCTGCTCGAGGAGTGGCCGCCGTTCGACGAGGTCCTCGACCCGATCAACCGGGTCTTCCTCCCGCGCGCCGACATCGCGACCGACACGCTGGTCGCGGGCCTGCAGGACATGGGCTGGGAGGTCGACGACGTCACGGCGTACCGCACCGTCCGTGCCGCGCCGCCGGCCGCGTCCGTGCGCGAGGCGATCAAGACCGGCCGGTACGACGCGGTGGTCTTCACCTCGAGCTCCACGGTGCGCAACCTCGTCGGCATCGCCGGCAAGCCGCACACCTCGACCGTCGTCGCCTGCATCGGCCCGGCCACGGCCAAGACCGCCGAGGAGCACGGCCTGCGGGTCGACGTCCTGGCCACCGAGGCCTCGGCCGGCTCGCTGGTGGACTCGCTCGCCGACTACGGCATGGGCCTCGCGCTCGCTGCCGCCGAGGCCGGGGAGAGCGTCGTCCGCCCGAGCGCGCGCCGGGCCGCGACCCGTCGCAAGGCCAAGTGATGGCGTTCCCCGCCCAGCGGCCGCGGCGGCTGCGGCAGAGTCCGGCGATCCGGCGGATGGTGGCCCAGACCCGGCTGCACCCGAGCGACCTCGTGCTGCCGGTGTTCGTCCGTGAGGGCGCCACCGCGCCGGTGCCGATCGGCTCGATGCCCGGCGTCGTCCAGCACAGCCTGGAGTCGCTGGTCGAGGTCGCCCAGAAGGCGGTCGCCGCCGGTCTGGGCGGGCTGATGGTCTTCGGCGTGCCGCTGGACCCGCGACGCCACCGGCTCCGGCGCGGACGACCCCGACGGCATCCTCAACGTGGCGCTGCGGGCCGTCCGCGACGCCGTCGGCGACGACCTCGTGCTGATGGCCGACCTGTGCCTGGACGAGTTCACCGACCACGGCCACTGCGGGGTGCTCGACGCCAGCGGGGTGGTCGACAACGACGCGACGCTGGAGCGCTACGGCGCGATGGCCCTCGCGCAGGCCGCCGCCGGTGCCCACGTGGTCGCCCCGTCCGGGATGATGGACGGCCAGGTGGCCCACATCCGTGCGGTGCTGGACGGCGCCGGGTACCAGGACGTCGTCATCCTGGCCTACGCCGCCAAGTACGCCTCGGGCTTCTACGGCCCGTTCCGGGAGGCGGTCGAGTCGACCCTGGAGGGCGACCGGTCGACCTACCAGCAGGACCCGGCCAACGCGACCGAGTCGCTGCGCGAGGTGCGCCTCGACATCGCCGAGGGCGCCGACCTGGTCATGGTCAAGCCGGCGCTGCCCTACCTCGACATCCTGTCGGCGGTGGCGGCCGAGTCCCCGGTGCCGGTCGCGGCCTACCAGGTGTCGGGGGAGTACGCCCAGATCGAGGCGGCCGCCGCCCAGGGCTGGATCGACCGCGACCGCGTGGTGATGGAGTCGCTGCTGTCGGTGCGCCGGGCCGGCGCCCAGGTGATCCTCACCTACTACGCCCTCGAGGTGGCCGGGCAGCTGCGCTGACCGCCGCGTGCCGGGGACGACGCGTCGTACCCGGCAGGAACGCACCGAGGCCGCGCCCCCACGGGGGACGCGGCCTCGGCGCAGCGGTCGGGGTCAGGCCTTGACCAGCTGGACGTCCAGGACGATCTTGACCTTCTCGCCCACGAGGACGCCGCCGCCCTCGACGGCGACGTTCCAGGTCAGGCCGAAGTCCTTGCGGTTGATCTCGGTGGTCGCCTCGAAGCCGGCGCGGGTGCCGCCCCACGGGTCGGGCGTGACGCCGGCGAAGTCCAGGTCGAAGTCCACCTGGCGGGTGACGCCCTTGATGGTGAGGTCGCCCACGAGCTTGTCGGCGGACACCGAGGTGGAGGCGAAGGTCATCACCGGGAAGCTGTCGGTGTCGAAGAAGTCGGCCGACGTCAGGTGCGTGTCGCGGTCGGCGCTGCCGGTGTCGATCGACGCCAGCTGCACGGTGGCCTGCACCGAGGAGGTGTCGAAGCTGTCGCCGACGAGGACGGTGGCCTCGAACTCCTTGAACTGGCCGCGGACCTTGCTCACCATGAGGTGCCGCGCGACGAAGCCGACCTCGCTGTGCGAGGGGTCGACGGTCCAGGTGCCGGGGGAAAGCTCGGAAACGCTGGTCATGGCAGTTCTCCTTGGTCACGATGGGGGTGGTCACCGGCGACCCGGGAGTCCGGGTCTCGGTGCTCGTCCTCCACGCTAACAGCGGTATGTTTAAGTTTCAACTAATGACGGGTAAACTGTTGCCATGAGCACCAGCACAGCCAGCGCGGCAGAGCCGACGGAACCGACCGAACCGGCGTGGCTCGACGACGACCAACAGCGCGCCTGGCGCGCCTACCTGCGCGGCAGCCGGTTGCTCGAGACCTCCCTCGACCGTGACCTGCTGCGGCACGGCGTGCAGCTCTCCGAGTACGAGATCATCTCGATGCTCTCCGAGCAGCCCGACCGGCGGCTGCGGATGTCCGCGCTGGCCGACATGGTGGTGCAGTCCCGCAGCCGCCTGACCCACACCGCCAGCCGGCTCGAGAAGCGCGGCTGGGTGCAGCGCGAGGCCTGTGTCGGCGACCGCCGGGGGGTCGAGCTGGTGCTCACCGCCGAGGGCCTCGAGGCGATCACGGCGATGGCGCGCGTGCACGTCGCCAGCGTCCGCGAGCACCTGCTGGACCACCTGACCCCCGCCCAGTTCGCCGCCCTGGGGCAGGCGATGGAGGCGATCGCCGCGGGCATCGAGGCCGGCGGCGACTGCGAGGAGGCGCGGCAGGCCCAGCTCGCCTGAGCCCGCGCCGTCGTCCGCCGGCTCGTTCCCGGCTCGCGGCCCGCTGCCGAGACCAGGGTCGGCGTGGGCGTGGTCACAGGCCCGCGGCTGAGACAATGGGGCCATGACGGCATACCCGTATGACGCCCCCGCCTCCCAGGTGCTGCTCGACCGCGGCACCGCGGTCACCCCCGGCGGGGTCAACAGCCCTGTCCGCGCCTTCCGGGCCGTGGGTGGCACCCCCCGCTTCATGGTCAGCGCGCAGGGTCCCTACCTCACCGACGCCGACGGGCGCGAGTACGTCGACCTGGTCTGCTCCTGGGGCCCGATGATCCTCGGCCACACCCACCCGGCGGTCCTCGCCGCCGTGCAGGAGGCCGCCACCCGCGGCTTCAGCTTCGGCACGCCGAGCGAGAACGAGGTCCTGCTGGCCGAGGAGATCGTCTCCCGGGTCGAGCCGGTCGAGCAGGTGCGCCTGGTCAGCAGCGGCACCGAGGCGACGATGAGCGCGCTGCGCCTGGCCCGCGGGTTCACCGGCCGCTCCAAGGTGGTCAAGTTCGCCGGGCTCTACCACGGTCACGTCGACGCCCTGCTGGCCTCCGCCGGCAGCGGCCTCGCGACGTTCGCCCTGCCCGACTCCGCCGGCGTGCCGGCCTCGAGCGCCGGCGAGACGATCGTGCTGCCGTTCAACGACGTCGCCGCCCTCGAGGCCGCGTTCGCCGAGCACGGCGACTCGATCGCCGCCGTCATCACCGAGGCGTCACCGGGCAACATGGGCGTGGTGCCGCCCCAGCCCGGGCTTCACCGAGGCCCTGCGCCGGGTGACCCGCGCGCACGGCGCCCTGCTGATCTCCGATGAGGTGATGACCGGCTTCCGCTGCAGCGCCGCCGGCTGGTACGGCCTGGAGGGCCCCTACGACGAGGGCCCGGCCGACCTGTTCACCTTCGGCAAGGTCATGGGCGGCGGGTTCCCGGCCGCCGCGTTCGGCGGCCGCGCCGACGTCATGGCGATGCTGGCGCCGCTCGGGCCGGTCTACCAGGCGGGCACGCTCTCCGGTAACCCGGTCGCCACCGCGGCGGGCCTCGCGACGCTGCGCGGGTGCACCCCGGAGGTCTACGACCGGCTCGACGTGGTCAGCAAGGCCATCGCCTCGGCGGTGACCGAGGAGCTGGGCCGGGCCGGCGTGCCGCACGTCATCCAGTGGGCCGGCAGCATGTTCTCGGTCTTCTTCCGCGACGGCGAGGTCCGCAACTACGACGACGCGAAAGCCCAGAACTCGCAGGCGTTCACGGCGTTCTTCCACTCGATGCTGAGCCAGGGCGTGCACCTGCCGCCGAGCGCGTTCGAGTCGTGGTTCGTCAGCGCCAGCCACGACGACGCCGCCGTCGACCGGGTCATCAGCGCCCTGCCCGCGGCGGCCCGCGCGGTCACAGACTCGTTTGCGACACTCGGGTCATGAGCCCTGTTCGTCCCGCCGACACCACGGTGGTGCACCTGCTGCGCCACGGTGAGGTCCACAACCCCGAGGGCGTGCTGTACGGCCGGCTGCCCGACTTCCACCTCTCCGAGCGCGGCCGGCAGATGGCCCAGATGGTCGGCGACCACCTGGCCTCGCGCGACGTGGCCGTCGTGGTGGCGTCCTCGCTCGACCGGGCCCAGGAGACGGCCGCCCCGATCGCGGCGCCGCACGGGCTGTCCATCACCACCGACGACCGGGTGATCGAGGCGGGCAACTACTTCGAGGGCAAGACGTTCGGCGTCGGCGACGGCTCCCTGCGCCGGCCGCAGCACTGGCCGAAGCTGGTCAACCCGTTCCGCCCGTCCTGGGGCGAGCCCTACGAGGAGATCGCGGCCCGGATGCTGTCGGCGATCGCCGACGCCCACGCCGCGGCCCGGGGGCACGAGGCGGTCATCGTCTCCCACCAGCTGCCGGTGTGGACGGCCCGCCGCCGGCTCGAGGGCAAGCGGCTGTGGCACGACCCGCGCCGGCGGCAGTGCTCGCTCGCGTCGCTGACGAGCCTGACCTACGTCGGTGACGAGCTGACCTCGATCGACTACAGCGAGCCCGCGGCCGCGCTGCTGCCCGGCGCCAACAAGACGGTGGGCGCATGAGGCGACTCCTCGTCGGTGTGACCGCCGCGGTGCTGGCAACCGGTCTGGCGGCGTGCGGCTCGGACAGCAGCTCGATCGCCGCGCAGGCCCGCTCGGGCGACCAGAAGAACTTCCTGTCCGGTGACGGGTCGATCGAGCGGCTCGCGCCGGGCGACCGGGGCCCGGCGCTGGACCTCGCGGGCACCACGCTGGCCGGGTCGCGCTGGTCGGTGGCCGCGGCCCGCGGCAAGGTCGTGGTGCTCAACGTGTGGGGATCGTGGTGCGCGCCGTGCGTGGCCGAGACCCCCGACCTGCAGAAGGCGTGGGCGTCCTACTCCGCCTCCGGCAAGCCGGTGCAGTTCATGGGCATCAACTACCGCGACCCCAGCCCGCAGACGGCGCTGGCGTTCCTGCGGGCGAACAAGGTGACCTACCCCTCCCTGGCCGACGACGGCGGGCGCACCATCCTGGCGCTGCGCGGCAAGGCGGCCAACACCCCGACGACGCTGGTCCTCGACACCAAGGGCCGGCTCGCCGCACGCGTCGCCGGACAGGTCTCCCGCGCCACGCTGGACGGCCTGGTCGACGACGTGCTCGGCGAAGGCGCGTGACCGCGGACGCGGGCACCACCATCGCGTCCGGTGCCCTCCCACTGGCCCTGGTGCTGGCCCTGGTCGCCGGCTTCGTCTCGTTCGCCTCGCCCTGCGTCCTGCCCCTGGTGCCGGGCTTCCTCGGCTACGTGACCGGCCTGTCCGACGTCGCGCTGGAGAAGCGCGGCCGCGGCCGGCTGCTGCTCGGCGCGCTGCTGTTCGTCCTCGGCTTCAGCGTCGTGTTCATCGCCGTGTCGGCGACGGCGTCGGCGGTGGGGGCGGCGCTGTTCGCAGCACCGGCTGCTGCTGATGCGCGTCGGCGGCGTCGTGGTCATCGCCCTGGCGCTGGTCTTCCTCGGGCTGGGCACCCAGCGCACCTGGCAGCCGTCCTGGCGCCCGGCGGCGGGCCTGGCCGGCGCGCCGCTGCTCGGCGTGGTGTTCGGGCTCGGCATGTCGCCCTGCACCGGCCCCACCTTCGCCGCCATCCTCGCCCTGACCGTCCCCCTCTCCGGCGGTGGCAGCGGCGTCGCCCGGGGCGTCGTCCTGGCGGTGGCCTACTCGCTGGGTCTGGGCCTGCCGTTCCTGCTCATCGCCGGCGGCTACTCGCGGGCCGGGCGCGCGTCGGGCTGGCTGCGCCGGCACCACCGCGCGATCCAGGTGGTGGGCGGCGTCCTGCTGCTCGCCGTCGGGCTCCTGCTCGTGACCGGGGTGTGGGACACGCTCACCGCCCAGCTGCAGAGCCGGCTGGTCTCCGGCTTCGAGACGGTGATCTAGGTGAGCCGCGACCTGGACTCGCGCCGGATGGACACCCGTCCCGACGAGACGCGACGACATCACCCAGCCGCGGCTGGGCCCGGTGGGGACGCTGCGCTTCGTCTGGCGCCAGCTGACCAGCATGCGCACGGCGCTGCTGCTCCTGCTGCTGCTGGCCATCGCCGCGGTGCCCGGGTCGATCTGGCCGCAGCGCGGCATCGACGCCGCACGGGTGGCGACCTACCTCGACCAGCACCGCACCCTCGGGCCGTGGCTGGACCGGCTCGGCTTCTTCGACGTCTACGCCTCGCCGTGGTTCGCCGCGATCTACCTGCTGCTGTTCGTGTCGCTGGTCGGCTGCGTCCTGCCCCGGTCGCGGATCCACTGGCACGCCATGCGCGCCCAGCCACCGCGCGCGCCGCGGCGGCTCGAGCGCCTGCCCGAGCACGCCGAGCTGCAGGTGGAGGCGTCGGTCGAGGAGACGGTGGCGGCCGCCCGGGCGGCGCTGCGGGGCAAGCGCTTCCGCATCCGCAAGGGGGTCGACGGCGAGGACCCGCACACCCTCAGCGGTGAGAGCGGCTACCTGCGCGAGACCGGCAACCTCGTCTTCCACACCGCGCTCATCGTGGTCATCATCGGCATCGCGATCGGGCACCTGTTCGGCTGGCGCGGAGACCGCATCGTGCCGGCGGGGGAGACGTTCTCCAACACGATCTCCGCGTACGACACGCTCGACCCCGGTCCCTGGGTGGACACCGAGGCGCTCAAGCCGTTCTCGGTCACCATCAACAAGCTCGACGTCACCTTCGAGGAGCGGGCCCGCGGCGCGCAGTTCGGTGCCCCCCGCGACTTCACCGCGCACACGACGACGACCGAGGGCCCGGGCCAGCCGGAGCGTCAGCAGACGCTGAAGGTCAACGGGCCGCTGCAGTTCGGCGGCGCGTCGGTGTTCCTGCTCGGCAACGGCTACGCCCCCGTGGTCACCGTGCGCGACGCGAAGGGCAACGTCACCTACAGCGGCGCCACCCCGTTCCTGCCGCGGGACAACAACTACCTGTCGGCCGGTGCGATCAAGGTCGGTGCGGCCCAGCCCAAGCAGCTCGGCTTCGCCGGGTTCTTCCTGCCCACCGCCGAGCCCACGTTCGCCAACGGCCCCCAGTCGCTGTTCCCGGACCTGAAGAACCCCGAGCTGGCGATGTCGGTCTGGGAGGGCGACCTCTACCCCGGCGGCCGGCCCTCGTCGGTCTACACGCTGGACACCGACCACCTCAGCCGGGTCACCAAGGACGGCAAGCCGCTGCTGATCCGGCTCGTCCCCGGGCCAGACCTTCCAGCTGCCCGGCGGCCGCGGCAGCATCACCTTCGACTCGGTCCGGCGCTGGGCGGGACTGTCGGTCCGGTACGACCCGGGCAAGATCATCGCCCTGGTCGGGGCGGTGGCCGCGCTCGCCGGTCTCATCGCCTCGCTGACCATCCGCCGCCGGCGCGTGTTCGTGCGGGTCCGTCCCGCAGGCGCACCCGCAGCGGGGGTGGGGCCGGGCGACGACCCGGCGGCACGACGTACCGTGGTCACCATCGGTGGCCTCGCCAAGGGCGAGGACACCGGGCTGGGCGCGACGGTCGAGGACCTCCTGCGCACCATCGAGGACAAGACGACGGGTAGCAACCGATGAACGAGACACTCGCGGCGAACTCCAACATCGCCCTGTACTTCGCCATGGCCGTCTTCACGATCGCGATGGTGTCGTACGCCGTCGACCTGGCCGGGTTCGCGCCGCGGGCGGCCGAGCCCGCGGAGCCCGAGCGAGGCCCGCGAGCTGGTGGCGGCCGGCGCGGCCCGGCACGGCCGGCGCGGTCGACGCGGCGGCGGCCGGCCGGTCGACGGCCCGCCGGCGGACCGGTGACGGGGCCACCGCACGGCGGCGCCCGGCGGCCGGCATCGCGATCGCCCTGACCTGGCTCGGCACGCTCGTGCTCGCGTCCTCGGTGGTGATGCGCGGCCTGTCCGTGATGCGGCCGCCGTGGGGCAACATGTTCGAGTTCGCCACCACCGGCTCGCTGGCGGTCGGCCTGGCGTTCTGCCTGCATCAGCCTGCGGCGTGACGTGCGCTGGCTCGGGCTCTTCGTCGTCGGGCCGGTGCTGCTGACGCTCGGCCTGGCGATCACGGTGTTCTACACCGAGGCCAGCCAGCTGATGCCGTCGCTGAAGAGCGTCTGGCTGGTCATCCACGTCAGCGTCGCGATCCTGTCGGTGGCGCTGTTCACGATCGCGTTCAGCGTCACGATCCTCTACCTCGTCAAGAGCCGGCTCGAGGCCGCCACCGGGCCGCTCTCGCGGGTCAAGGCGACCGTGAAGTCGGCCCTGCCGAGCGCCCGGGCGCTGGACCGCACGGCGTACAGCCTGCACGTCGTGGCCTTCCCGATGTGGACCTTCACCCTCATCGCCGGTGCGATCTGGGCCGAGCAGGCCTGGGGTCACTACTGGAACTGGGACCCCAAGGAGGTGTGGACGTTCGTCATCTGGGTCGTCTACGCCGCCTACCTGCACGCGCGCGCGACGACCGGCTGGTCGGCCCGCTCGGCGTCGTTCATCGCGCTCGCCGGCTACGGCTGCATCCTCGTCAACTACATGGTCGTCAACGTCTACTTCGTCGGCCAGCACTCCTACTCGGGGATGTGACCCGATGACCGTCATGCGCTACACGCTCCTGCGGATCATGGTGTTCTTCGGCACCCTCTGCCTGCTCTACCTGGTCCACCTGCGCGGCTTCTGGCTCATCGCCGTGTCGCTGCTGGGCTCGATGCTGATCTCCTTCTTCGTGCTCCGGCGGCCGCGCGAGGAGCTCAGCCGCACCATCGCGGCCAAGGTCGACGCCCGCGCCGAGCGGGCCGTCGCCCGCGGCACGGACGAGCAGGCCGAGGACAAGCGGGACGAGGGCGAGACCTTCCGCGCCTGACCGCGCGTCCCGCCCGCGCGCGCTCAGCCCTGCTCGATGCACCGCGCGCGGCCCGTCGGCCCGCTTGGTGCCCGGTCGCCACCAGTCTCGGGGCCGAATCCGGCGCTCCTGACGGTGGTTCTCCGGCAACGAGTCGGGACGCATCGTCGCCACCCGGCCGTCGGCTCGGTGGAGGGCCTCGTCCGGGACAGCCGCCGACGGTCCACTGCCGTTCCGCGTCCACCCGGCCGAGGCTCGGCCACATGCGCGACGTCGGCGCGGCCAGCTGGGCGCCCTGCCCGCGCTGTCTTCGACCTCGGCGACACCTCGTCAGCCCGCGGTGACCTGCCCGGGTGCTCGAGCGGGCCGTCCAGCGGTGGCCTCGGTGCACCGGCTCTCACCGAGGGCTGTGTCGACCCCCGACCGCGGTATGGCGTGCCGCGGACGCCCAGGCAGCGGCACCTCCTGCTGGCGACTGCCGCGGCCCGCCGGTTCCCCGCCCGTCGACCCTCGAGACCACCCACACTGCCGGCCCTGCGTCGCACGCGGACTGCCGCTTCGCCATCCGGCCCGGCTGTCGAGACTGGCGCTGGCAGGCGGACCGCGACCGGTGCACGACCGACCACCGCGCCCACCCGGCCGTTCGACGTCGGCTGCGAGCCGAGCGCTGCTCCCGCGCGGCGCACGTCCAGCCGTGGACGGCGGACGCGCGTCACGCGTCCCCGAGCCGCACGGTGCGTCGACCTGTCTCGCCGCCTGCCGCTGACCGGACGCCGTCACCATCGGGAGCTGCGGCATCACGGCGACGCGCGCACCACGCGCGGGACTCGGCTGCTGTCCCTGGCTGCCGGGCGCCGAGGCCGGCGAGGCCGGAGGTGCACGCCGTCGACATCGGCACCGGCTGCTCGGACGGGCGCACGCGACGCACGCGGTTCGCAGTCCTGGGCGACCGACCATCCTGTGCGCAGCTGGCGCGACCGAGGTCCCCGCAGCGCAGGGGGCCGTCGAGCGACCAGCCCGCGGGCGCTCCGCCGGCCGGGGGGCCCGGCTCGTCGACGGCGAACCGGCCGGCGAGGTAGTCGGCGTAGAACGTGCCGAGCAGCGCGGAGACCACCACCTCGGGGTCGACGCCCTCGCGCAGCTCGGCCCGCTCACGGGCGGCGGCGAGGACCTCCAGCAGCAGCTCGCGCCGCGGCAGGACGGTGCGCGATCGCAGCAGCTGCAGCAGCTCCGGGGTGTGCGCCTCCTCGGCCAGGCAGGTGCCGATCATCGGCATGCCCGCGCACGCGGGCGAGCACCGTCGCGAAGTCGTGCAGCAGCGCCGACCAGGTCGGTGCGGGTGTCCCCGGTGAGGGCTCTGGGCGCGGTCTGCCGCAGCGACTCCAGGGCGGCCGTGACCAGGTCGGCCTTGGTGCGCCACCGCAGGTGGATCGTCGACTTGCTCACCCCGGCCGCGGCCGCGACCTGGTCCAGGGTCATCCGGGTGAAGCCGTGTGACGCGAGCAGCTGCAGCGCCGCCTGCAGGATCGCGGTGTCCTTCTCGCCCGAGCGCGGTCGCCCCGCACCGGCTCTCTGCGCGGTCACGGGCCCACCCTACGGGGAGCAGGGGCGCCCCTGCGGGCGCGCACGGCCGGGCGCGTGGGGCGGCCGGGCGGCCGGGAACGCGCCGTCAGCCGAAGGCGCGGGAGAGGGCGAAGCCGAGGGTGAGCAGGACGGCGTAGACGAGCTCGAGGCGACCCGTGCCGGCGAGCACGGGGACGAGGTCCCTGCCCCGGGCCCCGCCGGTCACGGCCTGCAGCAGCGGCCGGGCGAACCAGAACGCCGGCAGCGCCAGCAGGGCCGTGACGTGGGCGAAGGCGGCGACCAGCACGGCGACCGCGGCGACGGCGAGCAGCGCGGCGTAGAGCACCCGGGTGGCGCGGTCACCCAGCCGCACGGCCAGGGTGCGCTTGCCGCTGACGGTGTCACCGGGGATGTCGCGCAGGTTGTTGGCCACCAGGATCGCGCAGGCCAGGGCGCCGATGCCGACCGCACCGGCCCAGCCGGCCAGGTCGAGCCGGAGCGCCTGGGTGTACATCGTGCCCAGGGTGGCGACCAGGCCGAAGAAGACGAACACGAACAGCTCGCCGAAGCCGCTGTAGCCGTAGGGGTGCTTGCCGCCGGTGTAGTACCAGGCCGCCACGATCGAGGCCGCCCCGATCGGCAGCATCACCCACGCCTCGCTCAGCGCCACCAGGGCCAGGCCCATCACCGCCGCCGCGCCGAAGCAGAACATCGCCGCCAGCTTGACGTTGGCGGCGGTGGCGAGCCGTTGCCCGACCAGCCGGACCGGCCCGACCCGGGCGTGGTCGGTGCCACGGACCCCGTCGGAGTAGTCGTTCGCGTAGTTGACGCCGACCTGCAGCGCGAGGGAGACGAGCAGGGCGAGCAGGGCGTCGGCGGCATTGGCGCGGGAGAGCGCGAAGGCCGCGCCGGTCCCGACGAGGACGGGTGCGACGGCGGCGGGAAGCGTGCGAGGGCGGGCGCCCTCGACCCACTGGGACAACGTGGCCATGAAGGATGCAGTCTCTGTCAGCTCAGGGGATGGGCGGACCGGCTGGTCCGATCACAGGTTACGGAGGAAGTCGGGGTCGTCGTCGGGGCCACGCGGGTAGGGCGGCCGGTTGCCGGGCCGACGGCGCTGGGCGGGACCGGACCGGCCGGCGAGGAACCACGACAACCGGTCCGACCACCGGGAAGAGGAGGATCAGCAGCAGCCACAGGACCTTGGGCAGGTGGCGCTGGCGGGACTCCTCGGTCTGGATGCAGTCGACCGCCGCGTAGATGGTCAGCCCGAACAGGAGCAGGGTCAGCAGCACTCTGGGCATCGCTCCTCCACCGCGAGCATCGCGCCTCCTTCAGTCCCGGTCCGTACCCTGATCGTACGTCGCGGCGCCGACGACGATTCGCCGGATCTCGCGGCGGTCCGGCTTGCCGGGCCCGCGCACCGGGATCGAGGCCACGGCGACGACCCGTCGGGGCAGCGACGGGCCCGGCAGCACGTCGCGCAGGGCCGCCCTCACCTCGCCCAGGTCGAGCGCCGCCCGGCCCGGCGCCAGCACGACGACGGCGCCGACCGCCTCGCCCCACTCCGGGTCCGGCGTGCCGACGACCACCGCCTCGCTGACGCCGGGCACGTGGGTCAGCAGCGCGTCCTCGACCTGCCGCGGCGCCACCTTGACCCCGCCGGTGTTGATCACGTCGTCGGCCCGGCCGTCCACCACGAGCCGGCCGTCCCGGTCGAGGTGGCCGAGGTCGTCGGTGCGGAACCACCGCCGGCCCTCGCCGTCCCGGGAGAAGACCGCCGCGGTGAGGTCCGGCCGGCCCAGGTAGCCGGCCGCGAGCGTGTCGCCGCCGAGCAGGACCCGCCCGTCCGCCCCGATCCGCACCCGGCTGCAGGCCAGCGGCTCTCCGGCATACACGCACCCGCCGGCGGTCTCACTCATCCCGTACGTCGTCAGCACCCGCAGGCCCGCCGCGTCGGCGGCGGCCAGCAGCGTGGTCGGGGTGGCGGCGCCGCCGAGCAGGACGGCGTCGTACCGCTGCAGGGCGTCCCGCCCGCGGGGGTCGTCGAGCAGCCGCACCAGCTGGGTGGGGACCAGCGCGGTGTAGTGGCGGGGGACGGCGCTCGTCCAGGCCGGCCGTCGCGGCGGCGAACGCCTCGACGGTGAAGCCGGCGGCGGTGTCGACGGCGCGGGGCTCGGTGCCGGCGACGACCGAGCGGACCAGCACCTGCAGGCCGGCGACGTGGTGGGCCGGCATGGCCAGCAGCCACTGGCCCGGGCCGCCGAGGCGGTCGTGGGTGGCCTGCGCCGAGGCCCGCAGCGCCGGCGCGGTGAGCAGCGCGCGCTTGGGGGTGCCGGTCGAGCCGGAGGTGCCGACGACCAGGGCCAGGCCGTCCGGGAGGCCGGCGGCGGTGACGTCGGGCAGGTCGGCGGTGGGGGAGCCGGCGGGGTACGGGACCAGCGCGGGCCCGTCACCGGCCAGGGCGGCGGCCAGCGCGGACCGCACCGTGAGCGCGCCGGCACCCGGTGGCACCGGCAGCGGCTGCAGCGGGGGGCGGTCCACCCGCCGAGGATAGGCCGCCGACCGCCATCGACCGCCGGCCGGGTGACGACATACTGACCCGGTGACGACGCGACCCGTGGCAGTGGTGACCGGAGCGAGCAGCGGGATCGGGGCGGCGTCCGCGCGCCGGCTGGCCGCGGAGGGCTACGAGGTGGTCTGCGCCGCCCGCCGCGCCGACCGGATCGAGGCGCTGGCCGCCGAGATCGACGGCCGCGCGGTGGTGTGCGACGTCACCAGCGAGGACGACGTCGCCGCGCTGGCCGAGGCCGTCGGGCCGCGCTGCGACCTGCTGGTCAACAACGCCGGCGGCGCGCTCGGCGCGGACCCGGTCGCCGAGGCCGACCTGGCGGGGTGGCGGGCGATGTACGAGACCAACGTGATCGGTGTGGTCGCGGTGACCAAGGCGCTGCTGCCGGCGCTGGTGGCCGCCGGGGGCACGATCGTCGTGATCGGCTCGACCGCGGGGCAGGCGACGTACGAGGGTGGCGGCGGCTACGTCGCGGCCAAGTTCGCGGTGCGCTCGGTGGTCGACACCCTGCGGCTCGAGCTGGTCGCCGAGCCGGTGCGGGTGTGCGAGATCGCCCCGGGGATGGTCCGCTCCGAGGGGTTCGCGCTGACCCGGTTCGGCGGCGACCAGGCCAGGGCCGACGCGGTGTACGCCGGGGTGGCCGAGCCGCTGACGTCCGAGGACATCGCCGACTGCGTCGCCTGGGTGGCGACCCGCCCGGCGCACGTCAACATCGACCGGATGACGGTGCGGCCCCGCGCCCAGGCCTCGAACTACAAGGTGCACCGCGTCCTGGACTGAGCGGCGCCGGAAGGCCCGTCAGAAGTACCAGGGGAAGGGGCTCCAGTCGGGGTCGCGCTTCTCCAGGAAGGCGTCGCGCCCCTCGACGGCCTCGTCGGTCATGTACGCCAGCCGGGTCGCCTCGCCGGCGAAGACCTGCTGGCCCATCATCCCGTCGTCGGTGAGGTTGAACGCGAACTTCAGCATCCGCTGCGCGGTCGGGCTCTTGGCGTTGACCTCGCGGGCCACCTGCAGCGCCTCGGCCTCGAGGTCGGCGTGGTCGGCCACGATGTTGACCGCGCCCATCCGCTGCATGTCCTCGGCGGAGTAGGTGCGCCCGAGGAAGAAGATCTCGCGCGCGTTCTTCTGCCCGACCATCTTGGCCAGGTACGCCGAGCCGTAGCCGGCGTCGAACGAGCCCACGTCGGCGTCGGTCTGCTTGAACCGGGCGTGCTCGCGGCTGGCGATGGTCAGGTCGCAGACGACGTGCAGCGAGTGGCCGCCGCCGGCCGCCCAGCCGTTGACGACGGCGATGACCACCTTGGGCATCGTGCGGATCAGCCGCTGCACCTCCAGGATGTGCAGCCGGCCACCGGCGGCCTTGACCCGGGCCTGGTCGACCGTGTCCGCGGTCTCGCCCTCGGCGTACTGGTAGCCGCTGCGGCCGCGGATCCGCTGGTCGCCGCCGGAGCAGAAGGCCCAGCCGCCGTCCTTGGCGCTGGGACCGTTGCCGGTGAGCAGCACCGCGCCGACGTCCGGGGTCATCCGGGCGTGGTCGAGCGCGCGGTAGAGCTCGTCGACCGTGTGCGGTCGGAACGCGTTGCGCACCTCCGGGCGGTCGAACGCGATCCGCACCGCGCCGGTGTCCAGCGCCCGGTGGTAGGTGATGTCGGTGAAGTCGAAGCCCTCCACCTCGGCCCACGCGGTGGGGTCGAAGATCGCGCTGACGCCGGACGTGCTGCTGCTGGGTGCATCGCTCACGTCAGCGAGGATAGGCGCATGGCGACGACCGACCGGCCCGACCTCGACGAGGTGCTCGCGGCGGTGTCCGTGGTGCAGATCCCGATGCGGGTGCGCTTCCGCGGCGTGACCGCCCGCGAGGCGGTGCTGCTGCGCGGCCCGGCCGGGTGGGGCGAGTTCTCGCCGTTCCTCGAGTACGACGACCCGGAGTCGTCACGGTGGCTCGCCGCCGCGCTGGAGTCGGCCTGGACGGGGTGGCCCCCGCCGGTGCGCGCGAGCGTGCCGGTCAACGCGACGGTGCCGGCCGTCCCGGCCGCCGAGGTGGCGCGGGTGCTCGGGCGGTACGACGGGTGCGCGACGGCGAAGGTCAAGGTCGCCGAGCGGGGCCAGACGCTGGCCGACGACCTCGACCGGGTCGCGGCCGTCCGTGACGTCATGGGCCCGGCCGCGCGGATCCGGGTCGACGCCAACGGCGGCTGGAGCGTCGACGAGGCCGCCACCGCGCTGCGCCGGCTGTCGGCCTGGGGCCTGGAGTACGCCGAGCAGCCGTGCGCCACCGTCGAGGACCTGGCGGCGCTGCGGGTGGCGCTGGCGCAGCGGGGGATCGAGGTGCCGGTGGCCGCGGACGAGTCGATCCGCAAGGCCTCCGACCCGATGCGGGTGGTCCGCGAGCAGGCCGCCGACGTGGTCGTGGTCAAGGTGGCCCCGCTCGGTGGTGTCGCCTCGGCGCTCGCCATCGCGGCCGAGTGCGGGCTGCCCACGGTCGTCTCGAGCGCCCTCGACACCTCGGTGGGGATCGCCGCGGGGGTGGCGCTCGCGGCGGCGCTGCCCGAGCTGCCGTACGCCTGCGGGCTGTCCACGGTCGAGCTGATGGGCGGTGACGTGTCCTCTCCCTCGATGGTGCCCGTCGGCGGCTCGATCGCGGTCGGGCCGCCGACCGTCGACGAGCAGCTGCTCGAGCGGTGGGCCGCGCCGGCGCACCGGCAGCAGTGGTGGCGCGACCGGGTCGCCCGCTGCCACGCCCTGCTCTGACGCTGCTCTGACCCTGCTCTGACCCGGCGGGACGCTCAGGCGGGTTCAGTCGGGTCAGGCGCGTTCAGGCGGGGTGGCGCAGGTCGTGGACGTAGGCGAGCAGGTGGACCCCCTCGCTCGGGGACCAGTCGCGCTCGGGCAGGCGGCTGAAGCCGAGCCGGTCGTACAGCCGGTGGGCCGTGCGCATCCGCGAGCTCGAGCAGATGACCACCCGGCTCGCGCCGGCCGACCGCGCCCGGTCCAGGCACGCCCGCACCAGCAGGGTCGCGACACCCCGGCCGCGGGCCGCGGGGTCGACCGCGAGCATCCGGAACTCGGCCTCGTCACCGCGGGCCAGGTCGGCGTAGAGGCTGCCGGCGCGGACGAACGACACCGTCCCGAGCACCGTGCCCGCCACCGGGTCGACC
Source organism: uncultured Actinomycetota bacterium (assembly GCA_963828995.1). Lineage (GTDB taxonomy): Bacteria > Actinomycetota > Actinomycetes > Actinomycetales > Dermatophilaceae > CAVRTM01. The sequence continues at coordinate 540,680 of CAWHHB010000015.1, forward strand.
GCGACGAGCAGCTCGGTGTGGTCGGCCCGGTGCGCCGCCCGGCGCAGCTCGAGCAGGTAGTCGGAGCCCGCGGGCAGGAGCTCGTCGACGACGTAGGCCCGGGCGGTCAGCTCGCCGACCCGCTCGAGCTCGTCCGGCCGCGCCGGGCGGACCTCGACGGCGGGCGACGGGGTCAGGCCGGGCGGACGACACAGCAGACCTGCTGGTGGGCGACCCGGGTGAGGACCACGGTGAGCTCGCTGTCCCCGGACAGCCGCAGCTGGCGCCGCAGCGCGTCGGCGTCGATGCTGACGCCCCGCTTCTTGATCGTCAGCCGGCCGACGTCGCGGTCGCGCAGCCACGCCCGCAGGGCCTTGACGTTCAGCGGCATCGCCTCGGTGACCGAGTAGCGCCGGGCCCACGGCAGGTCGACGCAGCGGTCGGCGGCGACGTAGCCGACGCCCGCGCTGAGCTCGACGCCGTCGGTCGCCGCGGTGAGCGCACCGGTCAGCCCCGCCCGGATCACCGCCCGGTCGGGCTCGTACAGCCACGGCCCGAGGCCGGCGAGCCCGCCGGCGGTCGGCGCCGGCCCGGAGGTGTCGGCCTCGGTGACGACGGCGCGCTGGGCCGGTGCGCCGCCCCCGCGCAGGACCATGGCGCTGCGCCCGGCACGCTGGGCGAGCGGTCCCCACCACAGCGCGCACTCGAGCACCTCACCGGCGTACGACGTCCACTGCGCCTCGACCCCGGGCGGCAGCGCCCCGTGCGGGAAGGACGGGCTGAGCTTGGCACCGGTGGCGGGCAGGTCGCGGGCGATGCCCTGCACCGTCGACCACGAGGGCGAGATCGCCTCGAGGCTGAAGACGCGCCTGGTCCGGCCCCGGGCGTCGGCCACCCCGGGCGTACGCCGGGCCGGGTCCAGCCAGGCGCCGGCGTGGCGGGCCCCCTCGCCGGTGGGCAGGCGCCGGTCCTCGACCCGGCCGACCGTGGTGCGGGCCCCGGGCCAGTGCCGCAGGTTGACCCCGGCGATCGCCGCGGTCAGCTCGTCGGCGTCGACGGCGGTGACCTGCAGGTCGAGGCCGGCCAGGGCCATCGCGTCGGCGCCGATGCCGCAGCCGAGGTCGAGCACGTGCCGCACGCCCGCAGCCCGGAAGCGCTGGGCGTGCTGCGCAGCCACCTCCAGGCGGGTCGCCTGCTCGAGCCCGTCGGGGGTGAAGATCATCCCGCCGGCGAAGTCGCCGAACTTGCCGACGGCCCGGGCGCGCAGCCGCGACTGGGTCAGCGCCGCGGAGACCAGGTCGGCGTCGAACCCGGCGGCCCGCAGCCGTGACCCCAGCGCCATCGCGGAGTCCTCGTCGTACGGCGGGAGCGACTGCAGCAGCCCCCAGCCCTCGCCGGAGACGAGGCGCCCGAGCGTCGCGAGATCCATGGGCCCCATCCTTGCGCACCGGGTCGCTGCCCGCGTTCTGGCACTCGAGTTGACCGAGTGCTAACCGGAGACCTAGATTCTGGTTGGCACTCGCCTCGCGCAAGTGCCAGCCGCACCAACGAGCACGTCGATCCCCGCGACGGCGTCGTGCCCGGCGGCCGCACCAGACGTAGCACCACCACCTGTCCGTATCCCGACTGTTCCGAAGGGGAGGTCCACCGTGTCGGTTTCCATCAAGCCGCTCGAAGACCGCATCGTCGTCAAGTCCGTAGAGGCCGAGCAGACGACCGCGTCCGGTCTCGTCATCCCGGACACCGCCAAGGAGAAGCCCCAGGAGGGCGAGGTCCTGGCGATCGGTCCCGGCCGCATCGACGACAAGGGCAACCGCGTCCCGCTCGACGTCGCTGTCGGTGACAAGGTCATCTACAGCAAGTACGGCGGCACCGAGGTCAAGTACGCCGGCGAGGAGTACCTCATCCTCTCCGCGCGCGACGTCCTCGCGGTCGTCACCAAGTAGTCAGGGCTCAGCCCGTATGACGCGCCCCGGCACCGTTCCTGACCTCAGGGGCGGGCCGGGGCGCGCTCGTTCACTCCGGATCGCGCGACCCGCCGGCCGCACACCCGCCGCGGCGACGCAGCAGGTCCACACCCACGTGCACAGCTAAGGAATTCAATGCCCAAGACGCTGGAGTTCAACGACGACGCCCGCAAGTCGCTCGAGCGGGGCGTCAACGCGCTCGCCAACGCGGTGAAGGTGACGCTCGGCCCGAAGGGCCGCAACGTCGTGATCGACAAGCAGTGGGGCGCCCCCACCATCACCAACGACGGCGTGACCATCGCCCGCGAGGTCGAGCTCGAGGACCCGTACGAGAACCTCGGCGCCCAGCTGGCCAAGGAGGTCGCCACCAAGACCAACGACGTCGCCGGTGACGGCACGACGACGGCGACCGTCCTGGCCCAGGCCATGGTCCACGAGGGTCTGCGCAACGTCGCGGCCGGCGCCGCCCCGTCCAGCCTGAAGCGCGGCATCGACAAGGCCGTCGAGGCCGTCAACGCCCGCCTCCTCGAGAACGCCCGCGAGGTCGACGGCAAGGAGGAGATCGCCCAGGTCGCCACCCTCTCCGCCCAGGACAACACCATCGGCGACCTCATCGCCGAGGCGTTCGACAAGGTCGGCAAGGACGGCGTCATCACCGTCGAGGAGTCCCAGTCGACCGCGATGGAGCTCGAGTTCACCGAGGGCATGCAGTTCGACAAGGGCTACCTCTCGCCGTACTTCGTCACCGACGCGGAGCGCATGGAGTCCGTCCTCGAGGACGCCTACGTGCTGATCAGCCAGGGCAAGATCTCGGCCGTCGCCGACCTGCTGCCGATCCTGGAGAAGGTCGTGCAGTCCGGCAAGCCGCTGCTGATCATCGCCGAGGACGTCGACGGCGAGGCGCTGTCGACCCTGGTGGTCAACAAGATCCGCGCCAAGATCAACGCCGTGGCCGTCAAGGCCCCCGGCTTCGGCGACCGCCGCAAGGCCATGCTCGGCGACATCGCCGTGCTCACCGGCGGCCAGGTCATCAGCGAGGAGGTCGGCCTCAAGCTCGACAGCGTCGACCTCGACGTGCTCGGCCAGGCCCGCCGCATCGTCGTCAGCAAGGACGACACCACGATCGTCGACGGCGCCGGTGACAAGGACGAGGTCAACGGCCGCGTCAACCAGATCAAGGCCGAGATCGAGCGGACCGACTCCGACTGGGACCGCGAGAAGCTGCAGGAGCGCCTGGCCAAGCTGTCCGGCGGCGTCTGCGTCATCAAGGTCGGCTCCTACACCGAGGTGGAGCTGAAGGAGAAGAAGCACCGCATCGAGGACGCCATCTCGGCGACCCGCGCGGCGATCGAGGAGGGCATCGTCGCCGGTGGCGGCTCGGCGCTCATCCACGCGGTCCGCGTGCTCGACGAGCTCGCGCTCGAGGGCGACGAGGCCACCGGCGCGAACATCGTGCGCAAGGCCGCGGCCGAGCCGCTGCGCTGGATCGCCGAGAACGCCGGCCTCGAGGGCTACGTCGCGGTCTCCAAGGTCGGCGAGCTGGAGTCCGGCAACGGCCTCAACGCCGCGACCGGCGAGTACGGCGACCTGATCAAGGCCGGCGTCATCGACCCGGTCAAGGTCACCCGCTCGGCGCTGCGCAACGCCGCGTCGATCGCCTCGATGGTGCTCACCACCGACACCCTGGTGGTGGAGAAGAAGGTCACCGAGGAGCCCGCTGCGGCGGCCGGCCACGGCCACGGGCACGGTCACTGACCGACCCGGCAGCACTCACGCCGAAGGCCGCGACCCCCTGGGGGTCGCGGCCTTCGGTCGTTGGTCGGTGGGTGCCGGTGGCGGGGTCAGGACGGGGACGTGGTGACCCGCAGCTCGGTGTCGCCGAGCCGGACCAGGCTGCCGGGGCGCACCTGACGCCCCCGGCGGCGGTCCACCTCGCCGTCGACGGTCACCTCGCCGTTCTCGATCAGCTCACGGGCCTGGGCGCCGTCATCGACGACACCGGCGAGCTTGAGCAGCTGGCCGAGGCGGATGGTCTCGTCACGGATGGGGATCTCGAGGGTCGGGCTCACGAGGCCATCCAAGCACCACGGCGTCGCGCCGGGCCGCGCCCGGGTGGGCGCGGCCGGCGCAGGAGGCGTGCTGGGTGGGGACTCAGCTGGCCGCGGCGTACGAGGCTTCGCGCTCGTCCGCGGTCATCGCGCCCCAGACGCCGTACGGCTCGCGCACCCGCAGGGCGTGCTCGCGGCACTGCTGCAGCACCGGGCAGGAGAGGCACACCGTCTTGGCCGCCGCGTCCCGGTTGCGGCGGGCGGGCCCACGCTCCCCCTCGGGATGGAAGAAGACGTCGGGGTTCTCACGACGACACGAGCCGTCGAGCTGCCAGTCCCAGAGATCGGCCACCGGGCCTGGCAGCCGAGAGATTTCAGCCAATGGTGCCTCCTTCGGTGATCCGGCGGGGGCCGCCGGATGCGCGAGCTGGTGTGGAGCCGTACCGTCCCGCTGGGCTGCTGCGTCCCGGGCGACCCGGCGCAGGCCACTGGTGCCGGCCTGGTGTGCCGGGACGACCGAAGTCATCCGCGCGATGGCACGCTACCCGCGTGGGGCGCCGGTAAACGGGCTCAGGACGTCAAGACTTTTCCAAAACCGGCGGCGGCCCGTCGGCCCGCCCTCCGCGCCGGCCCGGCGGCGGTCCGGAGGGCCTGCTCCGAGGTCGTAGAATTGGCGTGATGAGCGCCGTTCCGTCCGACGTCCCTGCTCCCTTCGCCACCCTCGGTCTGACCTTCGACGACGTGCTGCTGCAGCCGGGCGAGACGGACGTCATCCCCAGCGAGGTCGACACCAGCTCACGCCTGACCCGCGAGATCCGGGTGTCCATGCCCCTGGTCTCCAGCGCCATGGACACCGTCACCGAGTCGCGGATGGCGATCGCCATGGCCCGCCAGGGCGGCATCGGCATCCTGCACCGCAACCTCTCGATCGAGGACCAGGCCCAGCAGGTCGACCCTGGTCAAGCGGTCCGAGTCGGGCATGATCTCCGACCCGGTCACGATCGGCCCCGGCGCGACGCTGGAGGAGCTCGACGTCCTGTGCGGCACCTACCGGGTGTCCGGCCTGCCGGTCGTCGACGAGCAGCAGGTGCTGCTGGGCATCATCACCAACCGCGACCTGCGCTTCGTGCCCGGCAGCGAGTGGCGCACCCGGCTGGTCAGCGAGGTGATGACCCCGATGCCGCTGGTCACCGCACCGGTCGGCATCTCCACCAGTGACGCGGCGGCGCTGCTCAACAAGCACAAGATCGAGAAGCTGCCGCTGGTGGACGAGGCGGGCCGGCTCACCGGCCTGATCACGGTCAAGGACTTCGTCAAGACCGAGCAGTACCCCAACGCGACCAAGGACGGCGCCGGCCGGCTCATCGTGGGCGCGGCGATCGGCTACTTCGGCGACGCGTGGGAGCGGGCCACGGCGCTGGTCGACGCCGGCGTCGACGTCCTCGTGCCCGACGTCGCCAACGGGCACGCCCGGCTGATGCTCGACATGATCCGCCGGCTCAAGAGCGACCCCGCGACCCGCCACGTGCAGGTGATCGGCGGCAACGTCGCCACCCGGGCCGGCGCGCAGGCCCTGGTCGACGCGGGCGCCGACGCGGTCAAGGTCGGGGTCGGCCCCGGCTCCATCTGCACCACCCGCATCGTCGCCGGTGTCGGCGTCCCGCAGGTGACCGCGATCTACGAGGCGTCGCTGGCGTGCCGCCCCGCCGGGGTGCCGGTCGTCGGCGACGGCGGCCTGCAGTACTCCGGCGACATCGCCAAGGCCCTGGTGGCCGGCGCCGACACGGTGATGCTCGGCTCGCTGCTGGCCGGCTGCGAGGAGAGCCCGGGCGACCTGGTCTTCGTCAACGGCAAGCAGTTCAAGTCCTACCGGGGCATGGGCTCGCTCGGCGCGATGGCCTCGCGCGGCAAGACGTCGTTCTCCAAGGACCGGTACTTCCAGGCGGACGTCGCCAGCGACGACAAGATCGTGCCCGAGGGCATCGAGGGCCAGGTGCCGTTCCGCGGCCCGCTCAGCTCGGTGTCGCACCAGCTGATCGGCGGCCTGCAGCAGTCGATGTTCTACGTCGGTGCCCGCACCGTGCCCGAGCTGCAGCAGCGCGGGCGGTTCGTGCGGATCACCTCGGCGGGGCTCAAGGAGAGCCACCCGCACGACATCCAGATGACCGTCGAGGCGCCGAACTACAGCAGCCGCTGACCTGCGTGACGGACCGGCCGCCCATCGCCGGTAGCCTTGCCGCGTGACCGAGATCGAGATCGGCCGCGGCAAGCGCGGTCGCCGCGCCTACTCCTTCGACGACATCGCGGTGGTGCCCTCGCGGCGCACCCGCGACCCGGAGGAGGTGTCGGTCTCCTGGCAGATCGACGCCTACCACTTCGACCTGCCGGTGATCGCCGCGCCGATGGACTCGGTCGTCTCGCCCGAGACGGCGATCGCCTTCGGCCGCCTCGGCGGCCTGCCGGTCCTCGACCTCGAGGGGCTGTGGACCCGGTACGACGACCCGGCCCCGCTGCTCGCCGAGATCGCCGCGCTCGACCCGGCCAACGCCACCCGGCGGATGCAGGAGATCTACGCCGCGCCGATCCGGCCCGAGCTGATCACCGAGCGCCTGGGGCAGATCCGTGACTCCGGCGTCACCGTGGCCGGCGCCCTGTCGCCGCAGCGCACCCAGGAGTTCTGGAAGACCGTGGTCGACGCCGGCGTCGACCTGTTCGTCATCCGCGGCACGACCGTGTCGGCCGAGCACGTCTCGAGCCGGTCCGAGCCGCTCAACCTCAAGCGCTTCATCTACGAGCTCGACGTGCCGGTCATCGTCGGCGGCGCGGCCAGCTACACCGCGGCGCTGCACCTGATGCGCACCGGTGCCGCCGGTGTCCTCGTCGGCTTCGGTGGCGGCGCGGCCCACACGACCCGCCTCACCCTGGGCATCCACGCCCCGATGGCCTCGGCGATCGCCGACGTCGCCGCGGCCCGGCGCGACTACATGGACGAGTCCGGCGGACGCTACGTCCACGTCATCGCCGACGGCGGCATGGGCCGCAGCGGCGAGATCATCAAGGCCGTGGCCTGCGGCGCCGACGCCGTGATGCTCGGCGCGGCCCTGGCCCGGGCCACCGAGGCGCCCGGACGTGGCTACCACTGGGGCTCCGAGGCGCACCACAGCCTGCTGCCCCGCGGCGAGCGGGTCGAGGTGGGCGCTCTCGGGTCGCTCGAGGAGATCCTGCTCGGCCCCGGCCTCGGCGCCGACGGCAGCACCAACCTCATCGGCGCGCTCAAGCGGGCGATGGCCACGACCGGCTACTCCGACGTCAAGGAGTTCCAGCGGGTCGAGGTCGTGGTCGCGCCCTACCAGCGCAGCTGAGCCCGGCGGGCGGCGTCCCCGCCCGACCTCACCCCGCGGGGGCGCCTACGCTCGGGGCGTGGTCGCCAAGGTGCTGGTGGTCGAGGACGACTCGACCGTGTCGGGCGTGCTGTCCGCCTACCTGCGCAAGGCCGGGTTCGAACCGCGCGTCGCCGCGGACGGTCCGACGGCGCTGCAGGAGTGGCGGCAGTGGCTGCCCGACGTGGTCATCCTCGACGTGATGCTGCCCGGCCTGTCCGGGCTGGAGGTGCTGCAGCGCCGTCGCGCCGACGACGACGTCGCGGCCGTCATCATCCTGTCCGCCCGCGGTGAGGAGGACGACCGGCTGCTGGGTCTGGAGATGGGCGCCGACGACTACATGGTCAAGCCGTTCAGCCCGCGCGAGAGCGTGCTGCGGGTGCAGGCGCTGCTGCGGCGGGCCGAGCGGCTGGGGTCGGCGTCGATGCTGCCGCGGACGGTGGTCTCCGGCGGCGCTGACGATCGACCTCGGGGCGCGCACGGCCCTGCGCGACGGCGAGCCACTGGCCCTGACCCACCGCGAGTTCGACCTCCTGGCCCACCTCGCCACCCACCCCGGTGAGGCGTTCACCAAGGAGCAGCTGATGCGCCGGGTGTGGGGGTGGGACTTCGGTGACACCTCCACGGTCACGGTGCACGTGCGCCGGCTGCGCGAGAAGGTCGAGCGCGACCCCTCCGACCCGCGGCTGGTGGTGACGGTGCGCGGCACCGGCTACCGCTTCGACCCCGAGGAGGGCGGCGGATGAACGGCGAGATGCTGGCAGTCCTGTGGACCACGGTCGCCGTCGTCCTCGTCACGGGTGCCATCGGTGCGGGTGTGCTGCAGGCCGTGCGCCACCGGTCGCTGCTGCTGTCCATCGTCGTCGCCGCGCTCGTGCCGGTGGCGGGCGTCTCGGTCGCCGTCGCGGTCAACGTCAACAAGATGCTCATCTCCACCCACGACACCCAGGTGGTCTCGGCGGCCCTGATCTCGGCGTCGCTGCTGGCGGTCCTGCTGTCCTACGTCCTCGGCCGGCGGGTGGCGTCGGGGTCGCGCGAGCTCACCGTGGCGCTGCGCGGGCTGACGGCCAGCCGCGACGGCCACGACGGTCGGGGGACCGAGGCCACTGCGGGCGCCCGGTTCTCCGCCCCCGCCGAGCTGACCGCGCTGGCCACCGAGCTGGAGTCGACCCGGTCCACGCTGCGCGCCTCGCGCGACCGCGAGCTGGCCCTCGAGCGCAGCCGCCGCGAACTCGTCGCCTTCATGTCGCACGACCTGCGCACGCCACTGGCCGGGCTCCGGGCGCTGGCCGAGGGGCTGGAGGACGACGTGATCGAGAACCGGCCGGCCGCGCTGCGCCAGATGCAGCAGACGGTCGGCCGGATGAGCGCGCTGGTGGACGACCTGTTCGAGCTGTCCCGGCTCAACGCCGGGCTGTCGCAGGAGCAGCCGACCCGCCGTCCGGTCAGCCTGGTCGAGGTCGTGCACGACGTCGCCGGTGAGGCCCGCGAGAGCGCGCGACGGCGCGGGGTCGTGCTGCGGGTCGACGTCGAGGGGGCGGGGGACCGGCTGGCGGTGCAGGGCGACAGCGACGAGCTGGCGCGGGCCCTGTCCAACCTGGTCGGCAACGCGGTCCGGCACACGCCGGCCGGTGGCACGGTGGTGGTCGCCGCCCGGCGCGCGCCGGACGGCCGGGCGCAGGTGAGCGTGACCGACGGGTGCGGCGGCATCGACGAGCGCGACCTCGAGCGGGTGTTCGACATCGGCTGGCGAGGCCAGCCGGAGCGGGGGACCGACGACGCGGGTGCCGGCCTGGGGCTGACCATCGCCCGGGGGGTGGTGGAGTCGCACGCCGGCAGCCTCACCGTGGCCAACGTCGGCGGCGGCTGCCGTTTCGACGTCCGTCTGCCGGCCGGACCGACCTAGGCGAACCGCAGGCCTGCGGACCGCGAACCGGGTCGTGCCGGCACGTCGCTGCGTGCGGACCTCGGGTGTTACCGATGGGTAGTGGGCGGGGGCGGGCGCGGCATACGCTCCCTTGCATGGCCCCCGAGACGATCGCCGACCCCGAGACCGACCCCACCGCGACGTACGCCGTCGACCCGGGGCTGGTCCGCCGGCTGGCCGAGCGGGTCGTGTGCGCCGCCCGCCCCGCAACCCTGCTGACCCACACCCCCATGACCGGGGCGCCGCTGGCGTCGCTGCCGCTGTCCACCCCCGACGACGTCCGGGTCGCCTACGCGGGCGCCCGTGCCGCACAACGGTCCTGGGCCCGGCTGCCGGTCGAGCACCGCGAGCGGATCGTGCTGCGCTTCCACGACCTGGTGCTGCAGCGGCAGGACCAGCTGCTCGACCTGATCCAGCTCGAGTCCGGCAAGGCCCGGGTGCACGCGTTCGAGGAGGTGGCCGACACGGCGATGGTGAGCCGTCACTACGGCCGCCGCGCCGCCGGCTACCTGCGGCCACGACGGCGGCTCGGGGCGTTCCCGCTGCTGACCCGCACCGTCGAGCTGCGCCACCCCAAGGGGGTCGTCGGCGTCGTGGGGCCGTGGAACTACCCGCTGTCCATGTCGATCACCGACGCGATCCCGGCGCTGCTGGCCGGCAACGCCGTGGTCCTGCGCCCCGACAGCCAGTCGGCGCTGACGGCGCTGCAGGCCGTGGCCCTGCTCGAGGAGGCCGGGCTGCCCGAGCGGGTGCTGCAGGTGGTCCTGGGCGGTCCCGACATCGGGGCGGCCGTGCTCGACGAGGCCGACTACGTCTGCTTCACCGGGTCCACCGCGACCGGGCGCACGGTCGCCGAGCGCGCCGGGGCCCGGCTGGTCGGGGCCTCGCTGGAGCTCGGCGGCAAGAACGCCATGTACGTCGCCGCCGACGCGGACCTGCCCCGGGCGGTGGACGGCGCCGTCCGTGCCTGCTTCTCCTCGGCCGGCCAGCTGTGCATCTCGGTCGAGCGGCTGCTCGTGCACGAGGACGTGGCCGACGAGTTCGTCGCGGCCTTCGTCCGGGCCACCCGGGGGCTGCGGCTGGGCGCCGGGCTGCGCTACGACGCCGACATGGGCAGCCTCTGCTCCGCCGCCCAGCTCGCGCGGGTCACCGCGCACGTCGAGGACGCCCGCGAGAAGGGCGCCGAGGTGCTGACCGGGGGGCGGCACCGCCCCGACATCGGGCCGTGGTTCTACGAGCCGACCGTCCTCGCCGGCGTGACCTCCGCCATGGCCTGCCGCGACGAGGAGACGTTCGGGCCGGTCGTCTCGGTCTACCGCGTCCGCAGCGACGAGGAGGCGGTCACCCTGGCCAACGACAGCGACTACGGGCTCAACGCCTCGATCTGGACCCGGGACGCGGCCCGCGGGCGCCGGCTGGCCGAGGCGGTGCGGGCCGGCACGGTCAACATCAACGACGGCTACGCCGCGGCCTGGGCCAGCATCGCCGCGCCGATGGGCGGGATGAAGAGCTCGGGCGTGGGCCGGCGGCACGGCGCCGAGGGCATCCACAAGTACACCGAGTCCCAGAACGTCGCCGCCCAGCGGCTGGTCGGCTTCGCCGCCCCGCACCGGGTCACCGACGAGCAGTGGGCGCGTGCGCTGACGCTGGCCCTGATCGACCCTGAAGCGCCTGGGCGTGCGTTGACCGCAACGGCATTCGACCACGACGTCGTGGTCGTCGGCTCGGGCTTCGGTGGCGCGGTGAGCGCGCTGCGCCTGGCCGAGAAGGGCTACGACGTCCACGTCTACGAGGCCGGGCGACGGTTCGAGGACGAGGACTTCGCGCGGACCTCGTGGGACCTGCGCCGCTACCTCTGGGCGCCACGCCTGGGCTGCTTCGGCGTCCAGCGGATCCACCGGCTGCCCGACGTCGTCCTGCTCGCCGGCGCGGGCGTCGGTGGCGGGTCGCTGAACTACGCCAACACCCTCTACGTGCCGCCGGCGGCGTTCTTCCGCGACCCGCAGTGGCGCGACATCACCGACTGGCAGGCCGAGCTGGCTCCCCACTACGCGACGGCCTCCAGGATGCTCGGCGTGGTGACGAACCCGTGCGACGGCCCGGTGGAGCAGGTCATGCGCCGGGCGGCCGAGGACCTCGGCGTCGGCGACACGTTCCGCCGCACGCCGGTCGGGGTCTTCTTCGGGCCGCCGGGGGAGCGGGTGCCCGACCCCTACTTCGGCGGCGACGGGCCCGAGCGCACCGGCTGCACCCAGTGCGGCAACTGCATGGTCGGCTGCCGGGTCGGGGCCAAGAACACCCTGGTGAAGAACTACCTCGCCCTGGCCGAGCGTCGCGGCGTGACGGATCGAGCCGCTGCGCACCGTGACCGCGGTGCGGCCGGTCGACCCGGCCCGGCCGGAGCGGGGCTACCGCGTGACGACCGAGGCGACCGGGGCGTGGCTGCGCAAGGACCGGCGCACGGTCACGGCGGCGCAGGTGGTGCTGGCCGGCGGCACCTGGGGGACCCAGCGGCTGCTGCACACGATGCGCGTCCGGGGTGGGCTGCCGCACCTGTCGCCCCGGCTGGGCCACCTCACCCGCACCAACTCCGAGGCGCTCGGCGGCGCGATGACGGTGCGGGCGCCCGAGGGCGTCGACCTGACCCGCGGTGTGGCGATCACGTCCTCCTTCCACCCCGACGCCGACACCCACGTCGAGAACTGCCGCTACGGCCGCGGCAGCAACGCGATGGGGCTGCTGGCCACCATCCTCGTGCCCGGTGACGGCCGGGTGCCACGACCGCTGCGGTTCGTCGGCGCAGGTCGTCCGCCGCCCGGTCGCCTTCGCCCGGTCGCTGTCGGCGCACCGGTGGAGCGAGCGCACCGTCATCGGCCTGGTGATGCAGAGCCTGGACAACTCCCTGGTCGTCGCGCCGCGCCGCGGCCCGCTCGGCGGGGTCCGGCTGACCTCACGGCAGGGGCACGGTGAGCCCAACCCGACCTGGATCCCGGCGGGGCACCGCGCGCTGCGCCGGCTCGCGGTCCGCCTGGCCGAGCGCACCGGGGTGCCGGCGACGCCCGCCGGGTCGCTGGGGGAGGTGCTCAACGTGCCGATGACCGCGCACTTCCTGGGCGGCGCCGTGATCGGCGCGACCCGCGAGCGCGGGGTGGTCGACGCCTACCACCGGGTCTGGGGCTACCCGGGTCTGCACGTGGTCGACGGGTCGGCCGTGTCGGCCAACCTCGGCGTCAACCCGGCGCTGACCATCACCGCACAGGCCGAGCGGGCGATGTCGCTGTGGCCGGCGGCGGGCGAGCCGGACCGCCGTCCCGGGCAGGGGGCGGCGTACGAGCGGCTCGACCGGGTGCCGCAGCCCGGCTGAGCCCGGCCCACCTAGGAGCGCGACCCGGCCGGCTCGTCCCGCCACGAGTGCCACAGCGCGGCGTAGGCGCCGTCGGCGGCGATCAGCTCCTCATGGGTGCCGATCTCGCTGATGCGGCCGGCCTCGACCACGGCGACCCGGTCGGCGTCGTGGGCGGTGTGCAGCCGGTGGGCGATCGCCACGACCGTGCGGCCCTCCACCACGGCCGCGAGCGACCGCTCCAGGTGGCGCGCGGCGCGCGGGTCGAGCAGCGAGGTGGCCTCGTCCAGGACCAGCGTGTGCGGGTCGGCCAGCACGAGCCGGGCCAGCGCCAGCTGCTGGGACTGGGCCTCGGTCAGGGCGTGCCCGCCGCTGCCGACGACCGTGTCGAGGCCGTCCGGCAGCTCGGCCGCCCAGCCGTCACCGTCGACCGCCCGCAGCGCGGACCACAGCTCGTCCCGGTCGGCGGCGGGCCGGGCCAGCAGCAGGTTGTCCAGCAGGGTGCCGACGAAGACGTGGTGCTCCTGGGTGACCAGGGCCACCTCGCCGCGCAGCTGCTCCAGCTCGAGGTCGACCATCCGCACCCCGCCCACCTCGACCCGGCCCGAGCGGGGACCGTCGATGCCGGCGAGCAGCCGGCCGAGGGTGGACTTGCCCGCCCCGGAGGGGCCGACGATGGCCAGCCGCTCACCGGGGGCGAGGTCGAGGCTGACGCCGTTCAGGACGTCGCGGCCCGAGCGGTAGGCGTAGCGCACGTCGCTGGACCGCCACGTCGCGGTTGCCGGGCGTCTCGCCGGTCGCCTCCCGGTCCGGCGGCACGTCGGCCACGCCGATCACCCGGGCCAGCGACGTCGCGCCGACCTGGATCTCGTCCAGCCACATCAGCAGGTCGTCGAGCGGACCGGCCATCTGCTGGACGTAGAGCACGACGGCGGTGACCGTGCCGATCGAGGCGTGCCCGGTCGAGACCAGCCAGCCACCCCACAGCAGGGCGCCGGCGACCGGCAGGAGGTAGGCGAACTCGACCTGGGGGAACCAGATCAGCCGCAGCCGCAGCGTGTAGCGCTCGGCCTCGAAGCAGCTGCGGATCGCCTCGTCGACCCGCTGGCGACGCCGGGCCCCGAGCCCGAGGGCGTCGACCGTGCGGGCGCCGTCGACCGTCTCGGTGATGACCCCGTTGGCGACGGCGTAGGTCGCCCGCTCGCGCAGGTAGCCGTCGGGCGCGAGCCGCAGGTAGCGCCGGGTCGAGACCCAGATGATCGGCACGCCGAGCACCATCGGCAGCGCCACGACGGGGCCGGTGACGACGGCCGCGACGACGGTGAGGGTGGTGGTCACCACGGCGACGAACAGCGACGGGATGCCGAACCGCACGACGTGCGAGAGCGCCTCGACGTCGTTGGTGGTGCGGGACACGAGGTCGCCGGTGCCGGCGCGCTCGACGGTCGACAGCGGCAGCGAGGTCACCCGGCCGATGAACTGCTCACGCAGCTGGGCGAACACGGTCTCGCCCATGATGAACGAGGCCCGCCGCGCCGCCCACATCAGGACGGTCTGCAGCAGCACCGAGACGGCGAGCCAGGTCGACAGGGTGTCGATGTGCGAGCGGGTCGTGCCGGTGGTCACCGCGTCGACGAGGTCGCCGACCAGCCGCGGCGCGGCGAGCGCGGCCGTCGCCGCGAGGGCGTGCAGCCCCACCACCTTCGTCATCGTGGCGCGGTGCTCGCGCAGCAGGCCGCGGGTGTGCGCGGCGACCGACGCCATGCTGGAGACCGGCAGCGTGCGGGTGGACGGCTCGGTGGTCGAGCGTCATGCGGTGTCCTCCCCTCGGACGACGGTGTCCCGGTAGGGACGGCAGGTGGTCATCAGCTCGTGGTGGGTGCCGCTGGCGGCGACCCGGCCGTCGTGCAGGAACAGCACCTCGTCGGCGTGGTCCAGCAGCAGCGGGCTGGCGCGTCATGACCACGGTGGTCCGGCCACGGCGGGCCTGCGCCAGGCGCCCGGCGATCCGGGACTCGGTGTGGGCGTCGACCGCGCTCGTGGGCTCGACCAGCACCAGCGTCTCGGCGTCGGTCAGCAGCGCCCGGGCCAGGGCCAGGCGCTGGCGCTGGCCGCCGGAGAAGGACCGGCCGCGCTCCTCGACCTCGCTGTCCAGCCCCGCGGGCAGCGCCTCCAGGATGTCCTCGCCGCTCGCGACCGACAGCGCCTCGAGCAGCGCGTCGTCGTCGTGGACGCCCGACGGGTCGAGCTCCTCGCGCAGCACGCCGGTGAACAGCCGGGGGTCGTTCTCGCTGACGACCACCCGGCGGCGGACGGCCGCCAGCGGCAGGTCGGCCAGCGGCACGCCGTCCAGCAGGACCGGGGTGCGCAGCGGACCGAACCGGCCCAGCCGGTCGGCCAGGGCGGCGGACTCCTCGGGGCGCGCGCGAGACCACGGCGGTCAGCCGGCCGGGTGCCACCGTGACGTTGCTGACCGGGTCGGTCAGCGGGCGCCCCTCGGCCGGCTCGGTCGCCGGGACGGCGGCGTCCGTGGTGTCGGGCTCCACCTTCAGCACCCGGATGATCTTGCGCGCGCCGATGTGGGCGCGGGTGGCGCGGTCGGCGAACTCGGTGGCGGTGCGCAGCGGGATGACGAGGAACGCCGAGTAGCCGTAGAAGGCCACGAGCTCGCCCGGGGTGATCCGGCCGTCCAGGGCGAAGCGGGCGCCGAGCCAGGTGACGAGCACGACGAAGATGCCGGGCAGCAGCACCTGGGCCGCGTCCAGCGACGGCCTGGATCCCGGCCACCCGGGTGCCCACGACGCGCACCCGCTGGGACTGCTCCTCGTAGCGGCGCAGGAAGGTCTGCTCGCCGCCGATGCCGCGCAGCACGCGCAGGCCGGCGACCGTGTCGGCGCCGAGGGTGGTCAGCCGGCCCGACTCCTCGCGCTGCACGGCCTGGCGGCGCTGCAGCGGACGCAGGATCAGCGACAGGGTGCCGACGAGCAGCGGCACGCCGACCAGCACGACCAGGCCGAGCGGCCTCGAGGCGGAGAGCAGCAGGACGGCGACGACGACGTAGCTGACGATGGCGCCGACGAACCGGGCGCAGACGTCGTACAGGCCACCGACCCGCATCGCGTCGGACGCGACGGTCGGCGACGACCTCGCCGGTGGGCATGGTCCGCGGCAGCGCCTGGCCGGTGTCGGCCGTCTTGTAGCCGACCAGCTGCATGCCGCGGAAGGCGGCCGCCATCCAGTTGGTCACCGAGAACCGGTGTCGCAGGGCGCCGGTCACGGCACCGACGGCTCCGAGCAGGAGCAGCACGCCGCCCCAGAGCAGGAGCCGGCCGTTGTCGCCGGCGATGATGCCCTCGTCGATGGCCCGTTGCACCGCCGCCGGGAACAGCGCCTGGCTGACCATCCAGAGGACACCGAAGCAGGTCGCGGCGAGCAGCGTGCGCCACTGGAGCCGGCCGACCCACCCCAGGAACCGCAGCGGACTGCGCAGGTCGGGGGTGCCGGGGTCGGCGTACGGGAGGGTCGGCATGGCCCAGCCACGCTACGGCCCGGCGACCCCCGGGCGAAACCGATTTACCGCTGCCCCGGGGGTGACGGCAGGTGTCTCCACTCGCGGGTGGTGGCCGACCGCGGTGTGTCTGCACGGGATTCGTGACCGGCGCCCCTAGGCTGCGGCGGACGTCACCGACAGACACAGCCCCTGGGGGCAGGCGCATGATGAAGATCCGGCGAGAGCGCACGTTCGTCCGCCGACGCCGGATCGCCCTCGGTACGGCGGCGGCAACCCTGGTCGCCGGTGGTGTCTACCTCGGCGTCGTGGGCGGTGGCGCCGCCGAGCCGACGGCCGCTTCGCGCCACCCCGCGGCGGGTGCCCCGGGGCCGACCCGGGTCCCGACGGCCACCGGCAGCGGCACGCGCACCGCCTCGCCGACCGCTCCGCCCACCACGGCGCCGGCGCGTCCCGCCTCCGACACGACGACGATGGTGCGTCGTGAGCGGATCACCGGCGACATCTCGCCGAAGTCGGTCGTGGCCTCCCCGAGCGGCCTCGTCGTCGCCCAGAACATGATGTACACCCACACCCTCACGGCGTACCGGCCGGACGGGGAGCTGGACGCGACCATCGACGACGCGGTCGACCTGTCGCGGTTCGGGATCGACGGCCACCCGGGCACCTCGCGCGGTGCGCCGGTCGAGGCGGCGTTCACCTCCGACGGCGCGCACGTCTACGTGTCCAACTACTCGATGTACGGCGCGGGTTTCGGCCCCGAGGGGCTCGACTCCTGCACCCCGTCGGACGGCACCGACACGAGCTTCGTCTACCGGGTCGACACGCGCACCAGGCGGATCGACCAGGTCATCCCGGTCGGTGCGGTGCCCAAGTACGTCGCGGTCACCCCCGACGACAGGACCGTGCTGGTGACCAACTGGTGCACGTGGGACCTCAGCGTCATCGACGTCGCCACCCACCGGGTCACCGCCACCGTGCCGCTGGACCGCTACCCCCGCGGCATCGCCGTGTCCCCGGACAGCGCCACGGCGTACGTCGCGCTGATGGGCGCCCAGCGCGTCGTCGCGGTCGACCTCGCGGCCCGCACGGTGCGGCGCTTCGCCTCCACCGGCGACGGGCCGCGCCACCTGGTGATCAGCCCCGACGGCAGGTACCTCTACGTCACCAACAACGCCTCGGGCACGGTCAGCAAGGTCGACGCCCGCACCGGCCGGGTGCTCCGGAGCGTCGCCACCGGCAACCAGCCGCGCAGCATGGCGATCTCCGGCGACGGCCGGGCGGTCTACGTCGTCAACTACGAGTCGTCCACCGTCTCCAAGCTGCGCGCGTCCGACCTCGGGCGGCTCGGCGAGGTCGCCACCGACCAGCACCCGATCGGCATCACCTACGAGCCGACGACGGGCTCGGTCTGGGTCGCCTGCTACGGCGGCAGCATCCTGGTCTTCGACGACACCGCGACGGCCCCGGACCGCACCGCGACGTCCTGACCGGCCCGCACCGGCACGAGCCGGCGGCAACCCGCACAGCCCGGTCATCTAGCCTGAGGCGGTGCTGCGAACTGCCCTGAAACCCCGGTGGCTGGGGCTGCTCGCCCTCGTCATCGTGGTCATGGTCACGTTCGGGCTGCTCGGCCTCTGGCAGCTCGACGTGGCCCGCGACAAGGGCCGTGCCGAGGCGGTCAAGGCAGCCCCGCTGCGCCCGATCGCCTCGCTGTCGACCGTGATCCGACCGCACGCCGACTTCCCCGTCGACGGCTCCAACCGCCGGGTCACCGTCACCGGCCGGTACGACGCGTCGGGTCAGGTCCTGGTCACGCCCCGCTTCCTGCAGGGGCGCCAGGGCTACTGGGTGGTGACGCCGCTGGTGGTCCGCGACACCGGTGCCCGGCTGGCGGTGCTGCGCGGGTTCGTCACCGATCCCGCCCGGGCCACCCCTCCCGCCACCACCGGCACGGTCACCGTCAGCGGGACGCTCGCGCCGGGGGAGTCGCCGACGAACGGCGACCCGCTGCCGGCCGGGCAGATGGGCTCGGTGGACCTGTCGGTGCTGGTGAACCAGTGGCACGGCGCGATCTACAACGCCTTCGTGTTCGCCACCGGCGAGTCGCCGGAGGCCACCCGCACGGCCGGGTCCGCGATCGAGCGGGTCCCGCCGCCACGGCTGCCGGCCAACGGGCTCAGCTGGCGCAACGCGGCGTACGCGCTGCAGTGGTGGATCTTCGCGATCTTCGCCGCGTACATGTGGTGGAGGATGGTCCGCGACGACCACGAGGGCCGATCCGGCACGGTCGACAACCTCCGAGATGACCTCCACGAAAGGGCAACACATGTCTGAACGGCCGATCCGCGACGCCGAGGGCGCCCGCAAGGCGCTGGCGTTCTTCCGAGTGATGGCGTTCGCGGCGGGTACGGCGCTGTTCATCCTCGTCGTGATCATCATCATCAACGGCGGCTTCGGCCGGGGTGGGTTGTCCGCGGCCTGGAGCCCCATCCACGGCCTCATCTACTTCGTCTACGTGATCTCCATCGCCAACCTCGGCTTCAAGGTGGGCTGGAGCCTGCCGCGGATGGTGCTGACCATGCTCAGCGGCTTCGTCCCGGTCCTGCCGTTCGTGGTCGAGCGCCGGGTCAGGCGTGAGGTGGAGGGTCGGATCGCCGGTAGCCTTGCCGTGTGACTGACGCGCTCCCCCTGGCCGCCCGACCCGTCCTCGTCGTCGACTTCGGCGCCCAGTACGCCCAGCTGATCGCCCGCCGTGTCCGCGAGGCCAACGTCTACAGCGAGGTCGTCCCGCACACCATGGCGGTCGCCGAGATGCTGGCCAAGGAGCCGGCCGCGGTGATCCTCTCCGGCGGCCCGTCCTCGGTCTACGAGGAGGGCGCCCCGTCGCTCGACGCCGAGCTGCTCACGGCCGGCGTGCCCGTGCTGGGCATCTGCTACGGCTTCCAGGCGATGGTCCGTGAGCTCGGCGGCACCGTCGCGCACACGGGGCTGCGCGAGTACGGCGCCACGATGGCGAGCGTCTCGGACACCGCCTCCACCCTCTTCAACGGCCAGACCGACACCCAGTCGGTGTGGATGTCCCACGGCGACTCGGTGTCCGCGGCTCCCGCCGGGATGAAGGTCACCGCGACCTCACCGGGCGCCGACGTCGCCGCGTTCGAGGACGACGAGCGCCGGCTGTACGGCGTCCAGTGGCACCCCGAGGTGGTCCACTCGACCTTCGGCCAGCGGGTGATCGAGAACTTCCTGCTGCGCGGCGCCGGGCTGGACGGCTCGTGGACCGCGTCCAACGTGGTCGAGGACCAGGTCGCCGCGATCCGCGAGCAGGTCGGCGAGGGCCGGGTGCTGTGCGCCCTGTCCGGTGGTGTCGACTCCTCGGTGGCCGCCGCGCTGGTGCAGCGCGCCGTGGGCGACCAGCTGACCTGCGTGTTCGTCGACCACGGGCTGCTGCGGGCCGGTGAGGCCGAGCAGGTCGAGAAGGAGTTCGTCGCGGCGACCGGCGTCGACCTGGTCGTCGTCGACGCCCGCGAGCAGTTCCTCGCCGCGCTCGAGGGGGTCTCCGACCCCGAGGAGAAGCGCAAGATCATCGGCCGCGAGTTCATCCGCGTCTTCGAGCAGGCGGCGCGTGACGTCGTCGGCTCCGCCGACGCCGAGGGGCACCCGGTCGAGTTCCTCGTCCAGGGCACGCTCTACCCCGACGTGGTCGAGTCCGGCGGCGGCACCGGCGCGGCGAACATCAAGAGCCACCACAACGTCGGCGGCCTGCCGGACGACCTGCAGTTCAAGCTGATCGAGCCGCTGCGGATGCTGTTCAAGGACGAGGTGCGCCAGGTCGGCCTCGAGCTCGGCGTGCCCGAGGGCATCGTCTGGCGCCAGCCGTTCCCCGGACCGGGCCTCGGCATCCGCATCGTCGGCGCCGTCACCGCCGAGCGCCTCGAGGTGCTGCGCGCCGCCGACCAGATCGCCCGCGAGGAGCTGACCCTGGCCGGGCTCGACCGCGACATCTGGCAGTGCCCCGTGGTGCTGCTCGCCGACGTCCGGTCGGTCGGCGTCCAGGGTGACGGCCGCACCTACGGCCACCCCATCGTGCTGCGCCCGGTGTCCTCCGAGGACGCGATGACGGCGGACTGGACGCGGGTGCCGTACGACGTGCTGGCCAGGATCTCGACCCGCATCACCAACGAGGTGACCGAGGTCAACCGCGTGGTGCTCGACGTCACCAGCAAGCCGCCGGGCACCATCGAGTGGGAGTGACCCACCTCGGGCCGGCCGCACGTGCGGCGGTTCGCCGGTGCGGCCAGCCTTGGCGTCCCATGATGGGACGATGACGCGCAGCGACCTCGGTGAGCGGGCCCCGGCCGGCCACCCGGAGAGCGGCGCGGACGGGAGGCCGGCCCACAGCGGGCGGTCGCTGCTGGTGCGCGCCGCGGGGATGGCGGCCACCGCCGTCCTGGCCCTCGTCGTGGTCGCCTCGGTGGCGCTCGGCAGCTCCACCGGCCAGCGCCTGGACCGCCGGGCGATGGACGCCCTGAGCAGCCCGCAGCGGACGACCCACCGGCTGGTCGAGGTGCTCAGCCTGGTGTCGGTGTGGTCGGTCGCCCTCGTCCTCGCGGCCTGCGTGGTCCTGGCCCTGGTCCGGCGTCGGATGGCCGCCGCTGCCGCGGCGATGGTCCTGGTCGCCGGCGCCAACGTCACCACGCAGGTGCTCAAGTACGACGTGCTCACCCGGCCCGACATCGGCTTCGGCGACGTCAACTCGCTGCCCAGCGGACACACGACGGTCGCCGTGTCGCTGGCGCTCGCCGGGGTGCTGGTGGCGCCGGCGGCGTGGCGCAGCGTGGTCGCCCTGCTCGGCTCCGGCGGGGCCACCCTGATCGGCGCCGGCACGGTCGTCGGCCGGTGGCACCGTCCCGGCGACGTCGTGGCGGGGGTCGCGGTCTGCCTGCTGTGGGCGGCGCTCGCGCTCGCGGTCCTCGCCCTGCTGCGCCGCACCCGCCCGGCGGTGGCCCCCGACTCGGCGCTGCCGCACCTCACCTCCCTGCTGGGCGCCGGCACGGTCGGCCTCGTCATCGTCTCCGCCGGGGTGCGGCCCACCGGCCAGCCGCACAGCCTGCTGCTGGCGGCCGTGTCCCTCGCCGCGATCGGCGTGGCCTGCGCCGGCTCGGTCGGCTGGCTCTCCCGCGTCGCCGGCCCCTACGTCGACTGACGCCGGCCTCCGCCGGGTCCGGTTCTGCCGCCATACCGACTTCGTGCTCGCTGGTCGGCGAATCGGAGGCTGCAGCGCCCGAGTTCGCCGACTCACGGGCACGAAGTGGGTCTGGTGGGGGCTCACGGTTAGGGTGTGCGGGTGCTCAGGACAACGGTCGCCGTCGCGGCAGGCAAGGCGGCGCGGGCCGCTTCCCGACTCCGGGGCGGTGGGTCGGCGCTGCCGGGGCTGGTCGTCGAGCGGGTGGACCCCCGGTTCCTCGCCCACGCCCTGTCCGGGCTGCCGCGCGGCATCGTCGTGGTGACCGGGACGAACGGCAAGACCACGACCACGAAGATGCTCGTGGCGATCCTGCGCCAGCACGGGCTGCGCGTCTTCAGCAACCCCACCGGCAGCAACTTCACCCGCGGCGTCATCTCCTCGATGCTCGGCGAGATCCCGCTGAGCGGCCGGCTGGACGCCGACATGGCCGTCCTCGAGCTCGACGAGGCGCACGCCCTGCGGTTCACCGAGCACGTCAAGCCCACCCACTCGCTGCTGCTCAACGTCGCCCGCGACCAGCTCGACCGGTTCGCCGAGATCGACGCCACCGCCCAGCTGCTCGCGCGGCTCTCCGAGCAGACCACCCGCGGCGTCGTGCTCAACATCGACGACTCGTTCATCTCCCGCGGGCGCGACCGGATCGCCGACGGGGTGGAGGTGCGCTACTTCGGTGTCGACCCCTCGATCGCCGACCGCCTGCCGGAGCTGCAGGAGGCCGACGTCCGGTTCGACGACGACTTCACCGCACCCAAGCCGGGCGCCGGGGACGGCCTGCTCAAGCCCCGCGACGAGCGGTCCTTCGAGGTGGTGTTCGGCGAGGGCGACACCGTCGGCCCGGTCGAGCTGCGCCAGCGCGGGCTGGCCGCCATGATCAACGCCACCGCCGCGACGACCACCGCGCGGATGCTGCTGCGCGAGGACTTCCGCGAGGCCGCGACCGTCGAGGCGCTGCGCACCGTGCAGCCGCCGTTCGGCCGCGGCGAGGTCATCGACGCGGACGGGCAGCCGCTGGAGCTGGTGCTGGTCAAGAACCCCGCCGGGTTCACCGTCGCGCTGAGCACCTACGGCACCACCCCGGTGACCTCGATGGTGGCCATCAACGACAACTACGCCGACGGGCGTGACGTCTCCTGGCTGTACGACGTGAGCTTCGAGAGCCTGCGCGAGCGCGGGGTCGCGATGACCAGCGGCGTGCGGGCCTACGACATGGCGCTGCGGCTGCGCTACGACGACGTCGCCGTGGACGCCATCGAACCCGACCTCGCCCGGGCCCTCGACCGGTTCCTCACCGAGCACCACGACGAGCCCAAGCGGATCTTCTGCACCTACACCGCGATGATGACCCTGCGCCGCGACCTCGCCGCGCGCTACGGGCTCGCGAACTTCGGGGAGGACACCCCATGAGCAAGGGCCGGATCAACCTCGTGCACCTCTACCCGCGCGAGATGAGCATCTACGGCGACCTGGGCAACACCCGGTGCCTCGCCTCGCGGCTGCGCTGGCACGGCTACGAGGCCGTCGTCCACTCCCACCACCCGGGCGAGGACCTGCCCCGCGACGCGCACCTGCTGGTGGGCGGCGGTGGCCAGGACAGCGGGCAGGCCAGGGTCGAGGACGACCTGGCCCACAACGCCGGCGTCCTGAAGGACCTGGCCGCGGACGGCGCGCCGATGCTGATGATCTGCGGCATGTACCAGCTGTTCGGCAACGCGTTCGTCACGGTCGAGGGGCGGCGCCTGCCCGGCCTCGGCATCCTCGACGTGACCACGCAGGGCAACGCCAAGCGGATGATCGGCCCGGTCGTCCTCGACACGGCCTACGGCGACGTCGTGGGCTACGAGAACCACTCCGGGTCGACCGTGCTCGGCGCCGGCCAGCAGCCGTTCGGGCGGGTGCGCTCGGGCCTGGGCAACAACGGCAGCGACGGCACCGAGGGCGCCGTCACCGGCGCGGTGTTCGGCTCCTACCTGCACGGCCCGATCCTGCCGGCCAACCCCGTCTTCGCCGACGCGCTGATCGCCCTGGCCGTGCGCCGGGCCACCGGTCGCGACTTCGAGCCGGCGGACGTGGACGACACCGTCGCCGACGAGGCGCGGCTGCGCCAGGTACGGCGGCTCGCCGGCTGACCCTCCCTCGGCCGGGCGGCGCTCACCGGGGGTGGCGCGGCCCCGTCGTCGAGGGCTTGCCCGGTGCGGGTGCCGCGGACGGCGGTGGCGCCGGCTGCTGAGGCTGGTGAGGCGGCGCCGACGAGCCCGGCCCCGGTGCGGCGGTCGGCAACGGCTGGTGCTTGCGCGACACGCCCCAGGCCAGCCACCCGATCGCCCCGAGCGGGATCTCCATCAGGTGGGTGTAGACCGAGAACAGCACCACCCCGGCCAGCGCGCCGGCCGGTGCGGCGCCCCAGGCCACCAGCACCGCGGCCGTGCCCGACTCGGTCACGCCCACACCGCCGGGGGTGATGCCGACCGCGGTCAGCAGCCGGCCCACGGCGTAGGCGGCGAAGATCTGCCCGAAGCTCATGTGCACGCCGACCGCGTGCAGGCAGAACCAGAACAGCACGTAGTAGACGCCGAAGAAGCCCACCAGCCCGAACGTCATGCTGACCCACCCGTGCCGCACGACGTCGGTGATCCGGGCCCGCAGGTCGCGCACCAGGTCGTCGACGCTGATCTCGCGACCGGCCCACGAGCGGTGCCAGAGCGGCCGCAGGAGCGTGTCGAGCATCCGGCCCACGAAGGTCGCGGCGCGCTCGGAGGCGATGACCGACACGAACAGCGCCATCAGCAGCACCCCCACCAGGGCTCCCGCGATCCCACCGCGGACGACGGCCTTGGGCAGGTTGCCGGCCCCGAAGAGCAGGGCGCCGATGCCGATCACCGGCAGCGCCACCCGGGCCAGGATGTTCCAGACGCCGCTGACGATCACCGAGGTCGAGATGCCCCGGCGGGAGAAGCCCCAGGAGCGGCACAGCGCGTAGGTCGTGGCCACCCCGGCGGCGCCGCCGGCCGGCATCAGGTTGCCGACCGAGGAGCCGCAGACGTTGAGGATCAGCGCCCTGCCGTGGCTGAGGCCGGGCAGCGACCCGGTGAGGGTGAAGGTGTAGAGCCACAGCCCGCCGAGCATGAGGACCAGCAGGCCGACGGCCGTGCCCGGTCCCACGTGGTGCAGCACCGCGAACACCTCGTGCCACGACGTCTTGGCGAAGTGCGGCAGGCCCCAGACGACCAGGCCCACGGCGAGGCCGAGCCCGACCAGGCCGTGCACGACCTGGCGCAGCGTCGGGCGCCACCGGGCCGGCGGCGGAGGGGCCGAGCTGTCCGGGGCCGTCACGACGTCGCCACGGGTGCTCACGCCAGGTCCGCGAACACGTCGCGGGAGACGGGGGCCCCGGGCGGGTGCTCGGGGTCGACGTACCACTCACGACCGAAGACCAGGTCGAACAGCGGGCGGGGGATGCGCAGGAAGGCCGCCAGCGTGCGGTCGGCGCCGCCGTCGGCGGTGGCCTGGGAGGCGTGGGCGCGCATCGACGCGCGCTTGGCGCGGATGTGGCGGCGGACGCCGATGCGGTGGGTGACCTCCGATCGGGGGCTGAACGCACGCTGGAACGAGCTGGGGTCGAACCCCGGGGGGAAGGGGTAGAACCGGCCCGCCAGCGCGATCGCCCGGCAGATGGTGTCGCGGGGGACGGTCGCCTGCAGCACCCGCGGCGTCTGCGCCAGCACCGCGGCCCGCGCGCCGACCTGGTGCACCTTGACGTGGTCGCGGTGGCCGTAGCCGCCGTTGCGGTCGTAGGTCAGCAGGACGTCGGCGCGTTCCTCACGCAGGATGGTGGCGAGGCGGCCCGCGGCCTCCTCGACGTCGGCCCGCACGAACCGGACCCGGCCCGGCGGGTCGGGCAGGGTCTGCGGCCCGAGGCCGCTGTCGGCGTAACCGAGGTGCTCCACCCGCTTCACCCCCAGGGCTCGGGCGCTCTCGCGCAGCTCCTCCCATCGTCGCTCACCCAGGCGCCCGTCCGAAGTGAATTCTGCGGAGGCCAGCCCCTCGTCGCCGTCGGTGGCGACCACGAGCACGACCCGGTGGCCCTCCGCGGCGGCGCGTGCCAGCGTCCCCGACGTCAGCAGCGCCTCGTCGTCGGGGTGGGCATGGAAGGCCAGCAGGGTGCGGGGCATTGGTTCCATCCTGACTCATGCGAGGGTGTCGGTCGTGAAGGTGGCACTGCTGTCGGACTGTTATCTGCCGCGCCTCGGCGGCATCGAGGTCCAGGTCCACGACCTGGCCGCCCGGTTGCGTGACCGGGGTCACGAGGTGACCGTCTTCACCGCGACCCCGGGCCCGCACGGGGAGCGGGGCGGTGTCGTGGACCAGGTCGACGGCGTGCCCGTCCACCGGCTGGCGCTGCGGCTGCCGTTCGAGCTGCCGGTCAACCCGTTCGCCCCACCGGAGCTGCGTCGGCGGCTGTCGCAGGGCGGGTACGACGTCGCGCACGTGCACATGGGGGTGGTGAGCCCGTTCGCGGTGGACGCCGCCCGGGTGACGACCGGCCTGGGGCTGCCCACGACGATGACCTGGCACTGCATGCTCGGCGCGCTGGAGCCGGCCCTGCGGGCGGCGGGGTACGTCCGGGCCTGGGCCGAGCGCGGCATCGCCATGAACGCCGTCTCCGGGGTCGCCGCCGAGCCGCTGCAGCGGATCGTCGGTGACGCCGGGCAGGTCACCGTGCTCTCGAACGGCATCGACGTGGACCACTGGGCCGCCCCGGCCGACCGGCCCGGCCGCCGGCCCGGCGACGGCGTCCGGCTCGTGTCGGCGATGCGGCTGGCCGGCCGCAAGCGGCCCGAGCACCTGCTGCACGCCATCCGCCGCGTGCGCGACCTCGTCGGGGCCGCCGTACCGGTGCACCTGGAGGTGCTCGGTGAGGGGCCGCGCCGCGGCCGGCTGGAGCGGTACGTCGACCGGCACGACCTGGCGGGCGTGGTGTCGCTGCCCGGCCGGGTCGCGCGCGAGGAGCTGCCGCACCGGTACGCCGGCGCCGACATCTACATCGCCCCCGGCCGGCTGGAGTCGTTCGGCATCGCCGCCCTGGAGGCCCGGACCGCCGGGCTCCCGGTCGTCGGTCGCCGCGGCAGCGGCATCGGGGAGTTCGTGCAGGACGGCGTCAACGGGTACCTCGCCCCGGACGACGAGGCGATGGCGCGCGCCGTGGCCCGGCTGGTGCTGGACGACGACCTGCGCGCCCGGATGACGGCGCACAACCGCGAGCACCCGCCCCGGCAGTCCTGGGAGCAGATCTGCGCCGGCGCCGAGGCCGAGTACGCCCGGGCGCTGTCGCTGGCCGGTGTGCGGTGACCCCGGCGCGACGTCCCGGTCCGCGCATCGTCCTGGTGGGGTTCGAGGGCGGTGAGCAGGTGGTCGAGACGGTCCTGGGCCACGGGGACGACCCGCACGACCTGCTCGCACGCCCGGGGTGGGCGGTGGAGCGTCCGCTCGGGACGGAGAGCGTGATGGGGACCGAGCACGTGCTGACGGTGCGGTTCGCGGTGCGCCGTGGACCGGCCGCGACCGGCCCGGTGGGCGGCGCGGCCACCCGCCACGACGAGGGCCTGGTGCTGGCGCCGGGGGAGCGGCCCGAGCCCTACCAGCGGGTCGCGGCCTACGCGGTCGTCACCGGCGCGAGGGGCCTGCTGCTCACCCAGCTCTCGGACCGGACCAACGCGGCGGGCCAGTGGGGGCTGCCCGGCGGGGGCATCGACCCCGGCGAGGACCCGCTGGACGCCGTCCGGCGCGAGTGCTGGGAGGAGAGCGGCCAGCACGTGCAGGTCACCGACCTGGCGATGGTGCAGACCTCGCACTGGATCGGCCGGGCGCCCGGCGGCCGGGTCGAGGACTTCCACGCCGTGCGCATCGTCTACCGCGCCACCTGCCCGGCGCCGACCGACCCCGTCGTCCACGACGTCGGCGGCACCACCGCCGACGCGCGGTGGGTCGACCCGGCCGAGGCCGGCGCCCTGCCGCTGACGCCGGGCTGGCGCGGGGTGCTGGTCGCCCTGTCGCTGCTGCCGGACCACGAGACCTCCTGACGTCGACGGCGCCGCCCCGGGGCGGTGGCCCCGGGGCGGCTGGGGGAACCCGGCTGCGTCTCAGCGCTGCCGGCGGGCCAGGCCGAGGACCCCCAGGAGGAGGACCAGCACCCCGACGCCGACGACCGCGCCGGGCCCGAACACCGTCCAGTCCACCTGGAAGCCGCTGGTCTCCTGGGCGATGGCCAGCCCGGCCAGCACGAGGCAGAGCACCCCCAGCACGATCGCCCCGGTGTTCGGCCCGCGGCTCGCGCGGGTGACCGGCGCCGTCGCCACCGAGCCGGCCGGAACCGGGCCCGGGACGTCCTGCGGGGTGTCCTGCGGCGGGGTGGCCCAGGTCGTGCCGGTGGGGCCGGGCACGGCGTCGGGGTCGGGGGTCGGGCTCGGTGGGGCGTCGACCTCCAGCGGGCGGGTGGGGTCCATGCGGCTCTCCTCGGTGCTGTCGCTCATCGTCCTACTCCTTCACCACGGTGATCTGGCCGACGCCCACGTTGGCGTCGACGGTGACCTCGGTCGGGCCGGTGCCCACCGTCACGTTCTGCTGGACGTCGCTGCCGTCCCGGGTGTGGGGGCCGTCCGGCCCCTGCACCGTGATCTCGCCCAGGCCCACGTGGCCGTTCAGCGCCAGCGTCAGCCCCTCGGGGACGACGACGGTCAGCTCGCCCATCCCCACCCGGGCGGGGATGGTGGGGTTGGCCAGACCGTCGACCGGCAGGCCCCGCAGGTCGAGGCTGGCCGTCTCCGACGCCGATCCGGTAGCTGCTGCGGCCGGCGGCCAGGTCTGGCCGCCGTGGGGGTCCAGGTGACGTCGCCGACCCGGCCGCCCCACCTGGCGCCGTCGGCCACGGCCCCGGAGCCGAGCGTCGCGAGCGCCGTGAGGATGGCGAGGACACCGACGAACCCGGTCCGCCAGCCGGCCACACCGAGCCCGAGGACGAGCAGCCCGAGCGCGGCCAGCGTCGCAGCCAGCGCGATCACGTGGTGGTCGCCGGAGAAGCCGAGCCGGTCGCCGAGCCACAGCGTGCCGCCGTAGGCCACCATCGCCAGGCCGACCGCGACGAGCGTCATCAGCAGGCCGCCGGAGCGGCGCCGGGACCGGCGGGCGGTCGCCGGCTGCTCGCCCCAGCGCCGGCCTGCTCGCCGTGCTGCCCGCCCCAGGCTGCCGGCGGGCTCGCCGGGCTGCCCGCCCCAGGTCGCGGCCTGGTCCGGCCACGTCTGTGACGTCGCCTGCCCGGGGCCGGCCGACGGGTCCGGCCGACAGGCCGGACTGCGGCGACGCGGTCGGCGAGACGGTGTCCGCTCCCGCGGACGGCGACACCGGGGGCGTGCCGGCGTGGCCGCCGTTCCTCGACCGGCGCACGACCACCCAGACGATCGCGGCCAGCACGAGCAGGCCCCACGGGAACCCCCAGGCCCCGTCGTGTCCGCCGAACCACCAGGGGAAGCCGCTGAACAGGGCGATGGCCGCGACGACCAGCAGCACGATCGAGCCGGCGTCGCCGTCACGCAGCGCGCGCTCGGCCGCGATCCGGTCCTGGGAGTCGGGCAGCAGCACCCAGGCCACGAGGTACGCCGCGATGCCGACGCCGCCGAAGAGGATGAGCAGGATGAGGCCGGCCCGCACGACCACGGGGTCGATGCGCAGCCGGGTGGCGATGCCCGAGCAGACGCCGCCGACCCACTTGTTGTCGGTGCGCCGCCGGATGCCGATGCCGCGGACGGCAGAGAAGAACGAGTCGAGGCCGGAGTGCTGCCCCTCGGAGGTCGGTGATGTCATGCCCCGATCGTGGTGCCCGCGGGGTGGCCCCCGCCATGAGGGCCGACCCTGAGCGGACCCTGAGCGGACCCTGAGGTTGGCCCGTCGTGCTGGGTGCGCGGGCTGCGGTGGGCGAGGATGGGGCCGTGCAGACGCCATACGTCCCGCCGGCACGGGCCCGGGAGGAGCCCGAGCCCCGCCTGCGCCGCCCGGTCGAGGGCCGCATCGTGGGGGGCGTCTGCGCCGGGCTGGCCGACCACCTGTCGCAGCAGGTCTGGCACGTGCGGCTGGCGTTCGTGCTCGCGACCTTCCTCGGCGGCGCCGGGATCGTGGCCTACCTCTTCCTGTGGGCGCTCACGCCGCAGACGCTGGACGTGCCCTCACCCCGGACGACGCCCGAGGCGGCCGCGCGGGAGGTGTCCCTGCCGATCCTCGGGGGACGCCGCGTGCCCGTCGGCACGCTGCGCAGCATCGCGGTCGGCGCCGGGCTGGTCGTCCTCGGCGTCGCGCTCTACGCCCAGCAGACCGGACTCAACCTGCGCCTGGGCGTGCTCGTGCCGATCCTCGCGGTCGCCGTGGGGGCCGTGCTGGCCTGGTCCCAGCTCGACGGCGCCGAGCGCGACCGCTGGCTGGCCCGGGGAGGGGTCTCCCGGCGCGAGGGCCTGGTGCGCCTGGGCCTCGGCATCGCGCTGGCGACGGTCGGGGTCGTCGTCCTCGCGACGCAGGGCCGCGGGCTCGCGGGCCTCTGGGACGTGGGGATCGCCGCGGTCGCCGTGCTCGCCGGCGCCGGGCTGATCGCGGCGCCGTGGGTCGTCCGGCTGTGGCACACGCTGCGGGAGGAGCAGGCCGAGCGGGTCCGCGAGACCGAGCGCGCCGACATCGCCGCCCACCTGCACGACTCCGTCCTGCAGACCCTGGCCCTGATCCAGCGCAAGGCCGACGACCCGGCCGAGGTGGCCCGCCTGGCCCGCGCGCAGGAGCGTGAGCTGCGGGGCTGGCTGTACGCCGGGCCCCGGGGCTCGCAGGAGACCCTCGCCGCCGCCGTCACCCAGGCCGCGCACGAGGTCGAGGACCTGCACGGCGTGCCGGTCGAGCTGGTCGTGACCGGTGACCGCCCCCTCGACGACCGGGGCACGGCCCTGGTGCGGGCGCTGCGCGAGGCGATGCTGAACGCCGTCCGGCACGCCGCGCCACCGGTGTCGGCCTACGTCGAGGTCGGCTCCGACACGGTCGAGGCCTTCGTCCGCGACCACGGCACCGGGTTCGACGTCGACACCGTGCCCGAGGACCGGCTGGGGGTGCGTGAGTCGATCATCGGCAGGATGCGGCGCCACGGCGGCACCGCCCGCCTGCGCCGGCTGGAGGACGGCACCGAGGTCGCCCTCTCGCTGCCGGTCAGCGTGCCGGCCGCGCCGGAGGCGCCCCCCGTCCCGAGCCCCGTCCCGGGCCCCGCCCGGCGAGGCCGCCGTGCCGGCACCCGCCGCCACCCGATCGGCGCCGTACCGCCCGGCACCACCCCGCCCTCCGACCGCCAGGGAGCCCGCCCGTGACCGACCCCATCCGCCTCGTCCTCGTCGACGACCACCGCATGTTCCGCTCCGGCGTCAAGGCCGAGCTGGACGCGTCGATGGAGATCGTCGGTGAGGCCCCGGACGTGGACAGCGCGGTCGAGGTGGTCGCCACGGCCCGGCCGGACGTCGTGCTGCTGGACGTGCACCTGCCCGGGGGCAACGGCAACGGCGGCAGTGACGTGATCAGCGGGTCGCGCGGGGTCACCACGGCCACCGGCGCGCCGGTGCGCTTCCTCGCCCTGTCGGTGTCCGACGCCGCCGAGGACGTCATCGCGGTGATCCGGGCCGGCGCGCGCGGCTACGTCACCAAGACGATCAGCGGGGCCGACCTCACGACCGCGATCCGGCGGGTGGCCGACGGTGACGCCGTGTTCAGCCCGCGGCTGGCGGGCTTCGTGCTCGACGCGTTCGGCGCCGCCGCCGGCGAGATCGCCGAGGTGGACGAGGAGCTCGACCGGCTCAGCGCCCGGGAGCGTGAGGTGATGCGGCTGATCGCGCGGGGCTACCAGTACAAGGAGGTGGCCAAGGAGCTGTTCATCTCGATCAAGACGGTCGAGACCCATGTCTCCTCGGTGCTGCGCAAGCTGCAGCTGTCCTCCCGCCACGAGCTCACCGCCTGGGCGGTCGGGCGGCGCCTGCTCTGACCGGGCCCACGACCTGGTCGGCAAGTCGTCGGCGCGACGGGTCCAACCTGTGCAAGTCGTGGCCGATGGCGGATGGACCAGGAGCGGTGTCGGGTGGGCGTCGAGGACGACGGGAGGCCGCTGACGGTGGGGATGGTCGCTGCCCGCCTCGGCGTCGCACCCGAGACCGTGCGCAGCTGGGAGCGCCGCTACGGCCTCGCCCCCGGTGGCCGCAGTCCGGGCGGCCACCGCCGCTACACCGAGACCG
The DNA here is from genome assembly GCA_963828995.1 of uncultured Actinomycetota bacterium. Classification (GTDB taxonomy): domain Bacteria; phylum Actinomycetota; class Actinomycetes; order Actinomycetales; family Dermatophilaceae; genus CAVRTM01. The sequence continues at coordinate 572,378 of CAWHHB010000015.1, forward strand.
ACTGCGGTCGCCTCGTGCTCATGCAGCGCCTGGTGGGCGAGGGCGCGACGCCCGCGCGGGCTGCCGCGCAGGTGCTGGCCACGCCGGTGGACGCCATCGAGGTGAGCGCGGCGTCGTGGGCGCGGGAGCCGGCCAGGACCGTCGCGGCGGCGCCGGGGGTGCGGCGTCGTCCCGGGGGCCCCGGCGGGCGTTCGCTGGCCGTGCCGGGGGCGTCGCCGGAGGTGCGCGGGCTGGCCCGGGCGGCCAGCCGGCTGGACGCCGAGGTCCTGGTCGACCTCCTCACCGACCTGCTGGTCGAGCGGGGCGCCGTCGCCACCTGGGACGACGTGCTGCGCCCCGTGCTGGTCGCCGCCGGGCTGCGCTGGCAGCGCACCGGCGAGGGCGTCGACGTCGAGCACGTCCTGAGCGAGGCCACCACGGAGGCCCTGCGAGCCCACCGCGCCCGTCTGCTGCGGCCCGTGCCGGGGCGCCCGGTGCTGCTGGCGTGCGCCCCGGAGGACGCGCACGTGCTGCCGCTGCACGTCGCTGGCGGTGGCCCTCGGGGAGCGGCGCGTGCCGGTGCGGCTGCTCGGTCCCGGGGTGCCTCCCAACGCCCTGGCCTCGGCGGCCCGGCGCACGGGCGCCTCGGCGGTCTTCGTCTGGCGTCAGCGGGTCGAGGGCCCGGCCGCCGACCTGGCCGGGCTGCCGCGCTCGCGGCCGCCGGTGCTGGCCGTGGTCGGCGGCCCGGGGTGGAGGCCGGGGGAGACGCCGCCGGGTGCCCGGCTGGCGGCGGACCTGCGCAGCTGCCGTGGCCCTGCTGCAGGCCGCCCCCCGCTGACCCACAGGCCTCACAGAATCTGTGCAAGCTGGGTCGGTGCGCCGGACCCTGCCTAGCCGACCGTCGGTGGGGCGTCCCCGGGCGCGGGCTGGGGCGTCTGCGCGGCCAGCTCGGCGGCGTGCGCCGCGACGGCCTGCTCGATGCGGTGGTGCATCAGGCGCGAGACCAGCACGCCGACGGCCACCGCCACGGCCAGACCCACCCAGGCGGCGCGCTGCAGCCACTGTTCGGCGAGCGTGCCCAGGGAGTAGACGAGGAAGGTCGTCCCGCCGGCCCAGACGAGCGCGCCCAGCACGTTGGCGGCGAGGAACCGCCGGTAGGGCATCCGCAGCGCCCCGGCGAGCGGCCCGGCGAAGATGCGCAGCAGCGCGATGAAGCGGCCGAAGAAGACCGCGACCACGCCGTAGCGGGTGAAGACGTGCTCGGCCCACGCCACGTGGGCGTCGTCGGCGTGCCGCGGGAAGCGGCGGCCGAGAAAGGCGAACAGCCGGTCGCCGAAGCGGCGGCCGACGGCGAACCCGATCGAGTCGCCGATGACGGCCCCGGCGGCCGCGGCGAGGGCCACGCCCTGGGGCGAGACGCTCAGCTCCTGCCGGGACGAGAGCAGCGCGGCCGAGACCAGGACGACCTCGCCCGGCAGCGGGATGCCCATGCTCTCCAGCCCGACGACCAGGCCCACCATGAGGTAGACGGCCACCGGCGGCACGGCGACCAGGAGCGCGTCGACGTTCACGGGGTGGCCCTCGCCGCAGAGGTCACCGCAACCGGCTGACGGCGAACGCCTCGGCCAGGCGCCCCGGCTCGAGCCCCGCGTTCGCGGCCAGGGCGGTGGACCAGCCCCGCAGCATCGTCTCGAGGCCGTCGCCGAGGTGGGCGGTCTGGGAGGTGTGCTGCTGCAGCGCCTTGACCTTGCGGGCGAAGGTGTCGGTGATGTCGACCGCGTGCGCCATCTGCGGGTGCGCCATGACCCACACCTCGCCGACCTGCCACGCGTCGAGACCCTCCTCCAGCAGCTCGGGAAAGGCGAAACGGTTCTCCGCGGCGGGGTAGACCGCCCGGATCGCCGCCTCGCCGGCGGCGAGGTGGTCGGGGTGGGAGGCCTGGAGGCGGTCGTACCAGCGCTCCGGGGACTGGATCAGCACCCGCTGCGGCCGCACGGCCCGGATCACCCGCACGATCTGGCGCTGCAGCTCCCAGCCGGGCTCCAGCCAGCCGTCGCTGTGGCCCTCGAGGAACCGGACGTCGCTGACCCCGACGACCGCGCTGGCGGCCCGCTGCTCGGCCTCGCGCAGGGCCGGGATCTGGTCGCGGGGGGTGTCGTCGAAGCCGCCCTGCTCGCCCCGGGTGCACAGCAGCAGCGTCACCTCGATGCCGGCGTCGGTCCAGCCGGCGATGGTGCCCGCCGCGCCGAAGTCGGCGTCGTCGGGGTGGGCCACGACCACGAGCGCCCGCTCGACCTCGCTGTCCGGCCGGGGCTGTGGGCGGGGGATCGGGCTGGGCTCGGTCATGTCCTCCAGCCTAAGGCGGCCCGCCGACACCTCGGTCCGGCGCGGCCCCGGACCGGTGGCGGGCCGCCGTCGGGTCACCCCGGCCGAGGCCGCCAGCCGGTCCAGGGCCTCCCCGTCCAGCCGGTACGTCGTCCACTCGTCCTCGGAGCGGGCGCCCAGGTTGCGGTAGAAGCCGATCGAGGGCTCGTTCCAGTCCAGGACCCACCACTCGAGCCGGCCGTAGCCGCGCTCGGAGCACAGCTGGGCGAGGGTGGTGAGCAGCTGCCGGCCGAGGCCGCTGCCGCGGTGCGCCGGCTGCACGTAGAGGTCCTCGAGCCAGATCCCGGGCCGCCCCAGCCACGTGGAGAAGGTGAGGTACCACACCGCCATACCGACGACCTCGCCGTCGACCTCGGCGACGTGGGCCCACGCGCTCGGGCTGCCGGAGACGGGGAACAGGGTCGCGGTGAACAGCTCGGGGGTCGCCTCGACCGCGTCGGGCTCGCGCTCGTAGTCGGCCAGCTCCTGGACCAGTCCGAGCAGGGCGGGGACGTCCCGGGGCTCGGCCGGGCGGATCAGATCGATGCTCATGCGCGAGAGCCTAGGTGTGGGCGCCAGCCGGGTGGTGTCCGCTCCAGCACGTAGGCTGGGGACCGAGATGAGCACCCTTTTCGATGACCTTCCCCTGCCCGGCATGACCCCCGCGCAAGCGCGTGGCGACGTGGACGTGCGCGGGGTCCCCACCTGGGCCCAGGCCGGTGGCGAACCGCCCGAGGATGCCGGCCGCCGCGGCGGTGCCGTGCTGCCGAGCGACCCCGAGGTGCTGCTGCAGGGCCTCAACCCCCAGCAGCGGGCCGCGGTGACCCACCAGGGTGAGCCGCTGCTGATCGTCGCCGGCGCGGGCTCGGGCAAGACCCGCGTGCTGGCGCACCGGATCGCCTACCTGCTGGCCGCCCGTGACGTCCACCCCGGCCAGATCCTGGCCATCACGTTCACCAACAAGGCGGCGGCCGAGATGCGCGAGCGGGTCGCCGCGCTGGTCGGGGGCCGGGCCAAGGCGATGTGGGTGTCGACGTTCCACTCGGCCTGCGTGCGGATCCTGCGCCGCGAGGCCGCCCACGTGGGGCTGAAGTCCACCTTCTCCATCTACGACGCGGCCGACAGCCAGCGGCTGATGTCGATGGTCATGCGCGACCTCGACCTCGACCCCAAGCGCTACCCGCCGCGGTCCTTCTCCGCGCAGGTGTCGAACCTCAAGAACGAGCTGATCGACGAGGACACCTACGCCTCGACCCTGGGTGAGGCCAGCCACCACGACCGGATGGTCGCCGAGGCCTACCGCCTCTACCAGGGCCGGCTGCGACAGGCCAACGCCCTCGACTTCGACGACCTGATCATGATGACGGTCAACATCCTGCAGGCCTTCCCCGAGGTCGCCCAGCACTACCACCGCCGGTTCCGGCACGTGATGGTGGACGAGTACCAGGACACCAACCACGCCCAGTACCAGCTGGTCAAGGAGCTGGTCGGCCACTCCGGCGGCGGCGCCGCCCACGAGGTCCCCCCGGCCGAGCTGGCGGTCGTCGGCGACGCCGACCAGTCGATCTACGCCTTCCGGGGCGCGACGATCCGCAACATCGTGGAGTTCGAGCAGGACTACCCCGACGCGCGCACGATCCTGCTCGAGCAGAACTACCGCTCGACCCAGACGATCCTGCGCGCGGCCAACTCGGTGATCGCCAAGAACGAGGGTCGCCGGCCCAAGAACCTCTGGACCGACTCCGGCGACGGCGCCAAGATCGTCGGCTACGTCGCCGACTCCGAGCACGACGAGGCCGCGTTCGTCGCCCGCCAGATCGACTCCCTCGGCGACGACCACGGGGTCAAGCCCAAGGACGTCGCCGTCTTCTACCGCACCAACGCCCAGTCCCGCGCCATCGAGGAGGTGTTCGTCCGGGTCGGCCTGCCGTACAAGGTGGTCGGCGGCACCCGCTTCTACGAGCGGCGCGAGGTCAAGGACGCCCTGGCCTACCTGCGGGTCATCTCCAACCCGGCCGACACGGTCAACCTGCGGCGCATCCTCAACGTCCCCAAGCGGGGCATCGGTGACCGCGCGGAGGCGTGTGTCGCCCAGCTCGCCGAGCGTGAGCGGATCCCGTTCGTCGCGGCGCTGGGCCGCGCGGCCGACGCGCCGGGCATCGCGACCCGGTCGGTGACCGCGGTCACCGGGTTCACCACGCTGCTCGAGGCGCTGCGCACCGTCCACGAGGGCGGCTCCGGTGTCGGTGGGCTGCTCGAGGCGGTCGTGGAGCAGACCGGCTACCTCGACGAGCTGCGCAAGAGCCAGGACCCCCAGGACGAGACCAGGGTCGAGAACCTCGCCGAGCTGGTCGCCGTGGCCCGCGAGTTCGACGAGGCCGAGCCGGAGGGGTCGCTGGAGGACTTCCTCGAGCGGGTGTCGCTGGTGGCCGACGCCGACCAGATCCCCGACGGGGACGAGGCGCAGGACGCCGGCGTGGTGACGTTGATGACCCTGCACACCGCCAAGGGCCTGGAGTTCCCGGTGGTCTTCCTCACCGGCATGGAGGACGGCACCTTCCCGCACATGCGGGCGCTCGCCGACAACAAGGAGCTCGAGGAGGAGCGGCGGCTGGCCTACGTCGGCATCACCCGCGCCCGCGAGCGGCTGCACCTGTCCCGGGCCGTGGTCCGTGCCGCGTGGGGCCAGCCCCAGTACAACCCGGCCTCCCGCTTCCTCGACGAGATCCCGGCCGACCTGCTCGACTGGCAGCGCACCGAGTCCACCGGCATGCGGCCGTCGTCCACACCGGCAGTGGCGACCCTGGCCGGCCGGCCGGGCGTGCGCTCTCCCGGCAACCGCCCGGTGATCAAGCTCGCCGGCGGCGACCGCGTCACGCACGACTCGTTCGGCCTGGGCAGCGTCGTGCGGGTCGAGGGAGAGGGCGACAAGGCGATGGCCCACGTCGACTTCGGTGGCGACACCGGGGTCAAGCGGCTGCTGCTGCGCTACGCGCCGCTGGAGAAGCTCTAGGCACGGGTACGGCGCCGGTGGTCACCGGCGCCGTACGGGTCAGGCAGGCGGTCGTCCTGCCGGGGAGGCGCTACGGGCGGATGCCGTGCGCCCTCAGCCACGGCATCGGGTTGACCGGGCCGTGGCCGCCCGGGTGGATCTCCAGGTGCAGGTGCGGGCCGGTCGAGTGGCCGGTGTTGCCGGAGTAGCCGACGAGGCTGCCGGGGCCGACCTTCTGGCCCACGTGCGCGGTGACCCGGTCCATGTGGCCGTAGTAGGACACGGTGCCGTCCCAGTAGCGGATCTCCACCTTGTTGCCGTAGCCGGACTGCGCCCCGGCGAAGGTGACCGTGCCGCTGGACATCGCGACCAGCCGGCTGCCGACCGGCGCCGCGAAGTCGTTGCCGGCGTGCAGCCGGCCCCACCGCTGCCCGAAGCCGGAGGTCAGCGTGTAGTGCGTGATGGGCAACCGCCACGCACGGGCCCTCGCAGCGCCAGCGCCAGCGCCCTGGCGGCTCTGGCCTGGATCGCCTGGCGCCGGGCCGTGCGGGCCGCGCGCTGGGTGGCCTCGGCGCGCCCGGTGGCCAGGACCGCCACCTGCGCCGAGCCGGTCCGTGCCACCTGCTGGTCGGTCTGGGCGAGCCGTTGCTCCCGTGACTGCTGCTGGGCCGAGCGCATCACCGGTGAGGAGGCCGAGAGCTCCTCTGGGTGCGCGTCGATGCTGGCGCCGGTGGCGGTGAGCGCGAGGGCCGCGGCGGCGACCGTGGGCAGCGCGAGGCCGCCGAGCAGGCGGCGGTGCCCGGGGGCGCGCGGGGCGCGGTGGCGGGCGCCGGAGGGGCGGTCGGGCACGGGGGGACCTCACGGGCAGGAGACACGGAACGGTCGAGGCTAGCGTGACCGTTTCGTGATCCACAATCGCGGGGGGACTGACGAGCGGCCCTTGACCCGGTCCCGGGAGGGTGGATGCGGCGGGTTCGCGGGGCGCCTCAGGAGGGGCGGCGGGGCAGGCCCGGTGCCGCGGGGCCCGCGATCGTGGTGACGCCGGCGGCGAGGGTCGAGCCGTCGGTGTCGAGGTGGGCCAGGGTCGTGGAGATGCCGTGCACCACGCGTCCGCTGATCGGCAGGCTCATGTGGCCCAGGCCGTGCATCTCGACGTTCGCGGCGGGCAGGTCCGGGTGGTCCAGGCGGGCGTGCCGCTGGGGGAGCACCATCTGGTCCAGGTCGGACCAGTAGGCCACGAACCGGGTCCGGCAGTCCGGCACCGGCTCCGCCAGCTCGCGCATCAGCTCGCTGCCGGGGCGGAGCTGGCGGCACAGCTGGGACGGCAGGGCGTAGGCGCTGTAGGTGCCGGCGTGCGGCGTCCCGAGGGTGACCAGGGTGTGCACCCGCTCGTCGCCGCCGAGCCGGGTGACGTAGTAGCGGGCGATCAGCCCGCCCAGGCTGTGGCCCACGACGTGGATCCGCTCGTAGCCGGTCTCGGCGACCAGCTCCTCGACCTCCTGGGCGAGCAGGGCCGCGGCGGCCCGGACGTCGGCCGTCAGCGGGGAGTAGTTGATGGTCAGCACCCGGCCGAACCCGCGGCGGCGCAGGCCGCGGCGCAGCAGCGTGAAGATCGAGCGGTTGTCGACCATGCCGTGGACCAGCAGGATCGGCGTCCCGGCCGCCTCCACGTCGCCGATGACCAGCCCCCGCTGCAGCGGCGGCAGCGCGGCGACGCTGTAGCCGTGACCCGTCGCGGGCTCGGAGCGGGCCAGCAGACCGAAGGGGTAGAGCGCCAGGTGGGTGCTCACCCAAGCCGTCTCCACCACGGCGCCGACCACGCCGGTCGGGCTGCAGAGCGCACGGGTCGCCGCACCCACGGCCTCGCCCACCTCGCGCAGCCCGGTGCCCCACCCGGCCCGGGCGGTCGAGACGACGTCGCCGCTCGGGCGCCAGGAGACCACCCGGAGCCGGCTCCCGACGGTGCACGCCGGAGCCGTCCCGGGCGGTGGGTCCGGGACGCTGGTCGAGGTCATGGGCCCTCCCCGGGGTCGGGGGCGGCTGCGCCGCCAGCGGCTTGTTCCTGACGGTAACCCCTGATCGATCAACTATCGATCACTGAAAGGTCTCAGTCCCGTGCCGAAGGGCCCGGCCGGTCCGCACCGGGCACGGCCCCGACCCTGCGTGGGGGCGGCTATTCTGCGGCTCATGAGCCAACAGCCCAGCCAGAGCCCCCTGCGCATCGTCGTGGCCAAGCCCGGGCTGGACGGCCACGACCGCGGCGCCAAGGTCGTCGCCCGGGCCCTGCGCGACGCGGGCATGGAGGTGGTCTACACCGGCCTGCACCAGACCCCCGAGCAGATCGTCGAGGCGGCCATCCAGGAGGACGCCGACGCCGTGGGCCTGTCCGTGCTCTCCGGTGCCCACATGACCTTGTTCGCCAAGGTGACCGAGCTGCTCGCGGCACGCGACGCCGCCGACATCGTCGTGTTCGGCGGCGGCATCATCCCCGACGACGACGTGCCGGCGCTCACCGAGATGGGCGTGGCCAAGGTGTTCACCCCGGGTGCGACGACCACCGAGATCGTCGACTGGGTGCGCGCGAACGTCGCCGCCGGCTGAGCGCCCGGCTGACCCCGCCCGGCGGTGCCGTTCCGGGCCCGGTCCGGCAGACCCGGCCTTGACCGGTCCATGACCAACACCCGCCCTCCACCCGGCCGCAGCCCCCGAAGTCCCCTCGTCAGGGCAAAGGTTGGCCCAAGAGCATTGACCCCGCTGGCCGCAGGCGGGAACGTTCGCCGCAGCCGGAGTCCGCACGGGGAGCGCACCTCCGCGCGTACTGTCGAACCGGCTGCCCAGGTCGCCCAACCCCGGCGACCCACAGTGAGGAGATGCTCGTGATGCCTCTGAAGTCTGGTGTGGCCCTTGGTGCCCTCGGCGCCGTGATGGCCGCCGGCGCTGTCGCCGCACCCCCCGCGTCAGCCCTCACGGCAGCCGCTTCCGGTCCGTCCGTCCGCACCGCCGTGGCCACCGCGCAGGCGCGCGCCGGCGACACGGCCAGGGACCTCAGGCTCGACAGCCGCGAGCAGCTCACGGTCAAGGACGTCGTCACCGACCGCGACGGCAGCACCCACGTCCGCTACCAGCGGACGTTCGCCGGGCTGCGCGTCATCGGCGGCGACTTCGTCGTCCACCGGACGGGCGCGGGCGCGGTCACGTCGGTCAGCTGGAACGCCTCCGGCAAGGCCGACGTCGCGTCCACCACCCCCCAGGTCGCGGCGGCCGCCGCCCGCGCCACCGGCTCGAGGACCGCGGCGCTGGCGAAGAAGTCGACCGCCGGCGAGCTCGTGGTCTACGCCGGCGGGGCCACCCCGCGGCTCGCGTACGACGTGCTCGTGACCGGCATCGCGGCCGACCAGACCCCGACCCGCCTGCACACGGTCGTCGACGCCACCACCGGCAAGACCCTCGCCCGCTGGGACGACGTCAGGGAGGGGACCGGCAGGGGGATCTTCGTCGGCAACGTCACCGTCGGCACCACCCCGAGCGGCAGCAGCTACCTGCTCAAGGACTCGGTCGGCAACTACACCACCGACCTCAAGGGGGCCACCAGCGGCACCGGCACCCAGTTCACCGACGCCGACGACGTGTGGGGCAACGGGACCGTCTCCGACCGTGCCTCCGCCGCCGTCGACGCGCAGTACGGCGCCGAGAAGACGTTCGACTACTACAAGAACGTCCAGGGCCGCAACGGGATCAAGAACGACGGGATCGGCGCCCGCTCCCGGGTGCACTACGGCAGCAACTACCAGAACGCCTTCTGGGACGGCACCCAGATGACCTACGGCGACGGCGCCGGCAACACCCACCCGCTGGTCGAGCTGGACGTCGCGGCGCACGAGATGAGCCACGGCGTCACCGAGAACACCGCCGGGCTGAACTACACCGGCGACGCGGGCGGGCTGAACGAGGCGACCAGCGACATCTTCGGCACGGCCGTCGAGTTCTACGCCGCCAACGCCGGCGACCCGGGGGACTACCTGATCGGCGAGGAGATCGACCTCAACGGCAACGGCACCCCGCTGCGCTACATGGACAAGCCGTCCAGGGACGGTGCCAGCAAGGACTGCTGGTCCTCCTCGCTCGGCGGCCTGGACCCGCACTACTCCTCCGGCCCGCTGAACCACTGGTTCTACCTGGCCTCCGAGGGCTCGGGCGCCAAGACCATCAACGGCACGTCGTACAACAGCCCCACCTGCGACGGCTCCACGGTGACGGGCATCGGCCGGGACAAGGCGGCCAAGGTCTGGTACCGCACGCTCTCGACCTACCTGACCTCCTCCAGCAACTACGCGGCCGCACGTGAAGGTGCGATCAGGTCCGCCAAGGACCTGTACGGCGCCTCCAGCGCCGAGTGCACCGGGGTCGCCGCCGCGTTCACCGCGATCGCGGTGCCGGCCGGGGCGGAGACCTGCGGTGGCACGACGCCGCCGCCCACCGGCAGCAACCTGCTGGCCAACCCCGGCTTCGAGTCCGGCACGGCCAGCTGGGCGGGCACCGCCGGGCCGATCACGAACAACACCGGGCGCCCGGCCCACACCGGCAGCTGGAAGGCCTGGCTCGGTGGCAACGGCACGACCGCGACCGAGAACATCTCCCAGTCGGTGGCCGTCCCGTCCACCGCCGCCGCGCCGGTGCTGTCGTTCTGGCTGCGCACCGACACCTCCGAGAGCGGCTCGACGGCGTACGACACGATGAAGGTCCAGGTGGTCAGCGGGACGACCACGACCACGCTGGCGACGTACTCCAACGTCGGCGCCAACGCGACCTACGCGCAGAAGTCGTTCTCGCTCTCGGCGTACAAGGGCAAGACGATCACGGTGAAGTACCTGATGAACGAGGACGCGTCGCTGCAGACCAGCTTCGTGGTCGACGACACCTCGGTGACCACCGGCTGACGGCCGGAGACATCACGACAGCGCCGGCCCTGCGGGGTCGGCGCTGTCGTCGTGTGCGGGAGGGGTGCGGCAGTGGTCAGGTCGGGTCAGGTCGGGTCGCACAGCTCGTGCGCCGGGTTCGGGCCCGAGGAGTCGACCACCAGGATGCTCAGCGGCTGCTTCAGCGGCGCCAGGCCCGGGTCGTCCAGCCGCGCCGGCCCCTTGCTGGCGCCGCTCCCGACCAGCAGGACCATGTCGTCGGGGTACCTGGCCTTGCCGCTGGAGGGGGTCAGGCGGCTCCACGGCACCCCGCCCACGGCCCGCAGGATCTCCTTGAGGATCTCCGGCTTGAGCTGGCAGGTGCTCTCGTGGCCCCGGCTGCTGATCTGCAGGCTGCCGTCGGCCTGCAGGACCAGCGTGTCGTTGAAGCCGGCGATGCCGCCCTTGCGGGTGACGGTGATCGGGAACGCCGCCGCGGCGTTCGGGCTGGAAGGGGTGGAGGGGGTGGAGCTGCTGCTGCCGGGGCCCGACGGGGTGCCGGTCCCCTCGCCGGCACCCCCCGAGCCACCCGAGCCCGACCCGCACGCCGCCAGCGTGAGGGCGAACGAGCCCGCCACCATCATCCGCACCAGCTGTCCTGTCCGTCGGCTGTCCACGTCCGTCGCCTCCTGCGTGTCCGAGTCCGGTCCGCCGTCCCAGGGGTGCGACGTCGCGCCGGCCCCCGGCGTTCCCTCCGCGGTGAGATTGGTCCCATGCCGCGCACCCGTGTCCGGCGGGCCTCCGCGGGCAGGACTAGGCTCCGTGCGGATGTTTTCCTTTCCATGACCCTTCGATGACGAGGACGAATTCGTGGACCTTTTCGAGTATCAAGCGCGCGACGTGTTCGAGGCGCACGGTGTGCCGGTGCTGGCCGGCGCCGTGGCCGGGACCGTGGCCGAAGCCCGTGCAGCGGCGGAGAAGATCGGCCCCACCAGTGGCGGCGTGACCGTCGTCAAGGCCCAGGTCAAGACCGGTGGCCGCGGCAAGGCCGGCGGCGTCAAGGTGGCCAAGACCGTCGACGAGGCGGCCGCCGCCGCCGAGCAGATCCTCGGCATGGACATCAAGGGCCACACCGTCCACCAGGTGATGATCGCCCAGGGCGCGCAGATCGCCGAGGAGTACTACTTCTCGGTGCTGCTGGACCGCGCCAACCGCACCTACCTGGCGATGGCCAGCAAGGAGGGCGGCATGGAGATCGAGGTCCTCGCCGTCGAGCGGCCCGAGGCCCTCGCCCGCGTGGCGGTCGACCCGATCGTGGGCATCGACGCCGCCAAGGCCCAGGAGATCGTCGACGCCGCCGGGTTCGACGACGACGTCAAGGACCAGATCTCCGACGCCATCCAGAAGCTGTGGATCGTCTACCGCGACGAGGACGCGACGCTGGTCGAGGTCAACCCGCTGGTCAAGACCACCGACGGCCAGATCGTGGCCCTCGACGGCAAGGTGACCCTGGACGAGAACGCCGGCTTCCGCCACCCCGAGCACGAGGCGCTCGAGGACAAGGCCTCGGCCGACCCGCTCGAGGCGGCCGCCAAGGCCAAGAACCTCAACTACGTCAAGCTCGACGGCTCGGTCGGCATCATCGGCAACGGCGCGGGCCTGGTCATGTCGACCCTGGACGTCGTCGCCTACGCCGGCGAGGAGTTCCCTGGCCAGCCCAAGCCGGCCAACTTCCTCGACATCGGCGGTGGCGCCTCGGCCGAGGTGATGGCCAACGGCCTGCACATCATCCTCGGTGACGAGCAGGTGAAGTCGGTGTTCGTCAACGTCTTCGGCGGCATCACGTCGTGCGACGCGGTCGCCAACGGCATCGTCGGCGCGCTCAGGGCGCTGGGTGACGAGGCCACCAAGCCGCTCGTCGTCCGGCTGGACGGCAACAACGTCGAGGAGGGTCGGCGCATCCTCGCGGAGGCCAACCACCCGCTCGTGACCATCGAAGAGACCATGGACGGCGCGGCCCGCAGGGCCGCCGAGCTGGCATCCAAGTAAGGGGCAGGACCAACAATGGCAATCTTCCTCAACGGTGACTCCAAGGTCATCGTCCAGGGCATGACCGGCTCCGAGGGCATGAAGCACACCCAGCGGATGCTCGCTTCCGGCACCACCATCGTCGGTGGCGTCAACCCCAAGAAGGCCGGCCAGACGGTCGAGTTCGACGGCGGCGTCACCGTGCCGGTGTTCGGCTCCGTCGCCGACGCCATCGCCGAGACCGGCGCGAACGTGTCGGTCATCTTCGTGCCGCCGGCCTTCGCCAAGTCCGCCGTCGTCGAGGCGATCGACGCCCAGATCCCGCTGGCCGTGGTCATCACCGAGGGCATCGCGGTCAAGGACACGGCCGAGTTCTACGCCTACTCGGTGCAGAAGGGCACGACCCGCATCGTCGGCCCGAACTGCCCGGGCCTGATCAGCCCCGGAGCCTCCAACGCCGGCATCATCCCGGCCAACATCTCCGGCCCCGGCCGCATCGGCCTGGTCTCCAAGTCGGGCACGCTGACCTACCAGATGATGTACGAGCTGCGGGAGTTCGGCTTCTCCACCGCGGTCGGCATCGGCGGTGACCCGATCATCGGCACCACGCACATCGACTGCCTCGAGGCGTTCGAGGCCGACCCCGACACCGACGCGATCGTCATGATCGGCGAGATCGGCGGCGACGCCGAGGAGCGCGCGGCGGCGTACATCAAGGAGCACGTGACCAAGCCGGTCGTCGGCTACGTCGCCGGCTTCACGGCCCCCGAGGGCAAGACGATGGGCCACGCCGGCGCGATCGTGTCGGGCTCGTCCGGCACCGCCGCCGCCAAGCAGGAGGCCCTCGAGGCCGCCGGCGTCAAGGTCGGCAAGACGCCGTCCGCGACCGCCGACCTGATGCGCGAGATCATGAAGAACCTCGGCTGACCCAGCACCTCCAGCCGGTACGACGGGCCGGTCACCTCACCCGAGGTGACCGGCCCGTCGTCGTTCCCCCGGCTGGCCGGACGGCCCCGGATGCCCCGGCCCCGGCCCCGGATGTCACGGCTGGCCGGGCGGCGTGGTCGCCGGCGCAGCCCCGTCGCGCTGCAGCCGCTGCTGGGCCACGGCGGCGAGGTCCTGCAGCTGCGCCGTCGTCCAGCGCGACGTCCGGCTGGTCGGGGTCTGGCCGACGTTGAGCAGCCCGACCCGGTCGCCGGAGCGGGTGATGACGAACCACGGCGCGCTGGCCGGCCCGCTGCTGCGGAGCACCCGTGGCGGCCCGTGACCGCCGACGGCGGACACCGTGAGCATCGGGCAGTCCAGCAGCTGCTGCTCCAGCGTGGTGGCGGCCCGGGTCGCGGTGGCCGGGTCGGTGGCGCGGTAGACCGCCTGGTCCCCGTAGACCCCCGGCCCCACGCTGGTCACGGACTGGCCGGCGACGCGGACGCCGGGGGAGCGCACCTGCGGGCAGTCCAGCACCGCACCCTCGGACTCCTTGAGGTCGGACACGACGACCCGGCCGCGGAGCCCGAGCGCGCGCTGGTACTCCTGCGCCACGGGCAGCGGGCCGGGGACGGCCAGCGGCACGGACGGGTCGGCAGCCGTGGTCGTGGCGCCCGTGCCACCGGCCCCGGTCGGCGCGCTGACCGCGACGGTGGGGCGGCCGACGGGGCCGACGACCCGACCCGCGGGCTCGACCAGGGCCTGCATGCCGACGTAGCCGACCACCACCGCTGCGGCGGCCGAGGCCAGGGCCACCGTCACCCTGCGGTGACGACGCCGGGCGTCGCCACGGGCCCGGACGAACGCCGCGTCGGCGAGCGGGCGCTCCTGGACGTCCCGTCGCAGCACGTCCAGGGCACCGCGCACGACCGCGTCGTCCTCGACGGACCACGTCTGCTGCTCAGCCACGGTGAGACTCCTCGGACTGCAGGGCCAGCCTCAGCAGCGCGCGGCCACGGTGCAGTCGCGCCTTGATGGTGCCGGCGGGGGTGTTGGTCTCGTGCGCGATCTGGTCCACCGACAGGTCGGCGAGGTAGTGCAGGGCCACGGCCTCCCGCACCGGGTCGTTGAGGGTGCCGAGGGCCGTCAGGACGGCCACGCGGTCCTCCGACGGCGGCTGACCGGGCGGCGGGCCACCGTGCCGGACGTGGGCCCGGTCCTGGTTGGTCCGCTTGCGCCACGCCGAGATCGCCAGCCGCCGGGCGACGGTGCGCACCCAGGCGCCCGGGTCGTCGTACGTGCTCACCTCCGACCAGCGTTGCCAGGCCCGGCTGTACGCCTCCTGGGTGCAGTCCTGGGCCAGAGTCAGGTCGCCGGTGGAGGCGTAGATGAGGTGGACGACCCGAGGGGCCTGCGCCCGGTAGAGCGCGTCGAAGTCCCTCTCGGCGCTGCGCCGGTCGCTCATCCCACCTCCGCCCGGCGTGCCTGCCGTCCTGTCGCGGGACGGGCCCCCTGCGAACCCGTCCCACCCTCACAGACGCCCCGGGCCGGTGGTCGGTTGCCCCGGCGGGCCGGAAATCTGGCCAATCTGGCGTCGTACCGGCGAGCCCCCGCCGCGCGGTCACCGGCACCGGCGACCATGGAGGAGCCATGAGTCTGCTCGATCGCGCCCGCCACCTCACCGACCACTCCGACGCCGCCGCGCTGAAGGGGTGGCCGTTGCGCCGGCGAGCCGTGCTGGCGGGTGTCTCGGCGGCCGGGCTGTCCCTGCTGGTCGTCGCGCTGCCGGTGCTGCTGGTGTGGGTGGCCAGCCCGCAGAGCACCGTGTCGTGGACCGTGGCGCTCGGCGTCGGCGCCGACGGCTGGCTGCTGGCCCACGGCGTGTCGCTGGGGGTCGGCGACGCCACGCTCTCCCTGACCCCGTGGCTGCTGACCGCGATCCCGCTGGTCGGCGCGGTGCTGGCCGGCCGCCGGGTCGTGGCGCTGGTCGGTGACGACGACAAGGAGGTCCGCCGTCTGGGGCACTTCGGCGCCCCGCGCGTCGACGTCCTGGAGGCCGGGGCCGGGTTCGTCGGTGCCTACACCCTGGCCACCGTGGGCGTGGCCCTGTTCTCGCGCAGCGCGCTGGTGCACCCGTCCCCGGTCGGTGCGGTGCTCGGCGGCCTCATCGTGTCCCTCGTGGCCTACCTGCTGGCGGTGCTCGTCGAGTTCCGCGACGAGGTCGGCACGGTCGTCCCCGACCTCGCCGCGGCATGGCACGGCCTGCTGCCCCGGTTCGTGCGCCGGGCCGTCCGCCCCGCCGTGTGGGGGGTGGTGTGCTCGCTGGGGTCCGGTCTGCTGCTCGCGCTCGGCGTCGTCGTCCTGCACCTCGAGCGCATCGGCCGCCTCTACGACTCCCTCGGCGCCGGCGTGGTCGGCGGCGTCGTCGCGGGCCTGGCCCAGCTGGCGCTGCTGCCCAACCTCGGCGTCTGGGCCCTGGCGTGGATGGCGGGCCCCGGCTTCGGCATCGGTGACGGGTCGCACATCACCTGGACGACGTCCGACCCGGGGCTGCTGCCACTGGTGCCCGTGCTCGGCGCGCTGCCCGACCCCGGACCGCTGCCGTCCTGGCTCTGGCTGGCGGTGCTGGTGCCGATCGCCATCGGTGCGCTCGTCGGCTGGCGCAGCCTGCGCGCCGTGTCGCGCCTGTCCACCTGGCAGATCAAGGCCGAGACGTCGGCCACGGCCTGCGCGCTCTGCGCGGTGGCCCTCACCGTCGCGGTGTGGCTGTCCAGTGGCTCGGCCGGCGCCGACCGGCTCGCGCACGTGGGCGCCAACCCGTGGGCGGTCGGTGCCGCGCTGCTCGGCGAGCTGCTGCTGGGTGCGGCGCTGACCGTGGCCGGCTCCCACCTGCGCGCCCGGCGCGGCTGACGCGAGCGGGGGCGGCGACGAGCGGGGGCGGCGACCAGCGGAGGCGAGCGGGCGCCGAGCCCGCCGGCTCAGCGTCCGAGGCCCAGGCCACCCAGCCGGGTGCCGAAGCTGCCGTCCAGCTCGTTCTGGCACTGCGCCCGGGCCACGCCGGTGTTGGCCCCGGCCAGGCAGTCCTGGTAGGTCTTGAACGGCCCGTAGAGCGCCAGCATCAGCAGCACGCTGCCGGCGAGGTAGGCGATCAGCGCCAGGCCGACCCCCGACCACACCATCGCCCGGCGGGGCGCGCCGGCCCGGGACATGTCCCGCAGCGCCCGGACGGTCTCCCACGCGGCCAGGGTCAGTGGCACCAGGGCGACCGCCTTCCAGGGCAGGTCCAGGTAGGTCGCGAGCAGGCCGAGCAGCAGCAGCACCGCCGACCGGCGCGCGGGGGCGACGCCGGCGGGGGCGACGCGCTGGGGGGCCGGGGGCATGGACAGCTCCACTGTTGAGACGGATGCGGGGCCGCAGGCACGGCTGGACTATCCTCGCTCACCGTGACCACTCCGCCGGACAACGGGCCCGTTCCGGCCCGGCGTGGCGAAGGCCCCCGTGACGTCGTCGTCCTGGTCTCCGGTGGTGGCACCAACCTGCAGGCGTTGCTCGACGCCGCGGCCGACCCGGCGTACGGCGTGCGGGTGGCGGCCGTGGGCGCCGACCGCGAGGACATCGAGGGCCTGGCCCGCGCCCGGCGAGCCGGCATCCCGACGTTCGTCTGCGCCGTGGCCGACCACGCCACCCGCGAGGACTGGGACGCCGCGCTCACCGAGCAGGTCGCGGCGTACGACCCGTGCCTGGTCGTCCTCGCCGGCTTCATGCGGCTGACCGGCGCGGCGTTCCTCGCCCGGTTCGGCGGCCGCACCGTCAACACCCACCCCGCCCTGTCCCCGTCCTTCCCCGGGATGCACGGCCCCCGGGACGCGCTCGCGTACGGCGTCAAGGTCACCGGCGCGACCCTGTTCGTCGTCGACGCCGGCGTCGACACCGGGCCGATCGTCGACCAGCGGGCCGTGCCGGTGGCCGACGACGACACCGTCGAGAGCCTGCACGAGCGCATCAAGACCGCCGAGCGCCAGATGCTCGTCGACTGCGTGGGCCGCATGGTCCGCGACGGTTTCACCGTCTCCCAACGAAAGGTCACCATCCCGTGAGCGAGCGTCGCCCGATCAAGCGCGCCCTGATCTCCGTCTACGACAAGAGGGGACTGGAGGAGCTCGCGCGTGGCCTGCACGAGGCGGGGGTCCGCCTGGTGTCCACCGGGTCCACGGCGGGACGGATCGAGGCCGCGGGCGTGCCCGTCACCCGGGTCGAGGAGCTCACCGGCTTCCCCGAGTGCCTCGACGGCCGGGTCAAGACCCTGCACCCGAACGTCCACGCGGGGATCCTGGCCGACACCCACAACCCCGACCACGTGGCCCAGCTGGCCGACCTGGGCATC
Organism: uncultured Actinomycetota bacterium; assembly: GCA_963828995.1. Classification (GTDB taxonomy): domain Bacteria; phylum Actinomycetota; class Actinomycetes; order Actinomycetales; family Dermatophilaceae; genus CAVRTM01. The sequence goes on from CAWHHB010000015.1 coordinate 589,944, forward strand.
GAGCCGTTCGACCTGGTCGTGTCCAACCTCTACCCGTTCACCGAGACGGTGCAGTCGGGTGCCTCGCAGGAGGAGTGCGTCGAGCAGATCGACATCGGTGGCCCGTCGATGGTCCGCGCCGCCGCCAAGAACCACGCCAGCGTCGCCATCGTCACCGACCCGGCCGAGTACCCCTCGGTGCTGATGGCCGTCCGCGGCGGCGGGTTCTCCCTCGAGCAGCGCCGCACCCTGGCCGCCCAGGCGTTCGTGCACACCGCGACGTACGACGTGGCGGTCGCCTCGTGGATGGGCAACGTCCTCACCGACAGCTCCGACGGCACCGGCTTCCCCGCCTGGACCGGCGCGACGTGGGACAAGAAGACGGTGCTGCGCTACGGCGAGAACCCGCACCAGCGCGCGGCGCTCTACACCCACTGGCGGGCCGGCCTGGCCAACGCGGAGCAGCTGCACGGCAAGGAGATGTCCTACAACAACTACGTCGACGCCGACGCCGCGCAGCGGGCCGCGTCCGACCACGCCGAGCCGGCCGTCGCGATCATCAAGCACGCCAACCCGTGCGGCATCGCGGTCGGCGACGACATCGCGATGGCGCACCGGCGGGCGCACGCCTGCGACCCGGTGTCCGCCTACGGCGGCGTCGTCGCGACGAACCGGCCGGTGACGGCCGAGCTGGCCGCCCAGGTGGCCGAGATCTTCACCGAGGTGGTCGTGGCCCCCGACTTCGAGCCGGAGGCACTGGAGATCCTGACCCGCAAGAAGAACATCCGGCTGATGCGGCTGCCCGCCGGCATGGAGCGCACCGCCGACCAGGTGGAGTTCCGGGCGATCAGCGGCGGGGTGCTGATGCAGACCCGCGACAAGATCGACGCCGAGGTCGACGGCGGCGGCGACGACCCGTCCCGCTGGACGCTGGTGGCCGGCGACGCCGCGGACGAGGCCACCCTGGCCGACCTGCGCTTCGCCTGGCGCGCGATCCGCGCGGTGAAGTCCAACGCCATCCTGCTGGCCGACGAGGGCGCGAGCGTCGGCGTCGGCATGGGCCAGGTCAACCGGGTCGACTCCTGCCGGCTCGCGGTCTCGCGTGCCGGTGAGCAGCGCGCTCGTGGCGCCGTCGCGGCCTCCGACGCGTTCTTCCCCTTCGCCGACGGCCTGCAGGTGCTGCTCGACGCCGGGGTCCGCGCGGTCGTCGCCCCCGGCGGGTCCGTCCGCGACGCCGAGGTGGTCGAGGCCGCCACGGCGGCCGGGGTGACGATGTACTTCACGGGCACCAGGCACTTCGCCCACTGACGCCGCCCGGCGCGTCTCGGGGAACGCTCGCCGACGCGGCGGCGGCGCGGGCGGGGGTCGCCGCCCGCCGCGCGGGCGAGCGCGAGCCGGCTCAGAGGTCCTTGGCGTAGTAGCGGCTGCCCGGCTCGTCGGCGTAGTGGCCGAAGCCGGCCGTGGGCAGGTAGCCCTCCCGCTCGTAGAGCGCGATCGCCTCCGGCTGCGCGGTGCCGGTCTCCAGCACCAGCCGCCGGTAGCCCAGCGACCGGGCCCGGTCCTCCACCGCCAGCAGCAGCCCGCGGGCGTAGCCGCGGCGCCGGTGGGCGGGGCGGACGTACATCCGCTTCAGCTCGACCTCGCCGGCCGGACGGCCGCGCAGCCCGGCGCAGCCGATCGGCTCGCCGTCGACGTGGGCGACGAGGAACGCCCCGCCGGGGGCGGCGAACTGGGCCGGGTCGACCGGCGTCTCGTCCGGCCCGCCGTACCGGGCGATCATCTCCTGCTGGATCTCCTCGACCAGGGCGGCGGTCAGGGCGTCCCCGTAGCGGGCATCGCTGAGCTCGATCGTCACCGTGGCAGGATATGCGGCTGTGACCGCGACTCCCCTGGACGGCAAGGCAACACTGGCGACGATCAAGGCCGAGCTCGCGGTGAGGATCGCCGGCCTGCGCGAGCAGGGGGTCACCCCGGGCCTCGGCACCGTGCTGGTGGGCGACGACCCGGGCAGCCGGTGGTACGTCGGCGCCAAGCACCGCGACTGCGCCGAGATCGGCCTGGCCAGCATCGCGCGCGAGCTGCCCGCCACGGCCACCCAGGCCGAGGTCGAGGCGGTCGTCGACGAGCTCAACGCCGACCCGGCCTGCACCGCCTTCCTGGTCCAGCAGCCCACCGGGCTGGACGAGTTCGCGATCCTCTCCCGGGTCGACCCGGTCAAGGACGTCGACGGGCTGCACCCGACCAACCTGGGCGCGCTGGTCCTGGGGGAGCGGGCGCCGCTGCCGTGCACGCCGACGGGGATCGTCGAGCTGCTGCGCCGGTACGACGTGCCGATCGCCGGCGCCGAGGTGTGCATCATCGGCCGTGGCATCACCGTGGGACGCCCGCTCGGGCTGCTGCTGACGCGGCGCAGCGAGAACGCCACGGTCACCCTGTGCCACACCGGCACCCGGGACCTGGCCGCACACGTGCGCCGGGCCGACATCGTCGTGGCCGCGGCCGGTGTCCCCGACATCGTCACCGCCGACATGGTCAAGCCCGGCGCCGCGGTGCTCGACGTCGGGGTGAGCCGGGTCGAGGCCGCCGACGGCCGCTCGCGGATCGCCGGTGACGTCGCCGCCGACGTGGCCGAGGTCGCGGGCTGGCTGACCCCCAACCCCGGCGGGGTGGGGCCGATGACGCGGGCGATGCTCCTGGTCAACGTGGTCGAGGCGGCCGAGCGCGCGCTCGCGCGCCGATGACCGCGCCCCGGCTCGGAGTCTGGTGGTTCGTCGCTCTCGGACTCGGTGCCGGGCTGCTGCTGGTCCTCGCCGGGCACCTGCGCAGCGGCGGCTACGTCGCGGCTGCGGCGCTGGTGGCCGGCGCCGGGCTGCGGCTGGTCCTGCCGCAGACCAGTGCGGGCGGCCTCGCCGTCCGCCGGCGGCTGGTTGACGTCGTCATCCTGCTCGGCCTCGGCACCGCCCTGTTCGTCACGGTCCGCGCCGTCGAGCTGAACCCCCGCCGCTGACCGGTGCCGCCTGCACCGGCCTCTCGCTGGCGCCCCGCTCCGCCTGTTGCCGCGAAACCACCGAACCGGGGGCCAGATCGACCGCAGACGAGCGGTTCGGGGCAACAAGAGGGCGACGGCACGCGAACGCCCCGCCGGCTCCTGACGGGGCGGGCGGGGCGTTCGGGGTGCTGCGGGGGGCTCAGATGAGGCCGAGTCCCTTGACGGCGTCGCGCTCCTCGGCGAGCTCGGCGACGCTCGCGTCGATCCGGGCGCGGGAGAAGTCGTCGATCTCCAGCCCCTGCACGATCTCCCAGCCGCCCTTGCTCGTGGTGACGGGGAAGGAGGAGATGAGGCCCTCGGGCACGCCGTACGAGCCGTCGGAGCAGACCGCCATGGACAGCCAGCTGCCCTCGGGGCTGCCGGTCAGCCAGTCGCGGGTGTGGTCGATCGTGGCCGACGCCGCCGAGGCGGCCGAGGACGCACCGCGGGCCTCGATGATCGCCGCGCCGCGCTTCTGCACGTTCGGGATGAAGGTGTTCTCCAGCCAGTCCTGGTCGCCGACGACCTCGGCGGCGTTGCGGCCGGAGACCTCGGCGTGGAACAGGTCGGGGTACTGCGTCGCGGAGTGGTTGCCCCAGATCGTCATCTTGCGGATCTCGTTGACGCTGACGCCGGTCTTCTGGGCCAGCTGGGCGATCGCGCGGTTGTGGTCCAGGCGGGTCAGGGCCGAGAAGCGCTCGCGCGGGATGTCCTGGGCGTTGCTCATCGTGATCAGCGCGTTGGTGTTGGCCGGGTTGCCGGTCACCGTGATCCGGATGTCGTCGGCCGCGTGGTCGTTGAGGGCCTTGCCCTGGGCGGTGAAGATCGCGCCGTTGGCCTCGAGCAGGTCGCCGCGCTCCATGCCCTTGCTGCGGGGGCGGGCGCCGACCAGCAGGGCCACGTTGGCGCCGTCGAAGATGCGGTTGGCGTCGTCGCCGATCTCGACACCGGCGAGGGTCGGGAAGGCGCAGTCGTCCAGCTCCATCACGACGCCCTCGAGCGCGCCGAGCGCCGGGGAGATCTCCAGCAGCCGCAGCTCCACCGGGGTGTCGGGGCCGAGCAGCGCCCCGCTGGCGATGCGGAAGAGCAGGCTGTAACCGATCTGGCCGGCGGCGCCGGTGACGGCGACCTTGACGGGAGTAGTGCTCACGGGTTGACCCTTCAGGCGAGGTGTATGACGACGTCTGCGACGGTAGCAGCGTCGCGACACCCCGGTCGCCGCGGCGCCTGTGGAGCACGCGCCGGTGGCCGCGCCCCCGCTGCCGCGGCGTCCGGAAGCCGTGGCCGCACCCGGTGGCCGGGGCCGCGGGCGTGTGGTTGAGTGCAGGGTGCCGGGAGGCGGCCCGTGACTGCCTCGCCAGGAGGCCGGATGGCAAAGTATCTTGACGTCAAGGTAATCTGTCCCGGATACGCAAACGGTCGAACCGAGGAGCCCAAGGCATGAGCAAGATCAAGGTGGTCAACCCCGTCGTCGAGCTGGACGGCGACGAGATGACCCGGATCATCTGGCAGTTCATCAAGGACCGCCTGATCCACCCCTACCTGGACATCGACCTCAAGTACTACGACCTGTCGATCCAGAAGCGTGACGAGACCGACGACCAGATCACCGTCGACGCGGCGAACGCCATCAAGCAGTACGGCGTCGGCGTCAAGTGCGCCACGATCACGCCGGACGAGGCCCGCGTCGAGGAGTTCGACCTGAAGAAGATGTGGGTCTCGCCGAACGGCACGATCCGCAACATCCTCGGCGGCGTCGTCTTCCGCGAGCCGATCATCATCAGCAACATCCCGCGCCTGGTGCCGGGCTGGACCAAGCCGATCATCATCGGCCGTCACGCCCACGGCGACCAGTACAAGGCGACCAACTTCAAGGTCCCCGGCGCCGGCAAGGTGACCATCTCCTGGCACCCCACCGACGAGTCCTCGGGTGAGCCGATCGAGCTCGACGTGGTCGACATGCCGGCCGACGGTGGCGTGGTCATGGGGATGTACAACTTCAACAAGTCGATCGAGGACTTCGCCCGCGCGTCGTTCAACTACGGCCTGCAGCGCAAGTTCCCGGTCTACCTCTCGACCAAGAACACGATCCTCAAGGCGTACGACGGCGCGTTCAAGGACATCTTCCAGGCCGTGTTCGACGCCGAGTTCAAGGACGCGTTCGAGCAGGCCGGCCTGACCTACGAGCACCGCCTCATCGACGACATGGTCGCCGCGGCGATGAAGTGGGAGGGCGGCTACGTCTGGGCCTGCAAGAACTACGACGGCGACGTCCAGTCCGACACCGTGGCCCAGGGCTTCGGCTCGCTCGGCCTGATGACGTCGGTCCTGATGACGCCGGACGGCAAGACGGTCGAGGCCGAGGCGGCGCACGGCACGGTGACCCGGCACTTCCGCCAGCACGAGCAGGGCAAGCCGACCTCCACGAACCCGATCGCCTCGATCTTCGCGTGGACCGGTGGCCTGAAGCACCGCGGCAAGCTCGACGGCACCCCCGAGGTGACGGCGTTCGCCGAGACGCTCGAGCGGGTCTGCGTCGAGACGGTCGAGCAGGGCAAGATGACCAAGGACCTGGCACTGCTCGTCGGCCCGGACCAGGCGTTCCTCACGACCGAGGCGTTCCTGGCCGCGATCGACGAGAACCTGAAGCAGGCCATGGCCTGACCCTCCGGTCCCGAACGGCCCCGCACCTCACCGAGGTGCGGGGCCGTTCCGCGTCCGGACCCGGTGGTCCGGGCGGAGCTGGTCGGTCCGAGCGGGAGCGGGTCAGGCGGCGACCGGGGTGAGCTTGACGGCGGCGATGACCGACATCTCCAGCAGCTCCTCGCGCATCGCGGCGATCCGGCCGACGACGTCCTCGCCCGGGGCGAACACGAGGTCGGCGCAGAGCAGCAGCTGACGGGGGCCGATCCACACCGCCTGCAGCATCGACACGTCCGCGACGCCGGGGCGGCCGGCCAGCTCGTCGTGCATCCGCTGCACCAGGTCAGCCGGGGCCGACGAGTCGATCAGCAGCCGTCGGTTGTGCCTCGTGAGCAGGAAGGCCACGACGCTGAGCAGGATGCCGATGAGGATGCTGGCCACGGCGTCGTAGACCGCCGAGCCGGTCACCTGGTGCAGCACGAGCGCGGCGATCGCCAGGACGAGGCCGATCAGGGCGGCGGTGTCCTCGTAGAAGACCGTCTGGGCCGTCGGGTCGGAGGACACCGACAGGTGGTCCGACAGGGACCGCTTCGAGCGCTCGGCCTCCCCGCGGACCTCCTTGTACGCGTTGCGCCACGAGACGGCCTCGAGCACGAACGACACGAGCAGCACGCCCATGCCGACGAGGAAGGACTCGAGCGGCTCCGGCTTGAGCAGGGAGCGGATGCCCTCGGCGATGGCCAGCAGCCCGCCCACGAGGAAGATCCCGAGCGCGGCGAGGAAGGACCAGAACCACCGCTCCTGGCCGTAGCCGAACGGGTGTGAGGCGTCGGGCTCCGGCCTGCTGCGGCGCAGCCCGACGTACAGCAGGATCTCGTTGGCCGTGTCGGCCAGCGAGTGCACCGTCTCGGCCAGCATCGCGGCCGACCCGGTCATCAGGGTCGCCACGGCCTTGGCGAGCGCGACCCCGAGGTTGGCCAGGACGGCGATGATGACCGTGCGGGTGGCGCCCTCGGGCTGCCCCTCCTTGATCACCGTGCTGCGGCCGCCGGCGGCCGCGGCGGAGGCGGCCTCCCCGGAGACGTTCCCGGTGGCAGGTGATCGTGGGGCGCCGCTCATGGACCCGACCCTAGACCGGGCCGTCCGTCTGCGCGCACCGGCCCGGGCGCGGCAGGCCGTGGGTGGGACGGGACAATGGTGCGCATGCGTGTCATCTCGGCCAACGTCAACGGGATCCGTGCCGCCGTCCGCCGCGGGGGTCTGTCCTGGCTCGCCGCCGCCGAGCCGGACGTGCTCTGCCTCCAGGAGGTGCGGGCCAGCGACGCCGAGCTGACGCGCGGCCCTGGCGGACAGTGCGTTCGCCGACTGGCACGTCGCCCACGCGCCCTGCGGTACGGCGGGCCGGGCGGGCGTCGCGGTCCTGTCCCGCAGCCCGCACCGGCGGGTCCGCTGCGAGCTCGAGGACGAGCGCGGCGGTGGCGGCCGGCCGGTGGGTGGAGGCCGAGCTCGACCTGGCGGCCGGGCCGGTCACGGTGGTCTCGGTCTACGTCCACACCGGTGAGGCCGAGACCCCGCGCCAGGAGGAGAAGTACCGCTTCCTGGACGCCATGACGCTGCGGATGAAGGAGCTGGCCGACGGCGGCCGCCGGGTCGTGGTGACCGGCGACCTCAACATCGCCCACACCCGGGACGACCTGCGCAACTGGAAGGGCAACCTCGGCAAGGCCGGGTTCCTGCCGGCCGAGCAGGCCTACCTCGACCGCTGGCTCGAGTCGGGGGAGTGGGTCGACGTGTCCCGCCGGGCGGCGGGGGAGGTCGAGGGGCCGTACACGTGGTGGTCCTGGCGCGGCAAGGCCTTCGACAACGACACCGGGTGGCGGATCGACTACCAGCTCGCGTCGGCGGCGCTCGCCGCAGGCCTGCGCGGCACCTGGGTCGGCCGCGCGGCGACGTACGCCGAGCGCTGGAGCGACCACGCGGCGGTCGTGGCGGACTACGACCTGGCCGCACCGCCGGCCGCGCCGTGAGCGGCGGCACCGGACAGACTGGGCCCATGACGGAGACCAAGCCGGTCGAGTGCTGGCTGACGGACATGGACGGCGTGCTCGTGCACGAGGAGCAGGCCATCCCCGGGGCCGGCGAGTTCATCCGGCAGCTGATCGAGACCCGGCGGCAGTTCCTCGTCCTCACCAACAACTCGATCTTCACCCCGCGTGACCTGCGGGCCCGGCTGCTGACCAGCGGCATCGACATCCCGGAGGCCTCGATCTGGACGTCGGCGCTCGCCACGGCGCAGTTCCTCGACGACCAGCGCGCGGGCGGGACCGCCTACGTCATCGGCGAGGCGGGGCTCACCACGGCGCTGCACGACGTGGGCTACGTGCTGACCGAGCGGGCCCCCGACTACGTGGTGCTGGGCGAGACGCGCACCTACTCCTTCGAGGCCATCACCAAGGCGATCCGGCTGGTCGAGGCGGGGTCCCGCTTCATCGCGACCAACCCCGACCCGACCGGGCCGTCGGCCGAGGGGCCGCTGCCGGCGACCGGCTCGGTGGCGGCCCTGATCACCCGCGCCACCGGCGTCGAGCCGTACTTCATCGGCAAGCCCAACCCGCTGATGATGCGCAGCGCGCTGAACCGCATCGACGCGCACTCCGAGACCACGGTGATGATCGGCGACCGCATGGACACCGACATCATCAGCGGGCTGGAGGCCGGGCTGCGCACGATCCTCGTGCTGACCGGCTCGACCCAGGCCAGCCAGGTCGACCGGTTCCCGTACCGGCCGACGCGCGTCGTGGACTCGGTGGCCGACCTCGTGCCGCTGATCGCCGAGCTCGACCCGGCCCGCTGACGGGCGGGGCCGCCGGTCCACTGACGGGCGGCTGGCCCGCTGCGGGTCAGCCGCGCCGGGCCAGCCGCGCCGGGCCCCGCCGGGGCTCAGGCGTCCCGGCCGGCCGCGCCCGAGGCGGTGACGGCGAAGCAGGACGGGCTGTCGAAGCCGTGCTGCGCGAACGCCTTGGCCACCGCCTCGGAGACCGGGTCCACCGCCCCGGCCGGCACGATGGCGATGGCCGAGCCGCCGAAGCCCCCGCCGGTCATCCGGGCCCCGAGCGCGCCGTGCGCCGTGGCGGTCTCGACCGCCACGTCGAGCTCGGCGCAGGAGATCTCGAAGTCGTCGCGCATCGACAGGTGCGAGGCGTCGAACAGCGGCCCGACCTCCTCGACCCGGTCCTCGCGCAGCAGGGCGACCGTGGCCCGGACCCGCTCGATCTCGGTGACGATGTGCCTGGCGCGGCGGCGGACGACGGGGTCGACCAGGCGCGCCAGCGCTGCGTCCAGGGAGCCGAAGGGCACCTCGCGCAGGCTGGTGACGCCGAGCTCGGCGGCGGCCTGCTCGCAGCTGCGCCGCCGCTCGGCGTACTGGCCGTCGACCAGCGCGTGCTCGGCGCGGGTGTCCATCACCAGCAGCGCGAGGTCGTGCGCGGCCAGGTCGAACGGCACCTGCTCGACCGAGCCGTCGCGGCAGTCCAGCCGGATGGCGTGGCCCTCGGTGCAGCGCAGCGACGCCGACTGGTCCATGCCGCCGGTGGGCGCCCGGGCGATGGTGTTCTCGGCGTTGGCGCAGATCGCCGCGAGCGAGGTGCGCGACGCGTCGTCCTGCGCCAGCGCGAGGCCGGACAGGTCGGACAGCGCCACCGCCACCGCGCACTCGAGCGCGGCCGAGCTGGACAGCCCCGCGCCCAGCGGCACCCGGCCGTCCACGGCGAGGTCGGCACCGGCCACCTGGTGGCCGGCCTGCTCGCAGGGCCCAGAAGACGCCGGCGACGTAGGCCGCCCACCCGGAGGGGGTGCCCGGCGCGACGTCGTCGAGGTCGACGGTGACCAGCTCGCCGGACTGCACCGACCAGACCCGCACCGTGCGGTCCGCGCGGAGCCGGGCCGCCACCGAGGTGCGGTGCGGCAGGGCCATCGGCAGGCAGAGGCCCTGGTTGTAGTCGGTGTGCTCGCCGATGAGGTTGACCCGCCCGGGGGCCGACCACACGCCGTCCGGCGGCGACCCGAAGTGCTCGGCGAAGGTCGCGGCGACCGCCGGGCCGCTCACGGCGTGCCCACCTCGCGCAGCCGTGCCGCCACCTGCTCCGGCGGGACGTCGTTGACCCACCCGCCGACGCCGGACTCGGAGCCGGCGAGGTACTTCAGCTTGCCGGGGGCGCGCAGCACCGACATCACCTGCAGGTGCAGCCGGGACACGTCGCGGCCCTCGCGCACCGGGGCCTGGTGCCAGCCGGCGATGTACGGCAGCGCGATCGGGTCACCGGCGGCGTCGACGTAGTAGCGGTCGAGGCGGCGCAGCAGGTCGAGGTAGACCTCGGCCAGCTCGTCGCGCTCCTCGTCCTCGAGCGCGACGAGGTCGGGCACGTCGCGGTGCGGGGCGAGGTGCACCTCGACCGGCCACCGCGCGGCGTACGGCACGTAGGCGGTCCAGTGCCGTCCCGACAGGACGACGCGCGAGCCGTCGCGGCGCTCGGACTCCAGGATGTCGGCGCCGAGCAGCCGGCCGGTGCGCTCGTGGTGCGCGCGGGCCTGCGCCAGCAGCTGCCGGGTGCGGGGGGCGACGTACGGGTAGGCGTAGATCTGCCCGTGCGGGTGGTGCAGGGTGACCCCGATCTCCTGCCCGCGGTTCTCGAAGCAGAAGACCTGCTCGACCTCGTCGATCGCGGACAGCTCGGCCGTGCGGTCGGCCCAGGCGTCGATGACGGTGCGCGCCCGCGCGGGGGTGAGGGAGGCGAACGCCGCGCCGTGGTCGCTGGTGAAGCAGACGACCTCGCACCGCCCGTGCGCGGGGCGCTCGGCCAGCAGCGGCTCGCCGGAGGGGTTCGGTGCGCCGGCCACGGCGGAGAACGAGGGGAAGCGGTTCTCGAACACCACGACGTCGTAGTCGGCGGCGGGGATCTCGGAGGGCACGGTGCCCCGGCCGGTGGGGCACAGCGGGCACTCGTCCGCCGGCGGCAGGAACGTGCGGTTCAGCCGGTGCCCGGCGATGGCGACCCAGTCGCCGGTGAGCGCGTCCAGCCGCATCTCCCCGGCCGCGGCCCGCTCGCCCAGCGGGCGGTGGTCGACGGCGTCGCGGGACTGCGCGCCGGAGAGCCACGGCTCGGTGTCGTCGAAGTAGATCAGCTCGCGGCCGTCGGCGAGGGTCGTCGCCGTCCGTCGGAGGCGGGCGGGGCGGGTCGTCGTCATCAGGTCCTCAGGTCCGGGCCGGTGCGGCGTGCTGCGCGGCGGCGGCGGTGGGCTGGCGCGACGCGGGCTCCGTGGCCGGTGCCGCCGATGCGGCGGGCGCGGCGGCGCGCCGGCGCCGTGGGGGCGGGGGCGATCACGAGCTGGCCGACCTGCTGGCTGACCGTGCGCCGGGCGGTGGGGTCGAGGTCGGCGTCGGTGACCAGGACGTCGACCTGGTCCAGCGTGGCGATGGTGGACAGCCCGACGATGCCCCACTTGCTGTGGTCGGCCACCACGAGCACGCGCCGCGCGGCGGCGATGAGGGCCCGGTTGGTCTCGGCCTCGACCAGGTTGGGGGTGGTCAGGCCGGCCCGCTCGTCGATGCCGTGCACGCCGAGGACCAGCGTGTCGACGTGCAGCGTGCGCAGCGCGGCGACCGCGACCGGGCCGGCCAGGGCGTCCGAGGGGGTGCGCACCCCGCCGGTGAGGATCACCGTGAGGTCGTCGCGGGACGGGTCGTGCAGCAGCTCGGCCACGCGGGGGGAGTTGGTGACGACGGTCAGGTCGGCGACGTTGCGCAGCTCGTGCGCGACCGCGTAGGCGGTGGTGCCGGCCGAGATGGCGATCGAGGCGCCCGGGTCGATCATCGCCGCGGCGGTGCGGGCGATCGCGGACTTCTCCACCGGGTGCATCTCGGACTTGACCTGGAAGCCCGGCTCGTCCGCGCTCCTGCCGCCGACCGAGGTGGCGCCGCCGTGGACCTTGCGGACCAGCCCCTTCTCGGCCAGCGCCTCGATGTCACGTCGCACCGTCATGTCGGAGACGCCGAGGATGTCGACCAGCTCGGAGACGCGCGACCCACCGTGACGGTCGACCTCGTGCAGGATCCGCTCCTGACGTTGACGTGCAAGCACGGACAGCTCCCTCGACGGCGGTCGCGCCAACAGATCGCAGCGCTGGATCCAACACATTCAAACACAATGCATCGGCTCGGGCACGCCCCTGGTGGCGGACGGGCGGTCCGGCGGCTCCCATGGAGGGTCCGCTGCGGCCGGTCACGCACGCCGGCCGCGCCCGGCGCGAGGAGGGGCCACGCGCGGCGCCACCAGCGTTGCCGACCTGACACAATGGCGCGCATGCCCGCGCACGACAACGCCCCATCCGCCCCCAAGCCGCGCATCCTGTCGGGCATGCAGCCGACGCACGACTCGCTGCACCTCGGCAACTACCTCGGCGCGCTGGTCCACTGGGTCGGGCTGCAGGAGACCCACGACGCGTTCTACTGCGTCGTCGACCTGCACGCCATCACCGTCGAGGTCGAGCCCGCGCGGCTGCGCGAGCGCACCCGCCGTACCGCCGCCCAGTACCTCGCCGGCGGTGTCGACCCCAAGCGGTCCTCGGTCTTCGTGCAGAGCCACGTGCCCGAGCACGCGCAGCTGGCCTGGGTGCTCTCGTGCATCACCGGCTTCGGCGAGGCCGGCCGGATGACCCAGTTCAAGGACAAGTCGGGCCGTCACGGCACCGAGGGCACCACCGTCGGCCTGTTCACCTACCCGGTCCTCATGGCGGCCGACATCCTGCTGTACGACGCCGACCAGGTGCCGGTCGGCGAGGACCAGCGCCAGCACCTCGAGCTCACCCGCGACCTGGCCCAGCGCTTCAACAGCCGCTACGGCCAGACCTTCGTCGTGCCGGAGCCGCACATCGTCAAGGCGAGCGCCAAGATCCACGACCTGCAGGAGCCGATGGCGAAGATGAGCAAGTCCTCGCCCAGCCAGAGCGGCGTGATCGACCTGCTCGAGGACCCCAAGGTGATCGCCAAGCGGATCCGCTCGGCGGTCACCGACACCGGCCGCGAGATCCGGTTCGACGAGGCGCAGAAGCCGGGCGTGTCCAACCTGCTGCGCATCCTCAGCGCGCTGAGCGGCCGGGCCGTCGCCGACCTCGAGAACGACTACGAGGGCCGCGGCTACGGCGACCTGAAGAAGGACGTCGCCGAGGTGGTCGTCGAGACCGCCACGCCGTTCCGCGACCGCACCCTGGCCCTGCTCGACGACCCGGCCGAGCTCGACCGGATCCTCGCCGACGGCGCCGCCCGGGCCCGTGACGTGGCCGGTGCCACGCTGGCCCGGGTCTACGACCGCGTCGGCTTCCTCCCGGCCCAGCGCTGAGCAGGCGCCGACGTGTCGATGATCGGCGTCTCGATCGCCATCCCCGCCCCCTACGGCGACGAGCTGCAGCGCTGGCGGGCCTCGTTCGGTGACCCGCTGGCCGACTCGATCCCGACGCACGTGACCCTGCTGCCCCCGACGGAGGTGCCGGACGAGGACCTCGACCAGGTGCGCGAGCACCTGGGGTCGGTGGCCAAGATGACGGCGCCGTTCACGATGACCCTGCGCGGCACCGGCACCTTCCGCCCGGTCTCGCCGGTCGTCTTCGTCCAGGTCGCCGGCGGGATCGCCGAGTGCGAGCAGCTCGAGCAGGCGATCCGGGGCGGCCCGCTGCACCGTGAGCTCGCGTTCTACTACCACCCGCACGTCACCGTCGCCCACCACGTCGACGACTCCGCGATGGACCGCGCGTTCGAGGACCTCGCCTCCTACCACTGCACCTTCGAGGTGCAGGAGTTCCACCTCTACGAGCACGGCTCCGACCAGGTATGGCGCGCCGTGGACGCCTTCTCCTTCGACGCCGGGCCGGCCGAGGGCGCGGGCGTACGCCGATGAGCATCCTCGACGACGGCAAGCGGCTGCTCACCCGCCTGCAGGCCACCCGGCCGTGGCGGGCGTGGTCGCGCTACGGCGACGCGCGCGGCAACGTCCTCGCCGGTGGCATCAGCTACTTCGCCTTCTTCTCCATCTTCCCGGCGGTCGCGCTGGCGTTCACCGTCTTCGGTTTCGTCCTGCAGAACCGCCCCGACCTGCTCCAGGCGGTCTCCGACGGGCTGCAGCAGTACCTCCCCGGCTTCGTCAAGGACGCCCAGCACCCGAACGGGATCATCCCGGTCCAGGCGCCGGGCACCAGCGCGCTCACCATCGCCGGTCTGGTGTCCTTTGCTGCCCTGGTGCTGGCCGGCCTGGGCTGGATCGGCGCGATGCGCGACGGCATCCGGGCGGTCTTCGGGGTGGAGGGGTCACCGGGCAACATCGTGACCACCAAGCTGCGCGACCTCGGCGTCCTGGTGACCATCGGCCTGGGTGTCGCCGCCTCGGCCATCCTCACCAGCACGATCGGCGGCGCCGCGGGCTGGGTGGCCGACCACGTCGGGCTGGGCGACAACGGCTGGGTGGTCACCACGGTCGGCGTGCTGGTCGGCGTCGCGGTCGACACCGGCCTGATGCTGTTGCTGCTGCGGTTCCTCTCCGGGGTGTCGCTGCCGACCCACGACCTGGTGCAGGGCGCGCTGCTCGGCGGGGTGGGGTTCACCGTCCTGAAGCTGCTCGGCGCCCGACTGGTCAGCGGCACGGTGAACAACCCGCTGTTCGCCTCGATCGCCCTCGTCGTCGGCCTGCTGGTCTGGCTCAACCTGATCGCCCGGCTCACGCTGATCTCCGCGGCGTGGGCGGCCAACGACGTGGGCGCGGCCCGCGAGATGGCGGGCGTGCCGGTGGGGCCGTCGACGCCGCGGATCCCGGTCGAGCGAAGTGCGTCGCTGCCGACGTTCGGGGCCCGGGCCGCCGACCGCACGACGCTGGCCGCGGGGGCGGTGCTGGGAGCCACCGGCGCCATGGCACTGGGCTCACTCGTGCGTGGCCTCGGGGGTCTGCTGCGACGCGAGCGCTGACGCCGTACCTGGGGTGACGGCCCGGAGAGCAGGGGGTCTGACCGGGCCGCCACCGTCAAGGGGACCCGGGTCGTCTGCCGGGTGGTCCGTCGGCTCGCCCTGTGTCTGCCGGGCGCTCCGTACGGGGCGGGTGTGGTGCTCAGGCATGATCAGGTAACGCGCTGTGAGGTCCTTCGCGTCGGCGTCCTGCGGGTATCCCGAGTCTGTGGGGTGGGGACAGGGAGCAGATCAAGCAAAAGGACGAGATTTGGAGCGCCGCTGCTGCTTCCGGTGACGCAGGCGCGCCCGCATCGCGAGGAGGGTGACCAGCAGCGCCGCGGCGGCGAGGGCGGCGCCACCGACCCAGGGGTGCGGCGCGGCCGCGGGGGAGTCCGGTCGGCCGGCGGCGACCACCTCGCCCGGGGCCGCGGTGTCGCCCCCGGCTGCCGGGTCGGGAGCCCTCCCCGCCGCCTCCGCGCCGGCGGCCGGCGCCGGCGTCCGTGCGGCGCTCGGGCGGGAGACGCTTCCGGGGTCGACCAGCCGGCCCACCGGGGCGAGGCTGGCGCCGTGGGCGAACGCCCAGTCCAGCAGCGCCGCCTTGGGTCGCCAGCTGGCGTTGGTGCCGGCCATCTCGGCGAGGAGGTAGGTGCGTCCGCCGCGCGAGGCGGCGCCGATGAAGGTCTGCCTGGCGGCGACGGTGTAGCCGTTCTTGATCCCGATCGTGCCGGGGTAGTTGTAGAGCAGCCGGTTGTGGTTGTTGATGATGAACGCCCGCCGCGCCTTGCCGTCGGGCCCCTTGCCGCCGGGGAACATGGCGGTCTTGGTGGTGACGTAGGTGCGGAAGGCCGGCAGCTGCATCGCCGCCCGCCCGATCAGGGCGAGGTCGTAGGCGCTGCTGGTCTGGCCGGGACGGTCCAGCCCGGAGGGGTCGCGGGCGACGGTGTCGAACGCGCCGAGCTGGTCGGCCCGGGCGTTCATCGCGGCCAGCGTCTGCGGCATCCCGCCGGCACCGCCGCCGACCCGGGCCAGGGCGTAGGCGGCGTCGTTGCCCGAGGACATCAGCAGTCCCTGGAAGAGCTGGCCCGCGGTGTACGACGAGCCGGGGAGCAGGCCGACCCGGGTGCCGTCGGCGCGCACGTCCGCGTCCGTCGCCACGATCTGGCGGTCCGCCGGCAGGACGGGGATGAGGGTGAGCGCGGTGAGCGTCTTGAGCGTGCTGGCCGGCAGCCGGCGGGTGTGCGGCCCCCGCGCCGCCACGATCGCACCGGTGGTCATGTCGGCCAGGACCCATGAGGCGGCGGGGACGGCCGGGGGAGCGGGGACCCCGGGTTTGAGGTTGATGATGACGCCCCTGCGGGTGAGCTCCTCACCGCCGACCGTGGCCGCCGGCCGCTGCGTCGCGGAGGCGGCGGCCCGGGACGCGGGCAGCGACGCTGAGATCGCTACCGACAGGGGCGAGGCGACCACCGGGGCCGACTGCGCCGGCTGGGCGAAGGAGGAGCCCCCCGGAACGCCGACCGCGCCCGTCACGCCGAGCAGGAGGCTCAGCGCGAGGGCGCGGACGGGGACGTGCGGGTGGGGCATGGAAGGCGACGATAGCCCTCCGGCGGTGTCTGCGGGACCGCAGACACGCCCGGTCAGACGCGGCGGGTGATGATCGCCCGCTTGACCTCCTGGATGGCCTTGGTGACCTCGATGCCACGCGGGCACGCCTCGGAGCAGTTGAAGATGGTGCGGCAGCGCCACACCCCCTCGCGGTCGTTGAGGATCTCCAGCCGGGCCTCGGCCGCGTCGTCGCGGCTGTCGAAGATGAACCGGTGGGCGTTGACGATGGCGGCGGGGCCGAAGTACTGGCCGTCGCTCCAGAAGACCGGGCAGGCCGACGTGCACGCCGCGCAGAGGATGCACTTGGTGGTGTCGTCGTACCGGTCCTTGTCGGCCTGGCTCTGCAGCCGCTCCTTGGTGGGCTCCTGGCCCTTGGCGACCAGGAAGGGCATGACGTCGCGGTAGGCCTGGAAGAACGGCTCCATGTCGACGATCAGGTCCTTCTCGACCGGCAGGCCCTTGATCGGCTCGACGGTGATCGGCTTGCCCGGGTTGACGTCCTTGATCAGCGTCTTGCAGGCGAGCCGGTTCTTGCCGTTGATCCGCATCGCGTCGGAGCCGCAGACCCCGTGCGCGCAGGACCGGCGGAAGGACAGCGACCCGTCCTGCTCCCACTTGATCTGGTGCAGCGCGTCGAGCACGCGGTCGGTGGCCAGCGCCGTGACCTGGTACTCCTCGTAGTGCTGCTCGCTGTCGGCCTCGGGGTTGAACCGGGCGATCCGCAGCGTGACGGTGAACGTCGGCACCGCACCCGGCTTGGACTCGGTCGAGGTGTTCTCGAGCACGGCAGTCATCAGTACTTACGCTCCATCGGCTGGTAACGGGTCACGGTCACCGGCTTGTAGTCCAGCCGGACCTCGGAGGCGAAGATGCTGAGGTCGTCAGCGGCGTCCTCCGACATCGGTGCCCGGTAGGCCATCGTGTGACGCATGAAGTTGACGTCGTCGCGCGCCTCGTAGTCCTCCCGGAAGTGACCGCCGCGGGACTCCTTGCGGGCCAGGGCGCCCAGGGTGATCACCTCGGCCAGCTCGATGAGGAAGCCGAGCTCGACCGCCTCGAGCAGGTCGGTGTTGTAGCGCTGGCCCTTGTCCTGGACGACGACGTGGGCGAACCGCTCCTTGAGCTCGTCGATGACGCCGAGCGCCTCCTTCATCGAGGCCTCGGTGCGGAACACCTGGACGTTGCGGTCCATGGTCTCCTGCAGCGCCTTGCGCAGGTCGGACACCCGCTCGCCGGTGCTGCGCTGACGGATCCCCTCGATCATCGTCGTGGTGTGCTGCTCCGGTGCCGGCGGCAGGTCCACCCAGGGGGCGCTCTGCACGAACTCCGCGGCGGCGATGCCGGCGCGGCGGCCGAAGACGTTGATGTCCAGCAGGCTGTTGGTGCCCAGCCGGTTGGAGCCGTGGACGCTGACGCAGGCCACCTCGCCCGCGGCGTAGAGGCCGGGGACGACGTCGGTGTTGTTGCGCAGCACCTCGGTCTCGACGTTGGTCGGCACGCCACCCATGGCGTAGTGCGCGGTCGGGTAGACCGGCACCGGCTCGGTGTAGGGCTCCACGCCGAGGTAGGTGCGGGCGAACTCGGTGATGTCCGGCAGCTTGGCGTCGATGTGCGCCGGCTCGAGGTGGGTCAGGTCGAGCAGCACGTAGTCCTTGTTGGGACCGGCGCCGCGGCCCTCACGCACCTCGTTGGCCATCGACCGGGCGACGATGTCGCGCGGCGCGAGGTCCTTGATGGTGGGGGCGTAGCGCTCCATGAACCGCTCGCCGTCGGCGTTGCGCAGGATGCCGCCCTCGCCGCGGGCGGCCTCGGACAGCAGGATGCCCAGGCCGGCCAGGCCGGTCGGGTGGAACTGGAAGAACTCCATGTCCTCCAGCGGCAGGCCGCGGCGGAACGCGACGCCCATGCCGTCACCGGTGAGGGTGTGCGCGTTGGACGTGGTCTTGAAGACCTTGCCGGTGCCGCCGGTGGCCAGGATGACGGCCTTGGCCTGGAAGACGTGGATCTCGCCGGAGGCCAGCTCGTAGGCCACGACCCCGGCGGTGCGCTCGTCGCCGAGCGGCCCGGGCGCCATGAGCAGGTCGAGCACGTAGAACTCGTTGAAGAACTCCACGCCCTGCTTGACGCAGTTCTGGTAGAGCGTCTGCAGGATCATGTGGCCGGTGCGGTCGGCGGCGTAGCAGGAGCGGCGGACCGCGGCCTCACCGTGGTTGCGGGTGTGCCCGCCGAACCGGCGCTGGTCGATCTTGCCCTCGGGCGTGCGGTTGAACGGCAGGCCCATCTTCTCGAGGTCGATGACCGCGTCGATGGCCTCACGGCACATGATCTCGGCGGCGTCCTGGTCGACGAGGTAGTCGCCACCCTTGACGGTGTCGAAGGTGTGCCACTCCCAGTTGTCCTCCTCGACGTTGGCGAGGGCGGCGCACATGCCGCCCTGGGCCGCGCCGGTGTGGGACCGGGTGGGGTAGAGCTTGGTGAGGACGGCGGTGCGCACGCGGGTCGAGGACTCGAGCGCGGCACGCATGCCCGCTCCGCCCGCGCCGACGATGACGACGTCGTACTGGTGTGTCTGCATGGTGGTCAGAACCTTTCCGGCGTCACTGCGCCTTGCACTGCGACAGCGTCGAGGCGGGGTCGATGCACGGGTCGAACGTGAAGATGACGAGGGTGCCCAGGACCAGGACGAGGATGGCGCTCGCGGCCAGCAGCGTCTTGAGGATGAGGCGGGTCGAGTCCTTCTCGGTGTAGTCGTTGATGATCGTGCGCACACCGTTGACGCCGTGGATCTCGGCGAGCCACAGCATGAGCAGGTCCCAGGTCTGCCAGAACGGGCTGGCCCACTTGCCGGCGACGAAGGCGAAGTCGATGCTCTTGATGCCCTGGCCGAGCATGAGGTTGACGAACAGGTGGCCGAACACGAGGACCAGCAGCACCACGCCGGAGCCGCGCATGAACAGCCACGACCAGAGCTCGAAGTTGCCCCTGGCCCGGCTGGTGCGCTGGTAGGGGGAGCGGGTGGTCAGCTCGGTGACCAGGCGTCCGCGGTCCGTGGACGAGGTCGACACGGGAGTAGTCATCTCAGGGCCCCTCAGGCGAAGACGTGGGTCAGGTGCCGGATCGCGAACGGCACGAACAGGATCACGAAGAGGCCGAGGACGGCCCAGGTCATCTGGCGCTGCACGCGGGGCCCGCGGGACCAGAAGTCCACCAGGATGATCCGGATGCCGTTGAGCGCGTGGAAGATGACCGCTGCCACCAGCCCGAGCTCGCCGAGACCGACGATGGGCGTCTTGTAGGTGGTCATGATCGAGTTGTAGGCGTCGGGCGAGACGCGGACCAGAGCGGTGTCGAGGACGTGGGCGAAGAGGAAGAGGAAGATCAGCACACCACTGATGCGGTGGGCGACCCACGTCCACATGCCTTCACGGCCGCGGTACAACGTGCCGGAAGCTGCCTGGGGCACTGTGCGTCCCTTTCGTGCGAGACGGGGGACGGCGGCCATGGCGTGTACCAACACACGGACGGCTCCGTCCGGATCATCCACATCGTAGTGACGACCAGGACCACCGCGCGCCGTGGGTGCGGCGTGTGTGAGCAACTACTCACCGCTCATGCCGTACGCCGGGCCGCCCGCCCGGCCAGGACCCTCTCGTAGTGGCCGAGGAGCTCGTCGACCAGGACCGGCCACGAGCGGTCCCGGACCGCCCGGCACCCGGCGGTGCCCATGAGGTCGCGTCGCTGTGCCGCACCGGGCCCGGCCGTGAGCTGCTGCACGTGGTGGCGCAGGTCGCCGGGCCGGTCGGGGTCGAAGAGCAGGCCCGTGCGCCCGTGCTGCACCAGGTCCAGCGGGCCGCCGCGCGCGGGCGCCACCACCGGCAGCCCGGTCGCCGCGGCCTCCTGCAGGGTCTGGCCGAACGTCTCCCGGGTGCCGGTGTGCACGAAGACGTCCATGGCCGCGTAGGCGTGGGCCAGGTCCTCGCCCTCCAGCCGGCCGAGGAACGTGGCGCCCGGCAGCCGGCCGGCCAGCGCCTCACGTGAGGGGCCCTCGCCGACCACGAGCAGCCGGGCCCGGTCGTCGGCGGCGAGCCCGGCCAGGCGGTGCACCTCCTTCTCGGGGGCGAGCCGCCCGACGTACCCGACGACGGGCCCGCCGTCCGGGGCGAGCCGGCGGCGCAACGCGAGCGAGGCGGGTGCCTCGCGCCGTCCGGGATGGAACAGGGCGGTGTCCACGCCGCGCCCCCACAGGGCCGTCCGGGGGACGGCGTGCTCGCGCAGGTCGGCCAGGGCCGCGCTGGACGGTGCGAGGGTGAGGTCGGCCTGCCCGTGGATCCGGCGGACCCACCGCCAGGCCGCACGGTGCGCCGTCCGCCCGGCGACGCCGCGGCTGTGCTGCAGGAGGTAGCTGGGCATGTCGGTCTGGTAGACCGCGACGGTGGGCAGGCCCAGCTGCGCGGCGGCGGCCAGCCCACGCACGCCGAGGACGAACGGCGACGCCAGGTGCACGACGTCCGGGCGGAAGGCGCGCAGCACGTCCTCGATCTGCGGGCTGGGCAGCCCGACCCGGAACGACCGCACGGGGACACTGGCCACCCGGTGGACGGGGTACCCGGCGTGGCTGCGCGGTGCCGGGTCGGGGGCGATGACGACGGCCTCGTGGCCGCCCGCGCGCAGCTGCTCCAGGACGCGGCACACGCTGGTGGTCACGCCGTTGAGGCTGGGCAGGAAGGACTCGGTCACGATCGCGATCCGCACAGGTTGAGCCTGCCGCGCCCTCGCGGCGCCGGAGTGACGGCAGGAGGAGCGGCAGGTGCAGGTGAGGTGACGGGGAGGTGCCGTGCGCCCCGGCCCCGGTGGTCTACCGTCGGGCGCATGCCTGACCTGTCATCGCCCGCCCCGCCCTCCGGCGTCGAGGGGTTCTGGGCGGTGATCCCCGCCGGTGGCGCCGGGACCCGCCTCTGGCCGCTGTCCCGCGCCTCGTCCCCGAAGTTCCTGCACGACCTGACGGGGAGCGGCCGGTCGCTGCTGCAGTCCACCTGGGACCGGCTGACGCCGCTGACCGGCGACAACGTCATGGTCGTCACCGGTGTCCTGCACGAAGAGGCGGTGCGCGCGCAGCTGCCGGGACTGGCCGCGGCCAACCTGCTCGCCGAGCCGTCGCCGCGGGACTCGATGGCCGCGATCGGGCTGGCCGCCGCGGTCCTGGAGCGGCGCGACCCCGGCGCCGTGATCGGCTCGTTCGCCGCCGACCACGTCATCGGCGACGCCGAGGCGTTCCGGGCCTGCGTGCGCGAGGCCGTCGCGGTGGCCCGGCAGGACTACGTCGTCACGATCGGGATCGAGCCGACCCACCCCGCGACCGGGTTCGGCTACATCCACGTCGGGGACGCGCTGCAGGTCGAGGGTGCCCCGCGGGCGCTCGCGGTGAGCGAGTTCGTCGAGAAGCCGGACGCCGCCACGGCCGGGGCGTGGCTGGCCACGGGGGAGTACCGCTGGAACGCCGGGATGTTCGTCGTCCGGGCGTCGGTGCTGCTCGACCTCCTCGCGACGTACCAGCCCGAGCTGGCGAGCGGCCTGCGGCTGCTGGCGGCCGAGCCGGACCGGCTGGACGAGCTGTGGCCGGTGCTGACCAAGATCGCGATCGACCACGCCGTCGCGGAGCCGGCGGCCGCCGACGGCCGGGTCGCCGTCGTGCCCGGCGACTTCGGCTGGGACGACGTGGGCGACTTCTCCTCGCTCGGGTCGCTGATCGCCGACACCGAGGACGTGCCGGGGCTGAAGATCCTCGGCCCGCGCGACCACGTCGTCGTCAACGACGCCCGGGGCCTGGTCGTGCCGGGGTCCGGGCGCACGGTGGCCGTGCTCGGCCTGGACGACATCGTCGTGGTGGACACCCCGGACGCGGTGCTGGTGACGACCCGGGCCCGCGCCCAGGAGGTCAAGTCCCTCGTGGACGAGCTCAAGGGCCGCGGCCGGACCGACCTGACCTGACCCGAGCCGCGCGCCGGCCTGAAACCGGCGCGCGGCTCGGTAGTCTGCTGGTCTTGTGGACCTCCTCTCCCTCACCGACGCCCTCGCCGCGACCGTCGACGGGCTGGCGCCGGAGCTGGTGGAGGTGCACCGGGACCTGCACGCCCACCCCGAGCTGGCCCGGGCCGAGACCCGCACCACCACGCTGGTCGCCCGCCGGCTCGACGCCGCCGGCATCCGCGTCCGCCCGCTGCCCGGCACGGGCCTGGTGGCCGACCTCGGGCCGCAGGACGCGGCGTACCGCGTGGCGCTGCGGGCCGACCTCGACGCGCTGCCGGTGCTGGACCGCAGCGGCCTGCCGTGGGCCTCGGTCCACGACGGCATCTGCCACGCCTGTGGCCACGACGTCCACATCGCCGCGCTGCTGGGGGCCGGCCTGGCGCTCCGCGCCCACGAGGACGCCTGGCGCGACCTCGACATCGCGGTGCGGCTGATCTTCCAGCCGGCCGAGGAGGTCATCCCGGGCGGGGCGCACGAGGTCGTCGCCCACGGGGGCATCGACGGGGTCGACCGCATCTTCGCCGTCCACTGCGACCCGGGCGTCGACGTCGGCCACATCGGCCTGGCCGAGGGCCCCATCACCGCCGCCGCCGACTCGGTCACCGTCACCCTGTCCGGCCGCGGCGGGCACACCTCCCGGCCGCACCTGACCGAGGACCTCACCTTCGCCCTGGCCAAGGTGGTCACCGACGTGCCGGCCGCCCTGTCCCGCCGGCTCGACCCGCGGGCCGGCGCCGCGCTGGTGTGGGGGAGCCTGCACGCCGGGGGCGCCCAGAACGTCATCCCCTCCACCGGCACCGTCAGCGGGACGCTGCGGATGCTCGACGCCGAGGCCTGGGCCTCGATGGGGCACCTGGTGGAGGACCTCGTCGAGGCGGTCGTCGCGCCGTACGGCGTGTCGGCGAAGGTCGAGCACCTGCGCGGGGTCCCCCCGGTGGTCAACGACCACGTCTCGGTGGCGGTCGTGACCGCGGCCGCGCGGGCCGTGCTCGGCGCGGAGGCCGTGCAGCCGACGCGGCAGAGCCTGGGCGGTGAGGACTTCGCCTGGTACCTGCGGTCGCTGCCCGGTGCCATGGTCCGGCTGGGCACCCGGACCCCCGGGGGCCGCACCTACGACCTGCACCAGGGCGACCTGACGGTGGATGAGCGGGCCGTCTCCGCCGGCGCCGGGCTGCTCGCCGCGACCGCGCTCGGGTGCTCCGTGCTGGTGGGAACAAGCGGCACATAACGGTTGGGTCAACCGCTTCCGCGGACCACAGACACCAGCATGTGAGACGGGATACAGTCGCCCGGCGGTCGCGTCGTGTGACGGACTGCTGCTCGAGGGCGGTGCCGGCACCACCAGTGCGCGCCGGACCAGCCCCGGAGCACCTGAAAATCGAGAAGGAGAAACCCCTTGCGTCCGGTGATGAAGATGGTGGCACTCGCGGCGGCTTCCGCGCTCGCGATGACCGCGTGCGGCGGCAGCAGTGAGAAGCCGGCGGCGGACGCGTCCGCCAGCGGCTCCGCGAGCGGGTCCGCGTCCAGTGCCGCCAAGGCGCTGAAGGTCGGCATGGCCTTCGACGTGGGCGGCCGTGGTGATGGCACGTTCAACGACCTCGCGGTCAAGGGCCTGGAGAAGGCCAAGACCGACATGGGCGCCGACATCAAGGAGCTCAGCCCCAAGGAGGACGGCTCCGACCGCGCCGACCTGCTGCGCCAGCTGGCCGATGACGGCTACAACCCCATCGTCGGCGTCGGCTTCAGCTACGGCCAGCCGATGGACACGGTGGCCAAGGAGTACCCCGACGTCAACTTCATCCGCATCGACGGTGACCCGTCGTCGGTCCCGAACGTCGCCGTCCAGGACTTCGCCGAGCACGAGGGCTCCTTCCTCGTCGGTGCCGCCGCGGCCCTGAAGTCCAAGTCCAACCACATCGGCTTCATCGGCGGCAACGAGAGCGCGCTGATCACCAAGTTCTGGGCCGGTTACGAGCAGGGCGCCAAGGCCGTCAAGCCCAGCATCAAGATCGACGACAAGCGCCTGGCCCCCGGCGACAGCGGCGCGGGCTTCGGCAACATCGACGGTGCCAAGGTCGCCGCCCAGGCGATGTACCAGAACGGTGCGGACGTCGTCTACACCGCGGCCGGCGGCTCGTTCAACGGCAGCTTCCCCGCCGCCGTGGACGCCAAGAAGTGGGCCATCGGGGTCGACTCCGACCAGTACAACACCGTCGGCAACCCTGCCTTCAAGCCGCACATCCTGACCTCGATGGTCAAGCAGGTCGACGCGGCCGTCTACGGCGCCATCAAGGAGTTCAAGGACTCCGGCAAGGCGACCAAGAAGTCCTACGCCCTCAAGGACGGCGGTGTCGGCTACTCCACCAGCGGTGGGTTCGTGGACGACATCAAGCCCAAGCTGGAGGAGTACAAGAAGAAGATCGAGGACGGCACCCTGAAGGTCTCGCCGACCCCCTGATCGACAGCTCGACCTAAGCAAGGACCATGGTGCAGGGTCCGGGGCGCCGTCCCTCGGGCCCTGCACCGATTGTGTGAGGATGCGACACCATGAGCACCGTCTCGACCGAACGTCCGGACGACGCCGACGCCCCCGCGGGCGCACCGGTGATCGAGCTGCGAGGGATCACCAAGCGGTTCCCCGGCGTCGTGGCCAACTCCGACGTCAACCTCACCGTGGGGCGGGGTGAGGTGCACGCCGTCGTGGGGGAGAACGGCGCGGGGAAGTCCACCCTGATGAAGACGCTGTACGGCATGCACCAGCCGGACGAGGGGACGATCCTGCTCGAGGGCCGGCCCGTGGTGTTCAAGACCCCCACCGCGGCCATCGCCGCCGGCATCGGCATGGTCCACCAGCACTTCATGCTGGCCGACAACTTCACCGTCCTGGAGAACATCATCCTGGGCAGCGAGCCGGAGCGCGGGGGCCGGATCGACTTCGAGGCCGCCCGCGCCAAGGTGCAGCAGATCTCCGACAGCTACGGCCTCGGCCTGCGCCCCGACCGTCTGATCGAGCACCTCTCGGTCGCCGACCGGCAGCGGGTGGAGATCGCCAAGGTGCTCTACCGCGGTGCCCGGGTCCTGATCCTGGACGAGCCGACCGCCGTGCTGGTCCCCCAGGAGGTGGACGAGCTCTTCGCCAACCTCGACGGCCTGCGGGCCGAGGGGCTGTCGGTCATCTTCATCTCGCACAAGCTCGACGAGGTGCTCAAGGTCGCCGACCGGATCACCGTCATCCGGCGCGGCACGACCGTCGGCACGGCCGACCCCAAGGCGGTGACGGCCCGGCAGCTCGCCGAGATGATGGTCGGCAGCGAGCTGCCCGTGCCCGAGACCCGTGAGTCCACCGTCACCGACCACGTCCAGCTCGGCGTCCACGGCGTCTCCGCCGTCGGGTCCGAGGGGACCACGGTGCTCGACGACATCAGCTTCGAGCTGCACCGCGGCGAGGTGGTCGGCTTCGCCGGCGTCGAGGGCAACGGCCAGAGCGAGCTGGTCGAGATGCTCCTCGGCCTGATCCACCCCACCGCCGGCTCGGTCACGCTGGACGGCGAGGACATCAGCGCCTGGTCCACCCAGCGGCGCCGCGCGCACGGCATCGCGTTCGTGCCCGAGGACCGGCACCGCCAGGCGCTGCTGCTCAGCGCGCCCCTGTGGGAGAACCGCGTGCTCGGCCACCAGTGGTCACACGCCCTGTTCCGCCGCGGCTTCCTGCGGCGCCGGTTCGCGCGGGACGACACGGCGCGGATCATGCGCGAGTACGACGTCCGTGCCCCGGGGCCGGAGACGCTGGCCGGCGCCCTGTCCGGCGGCAACCAGCAGAAGCTCATCATCGGCCGCGAGCTGGAGGCCGGCCCCAGCGTGCTGGTCGCCGCCCACCCCACGCGGGGCGTGGACGTCGGCGCGCAGGCGGCCATCTGGGACCGGATCCGCGACGCCCGCTCCGCCGGCCTGGCCACGCTGCTCATCTCGGCCGACCTCGAGGAGCTGATCGGGCTGTCCGACACCCTCTACGTCATCCTGCGCGGGCGTCTGGTCGCCCGGCTGGACCCGGCCACCGTCACCCCGGAGGACCTCGGGTCCTACATGACCGGCGCAGGCGGGCACGACGGCGCCGTACCGGCCGACGACCCGCAACCAGCGCCCCCCACCGATCCGAAGGGAAACCCGGCATGAACCGCCTTCGCCGAGGACTGGTCACCGGCGTCGTACCGGCCGTGGTCGCCCTCCTGGTGTCGCTCGTCGTCCTCGCCATCGTCCTGGCCGTGCTCGGCGTCGACCCGGTGAAGTCGCTCAAGGCGCTGTTCGACTTCGGCCCCACCCCGCGCGCCGAGTCCAACCAGATCCGCACGTGGATCAACCGGTCCGTGCCGCTGTTCCTCTCCGGCCTGGCGGTCAGCGTCGGCTTCCGGATGAACCTGTTCAACATCGGCGTGGAGGGCCAGTACAGCGTCGCGGCCGTCGTGGCGGCCGCCGCGGGGGCGATGGTCCACCTTCCCCAGGCGCTGCACATCGCGTTCATCCTGCTGGTCGCCATGGCGGCCGGCGCGGCCTACGCGTCGATCCCGGCCGTCCTGAAGGTGAAGCGCGGCGTCAACGAGGTGATCACCACGATCATGCTCAACAGCATCGCCGTGGGGCTGATCGCCTACCTTCTGCGCGGGCCGCTGCACGACCCGGCGCTGCCCAAGAACGCCAGCCCCACCACCCGCCCGCTGCCGGAGTCGGCGTGGTTCCCGGGGTTCAGGTCCGTCTTCGAGACCTTCGGCCTGCAGCCGCCGAGCCGCGAGGTCGGCGGGTTCATCTTCGTGGCCATCGTCGTCGGCGTCATCGTCTCGGTCGTGATGAACCGGACCCGCTTCGGTTTCGCCCTGCGGGCGTCGGGGCGCAACTCGACCGCCGCGGCCGCGAGCGGCATCCCTGCCGGTCGGATGACGATGCAGGCCATGCTGCTGTCGGGGGCGCTGGCCGGGCTCGTCGGCATGCCGCAGGTGCTGGGCGAGGACCACGCGTACAGCATCAACTTCGTGGCCGGACTCGGGTTCTCGGGCATCGCCGTCGCCCTGCTCGGCCGCAACTCGCCCGGCGGGATCGCCGTCGCGGCGCTGCTGTTCGCCTTCCTCGACCGGGCCGGACCCTCGCTGCAACGGGTCGACATCCCCCCGTCGGTCGTCGTCATCACCCAGGGAGTGATCGTCCTGTCGGT
Source organism: uncultured Actinomycetota bacterium (assembly GCA_963828995.1). GTDB lineage: Bacteria > Actinomycetota > Actinomycetes > Actinomycetales > Dermatophilaceae > CAVRTM01. The sequence continues at coordinate 617,415 of CAWHHB010000015.1, forward strand.
CGTCATCGTCAACGAGGTCGCGCGGCGCATGCTGGAGCGCGCCGAGGAGCGCCGGGTCGGCGCGCACGCGGTCGGCCACACCGCCGGCAGCTCCCCAGACGGCGGAGGTGCTGACGTGAGCAGCCAGGTCGTGACCCCCACCCCGGCGAAGGCCACGGCGCAGCGCCGGTCGCTCTGGCGCCGCATCGGGTTCATCGCCGGGTTCGGCCTCGTCGCGCTGTCCATCACGCGGCTCGTCTCGGGCCAGGACGTCCTGACCAGCACCGGCACCGCGCAGGCCGTGCTGGCCCTCACCCTGCCGATCGCGCTGGCCGGGCTCGGCGGCCTGGTCTGCGAGCGGGCCGGCGTGGTGAACATCGGCCTCGAGGGCATGATGATCCTCGGCACCTGGGGAGCCGGGTTCGCCGGCTACCAGTGGGGCCCGTGGGCCGCCCTGGTCGGGGCCCTCCTCGGCGGCCTCTTCGGCGGTCTGCTGCACGCCGTCGCCACGGTGACCTTCGGGGTCGACCACATCGTCAGCGGTGTGGCGATCAACCTGCTCGCGGTCGGCGCCGTGCGGTTCCTGTCCGAGCTGCTCTACGCCGGGGTCCCCGGCGGCGGGCCGACCCAGTCGCCGGCGATCAAGGGCGGCACGCCCACGTTCGACCTGCCGGTGCTCGCCAGCGGCCCCGACCTGCTCGGCAGGCTGGAGCGGACCCACCTGGTCGTGCTGAGCGACGCGGCGGGCCTGCTGCGTGGCCTCCTGCTCGACGTCAACCTCTTCCAGGTGATCGGCGTCCTGATGTTCCCGCTCGTCGGGTTCGTCCTGTGGCGCACCGCGTTCGGCCTCCGGCTCCGCTCGGCGGGGGAGAACCCCTGGGCGGCGGAGTCCCTCGGCGTCAACGTCATGCGGGCCAAGTACGTCGCCGTGCTCGCCAGCGGGGCGCTGGCCGGGCTCGGCGGTCTGTTCCTCGTCCTCTTCTCGGGGCTCTACAAGGAGGGCCAGACCGGCGGCCGTGGCTACATCGGTCTCGCGGCGATGATCTTCGGCAACTGGCGCCCCGGCGGCCTGGCCTCGGGGGCGCTCCTCTTCGGCTACACCGACGCCGTCCGGCTGCGGTCCACGGACTCGAGCGCGGTGCTCGCGCTGTTCCTGTTCGCCGCGATCGCGGTCGGGGCGCTCGGCATCTGGTGGCTGCGCCAGGGCCGGCGGATGGCGGGGTCGGCGTTCATCGGCCTCGGCGTCGCGTTCCTGCTCGGCTACCTCGGTCTGGACTCGCTGCCCAACGAGGTCACCACCGTGACGCCGTACATCGTGACGCTGGTGGTCCTGGCGGTCTCCTCACAGAACCTCCGGCCGCCCAAGGCCGATGGCATCCCCTACCGCCGCGGCGAGGAACCGTGACGCGGCGGGAGGGGGCGGTCGAGGTCGACTGGGACCTGCTGCACGGCCGGGCGATCGAGGCGATGGAGTGCGCCTACGCGCCGTACTCGGAGTTCCCCGTCGGCGTGGCCGGTCTGGTCGACGACGGGCGGGTCGTCACCGGCTGCAACGTCGAGAACGCCGCCTACGGAGTGACCCTGTGCGCCGAGTGCGGCATGGTCTCCCAGCTGCACCTCACCGGCGGCGGCCGGCTGGTGGCCGTGTCCTGCGTCAACGCCGACGGTGACTCGCTGATGGCCTGCGGCCGCTGCCGGCAGCTGCTGTGGGAGAACGGCGGACCCGACTGCCAGGTGATGACGCCCCTGGGGGTCCGCACCATGAGCGAGATCCTGCCGCAGGCCTTCGGCGCGGACGACCTGGACAACGTCATCTGACCCGCCCGCGCCGCCCCGGACCGGTGCGGCATGATCGGCGTGTGACCGAGCACTTCGACGCCGTAGACGTGATCCGCACCAAGCGCGACGGGGGTCGGCTCGAGCCCGGCCAGATCGACTGGGTGATCGACGCCTACACCCGCGGCGCCGTCGCCGACGAGCAGATGGCGGCGCTCGCGATGGCCATCCTGCTCAACGGCATGGAGCGCGACGAGATCTCCCGCTGGACCGCGGCGATGATCGCCTCGGGCGAGCGGATGGACTTCTCCGGGCTGAGCCGCCCGACGACGGACAAGCACTCCACCGGTGGCGTGGGCGACAAGATCACGCTGCCGCTCGCGCCGCTGGTCGCCGCGTGCGGCGTCGCGGTTCCCCAGCTCTCGGGTCGCGGGCTGGGCCACACCGGCGGCACGCTGGACAAGCTCGAGGCCATCCCCGGGTGGCGGGCGACCCTGTCCAACGACGAGATGATGCGCCAGCTCGAGGACGTCGGCGCCGTGATCTGCGCGGCCGGTGACGGGCTCGCTCCGGCCGACAAGAAGCTCTACGCCCTGCGTGACGTCACCGGCACCGTCGAGGCGATCCCGTTGATCGCCAGCTCGATCATGAGCAAGAAGATCGCCGAGGGCACCGGTGCGCTCGTGCTCGACGTCAAGGTGGGTTCGGGGGCGTTCATGAAGGACGTCGACCAGGCGCGTGAGCTGGCCCGCACCATGGTCGACCTCGGCAAGGATGCCGGGGTCAACACCGTGGCGCTGCTGACCAACATGCAGACCCCACTCGGCCTCACCGCCGGCAACGCGCTCGAGGTGCGCGAGTCGGTCGAGGTGCTCGCCGGTGGTGGCCCGGCCGACGTCGTCGAGCTGACGGTCGTGCTGGCCCGCGAGATGCTCGCCGCCGCAGGGCGTGCCGACGTCGACCCCGCCGACGCGCTGCGCGACGGACGGGCCATGGACGTATGGCGCCGCATGATCGCCGCCCAGGGCGGCGACCCCGACGCGGACCTCCCCGTCGCGCGCGAGACCCACCAGGTGCTGGCGCCGGGGTCCGGTGTGCTGACCTCGCTGGACGCACTCAAGGTGGGGGTGGCCGCCTGGCGCCTGGGTGCCGGGCGGGCCCGCAAGGAGGACCAGGTGCAGGCCGGGGCCGGGGTGCAGATGCACGCCAAGCCGGGCGCCGAGGTGCGCGCCGGTGAGCCGCTGCTCACGCTGCACACGGACACCCCGGAGCGCTTCGAGCGGGCCCTGGAGGCGCTGGAGGGTGCGTTCTTCATCGCTCCCGAGGGGTCGCGGCCCGACCTGCTGCCCCTGGTGATCGACCGGGTCGGCTGAGCGCACCGGACCCGCTCGCCCGGCCGGGCCCGCCTGGGCGGGGCGGCGCAGCGGTGGGGCGGCGGGGCGCGTCGCGGGCGCGGCGGCCGGGTCGTCGCTACTGTGGCCCGATGCCCCGTCTCATCACAGCACCCACGCAGATCCCGGTCCCTGGTGGCAAGGTCATCGAGGAGCACGTCGGACGCGTCAACACCGGACACGAGTCGGTGTCGGTCGCCCACATGGTCGCCCCGCCCGGGTGGGACGAGCCGTTCCAGACGCCGCAGTTCGACGAGATCACGGTGGTGCTGAGGGGCGAGGTCGTGGTCGACCACGAGGGCGGGCCCACGCGGGTGGCGGCCGGGCAGTCGGTCATCACCGAGGCGGGCGAGCGGGTCCGCTACTCCTGCGGGCCGGAGGGAGCCGACTACATCGCGATCTGCCTGCCGGCGTTCGGCCCCGACCTCGTCGGACGTGAGGACTGAGATGCTCTCTGAGGGCATCATCCGGGCACTGCCCAAGGCCGTCCTGCACGACCACCTCGACGGCGGGCTGCGGCCGGAGACGATCCTCGAGCTGGCCGACGGCATCGGCTATGCGGGGCTCCCGGCCACGGACGCCGACGCGCTGGGCGCCTGGTTCCGGGAGAGCGCCGACTCCGGCTCGCTGGAGCGCTACCTCGAGACGTTCGACCAGACGGTGGCCGTGATGCAGACCGAGGCCGGCCTGCACCGGGTCGCCAGCGAGTGCGTGCAGGACCTCGCCGCCGACGGCGTGGTCTACGCCGAGATCCGCTACGCCCCCGAGCAGCACCTGCTCGAGGGGCTCAGCCTCGAGCAGGTGGTCGAGACCGTCAACGCCGGCTTCCGGCACGGCGAGCGGGCGGCCGCGGCGGCCGGGCACCGGATCCGCGTCACGGCGCTGCTCACCGCCATGCGGCACGCGGCCAAGAGCACCGAGATCGCCCGGCTCGTCGTGCACTACCGGCACGAGGGCGTGTCCGGCTTCGACATCGCGGGTGCCGAGGCCGGCTTTCCCCCCACCCGTCACCTCGACGCGTTCGAGTACCTCCGCCGCGAGAACGCCCACTTCACCATCCACGCCGGCGAGGCGTTCGGCCTGCCGAGCATCTGGGAGGCGATCCAGTGGTGCGGCGCCGACCGGCTGGGGCACGGCGTGCGCATCGTCGACGACCTCCGGGTCGGCGGCGTGCCGTACGCCCACGACGTCGCGGCCGCGGCCGTGGCGAGCCCGGACGACGTGGAGCTGGGCCAGCTCGCGGCGTACGTGCGTGACCGGCGCATCCCGCTGGAGATGTGCCCCAGCAGCAACGTGCAGACCGGCGCGGCGGGGTCCGTGGCGGTGCACCCGATCTCGCTGCTGAAGCGGCTGCGGTTCCGGGTGACGGTCAACACCGACAACCGGCTGATGAGCGGCACGTCCATGACGCGCGAGATGTCGCTGCTGGTCGACGAGGCCGGCTGGTCGCTGGAGGACCTGCGGTGGGCGACGATCAACGCGATGAAGTCCTCGTTCCTGCCGTTCGACGAGCGGCTGGCGATCATCGACGAGGTGGTCAAGCCGGGCTACGACGCGGCGCTCGCGGGGCACGCCGTGGTCAGCCCGACCGGGTGACCCGCCGGCCGCTGGAACCGGTGAACCCCGCCGCGGGGTCGCCCGGCGCGCCGGAGCTCAGCGGGTCGGCGGTGGGGGACCGGCTGCCGGCGCGAGCGGGTCGGTCGGCAGCAGCCGCGCCCGCAGCTCGGCCTCGCGCTGCAGCCGCTGGCCGTCCCGGCGTCGCCGGTCCGCGATGACGGCCGTCAGCACCATCTCGGGGTGGCTGCCGGCCGGCGGGGGCGGGGCGACGTGGCGCAGCACCTCGGCCTGCAGCTCGGCGGCGATCGAGGCCCGGGAGGCGGGGCTGAGACCCGCGGCCCGCCCGAGGAACTGGCGCACGGCCATCGCGAGCCCGTCGGGCAGCCGGGCGATGTCGGCGCCGACGGCCCAGCCGGCCAGCGCCGGTGGCATCGCCGGCGGGGGAGGGATGGTCATCCGCACGCGCTCGCGGACGACGTAGGTCCCGGCCGCGTAGTCGCCCAGGCGCTTGCCCTTGGCGCTGACCAGACCGCTGACCAGGGCGGGGATCGCGAACAGCAGCCAGATCTCCACGACCCCGACGAGCGCGCGGGTGAAGGCGTGCCGGAAGCCGATCGGCCCGGCGTCGTCGCGCACGGTGCGCAGCCCGAGGGCCAGCTTGCCCAGCGACCGGCCGCGGCTCAGCGTCTCCAGCGTCGTCGGCAGCACGAGCAGCGCCAGGACGACGGCGAGCAGCATCGCGGTCGAGGCGAGGGCCTCGTCCGAGTCGGCGGTCGCGACCACGGCGACAGCGCTGGCCGCCCAGAGCAGGAGCAGGGTGGCGACCACGTCGATCGCACCCGAGACCGCGTGGACGGCGACGCCGGCAGCAGGCAGCTCGAGCGCGACGGCCTCGCCGGTCACCAGGTCGTCGACGCCGACGCCGACCGTGCTGCTGCTCATGGCTCGCGAGCCTACCCGCGGGACTGCGGCGAGACGGGTCGTCGGCGTCGAGCCCCGGTCCGGCGGCAGGCCGGAGCACTAGGGTGAGCCCGTGGATCTGGACGCGTTCGTCGCCGCACACCGGGAGGAGTGGCAACGGCTGGACGAGCTGGTGCGCCAGCGCCGGCTGGACGGGGCGGAGGCCGACGAGATCCTCGACCTCTACCAGCGGGTGGCCACCCACCTGTCCGTCGTGCGGTCGGCGGCGCCGGACCCCAGCCTCGTGACCTACCTGTCCTCGCTGCTCGCGCGCGCCCGCACCCGGTCGGCCGGCGTCCGTACGACGAGCTGGTCCGACACCCGGCGCTTCTTCACCGAGACCTTCCCCGCGGCGCTGTACCGCACCCGTCGCTGGTGGCTGGTGACCCTGCTGGCCAACGTGGTCGTCGCGTTCGTGCTGGGCTGGTGGTTCGTCGCGCACCCGCAGGTGGAGACCGGTCTCCTCTCACGGGCCGAGGTCGACCGGCTCGTCAACAGCGACTTCCAGGGCTACTACAGCGAGTTCGCCGCCTCCCACTTCGCCGCACGCGTCTGGACCAACAACGCCTGGGTCGCCGCGCTGTGCATCGCGTTCGGTGTGCTCGGTCTGCCGGTCATCTACCTGCTGTTCCAGAACATCCTCAACGTCGCGCTCACGGGCGCGCTCATGGTCGGCCACGGCCGCGGTGCCCTCTTCTTCGGCCTGATCCTGCCGCACGGGTTGCTCGAGCTGACAGCGGTGTTCGTCGCCGCCGGCGCGGGGCTGCGGCTGTTCTGGTCGTGGGTCGAGCCCGGACCCCGCACCCGAGCCCAGGCCATAGCCCACGAGGGGCGCTCCGCGGTGGCCATCGCCCTCGGGCTCGCGGTGGTGCTGCTCGTCTCGGGGGTGATCGAGGCGTTCGTGACGCCGTCGTCCCTGCCCACCTGGGCCCGGCTGGCGATCGGCGTCGTGGCCGAGCTGGCTTTCCTCGCCTACGTGTTCACCGCCGGCCGGTGGGCGTACCGGCGTGGCGTGACCGGTGACGTCGACGCGGCCGACGCCGGCGACCAGGCACCGGCCGCCGCCTGAGCTGTCCCGGCCTGAGCCGTCCCGCCTGAGCCGTCCGGCCTTCAGCGCCGTCAGAGCAGCCCGCGGCTCTTCAGCAGCAGGTAGTGGTCGGTGAGCGCGACCGGCAGGTGCTCCGGCTCGGCGTCGATGACGTGGACGCCCAGCCGCTCCAGGACCTCGGCGGTGCGCACGCGCAGGCCCACCGTGCGCTCCGCCGCCGCGGCGTCGTACACGTGCCGCGGTGAGCTGAGGTCGGCGGTCATCGCCGAGAGCGCGGGGTCCGCGACCGAGGCGAGCACGACGCGGTGGTGACGGGTCAGCGTCACCAGCGTCGGCAGCAGGCTCTCCTCGATCGCCGCCGGCTCCAGCGGCGTGAACAGCACGACCAGCGAGCGTCGCCGGCCCATCGAGCCGACCGCGCCGGCCAGCATCGCCCAGTCCGCCTCGACGAGGGCCGGCTCCAGCGGCGCCATCGCCGTCACCAGGTCGGCGAGCACCGTGGTCCGGCTCGCGCCGGCGATGCGGGCCCGGACCCGGCGGTCGCCGGCCAGCAGGTCCACGCGGTCACCGGCCCGAGCGGCCAGCGCGGCGAGCAGGAGGGCGGCGTCCATGGCGGCATCCAGGCGTGGCATGTCGCCGACCCGCCCGGCCGAGGTGCGCGAGGTGTCCAGCACCAGGACCAGTCGGCGGTCGCGCTCCGGCTGCCAGGTGCGCACCACGACCGTCTCGCGGCGCGCGGTGGCCCGCCAGTCGATGCTGCGCACGTCGTCGCCGACGACGTACTCGCGCAGGGAGTCGAACTCGGTGCCCTGCCCCCGCACCCGGACCGCCGACCGGCCGTCGAGCTGGCGCAGCAGCGCGAGGCGGCTGGGGAGGTGCTTGCGGGAGGTGAACGGCGGCAGCGCCCGGATCGCGCCGGGCACCTCGACCGACCGCTGCCGTCCGGCGAGGCCGAGCGGTCCCAGGCTGCGCAGGGTCACCCGGTCGGCCTGCCGGTCGCCGCGCCGCGTCGGGCGCAGCGTGGTGGTGACGCGGGTCCGCTCGCCGCCGCGCAGCGCGACCGCGTGGCGCTCACCGTGCGCCCCGGCGGACGGCTGCCACGCGTCGCGGACCTGCAGCCGGGCCCGGCGGGTGCCGGGGTTGGCCAGCAGCAGCGCGCTGGCGCCCTCGGCCCCCAGGCGCACCGGGGCGACCGGCTCGCGTGTCACGACGAGCCGGCGCGGGCTGAGCGCCAGCAGCAGGTCGACACCGACGAGGGCGACCGTGGCCAGCCACCACAGCCGCACCGTGAGCAGCCCGGGGGCGATCGCGACGGGCACCAGCCCGAGCAGCAGGAGCAGCGGGACCCGCCCGGTCAGCGCCACGGGCGACCCGCGTCCCAGCGACCGCGCAGCCCAGCCACCGGCAGACCCTCGCTCACCGGGGGACGGGGACGGCCGAGAGCGCGCTGGCCAGCACCGCGCCCACGTCGACCCCCTCGAGCTCGGCCTCGGGGCGCAGCGACAGCCGGTGCGCCAGGGTGGAGTGGGCGAGCGCCTTGACGTCGTCGGGGGTGACGAAGCCGCGGCCGTTGAGCCAGGCCCACGCGCGGCTGGTGGCCAGCAGCGCGGTCGCGCCGCGGGGGCTGACGCCCAGCGACAGGGACGGCGACTGGCGGGTGGCGCGGGCGATGTCGACGATGTAGCCGGTGACCTCGGGGGAGACGGTGACGGCGCGGACCGCCGCGGCTCCCGCGGCCAGGTCGGCCGCACCGGCGACCGGCCGCAGCCCCGCGGCGCGCAGGTCACGGGGGTCGAACCCGGCGGCGTGCCGCTGCAGCACCGTCACCTCGTCCTCGCGCGGCGGCAGCGGCAGCTCCACCTTGAGCAGGAAGCGGTCCAGCTGCGCCTCGGGCAGCGGGTAGGTCCCCTCGTACTCGACCGGGTTCTGCGTCGCGGCCACCAGGAAGGGGCTGGGCAGCGCTCGCGGCTCGCCGTCGACCGAGACCTGGCGCTCCTCCATCGACTCCAGCAGCGAGGCCTGGGTCTTGGGCGGCGTCCGGTTGATCTCGTCGGCCAGCAGCAGGTTGGTGAAGACCGGTCCCTCGCGGAAGGAGAACTCGGCGGTGTGCGGGTCGTAGACGAGCGAGCCGGTGATGTCGCCGGGCATCAGGTCGGGCGTGAACTGCACCCGCTTGGTCTGGATGTCCAGCGCTGCCGCCAGCGAGCGCACCAGCAGCGTCTTGGCCACGCCGGGCACGCCCTCGAGCAGGATGTGCCCGCGGCTGAGCAGGGCGATGAGCATCCCGGACACGGCGGCGTCCTGGCCCACGACGGCCTTGGCCACCTCGCGCCGCACCTCCAGCAGGGCCTCGCGGGCGTGGTCGGAGGACCTCACGGCCTCGGTGGGCTGTGCGACGTCGGTCATGGGCGGCGTACCTCTTTCTCCAGTGCGGCAAGCGATGTGGCCAGCTCGAGCATGCTGGCGTCGTCGGGGACGGTGGCGGGGCTGAGCAGGCGCAGCACGTCGTCGTACCGGCGGCCGCTCACCGAGGCGGCGGCCGCGGCGACCGCGCGCACGTCGGTCCCCGACTGCAGTCCGAGGTACGACGTGAGCCGCCGGGTGGTCGCGGACTGCAGCACCGTGACGGCCCGGCTCCGGTCGCGGGCACGGCGGTAGAGGCGGCCACGGCTCTCGGTGGTCTCCACCGCCCGCACCACCACGGGCAGCGGCTCGGTGACCAGCCGGCCGAGGCGGCGACCCCGCCACAGGCAGAGGGCGAGCACGGCCGAGCCGAGCAGCCACAGCGAGGGCTGGAGCCACGCTGGTGCGAGCGCCGGCGGGAGGGTCGTGTCGTCGGCCGCGACGTCCGCGACCGACGGGACGTACCAGACGAGGTGGTCGGCCTGGCCGAGCAGGCGCAGCGCGACCGCGGCGTTGTCGGCGTCGGTGACGGTGCCGTTGGTGATGAAGTCGCTGGCTCCGACGACCGTCACCGGCGGCCTGCTCCCGGCGGCCGGCAGGTGCACCCAGTGGTGACCGTCGGAGTCGCGGAAGCAGGTGGTCGCACCGGGCTGCGCGGAGGTCAGGGTGAGCACCCGGTCGACGTCCGACAGGGTGAAGCGCGTGCCGAGCCGCGGCCCGCTCCCGCCGGCGCAGTCCGCCTCGACCGCCCCGCCGCCACCGGGCCGGGTCTCCAGCGGCAGACCCAGGTCGGTGAGCAGGTTCTGGGCGGGGGAGAGGAGCACCACGTCGGTGGCGCCCCGGGCGGCACGCAGGGCGGCCTGCCCGTTGCGGCCGGACAGCTGACCCGAGTCCGGCACGACCAGCGTCGCGCGGTCGAGGTCCTGCCGCAGCAGCGCGGATTGGGAGCGGACGACGTCGACGGTGACCCCGTGCTGCTCGAGCACGCGGGCGACGGCACGGGCCCCGCCGGGCTGGGGGTTCTCGGGGTCCAGCGGATCCGTGCGCTGCTGCTGTCCCCCGGCGATCAGCGCGAGGACCGTCGCGGTCACGACGACCAGCAGCGCCCACAGCGCGGCGACGACCCATCGGGGCAGCCGGCCCCGGGTCCGGCCGTCGCCCCCGGCGGTGGGGCGGGAGGGTGACGCGGGACGCGCGACGGTGGGCGCGCTCATCCGGCGCCTCCCACCGGTGCGGTGGGTTCGGCAACGGGGCGGCTGCGCGCCAGCGCGGCGTCCAGCTCGGCGACGCCCTCGGCGTCCTGCAGCCCGGCCGCGCCGCCGCCGTAGCGCACCGTGTCGAACAGGTCCGCGGCGCGGGACAGCTCGCCGGACCGGGCCGGGAACGCGCGCCCCACGGCGACGCTGACCTCGTGCGCGGTCAGCCCGGGTGCGTCGTCCAGCAGCGTCCGGTCGCTCATCTCACGGGCGATGGCGCGGTAGCTGTCGAGCACGGCGTCGGCGTGGCGACCGGCCCGGCGGGCCTCGGCGGCCCGCTGGCGGTACTGCGCCGCGGTCACCCTCGGGTCCTCGAGCACGGTGCCGGCGGGGCGCCGGGTGGAGCGCTCGCGGCGGACCCGGGGCAGCACCCACGCGATGAGGCCGACCACGAGCAGCGCGACGACCACGGTGACGACGGTCGGCGCGCCGCGGAGGTCGGTCGAGGACGACGCGGCGTCGGCCAGCCGGTCCTGCACCCACGTCAGCAACCGGTCCAGCAGCGAGGTCTGGTGGTAGGTCGCCGACCGGAGCTCCTCCTCGAGCCAGGAGCGGGCCTGGCCGGGGGTGGGCTCCAGGACGCGGGGCAGCATCGGGATCGGCACGGGGCGCTCAGGTGCGCGTGGCGGCGTCGGACGCTGCGGTGCGGACGAGGACGACGTCCAGCGCCTCCACCCGCATCCGGCGGTCGAGGTAGAGCAGGCAGGTCACCGCCGCGACGAACGGGGTCGTGATCGCGCTGGCCAGCAGGGTTCCCACGTGGTCGACCACGGTGACCACGGACAGCCCGGTCGTGACGTCGCCGTCGGCGCCGGTGGCGCCCGTCGCGACGAGCCCGGCGATGGCGAACGGCACCTTGATCATGGTCGAGACGAACCACGCGATGACGGCCGCCAGCAGCAGGATGCCGAGGGTGCGCCAGAACGCCCGCCGGGTCAGGGCGAACGAGCGGCGCAGGCCGCCGGTGACGGACTGTCGCTCGAGCACCACGGCCGGCCCGGCCAGGCACGTGCGCACCGTGACCCAGGCGGTGCCGACGAGCACCACGAGACCGGCCAGGACGAGCAGCACGGCGCCGGCTGCGAGATGGTGCTGCACCAGCAGCACGATGCCGGGGGTCAGCAGCAGCGCCGCGCCGGCGAGGGTGACCAGCCCGACGAGGAGGTTCACCCCGACCAGCGTGAGCAGCCGGCCGCGCGCCGCCCGCCAGACCTCGCCGATGGAGGGGCGACGGCCCAGGACGGCCTCGCCCACCGCGTGCACCAGCAGCCCGGTGAGGATGAGGGTGGCGAGCTGGCCGAAGACGGCGATGCTGAGCGTGGACGGCAGCGAGGTGAGACCGGCCAGGTCGGACCCGGCGTCCACGCTGTCGGTCAGGCGACGTTCCAGGAGCAGCGACAGCAGCGCCGAGGGGACCAGGAAGATCGCGTTGACCAGGAGCGAGAGCCCGATCATCGCCTTGGGGTTGTGCCGGACGGCCTTCACGGCGCCGTCCAGGATGTCGCCGAGGAACAACGGCCGCAGGGGGACGATCCCGGGCCGGTGGGCCGTCATCAGGGCCGGCGCTGCGCCCTGGCCGACCTGACCGACCTGACCGCCCGGGGCGACCGGGCCAGGGGGAGGCGGCGGCACGGGTCCGGGCGCGACGGGGGTGGCCGGCGGTGCCGGGTCCCGTCCCGGGCCGCCCCCTGCCGGCGGGTGGTCGCCGTACGACGTCATCTCGTGCTCCCCTGGTGTGTCTGCTCGGTCCCATCATCGCCCACGACGTGGTCCGCGTCCGTGCGACCGCGCCGAATGAGGGACGGCGCGGCGCACGGCGCGGCGGACCACGCACCGGCGGACGGCGAGGCGGCCGACGCCCCTCGACCGGTCAGCGCGTGGGCAGCACCGCGACCTGACCGGCCGGGGGAGCGGTCACCTCGGGGACGGCGTTCCACTGGGAGAAGCGCAGCGTGCCCGGGTTCTTCTTCGTGCCGTCGACCCGCAGCAGGTCGTGGCGCGGGTCGGCCGAGACGAACATCCGGGCACCGTCTCCATTGATGCGCTGGGACAGGACGAACGCCTTGCCGCCGTCGACCGTGCCGGTGCCGACCGCGGCGTTGAGCACGTCCACCGACCCCAGCTCGGTGCGCGAGAACACGTCGTGCAGGACGCCGGCCAGGGTGAGTCCGGAGGCCTTGGCCTGGTCGCCGGGCAGCCGGACGAAGTGCCCGACCACGGAGTCGGGCACGCGCGCACCGGACTGGGCCGCCCAGTAGGTGCGGTCGCCCTTGAGCCACGTCACGCCGTCGACGACGCGGATCTCCACCGACCCGTCGGCCGGGGTCGCGAGCAGGACCCGCACGTTGGTGCCCGCCCGGTTGCCCTGGAGGTCGATGGTGCGCGTCACCCCGCCCTGGGTGGACCGGCCGGTGACGTGGGCGCTGTCGGCCGACATCGCGCTGCCCCGCGCGGCGGCGTACAGGTCGGAGGCCTGGGGTCCGCGGGTCGCCGTACCGCTCGGGTGGCCCGAGCCGCACCCGGCCAGCGCCAGAGCGGCGGCGACACCGGCGGCGACGGCTCTTGCCGCGACGGCCCGGCGACGGACGCCCATCAGGACCCCTCGACCAGAGCCGCGAGCTCGCGCTCGGCCTGACGCGGGGACCGGGGCCGGGCGCCGAGCGACGCGTGGTGGCGGACGATGCCGGGCTCGGCGCGGCACAGCCGCAGCCCGCGCTGCCAGAGGACCAGCGGTGGCTTGCGGCGCTCCGCGAGGTCACGGACGAACCGCCGCCAGAAGGTCAGCCAGCGGTTCTGCCGGATGCAGTACGCCCCGGCCAGAAGCCCCCGGGACTGCAGGTGCGGCACGATCTCGGCGGCGAAGATGCCCTCGGCCAGCACGACGTCCGCGTGGTCGGCGGTGACGGTCGTGCGCCCCTGGGCGCGCGACGTGCTGATGTCGTAGGTGGGCACGTCGACCCGGCCGTGGGCGGACAGGTGCTCCAGGGCCGTGACGGCCGCCTCGGTGTGCCAGGAGCCGGGGTGGTCCCAGTCGGGCAGGCCGATCGGCAGCATCGGCAGGGCCGGGTCGTCGCCGTCCCGGTAGAAGTCGTCCAGGCGCACGGTCGGCCAGCCGTGGCGGGCACTGAGCCGGGCCGCGAGGCGGGACTTGCCCGCCCCGCTCGGGCCGGCGAGCACGACCACCTGCCGGGGCGGTGCGGTCGTGTCGGGGGAGGGACTGGTCACGGAAGGCGAGTCTAGAGGGCGTTCCGGGGTGGGACCCGCGGCCGCGGGGGCAGACTGGCCGCCATGAGCGCTACGCCGGACGACCCGTACCTCTGGCTGGAGGAGGTGACCGGCGACGCCGCCCTGGCGTGGGTTCGCGCCCACAACGAGCAGACCACCGCGGAGCTGGCCGCGGGAGGGCGGCTCGCCGAGCTGACCGGGCAGATCAGGCAGGTCCTCGACGCCGACGACCGGATCCCCTACGTGCGCCGGTACGGGCACCACCTCTACAACTTCTGGCAGGACGCCAGGAACCCGCGCGGGCTCTGGCGACGCACCACGCTCGAGTCGTACGTCGAGGAGCAGCCGGAGTGGCAGGTGCTGCTCGACGTCGACGCCCTGGGCAGGGTCGAGGGGGAGAGCTGGGTGTGGCAGGGCAGCCAGCTGCTGAAGCCTGGCTACGGCCGGGCACTCGTGGAGCTGTCCCGGGGCGGGGCCGACGCGTCGGTCGTGCGCGAGTTCGACCTGACCGCAATGGCTTTCGTCGACAACGGGTTCGCGCTGCCCGAGGCCAAGAGCATCGTGGGCTGGATCGACGCCGACACCGTCTACGTCGGCACCGACGTGGGCGAGGGGTCGATGACCTCGAGCGGCTACCCCCGCACGGTCCGGAAGTGGCGTCGCGGGACCCCGGTCGAGGAGTCGGAGCCGGTGTTCGAGGGCGACGCCACGGACGTGTTCGTCTACGCCACCCACGACCCGACGCCCGGCTTCGAGCGTGACCTGGTCGTGCGGGCCCTGGACTTCTACCGGCGCGACCACTTCCTGCGGGTGGCCGGCGAGCTGCACCGCATCGACGTGCCGCAGGACGCCGACGTCGACCTGCACCGCGAGTGGATGCTGGTGCGCAACCGCAGCGAGTGGACCGTCGGCGGGGCGACGTACCCGGCGGGTTCCCTGCTCGCCACCGACCTCGACGCGTGGATGGCGGGGGAGCGCCTCGTCGAGGTGCTGTTCGAGCCGGACGCCCGCACGTCCCTGCAGGACCACGCCTGGACCCGGCACCACCTGCTGCTGACGCTGCTGGAGGACGTCGCGACGCGGATGGAGGTGCTGACGCCGCAGGACGACGGCTGGGCGCGGGCGCCGCTCGGCGGGGTGCCGGCGTTCTCCAGCGCCGACGTGGTCAGCACGGACCCGGACACCAGCGAGGAGTACCTCGTCGGCTCCAGCGGGTTCCTCGAGCCGGCCACGCTGCGGTACGGCGTCGTGGGTGACGAGCCGGTGACCGTCAAGACCGCGCCGTCGTTCTTCGACGCCGGCGGGCTGCAGGTGCGCCAGCACTTCGCCACCTCCGAGGACGGCACCCGCATCCCGTACTTCGTGGTCGGCCCGCAGGACCCCTCGTCCGGGCCGACCCTGCTGACCGGGTACGGCGGGTTCGAGGTGCCGCTCACGCCGTCGTACAGCGGGGTCATCGGCCGCGGCTGGCTCGAGCGGGGCGGCACCTACGTCGTGGCCAACATCCGTGGCGGTGGTGAGTACGGACCGCAGTGGCACCAGGCGGTGCAGGGGCGCCAGCGGCTGAAGGTCTACGAGGACTTCGCCGCGGTCGCCCGGGACCTGGTCGGTCGCGGCCTCACGACGCCTCGCCAGCTGGGCATCCAGGGAGGCAGCAACGGTGGGCTGCTGATGGGGGTGATGCTCACGCGCTACCCCGAGCTGTTCGGCGCGATCGTCTGCCAGGTGCCGTTGCTGGACATGCGCCGCTACCACCTGCTGCTCGCGGGCGCCTCGTGGATGGCCGAGTACGGCGACCCGGAGGACGAGGGCGACTGGGCCTACCTGTCGCAGTACTCGCCCTACCACCAGGTCCGCGCCGGGGCGCCGTACCCGCCCACGCTCGTGATGACCTCGACCCGTGACGACCGGGTCCACCCCGGCCACGCACGCAAGATGGTGGCGCGTCTGGGGGAGGCCGGGCACGCAGGTCCGCTACTACGAGAACATCGAGGGCGGCCACGGTGCGGCGGCGGACAACGCGCAGCGGGCACGGTTGTGGGCCATGGTGTTCGAGTTCCTGCTGCGCCACCTCGACGCCTGAGTCGAGCGTCTTTCCCGGACGTGCCTCTGCGACCCGCCGCGTCGGGCGGGTCGCGGGGCGGGGCAGCTACAGGTGCCAGGTCACCCCGGTCGCGGTGACGGTGGCGGTGTAGCCCTTCTGGTGCACGATCGTGTGGTGCCTCGGGCAGAGCAGGGCCAGGTTCGACAGGTCGGTCGGGCCGCCGTCGCACCAGTGCCAGACGTGATGGGCGTCGCACCAGGCCGGGGGCCTCGAGCAGCCGGGGAAGGTGCACCCCTGGTCCCGGATCCACAGCGCCTGCACCTGCTTTGGGGTGGCCAGCCGGACGGTCCGGCCGAGGTCGAGCACCTCACCCTGCGAGCCGAGGACGGCCGGGATGATCGCGGCGTCGCAGGCCATCTTCCGGACGGTCTCGGGGGCGAGCAGCTCCCCGGTCAGCGTGGTCCCGGCCCCGGTCCGCTCGAGCAGGTCCTGGTAGCCCATCGTGACCACCACCGCGGCCTTGGCGGTGGCCGGCGCGGCCCCGCCGGCGGCGGCGGCGCGGCGGCAGACCTCGACCAGCGCGTCGGCCCGGCGCTGGTCGCTGGTGCGCAGGTCCGAGCCGTGCTCGGTGCAGGGTTGCGGCGCGGCGAGCGGGCCGAGGATCGCCTCCAGCACCGCCGAGCCCTCCGGGTCCAGCCGGAGCCGGTACTCGGCCATCCCGTCATCGTCGAACGGTTGGGACAGGGACGGTGCCGTGCTTGAGCCGGTCCTCGCGGCGCTGGAACTCCCCCAGGTGCCCGTACTTCGCGATCAACGCCGGGCCGCAGCGCCCGGATCTGGCGCGGGCCCTGCCCCTCGGCCAGCGCCACGAACCCCTCCAGCACCGTGCCGTGGCACTCCGGGGTCAACCGGGGCCGCAGCTCGTCCATCTCGGCCGAGCGCGACGGCGGCGTTGCGGACCGGCACCCGCGCCGCCAGCACCGCCTCGCGCAGCAGCCCGGTTGCGCGGCCTGGGCGATCGCCACGGTCACCCGCACCAGCGCGGCCGCACCGCCGGCGAGGTAGGAGTGACCCCACTGGCGCACCCACCCGGCCGGTGACGCGGCATCGGACTCGCGCACGTCCCCCCGCGAGAGGCCCTCACCCAGCAGGCCCACCTGGCCGGCCTCGGCCAGCAGCTTCAGCTCGTCCAGCTCGGCGAACATCGGCCCCAACCGGTCCGACCCGGCCTGGTGCAACCGGCCCAGCAGCGAACGCAACGCCGAGAGACCGGCGGCCACCGCCGCCCAGTCCGACTCGAAGCAGGTCCCCTCCATGAGCTCACTCTAGGGGCGACCACCGACAACCCCTGGGCACGCGAAAACCGTTGTCCACAGGGCAGATCCGTGGCTGCGGGCCGTCCAGGAGACCCGCGCGGACGACCTCAGCGACCCTTGGGGTGCCAGACCGTCTTGCTCTCGAGGAACGCCCGGATCCGCGACAGGTCCGGCGTCGGCGCCCAGTCGGGCTCGGTCGCGTCGGCGCCCTCGCCGGCGGGACGGAAGACCCGCTTGAGGTTGTCGGCCGCGGCGAGCTCGAGGTCGCCCCAGCCGATCCCGTCAGCGCCGGCCGCCCCGGCCAGGTCGATCGCGTTGACGTCGCGGTGCGAGGCGAGCCAGGGCGCGACCTCCGCCGTACGCCCGGTGAGCAGGTTGACCACGCCGCCGGGCACGTCCGAGGTGGCCAGCACCTCCGAGAGCGTGACGGCGGGCAGCGGACGGGTCTCGCTGGCCAGGACCACCGCGGTGTTGCCGCTGACGACGACCGGCGCGAGCACCGAGACCAGCCCCAGGAGTGAGGACTGCTGCGGCGCCAGGACGGCGACGACACCGGTCGGCTCGGGCGCGGTGATGTCGAAGTACGGCCCGGCGACCGGGTTGAGACCCCCGAGCACCTGGGCGATCTTGTCCGACCACCCGGCGTACCAGACCCAGCGGTCGATCGCCTGCGACACCAGCGTCTCCGCCCGCCGGGCGGGCACGCCCTCCGCGGCGGCGACCTCGGCGACGAACTGGGCGCGCCGGCCCTCCATCAGCTCCGCCACGCGGTAGAGCACCTGACCGCGGTTGTACGCCGTGGCGGTCGACCAGCCGCCGAACGCGCCACGGGCGGCGACGACCGCGTCACGGGCGTCCTTGCGCGAGCCCATCGCGGCGTTGGCGAGGAACGTGCCGCGGCGGTCGGACGCGTGCACCTCGTAGGTGCGTCCGGACTCGCTGCGCGGGAAGGCCCCGCCGATGTAGAGCTTGTAGGTCTTGCGGACCTCGATGCGCGCCTCGGGCGCGGTGGGGTTGGGGCTCATCGGCCTGCTCCTGTCGTGACGTAGGCCTCGAGCCCGTGGCGGCCGCCCTCGCGCCCGTAGCCGGACTCCTTGTAGCCGCCGAACGGCGAGGTGGGGTCGAACCGGTTGAACGTGTTGGCCCAGACCACACCGGCGCGCAGCTGGTCGGCCATCCACAGGATCTTGGAGCCCTTCTCGGTCCACACACCGGCCGACAGCCCGTACGGCGTGTTGTTGGCCTTGGCCACCGCCTCCTGGGGGGTGCGGAAGGTCAGCACCGACAGGACCGGACCGAAGACCTCCTCCTGGGCGATGCGGTGCGTCTGCGAGACGCCGGTGAACACCGTTGGGGCGAACCAGAACCCGCGATCGGGCAGGTCGCACGGCGCGGTCCACCGGGTCGCGCCCTCGGCCTCCCCGGCGTCGGTCAGCGTGCGGATCCGGTCCAGCTGCGCGGCGGAGTTGATCGCGCCGACGTCGGTGTTCTTGTCCAGCGGGTCGCCGACGCGCAGCGTCTGCAGCCGGCGCTTCAACCGCCGTACGACGTCCTCGGCGACGTTCTCCTGCACCAGCAGTCGCGACCCGGCACAGCAGACGTGGCCCTGGTTGAAGAAGATCCCGTTGACGATCCCCTCGACGGCCTGGTCGATCGCGGCGTCGTCGAAGACGATGTTGGCCGCCTTGCCGCCGAGCTCGAGCGTCGCGCGCTTGCGGGTGCCGGCGATGGTGCGGGCGATCTGCTTGCCGACGCCGGTCGAGCCGGTGAAGGCCACCTTGTCGACGCCCTCGTGGGCGACGAGGTGCTGCCCGGTCTCGCCGGCACCGGTGAGGATGTTGACGACCCCGGCCGGCAGGTCGGCCTGCTGGCAGACCTCGGCGAAGAGCAGTGCGGTCAGCGGCGTCGTCTCGGCCGGCTTGAGGACGACGGTGTTGCCCGCCGCCAGCGCGGGCGCGATCTTCCACGACAGCATCAGCAGCGGGAAGTTCCACGGGATGACCTGGCCCACCACGCCGATCGGGCGCGGGTTGGTGCCCAGGCTGGCGTGCTCGAGCTTGTCGGCCCACCCGGCGTGGTAGAAGAAGTGCGCCGCCGCCATCGGCACGTCGACGTCGCGGCGACTCCTTGATCGGCTTGCCGTTGTCGAGCGTCTCCAGCACGGCGAACTCGCGGGCCCGCTCCTGCAGGATGCGGGCGATCCGGAAGAGGTACTTGCCGCGCTCGGCCCCCGGCATCCGCCCCCAGACGCGCTCGTACGCCGTGCGGGCCGCCGCCACGGCGCGGTCCACGTCAGCGGCGCTGGCCTCGGTGACCTCGGAGAGGACCTCCTCGGTGGCGGGGCTGATCGTCTTGAACGCCGAACCGCTGCTGCCGTCGACGAACTCGCCGTTGATGAACAGGCCGTACGACGGCCGGATGCTCACCACCGAGCGCGACTCCGGTGCGGGTGCGTACTCGAACTTTGCCATGGGATGCGTTGCCTTCACTCAGTCGATCGTGACGTAGTCGGCGCCGGAGTAGGCGCCTGTGGCCAGCTTCTGGCGCTGCAGCAGCAGGTCGTTGAGCAGGCTGGAGGCCCCGAACCGGAACCACGCCGGGTCGATCCAGTCCTCGCCCGCGATCTCGTTGACGACCACGAGGTGCTTCATCGCGTCCTTGGTGGTCCGGATGCCGCCGGCGGGCTTGACGCCGACCATCTGCCCGGTGAGCTCGCGCCAGTCACGCACCGCCTCGAGCATGATCATCGTGACGGGGATCGTCGCGGCCGGCGAGATCTTGCCGGTCGAGGTCTTGATGAAGTCACCCCCGGCCAGCATCGCCAGCCACGAGGCGCGCCGGACGTTGTCGTACGTCACGAGCTCGCCCGTCTCGAGGATGACCTTGAGGTGCGCGTCGGCACCGTCCGCCGCGCAGGCCTCCTTGATCGCGGCGATCTCCTCGAAGACATCGAGGTAGCGCCCGGACAGGAACGCGCCACGGTCGATGACCATGTCGATCTCGTGCGCACCGGCCCGCACCGCGTCGGCGGTGTCGGCGAGCTTGACCGGCAGGGTCGCCCGCCCGGAGGGGAACGCGGTGGCCACCGCCGCGACGTGGATGTCGGTGCCCTTGAGGGCGTCGATGGCGACGGGAACGAGGTCGTTGTAGACGCAGACGGCGGCGACCTGCGGGGTGCTCGGGTCGCCCGGGTCGGGGATGCGCGCCTTGGCGCACAGCGACCGGACCTTGCCCTCGGTGTCGGCGCCCTCCAGCGTGGTGAGGTCGATCATCGAGATGGCGGTGTCGATCGCCCAGGCCTTGGCCGTGGTCTTGATCGACCGGGTGCCCAGGCCGGCCGCGCGGGCCTCGGCGCCGACGTGGTCGACGCCGGGCAGGCCGTGCAGCCAGGTCGTCAGGGCGGCGTTGGTCAGGGTGCCGACGCCGAGCAGGTCGCGCGCTCGTGCGGTCGCGGTGGAGGAGCTCACCGGGCGGAGTCTACCGGCCGCTGTTCACCATGTGGACGACGTGCGGGCGCCACTCGCCGGCCCCGGGGGCCGGCCGGCTGGCTGCGGCCGACGCACGCCGCGTCCGCCACCGCGGTCCGGGCCGTGCGCGGCGACGTACGATGGGCGATGAGACCCGATCCAGCACCGACCTCGCTGTGGTCCCGACGAGAGCCCAAGGGTATGAACCAGACCCACCCCGAGACGCAGCCCGCGCCCCAGCACGTCTACCGCCAGCGATCGCCCCTGGTGATCGCCGTCCTGTTCGGCCTCGGCGCCCTCGTCCTGCTCGGGTCCGCGGCGCTGTCGTGGCGCGACCACCCGCAGCCGCTGTTCGTGTCGTGGCTGGTGTGGGGCTGCGCCGCCCTCTGGGCCGTCTTCGTGCGCCCGTCCGTGGTGCTCACCCAGGACGGCGTCCGGCTGAGCAACATCGTGCGGGAGGTGCACATCCCCTGGTCGCTGGTGTCCGACGTCGAGGCCCGCTGGAACGTCAAGGTGTGGGCGGGCGACGAGGGCTGGACCGCCTGGGCGATCTCCTCGCAGGTCGAGCGACCCAAGGTCGCCTCCAGCCTCCTGCCGGGCATGAGCACCAAGCTGGACCAGTACGCCACCCGCGACGCGCGTGAGGCTGCCGGCACCGCCCCGGCCAAGGCCGCCAAGGTCACCGCCCGCGCGGTCGCGGACGCGATCGAGGACACGAGCGCGGAGTACGCCGCCGCGGTCACCGCGGGCGAGATCCAGCCGCCGCCGTCCCCGGCCGTCACGACCCGCTGGGTCCCGCAGGCCGTGCTCGCGCTCGTCCTGCCGTTCCTGGCGGTCGTCCTCTTCACCCTGGTCTGAGGCTGGGCCCGGCCGAGCCGGACGCCCGTCCGACCGCCGGGTCAGGGGGCGGTGAGCTCCGTCATCGCGGCGCGGATGCGGTCCAGCCGAGCCGTGGCCTCGACCCGTGCCGCCGGCAGGCCGGGACGCCCGGCGACGGGCACGATCACCTCGAGGTAGGCCTTGAGCTTGGGCTCGGTGCCGCTCGGGCGGACGATCACCCGGCTGCCGTCCGCGAGGTGGTAGCGCAGCCCGTCGGTGGGTGGCAGGTCCGGTGACCCCTGGGCGAGGTCGTCGACCCGGGTCACCGGCACCCCGCCGACCTGCCCGGGAGGGGTCGAGCGCAGCCGCTCCATCACCGTGGCGATGAGCGACGAGGTCGGCCACCCGCACCGAGAACGCGTCGGTGGCGTGCAGCCCGTGGGCCACGGCCAGGTCGTCCAGCACGTCCAGCAGCGTGCGCCCCTGCGCCCGCAGGCCGGCGGCCATCTCCGCGAGCAGCAGCGCCGCGCTGACCCCGTCCTTGTCCTGGACCGAGCGCGGGTCGACGCAGTAGCCGAGGGCCTCCTCGTAGCCGTAGCGCAGCCCCGGCACGCGGGCGATCCACTTGAACCCGGTCAGCGTCTCCTCGTGCCGCACGCCCGCGGCATGGGCCAGTGCCGCGAGCAGCCGCGAGGAGACGATCGAGTTGGCGAAGACGGCGTCCGCGTCCACCCCGCGGGCCAGGATGTGCGCCCCGAGCAGGGCGCCGACCTCGTCGCCGCGCAGCATCCGCCAGCCGCCGGGGTTGGCCTCGCTGACCGCGGCGGGGTCGGGCACGGCGGCGGCACACCGGTCGGCGTCGGGGTCGTTGGCCAGGACCAGGTCGGCGCCCACCTCCGCGGCGAGCGCCAGCGCGGCGTCGATGGCGCCCGGCTCCTCGGGGTTCGGGAAGGCGACCGTCGGGAACGCGGGGTCCGGCTCCGACTGGCTGGGGACCACGACCGGGGCGGCGAACCCGGCGCCCGCGAAGGCGCGCTGCACGACCTCGTTGCCGACGCCGTGCAGCGAGGTGTGGACCATCGTCAGCTCGCGCGGACCGTGCGGGTCGACCACCGCGGTGGCCGCCGCGAGGTAGTCCTGGACCACCTGCTCGCCCAGCACCTCCCACCCGTCGTCGGCGCGGGGGATGTCGGCGACCCGGTCGACGCGGTCGATGTGCGCGGCGATGTCGGTGTCCGCCGGCGGCACGATCTGGCTGCCGTCACCGAGGTAGACCTTGTAGCCGTTGTCCTGCGGCGGGTTGTGGCTGGCCGTCACCATCACGCCCGCGTCGGCGCCCAGGTGCCGGATGGCGAACGCGAGCACCGGGGTGGGCAGCGGGCGGGGGAGCAGCAGCGCGGTGCCACCGGCGGCCACCACGACGGCCGCCGTGTCACGCGCGAACACGTCGGAGTTGTGCCGCGCGTCGTAGCCGACGACCACCAGCGGCCGGTCCGTGCGCTCCAGCAGGTACGCCGTGAGGCCGGCCGCCGCGCGCAGGACCACGGCGCGGTTCATCCGGTTCGGACCAGCACCCAGCGCGCCGCGCAGCCCGGCGGTGCCGAACTCCAGCATCCCGCTGAACCGGTCGGCGAGGTCCGCCTCGGCGGCCGGGTCGCCCGCGGCGACCCGGCGCAGCACGTCGTCCAGCTCGGCCCGCGTGGCCTGGTCCGGGTCGTCGTCCCGCCACGTGGTGGCGCGCTCGACGCAGCGTGGTGGTGCTCACGGGTGCCTTCCTCAGAGCTTCCGGACGACGGCGGCCAGCAGGTGGCCGCAGCGCTCCGCCGCGTCACGCCCGGCGTCCAGCACCTCGGCGTGCGACAGCGGCTGGTCGCTGATGCCGGCGGCGAGGTTGGTGACCAGCGAGATGCCGAGCACCTCCAGGCCGCACTGGCGGGCGGCGATGGCCTCCAGCGTCGTGGACATGCCGACCAGGTCGCCGCCGAGGATCCTGGCCATCTGCACCTCGGCCGGCGTCTCGTAGTGGGGGCCGCGGAACTGCACGTAGACGCCCTCGTCGAGGTCGCTGTCCACCTCCCGGGCGAGGTCGCGCAGGCGGGGGGAGTAGAGGTCGGTGAGGTCGACGAAGTTCGCCCCCTCGATCGGCGAGGTCGCCGTGAGGTTCAGGTGGTCCCGGATCAGGACCGGGGTGCCGGGCGCCCAGTCCGGGTTCAGCCCGCCGCAGCCGTTGGTCAGCACGATGGTGCGGCAGCCGGCGGCGGCCGCGGTCCGGACGGCGTGCACGACGGCGCGGACGCCGCGGCCCTCGTAGAAGTGGGTGCGGGTGCCGTAGACCAGGGCCCGCCGTCCGGTGTCGCCGATGGCGACCGAGCGCATGACGCCGGAGTGCCCGGCGACGGCGGCCTTGGCGAACCCGGGCACGTCGGCGTTGTCGATGGTGGCCAGCGTCTCGCCGATGAGGTCGCCGGTCTGGCCCCACCCGGAGCCGAGCACGAGCGCGACGTCGTGGCGCGGTGACCCGCTGCGCTCGGCGATGACGGCGGCGGCCTGCCGGGCGATCTCGAAGGGGTCGGCCGCCGGGTCGTCCAGGGTGCCTGCGGTCGGGCTCGTCTCAGTCACGCGCCGCAGCCTAGCGGGGCCGCCGGCGGGCCAGAGGGACCGCCGCTCGCCGGCCCGGTCAGCCGGCCGAGACCGCCAGGGCGGCGTCGGCGCGGGGCGTGACGCTCACCCGGTCGCCGGGCGCGAACCCGGCCACCGCGGCGTTGTCGATCTGCGCGATCACCGTCTCGCCGGCGTCGGTCAGCACGGTCACCCGCCCGAGCGCCCCGAGGAAGCTGGCCGTCACGACGGTGGCGGAGCCGCGCGGGTCCTCCCGCACCACCAGCGCCTCGGGCCGGATCAGCACGACCGCGGCGCCGGAGGGAGCCGACCCGGGCAGCAGCGGCACGCTCGCCCCGAGCACGTGCGCCTGACCCGACTCGACCGTGGCCGCCAGCCGGTTGGTCAGGCCGACGAAGTCGGCGACGAACGCCGTGGAGGGGCGCGCGTACAGCTCCTGCGGCGGCGCCAGCTGCTCGAGGTTGCCGGCCCTCATGACGCCGACCCGGTCCGCGACGGCCAGCGCCTCCTCCTGGTCGTGGGTGACGAACAGCGTCGTCGTGCCCGACCTCGAGCTGGATCCGGCGGATCTCCTCGCGCAGCTGCACGCGGACCTTGGCGTCCAGGGCCGAGAGCGGCTCGTCCAGCAGCAGCACCTGGGGCTGGATGGCGAGGGCCCGCGCCAGGGCGACCCGTTGCTGCTGCCCGCCGGAGAGCTGGTGGGCGTAGCGGTCCGCCTGCGTCTCGAGCCCGACCAGCTCGAGCATCTCGGTGGCACGGGCCCGCCGCTTCGCGCTCGCGACACCGCGCAGCTGGAGCCCGAACTCGACGTTCTGCCGCGCGGTCATGTGCGGGAACAGGCTGTAGGCCTGGAACACCATCCCCATGTCGCGCTTGTTGGTGGGGACCCGGGTGATGTCCCGGCCGCCCACCTCGACGCGACCCCCGTCGGCGTCCTCGAGGCCGGCGAGCAGCCGCAGGGCGGTGGTCTTGCCGCAGCCCGAGGGGCCGAGCAGGGCGACCAGCTCGCCCGGCTCGATCGAGAGCGTGAGGCCGTCGAGGGCGCGCACGGTGCCGTAGCTGCGACGCAGGTCGGTCAGCCGGACGCCGACCCCTCGGGTGGGGGCGGTGTCGCGGACGGGGGCGAGGGTGGACATCTCAGCTCTCCTTGGAGCGACGGGCGCGACGGCCGTTGCCGACGAACGACATGGCGAACAGCACGAGGAACGCGACGAGCAGCGCGGCGAACGAGACGGCGATCGAGATCGAGGCGTCGCGCTTGCCGAGCAGGTTGATCGCCACCTGGAGGTTGTCGCGGTTGAGCAGGCTGGCGATGGTGAACTCGCCGAGGACCAGCGCCACGGACAGGAACGCCGAGAGCAGCACCGCCGTGCGGATGTTGGGCAGGATGACCCGCCACATCACGGTGAACCAGCTCGCGCCGAGCGACCGGGCCGCCTCGGCCAGGGTCCTGACGTCGATGGCGCTGAGCCCGGCGTCGAGCGCGCGGTAGGCGTAGGGCAGCACCAGCACGACGTACGCGAAGCACAGCCAGACGGAGGACTCCCCGAAGAAGTAGGTCACCCAGGCGTAGACGGGGGCGAGGCCGACCACCAGCACGATCGCCGGGATCGTCAGCGGGAGCAGGCAGATGAACTCGACCGTGCGGCGCAGGCCGGGCAGCCGCAGGCGCACCCACGTCATCGTCGGGACGAGCAGCAGCAGCATGATGGCGACGGTGAGCACGGCCAGGCCGGCCGAGGCGATCAGGCCGGTCATCAGCTCGGGGTAGTCGCGCTCGACCGCGCCGACATCCAGCAGCGTCGCCCAGGTGTCGAGGGAGCGGCCGCCGCCGGGCGCCCGGGTGGTGAACTCCAGCATGGCCACCAGCGGCAGCGCGAAGAAGAGACCGATGACCCCCACCACGACGTGCCGGAACAGGGCCTGGCGGCGCCGTCGTGACGCCTGCAGGCTCATCGGCCCAGCCACCGCGTCGTACGCCGCTCGAGCACGGTGTAGAGGGTCATGACGACGGCCACGATGACGACCATGCCCAGGGCCATGGCCTTGCCGACGTTCTCCTGGCCGAGCAGCACCTCCGAGCTGAGGGCGCCGCCGATCTGCAGCGGGATGATCGGTGAGCCCTGGGAGACGAGCGCCGCGGCGGTGGCGTAGGCGCTGAACGCGTTGGTGAACAGCAGCAGCAGCGCACCGATGAACGACGGCGCGAGGATCGGGCCGGCCACGTGCCGCCAGTAGTCCCAGGTGCTCCCGCCGAGCGTCTCGGCCGCCTCCCGCCACTGCGACCGCAGGCCGTCCACGGCGGGGAGGAAGACGATGAGCATCAGCGGGATCTGGAAGTAGGTGTAGACGAGCACGAGTCCCCGGGTGGGCTCGAACAGCCACGTGCTGCCGGCCAGGTCGATGCCGACCTTCTGCAGCCAGATCGTCACGAACCCCTGGATGCCCACGGTGGCCACGAAGGCGAACGCCAGTGTCACACCGCCGAACTGGGCCAGCACGCCGCAGACGGCCGTCATCACCCGCCGGAGCAGGCCGCCCGGGCGGCCGGTGGCCACGGCGTAGGACAGCAGGCGCGCCGAACACCGCGCCGAGGACGGCGGTGACGGCCGAGAGGATGACGGAGTTGACGAAGGCCGAGACCACCTGCGGCTGGGCGAGGGCCGAGATGTTGCCGAGGGTGGGCTGGTTGCCGCCGTCCAGGAACGCGCCGACCACCACGACGAGCGTCGGGGTGACCAGGAAGATGGCGGTGTAGCCGAAGAACGGCAGCACCCCCAGCAGCGCGCCGGACGGCCGACGGGACGTCGACCGGCCGGGCGCCGCTGTGGTGGCTGGCGCGGTCAGGTCAGCCAATGGCCTTGGCCCAGTTGACCTTGAGGTACTCGGCCGCCTTGTCGGTCTGGGCCTGGGTGAGCAGGACGGGCGTGCCCTCCGTCTTGGGCAGGGCAGCGTGCGCCGCCTTGTCGATCGTGCCCGCCTTGACCATGGCCTCCTCGCGCACCGGTCGCGCGCCGCCCTTGAGCCAGAGGTTCTGGCCCTCGTCGGAGTACAGGAACTCCTGCCACAGGCGGGCGGCCGCCGGGTGCGGGGCGTCCTTGTTGATGGCCTGCACGTAGTAGCCGCCGACCGCGGCGTTCGGCGGGACGACCGTCTTCCAGTCGACCTTGCCCTTGAGCTTGGCGCCCTGCGCGACGTTGAGGTAGTCCCAGTCGATGACGACCGGCGTCTGGCCGGACTCGATCGTGGCCGGCGTCGGGTCGACCGGCAGGAAGTTGCCGGCGGCCTTCAGCTGCGAGAAGAAGTCCACGCCCTTGCTGATGTCGTCGGGGGACCCGCCCTGCGCGATCGCCGCCATCACGACCCCGCTGAAGCCTGCGCCGGCCTTGGTGGGGTCGCCGTTGAGGGCCACCTTGCCCTTGAACTGCGGCTTGAGCAGGTCGGAGACGGTGGTCGACCGCCGGCAGCTTGGCGTCGTAGCCGATGCTCATGAAGCCGCCGTAGTCGTTGACCCAGGTGCCGTTCGGCGTCCTTGAGCTTCGCCGGCACCTCGCCGAACTTCGCCGACTGGTACGGCGCGAACATGCTCGTGTTGGCGGTCGCGACCGCCGCGCTGAGGTCGAAGACGTCCGGCGCCTTGGACTGGCCCTTGAGGTTCTTGGCCGCGGTGATCTCGTCCGCGCTGGAGGCGTCGGGCTGGGCGCTGTCCACCTTGAGCCCGTACTTGGCCTGGAACGCCTTGATCACCTCGCCGTAGTTCGCCCAGTCCGGCGGCAGGGCGATGACGTTGAGCGTGCCCTCCTTCTTGGCCGCGGCGACCAGCGCGTCCATCCCGCCGAGGGCGGCGGCGGACGTCGCCGTACCGGCCTTGTCCGCGGTCCCGCCGGAGCCGCCGGAGTCGGCCGGAGGTCTTGGCTCGGGGGGGAACAGGCGGCGATGCCGACCAGCGTGGCGGCGGCGAGTGCGGCCGCACCGACCCGTCGATGAGATCTTCTGTTCACGCAAACCTCCAGTGTCACTGCGGATCCCGGGTGCCCGTCCGCCGCAGGCTATGCCCTGGGGCCGCTGGCCGGGGCGGGTCCGAGCATCACGGTTCGGCATGAACGGACGAGGTCCGGCGGGTGGACGGCCGGCCGCGGATAGGTGTGCGGGGGCACCAGTGGTTGGATAGCGCCTGTGACTGATCGCCATACGTCCGTCGTCGTCCTCGGTGGTGGCCCCGGTGGCTACGAGGCAGCTCTGGTCGCCGCGCAGCTCGGCGCCACGGTCACCGTCGTGGACCGTGACGGCGTCGGCGGCGCGGCCGTCCTCACCGACTGCGTGCCCAGCAAGACCCTCATCTCCACCTCCGACTTCATGACCCGGTTCGAGGTGGCCGGCGGCATGGGCGTGAGCATCCAGGGTGCCTCGCCCGACCACGCCGCCTCCGCCGACCTCAAGGCGGTCAACGCCCGCGTGCTGGGTCTCGCCTCGGCCCAGAGCCACGACATCCAGACCCGGCTCGAGGCCGACGGGGTGCGGGTCTGCCGCGGGGTGGGCCGGGTGGTCGCGCCCGGGCGGGTGCAGCTGGAGTGCGCCACCGGCGAGACCGAGGAGCTCGCGGCGGACGTCATCCTGGTGGCCACCGGCGCGACGCCCCGGACCATGGCCTCGGCGATGCCCGATGGCGAGCGCATCCTCACCTGGCAGCAGATCTACGACCTGCAGGAGCTGCCCGAGAAGCTCATCGTCGTCGGCTCGGGCGTCACCGGCGCCGAGCTGGCCCACGCCTACCTCGGCCTCGGCAGCGAGGTCGTGCTGGTCTCCTCGCGCGACCGGGTGCTGCCCGGCGAGGACGCCGACGCGGCGACCGTCATCGAGAACGTCTTCCGCCGACGCGGCATGCAGGTGATGAACCGCTCCCGGGCGGCCTCGGCCGAGCGGGTCGGCGACGGCGTCCTGGTGCGGCTGGAGGACGGCCGCGAGGTCACCGGCTCGCACGTCCTGCTGGCCGTCGGCTCCATCCCGCAGACCGCGGGCCTCGGCCTGGCCGAGGCGGGGGTCGCCCTGGGCCCCGGCGGCCACGTCCAGGTCGACCGCGTCTCACGGACGTCCGTCCCCGGCATCTACGCGGCCGGCGACTGCACCGGCGTGCTGCCCCTGGCGTCCGTCGCGGCGATGCAGGGCCGGGTCGCCATGTGGCACGCGCTCGGCGACGCGGTGGCCCCGCTGAACCTGCGGGGGGTCAGCGCCAACATCTTCACCGACCCCGAGATCGCCACGGTCGGTGCCACCCAGCGCGACGTCGACGAGGCCGGCACCGAGGCTCGCGCGGTGATGCTGCCGCTGGCCACCAACCCGCGGGCCAAGATGCAGAACATGCAGGACGGGTTCGTCAAGCTCTTCGCCCGCAACGGCAGCAACATCGTCATCGGCGGGGTGGTGGTCGCCCCGCGCGCCTCCGAGCTGATCTTCCCGGTGGCCCTCGCGGTCCAGCACCGCCTCACCGTCGACCAGGTGGCCAACACGATCACGGTCTACCCGTCGATGTCGGGCTCGATCGCCGAGGCGGCCCGGCGGCTTCACTCGCTGGACTGACCGCCGCGGTCCGCCGTGCGTCCGCCGGCTGACCGCGGCCACGGCCGGTTGCGCCCGACCTCGCCGTGGGTAGGGTCGAGGACGTCGGCCGTCCGAGCCGCCGACACCGCCCGCCGACCGGATCCCGCGGTGCGGGCGTCGCCCACCGTGGGGAGCCGCGTGATGAGCCCAGCAGCCGTGATCCCGACACCGGTGCCCGAGCCGACGCCGCCGCCGACCCCCGGGCCGCCACCGCCGGAGCCCATCCCCACGCCGGGACCGCCCGAGCCGATCCCGCCGACGCCGACCCCCGACGAGCCGGTGCCCGGCCCTGAGCCCACGCCGCTGCCCGAGCCGGGGCCGGCGCCCGGTTCCTGAGCCCGGCCGGTACGACGACCGGGGTCCGGGCCGCGCCGGGGCGGTGGCGCCCGGAGGTCGGTCAGTCGGCGTCCTGGATGTCGGCGATGACCGCGCCGTTGGTGACGGTCAGGCCGACGGTCGCCTTGAGGCCGGTGACGATGCCCGCCTTGTGGGCGGTGATCGGCTGCTCCATCTTCATCGCCTCGAGCACGACGACCAGCTCGCCCATCTCGACCTGCTGACCCTCCTCGACGGCGATCTTGACGATCGTGCCCTGCATGGGGGCGGTCAGCGTGCTCCCCGAGACCGCGGCACCGGAACGGGCGCCGCTCGAGCGCTTGGGCGCCTTCTTGCGGACGGCGGTGCCACCGCCCAGCGACAGGCCGCCCGGCAGGACGACCTCGAGCCGCTTGCCGCCGACCTCGACCACGACGCTCTGCCGCTCGCCGGCGGCCTCGGGCACCTCGGCGACCGGCCCGGCGTACGGCGGCGATGGTGTTCTCGAACTCGGTCTCGATCCAGCGGGTGTGCACGCTGAACGGCTGCTGCGGGTCGGCCGGGGCGAAGGCCTCGTCGCTCACGACGGCACGGTGGAAGGGCAGCACCGTGGGCATGCCCTCGACGACGAACTCGGCGAGGGCCCGGCGCGCCCGCTCCAGCGCCTGCTGGCGGTCCCGGCCGGTGACGATGAGCTTGGCCAGCATCGAGTCGAACGCGCCGCCGATGACGTCGCCGGACTCCACCCCGGAGTCCAGCCGCACGCCCGGACCCGACGGGGGGCGGAAGACGGTCACGACGCCCGGTGCGGGCAGGAAGCCCCGGCCCGGGTCCTCGCCGTTGATCCGGAACTCGATCGAGTGCCCGACCGCCACCGGGTCGGTGTAGCCGAGCTCCTGGCCCTCGGCGATCCGCAGCTGCTCGCGGACCAGGTCGATGCCGGTGACCTCCTCGGTGACCGGGTGCTCGACCTGCAGGCGGGTGTTCACCTCGAGGAACGAGATGGTGCCGTCCTGCCCGACGAGGAACTCGCAGGTGCCCGCGCCGGCGTACGACGCCTCGGTGAGGATCGCCTTGGAGGCGCGGACCAGCTCGGCGTTCTGCTCGTCGCTGAGGAACGGCGCGGGCGCCTCCTCGACCAGCTTCTGGTGCCGGCGCTGCAGCGAGCAGTCGCGGGTGGAGACCACGACGACGTTGCCGTGCAGGTCGGCCAGGCACTGGGTCTCGACGTGGCGCGGCTGGTCGAGGTAGCGCTCGACGAAGCACTCGCCGCGCCCGAACGCCGCGACGGCCTCGCGGGTCGCCGACTCGAACAGCTCGGGGATCTCCTCCAGCGTGCGGGCGACCTTCAGGCCGCGCCCGCCGCCGCCGTACGCCGCCTTGATCGCCACCGGCAGGCCGTGCTCGGTCGCGAAGGCGACGATCTCGTCGGCGTCCACGACCGGGTCGGGGGTTCCGGGCACCAGGGGCGCGTTCGCGCGCGCCGCGATGTGGCGGGCCTTGACCTTGTCGCCGAGGGCGTCGATCGCCTCGGGGGAGGGCCCGATCCAGGTCAGCCCGGCGTCGATCACGGCCTGGGCGAACGAGGCGTTCTCGGCCAGGAAGCCGTAGCCGGGGTGCACCGCGTCGGCGCCGCTGCGGCGGGCGACGTCGAGCAGCTTCTCGACCGCCAGGTAGCTGTCGCCGGGGGTGGACCCACCCAGCGCGTAGGCCTCGTCGGCCACCTTCACGTGCAGGGCGTCGCGGTCCGGGTCGGCGTACACGGCCACCGACCGCACGCCGCTGTCCTTGCACGCCCGGGCGATCCGGACGGCGATCTCGCCGCGGTTTGCGATCAACACTGTGCTGATGGGAGCCATGGCAGCGGAGCCTAGCGCGTGACGCAGGGGCCACCGGGATGACCTCCGCCCCGGTGGATGCCTACGCTCGGGGCATGACTTCGGTACCGAACGTGTCCCTGTCCGCAGGCACCACCACCATCGACATCCCGCAGCTCGGCTTCGGCGTCTGGCAGGTCCCGGACGCCGAGGTGACCGATGCCGTGGCCACCGCTCTCGAGGTCGGCTACCGCAGCATCGACACCGCAGCGGCCTACCAGAACGAGGACGGCGTCGGCCGGGCCCTCGCCCGCACCGACGTCCCGCGCGAGGAGATCTTCCTGACCACCAAGGTCTGGAACGACGAGCAGGGCTACGACGTCCACGCTGCGCGCCTTCGACGCGTCCGCCAAGCGCCTCGGCCAGGAGGTCGTCGACCTCTACCTCATCCACTGGCCCGTGCCGTCCAAGGACGCGTACGTCGACACGTGGCGCGCGCTGCTCGAGCTGCGCTCCCAGGGCCGCATCCGCGCCGCCGGTGTCTGCAACTTCCAGCCGGCCCACCTGCAGCGGCTGCTCGACGAGACCGGCGAGCTGCCGGCGCTCAACCAGATCGAGCTGCACCCGCGGCTGCAGCAGGCCGAGCTGCGTGCCTTCCACGCCCAGCACGGCGTCGTCACCGAGGACTGGAGCCCGCTGGCCTCCGGCGGCGACCTGCTCGCCGACCCGGTCATCACCGGGATCGCTCAGCGCCTCTCCCGCACCCCGGCCCAGGTCATCCTGCGCTGGCACCTGCAGCTCGGCAACGTCGTCATCCCCAAGTCCGTGACGCCCTCGCGGATCGCCGAGAACTTCGCGATCTTCGACTTCGAGCTCGAGCCGGCCGACCTCGCCGCGATCGAGGGCCTGAACCGCGACGAGCGCACCGGCCCCGACCCCGACACCTTCGACGTCGGCGCCTGACCTCGGCGCCTGACCTCGGCGCGCGTCCCGACGTGCCACCCCGGCACGTCGGGATGCGAGAGGATGCGGCCGTGACCGCCAACGACGACAACACCCGACCGCTCGAGTCCGGGGTGCGCCGCGACTTCTCCAGCAGCCTGTCCTACGGCGAGTACCTGGCGCTGGACCAGGTCCTGGGCGCCCAGCACACCCTGAGCGTGCCGCCGCAGCACGACGAGCTGCTCTTCATCATCCAGCACCAGACCACCGAGCTCTGGCTCAAGCTGGTCCTGCACGAGCTGCGCTCCGCCCGCGACCTGCTGCGGGCCGACGACCTCGCCCCCGCCCTGAAGCGGCTGGCCCGGGTCAAGCACATCCAGCGGACCCTGACCGAGCAGTGGTCGGTCCTGGCCACGCTCACGCCGACCGAGTACGCCGAGTTCCGCGGGTTCCTCTCCACCTCCTCGGGGTTCCAGTCCTGGCAGTACCGCGCGGTGGAGTTCATCCTCGGCAACAAGAACGCCGACATGCTGCAGGTGTTCGACCACGACCCCGCGGCACAGGCGGTGCTGAGCGAGCTGCTGCACGGCCGGGCGTCTACGACGAGTTCCTGGCCTACCTGCACCGGCAGGGCCTCGCACGTGCCGGCCGAGCTGCTCGACCGCGACTGGACCAAGGCGCACACGTTCAACGCCGAGCTGGTGCCGACCTTCACCCACATCTACGAGCACTCCCACGAGCTCTGGACGCTGTACGAGGCGTGCGAGGAGCTGGTCGACCTCGAGGACAACTTCCAGCTCTGGCGGTTCCGCCACCTCAAGACGGTCGAGCGGACGATCGGCTCCAAGCGCGGCACCGGCGGCTCCAGCGGCGTGCCGTTCCTGCGCCGCGCGCTCGAGCTCACCTTCTTCCCCGAGCTGTACGCCGTCCGCGCCGAGATCGGTGTCACCGTCCCCTGAGGGGGTGCTCCGGACGGCGTCAGCGCAGGGCGCGCAGGTCGTCCTCGCAGCGGCGCTCGAGGTCGGCGAGCTCGGTGAGGGAGTCCTCGATGTCCTGCCGGCGGCGCTCCAGCTCGGCGCGCCGGTCCCCGATCTGGCCGAGCAGGTAGGTGCAGCTGACCCGCCTCGCCCGGCTGCTCGTCGTACATGTCGATGATCGTGCGGATCTCCTCGAGCGGGAACCCGAGCCGCTTGCCGCGCAGGATGAGGTTCAGCCGCGTCCGGTCGCGGCGGTGGTAGACCCGCGTGGTGCCGCGGCGCTCGGGCGCGATCAGGCCCAGGTCCTCGTAGTGGCGCACGGTCCGGTGGGTGATGCCGAACTGCTCGGCGACCTCGGCGATCGTCCAGGTGCTCCCGGGCAGCGCCGCCCCACCGGCGTCGGTGCGGGCAGCGGGGGAGGGGGCCTGGGACGGGGTTGTCACGGCGCCCATCGTGCTTTACGTTTACGTCAACGTCAAGCAACGTCGGGCGATCCTCGGCGACCACGAAGGGCCAGACCATGTTCGAGCTCAGCAAGGACCACGAGGAGTTCCGCACCCTGGTGCGCGACTTCGCCGAGGCGGAGGTCGCCCCGCACGTCGCCGCCTGGGACCGGGAGCACCACTTCCCGGTCGACCTCGTCCCCAAGATGGGCGACCTCGGGCTGTTCGGCATGGTCGTGCCGGAGGAGTTCGGCGGCGCCGAGTCCGACTTCACCTCCCTCTGCGTCGCGATCGAGGAGCTCGGCCGGGTCGACCAGTCGGTCGGCATCACGCTGTCGGCGGGCGTCGGCCTGGGGATCAACCCGATCCTCACCTACGGCACCCAGGAGCAGAAGGAGCGCTGGCTGCCCGACCTCGTCGCCGGGCGGGCGCTCGCGGCGTTCGGCCTGACCGAGCCCGAGGCCGGGTCCGACGCGGGCGCGACCCGCACCAAGGCGCGGCTGGACGGCGACGAGTGGGTCGTCAACGGCGCCAAGGCCTTCATCACCAACAGCGGCACCGACATCACGTCCGTGGTCACGGTGACGGCGCGCACCGGGCAGAACGAGGACGGCTCGCCGCAGATCAGCGCGATCATGGTCCCTGCGGGCACTCCCGGGTTCACGGTCGAGACCGCCTACGACAAGCTCGGCTGGCACGCCTCCGACACCCACGGCCTGTCCTTCAGCGACTGCCGCGTGCCGGCCGACCACCTGCTCGGCCGGCAGGGCGACGGCTTCAAGCAGTTCCTCAAGACCCTGGACGACGGCCGGATCGCGATCAGCGCGCTCGCCGTCGGCCTGGCCCAGGCGTGCCTCGAGGCCTCGACCGACTACGCCAGGACCCGGATCGCGTTCGGTCGGCCGATCGGCGCCAACCAGGGCGTGTCCTTCCAGATCGCCGACCTCGCCGTCATGGTCGAGGCCGCCCGCACGCTCACCTACAAGGCCGCCTGGCTCAAGGACGAGCTCCACGCCGGCCGCCGCTCGGTCGCGGAGGTCAAGCAGGCCGCGGCCGTCTGCAAGCTCTACTCCACCGAGGCGGCCGTCTCGGCGACCCGCATCGCCACGCAGGTCTTCGGCGGCAACGGCTTCATGGAGGAGTACCCCGTCGCCCGGTTCTACCGTGACGCCAAGATCCTCGAGATCGGCGAGGGCACCAGCGAGGTGCAGCGCATGGTCATCGCCCGCGGCCTCGGCCTGCCCAGCGCCTGACCCGGCACCGCCCGCCCACCACCCGACGACCACGGAGCCCGCCCCCATGACCGACCAGCAGCAAGGCACCTCCTCCCCGGCGCCGTTCGCCGGACCCACCGAGGGCGGCGACCCGCGGGTGGCCGACGTACGACGCCGCCTCAACGCCGCCCACGCGGCGTCGGCGGCGCCGCCGGCGAAGGCGGCCGCGAAGCTCGCCGCGCAGCACAAGCTGTACGTCCGCGAGCGGATCGCCCTGCTGTTCGACGAGGGGTCGTTCGTCGAGGACGGCCGCTACGCCAACGCGATGGCCCCCGGGCTGCCCGGCCGACGGCGTCGTCACCGGCCGCGGCACCGTCGACGGCCGGCCGGCGATCGTCGTCGCCAACGACCCGACCGTCAAGGCCGGCTCGTGGGGCGCCCGCACGGTGGAGAAGATCGTGCGGGCCACGGAGATGGCGCTGCGCGAGGAGCTGCCGATCTTCTGGTTCGTCGACTCCGCCGGCGCGCGGATCACCGACCAGGTCGAGCTGTTCCCGGGGCGCCGCGGCGCCGGGCGGATCTTCCACAACCAGGTGGCGCTGTCGGGCAAGGTGCCGCAGATCTGCTGCCTGTTCGGGCCGTCGGCGGCCGGCGGGGCCTACATCCCGGCGTTCACCGACATCGTGATCATGGTCGACGGCAACGCCTCCATGTACCTCGGCAGCCCCCGCATGGCGGAGATGGTGGTGGGGGAGACGGTGTCCCTGGAGGACATGGGCGGCGCCCGGATGCACTGCACCGTCTCCGGCTGCGGCGACCTGCTGGCCACCGACGACCCCGACGCGATCGAGCTGGCCAAGCTGTACTTCTCCTACCTGCCCTCGAGCTGGCGCACCGAGTCACCGTCCTACGTGCCGGAGGAGCCGTCGGCGCCGCTGACCCGCAGCACCGTCCCCGAGATCGAGAGCCAGCCGTTCGACATCCACGAGGTGATCGACGGCCTGCTGGACGACGACTCGTTCTTCGAGATCAAGCCGCTGTTCGCCGCCGAGCTGGTCACCGGCTTCGGGCGGATGGGCGGCGAGACCGTCGGCATCGTGGCCAACAACTCCGCGGTCAAGGGGGGTGTGCTCTTCGCCGACAGCGCCGACAAGGCCGCCCGGTTCATCTGGCTGTGCGACGCGTTCTCGATCCCGCTGGTCTACCTGGCCGACGTGCCGGGGTTCATGATCGGCTCGGAGGTCGAGCGCGGAGGCATCATCCGGCACGGAGCCAAGATGATCACCGCCGTCTCCGAGGCCACGGTGCCGCAGTTCTCGGTCATCGTGCGCAAGGCCTACGGCGCGGGGCTCTACGCGATGGCCGGCCCCGGCTTCGGCCCGGACGCCACCCTGGCGCTGCCGACGGCGCGCATCGCCGTGATGGGTCCGGAGGCGGCGGTCAACGCGGTCTACGCGAACAAGATCAACGAGATCGCCGACCTCGAGGAGCGGGAGCAGTTCGTCCAGGACCGCCGGCGCGAGTACGAGGAGGACGTCGACCTCGAGCGCCTGGTCGCCGACCTCGTGCTGGACGGCATCGTCGAGGCGGACGAGCTGCGCACGGAGCTGCTGCACCGCCTCCGCTACGCCGCGCGCCGGGACCGCGCGTTCAGCGAGCGCCGGCGCGGCGTGCCGCCCGTCTAGGAGGCCCCGTCGGAGCACGCCGGCAGGCACCGCCAGGCGGTGTCTGCGGCAGGCAGGCGGGCTGTGAGCGGCGCCACCTCACGGTCAGAACCCTTGTGCCGCAGGCACATTCGCCATTTCTGGGCACAGGGTGGCGGTGTGCGGGGCTGGCCGGTCGAGACACCTCCAGATCCCTGCTAATCTTCTCCACGGCCCAACAAGCCAAGCCCCGCAGGACCCGAAGTCACCGTCACGGTGGCCAAGGATTTGACGGGCCTGGTGGGCTGAGGTAAGTTAGAACGGTTGCCCCGGAGCACGGCGAGAGCCGCGTGAGGGTGCGCGTCCGACACTTGAGAACTCAACAGCGTGCCAAAAATCGATGCCAATTAACCTCGTTGGTCTTCGGCCCTGGTTCATTCCCGTTTGGGGGTGGGTTGGTGTTTGTTGACCGCGAATTTTCCTTTGGTTGATATTGAATTCAAGTCCAGCGGGCTTGGTTCTGTTTCAGCCAGTATCAGTTACCCTTCGGGGTTTGTTTTTCCGCCGCCTTTTGGGGTTGGTGGGCAAGACATCTACGGAGAGTTTGATCCTGGCTCAGGACGAACGCTGGCGGCGTGCTTAACACATGCAAGTCGAACGGTGATCCGGGTACTTGTACCTGGTGATCAGTGGCGAACGGGTGAGTAACACGTGAGTAACCTGCCCTCCACTCTGGGATAACTCCGGGAAACCGGGGCTAATACCGGATATGACGCCAACCCGCATGGGTATGGTGTGGAAAGTTTTTCGGTGGAGGATGGACTCGCGGCCTATCAGCTTGTTGGTGAGGTAATGGCTCACCAAGGCGACGACGGGTAGCCGGCCTGAGAGGGCGACCGGCCACACTGGGACTGAGACACGGCCCAGACTCCTACGGGAGGCAGCAGTGGGGAATATTGCACAATGGGCGAAAGCCTGATGCAGCGACGCCGCGTGAGGGATTAAGGCCTTCGGGTTGTAAACCTCTTTCAGCAGGGAAGAAGCGAAAGTGACGGTACCTGCAGAAGAAGCACCGGCTAACTACGTGCCAGCAGCCGCGGTAATACGTAGGGTGCGAGCGTTGTCCGGAATTATTGGGCGTAAAGAGCTTGTAGGCGGTTTGTCGCGTCTGCTGTGAAATCTCAAGGCTCAACCTTGAGCTTGCAGTGGGTACGGGCAGACTAGAGTGTGGTAGGGGAGACTGGAATTCCTGGTGTAGCGGTGAAATGCGCAGATATCAGGAGGAACACCGATGGCGAAGGCAGGTCTCTGGGCCACTACTGACGCTGAGAAGCGAAAGCATGGGGAGCGAACAGGATTAGATACCCTGGTAGTCCATGCCGTAAACGTTGGGAACTAGGTGTGGGCCTCATTCCACGAGGTCCGTGCCGCAGCTAACGCATTAAGTTCCCCGCCTGGGGAGTACGGCCGCAAGGCTAAAACTCAAAGGAATTGACGGGGGCCCGCACAAGCGGCGGAGCATGCGGATTAATTCGATGCAACGCGAAGAACCTTACCAAGGCTTGACATATACCGGAAAAGTGCAGAGATGTGCTCCCCGCAAGGTCGGTATACAGGTGGTGCATGGTTGTCGTCAGCTCGTGTCGTGAGATGTTGGGTTAAGTCCCGCAACGAGCGCAACCCTCGTTCTATGTTGCCAGCACGTGATGGTGGGGACTCATAGGAGACTGCCGGGGTCAACTCGGAGGAAGGTGGGGATGACGTCAAATCATCATGCCCCTTATGTCTTGGGCTTCACGCATGCTACAATGGCCAGTACAAAGGGCTGCGAGACCGCAAGGTGGAGCGAATCCCAAAAAACTGGTCTCAGTTCGGATTGGGGTCTGCAACTCGACCCCATGAAGTCGGAGTCGCTAGTAATCGCAGATCAGCAACGCTGCGGTGAATACGTTCCCGGGCCTTGTACACACCGCCCGTCAAGTCACGAAAGTCGGTAACACCCGAAGCCGGTGGCCTAACTCGCAAGAGGAGGAGCCGTCGAAGGTGGGACTGGCGATTGGGACTAAGTCGTAACAAGGTAGCCGTACCGGAAGGTGCGGCTGGATCACCTCCTTTCTAAGGAGCACTGGCACCCGCTTCGTCCGCGTCGCCCCTTGGGGTGGGTGGTCGAGGGTTCGGGTGTCCAGGTGGCCCCGTCACAGGCGATCGTCCTGTGGGGGTTGCTCACGGGTGGAACATCGATTTGGCGCCGTCACCTCGTGCCGGCTCACCAGTACTGACCTCCTCGCCCTCGGGTGGGGGTGGTCGTGGACCGTGGGCCGGGGTGGGTGTGGGGGTGCCTGGCACGTTGTTGGGTCCTGAGGGGTCGGGCGCAAGCTTCGGTACCTTCATGACCGTCTCCGCCACCGGCGGCCCGGCTCACCTCTTCGGGGGTGGCCGGGTGCTGGTGGGGGGGTCTGGTCGGGGCCTGGTCCTGGTCATACCGCATCCCGCATCGCGTGGGTGTGGGTGCCGGTTCGGATCGGGTCGCCGCCTGTATGTTGAGAACTACACAGTGGACGCGAGCATCTTTGTGGCCAAGTTTTTAAGGGCACACGGTGGATGCCTTGGCACCAGGAACCGAAGAAGGACGTAGGAATCTGCGATAAGCCACGGGGAGTCGATAACCAGACTGTGATCCGTGGATTTCCGAATGGGGAAACCCGGCTGGAGGCAAGTCCAGTCACCCCTACCTGAACACATAGGGTAGGTGGAGGGAACGTGGGGAAGTGAAACATCTCAGTACCCACAGGAAGAGAAAGCAACCGCGATTCCGTGAGTAGTGGCGAGCGAAAGCGGAAGAGGCTAAACCGGGCATGTGTGATAGCTGGTAGGCGTTGCATGTCCGGGGTCGTGGGACTTTTCGGCCCTCTCTACCACGAGGGCAAGGAGTCAGAAATTCAGCGCATAGTCGAAGGACATTGAAAGGTCCGGCACAGAGGGTGCGACCCCCGTAGACGAAATGTGTTGAACTCCTGAGAAGTATCCCAAGTAGCACGGGGCCCGAGAAATCCCGTGTGAATCTGGCGGGACCACCCGCTAAGCCTAAATATTCCCTGGTGACCGATAGCGGACAAGTACCGTGAGGGAAAGGTGAAAAGTACCCCGGGAGGGGAGTGAAATAGATCCTGAAACCGTGTGCCTACAATCCGTTGGAGCCTCCTTGTGGGGTGACAGCGTGCCTTTTGAAGAATGAGCCTGCGAGTTAGTGCTCAGTGGCGAGGTTAACCCGTGTGGGGAAGCCGTAGCGAAAGCGAGTCCGAACAGGGCGATTGAGTCGCTGGGTCTAGACCCGAAGCGGAGTGATCTACCCATGGCCAGGTTGAAGCGCGGGTAAGACCGCGTGGAGGACCGAACCCACTTAGGTTGAAAACTGAGGGGATGAGCTGTGGGTAGGGGTGAAAGGCCAATCAAACTCCGTGATAGCTGGTTCTCCCCGAAATGCATTTAGGTGCAGCGTCACGTGTTTCTTACCGGAGGTAGAGCTACTGGATGGCTAATGGGCCTCACCAGGTTACTGACGTCAGCCAAACTCCGAATGCCGGTAAGCCAGAGCGTGGCAGTGAGACTGCGGGGGATAAGCTCCGTAGTCGAGAGGGAAACAGCCCAGACCACCATCTAAGGTCCCTAAGCGTGTGCTAAGTGGGAAAGGATGTGGAGTTGCTGTGACAACCAGGAGGTTGGCTTAGAAGCAGCCACCCTTTAAAGAGTGCGTAATAGCTCACTGGTCAAGTGATTCCGCGCCGACAATGTAGCGGGGCTCAAGCACACCACCGAAGCTGTGGCATTGACACTTTGCCCGGCACCGCCCTTGTGGTGGGTGTCCAAGCGTGTCGATGGGTAGGGGAGCGTCGTGTGGCGAGTGAAGCGGCGGAGTGATCCAGCCGTGGACGCCACACGAGTGAGAATGCAGGCATGAGTAGCGAATGACGGGCGAGAAACCCGTCCGCCGAATAACCAAGGGTTCCAGGGTCAAGCTAATCTGCCCTGGGTAAGTCGGGACCTAAGGCGAGGCCGACAGGCGTAGTCGATGGACAACGGGTTGATATTCCCGTACCGGCGAAGAACCGCCCATACCGAACCGTGTGATGCTAAGCGCCTGAAGCCGTGCCTTGCTGCTCTTCGGAGAGCGGGTGCGTGTGGAGCGCGCGACCCGATCACGTAGTAGGTAAGCGATGGAGTGACGCAGGAAGGTAGCCTCCGCGTGGCGATGGTAGTCCACGTCTAAGGGTGTAGGGCCAGGTGTAGGTAAATCCGCACCTGATATAAGCCTGAGACCTGATGGTGACCGCATTAGCGGGAAGAGGGTGATCCTATGCTGCCTAGAAAAACTTCTAGCGAGGTTCGAGCCGCCCGTACCCCAAACCGACTCAGGTGGTTAGGTAGAGAATACCAAGGCGATCGAGTGAATCGTGGTTAAGGAACTCGGCAAAATACCCCCGTAACTTCGGGAGAAGGGGGGCCCCGATCGTGACCCCACTTGCTGGGTGAGCGTGAGTGGCCGCAGAGACCAGGGAGAAGCGACTGTTTACTAAAAACACAGGTCCGTGCGAAGTCGCAAGACGATGTATACGGACTGACGCCTGCCCGGTGCTGGAACGTTAAGGGGACCGGTTAGCCTCACGGCGAAGCTGAGAACTTAAGCGCCAGTAAACGGCGGTGGTAACTATAACCATCCTAAGGTAGCGAAATTCCTTGTCGGGTAAGTTCCGACCTGCACGAATGGCGTAACGACTTCTCCACTGTCTCAACCACGAACTCGGCGAAATTGCACTACGAGTAAAGATGCTCGTTACGCGCAGCAGGACGGAAAGACCCCGGGACCTTTACTACAGCTTGGTATTGGTGTTCGGTACGGCTTGTGTAGGATAGGTGGGAGACTGTGAAGCGGGCACGCCAGTGTCCGTGGAGTCAACGTTGAAATACCACTCTGGTCGTTCTGGATATCTAACCTCGGTCCGTGATCCGGATCAGGGACAGTGCCTGGTGGGTAGTTTAACTGGGGCGGTTGCCTCCTAAAAGGTAACGGAGGCGCCCAAAGGTTCCCTCAGCCTGGTTGGTAATCAGGTTTCGAGTGTAAGTGCACAAGGGAGCTTGACTGTGAGACAGACATGTCGAGCAGGGACGAAAGTCGGGACTAGTGATCCGGCGGTGGCTTGTGGAAGCGCCGTCGCTCAACGGATAAAAGGTACCCCGGGGATAACAGGCTGATCTTGCCCAAGAGTCCATATCGACGGCATGGTTTGGCACCTCGATGTCGGCTCGTCGCATCCTGGGGCTGGAGTAGGTCCCAAGGGTTGGGCTGTTCGCCCATTAAAGCGGTACGCGAGCTGGGTTTAGAACGTCGTGAGACAGTTCGGTCCCTATCCGCTGTGCGCGTAGGAAACTTGAGAAGAGCTATCCCTAGTACGAGAGGACCGGGATGGACGAACCTCTGGTGTGTCAG
Organism: uncultured Actinomycetota bacterium; assembly: GCA_963828995.1. GTDB lineage: Bacteria > Actinomycetota > Actinomycetes > Actinomycetales > Dermatophilaceae > CAVRTM01. The sequence continues at coordinate 659,709 of CAWHHB010000015.1, forward strand.
TTGTCCTGCCAAGGGCACCGCTGATTAGCTACGTTCGGAAGTGATAACCGCTGAAAGCATCTAAGCGGGAAGCACGCTTCAAGATGAGGTTTCCATGCCCGTTAGGGTGAGAGGCTCCCAGCTAGACCACTGGGTTGATAGGCCGGATGTGGAAGCACAGCAATGTGTGAAGCTGACCGGTACTAATAAGCCGATAACTTGATACAAAGATGCTACGCGTCCACTGTGTGGTTCCCGAGATACAGTCGGGAAACAAAACCACAACACAATACTGACAGCTATTGGTTGTAACCCGTTTCCGGAAACACGACATCGTGTCTCCCTGGGGTTACGGCGGTCATAGCGAAGGGGAAACGCCCGGCTCCATTCCGAACCCGGAAGCTAAGCCCTTCAGCGCCGATGGTACTGCACTGGGAACGGTGTGGGAGAGTAGGACGCCGCCGGACAAACATTCAACAGAAGAGCCCCATCCTCCCCGCGAGGATGGGGCTCTTCTGTCATGCCCGGATGCTTTTCTGCATCCGTGGCGGAACCGCGTTTCCCGGTGTTGGTGGGCAGCGGTCAGACCGCGCGGGCCAGGGAGAGCCCGAAGCGGCCCTGTGCGTCCGTCCACCACGCGTCGAGGGCGAAGCCGGCGTTCGACAGCTCGGCCTCGACTCCCTCGCGCCGGAACTTCGAAGAGATCTCGGTGCGGATCTCCTCGCCCTCCTCGAACGAGAGCTGCAGGTCGAGGTCCTCGACCCGGACACTGACCGCGCGGGTCGCTCGTAGCCGCATCTCGACCCACTCGTGCTGGGCGTCCCAGACGGCATGGTGCTCGAAGTCCTCGACCGGGAAGTCCGCGCCCAGCTCACGGTTGAGGACGGTGAGGACGTTGCGGTTGAAGGCTGCGGTCACGCCCTGTCGGTCGTCGTAGGCGCGAACGAGGGTCTCGGCGTCCTTGACCAGGTCGGTGCCCAGCAGCAGCCACTCGCCGGGCTCCAGCACCTGGCGAACCTCGGTGAGGAACGTGGCCCGCTCGTGCGGGAAGAGGTTGCCGATCGTGCCACCGAGGAACGCCACGAGGCGGGGGGCCTCACCGGGCGTGCGGGAGAGGTGCTCGGTGAAGTCCCCGACGACGGCGTGGATGGCGAGGCCGGGGTAGTCGCGGGCGATGGCCTCGACGGCCTCGCGCAGAGCCGACTCGGAGACGTCGAGGGGGACGAACTGCCGCAGCGTGCCGTTCGAGCGCAGTGCGTCGAGCAGCAGGCGGGTCTTCTCCGAGGAGCCGGAGCCGAGCTCGACCAGGGTGTGGGCGGCGCTGCGCGAGGCGATCTCGCCGGCGTAGCGCTGGAGGATCTCGCGCTCGGCGCGGGTCGGGTAGTACTCCTCGAGCCGGGTGATGTCCTCGAACAGCTCACTGCCGCGGGCGTCGTAGAACCACTTGGGCGGCAGCCACTTCGGTGTGGCCGTGAGGCCCAGCCGGGCGTCGCGACGTAGCGCCTTGTCGGCGTCGTCGGCGGTGTGGAAGACATCGACTGCTGCTGTGGTCATGACCATCCTCTGTCGTCGAGTGCACGGGTGGAAACGCTCTGGGGGGTGGCCACGACCATGGCGCGGTCCGGGACCTCGACCCAGGTGTCGTCGTCGGGGTCCCACGGCTCCGAGCTGACCGCGATCGCGTCCTCGGTGCGGCGGGTCCACAGGGCGTGGGTCCAGGTCGTGCCCACGACGGTCTGGCCGTCGGTGAGCAGCAGGTTGAGCCGGGACTGCGGCGCGGCGGCTGCGACCTCGGTGACCACGGACGCGACGGCGTCAGCCGCGCAGTCTCCGGCGCGAAGCCGGTGCCGGACCAGCGCCCACAGCAGCGCGGCGTCGGTGGGGGCGTCGAGGGTGATCAGGTCCTCGACGGGCAGGGTGGACGCCAGGAGGGCGAGCGGACCCGGGCCAGCCGCTGACCCGCCCGTTGTGGCTGAACAACCAGCGCCCGTCACTGAACGGGGCGCAGGCCCCTTCACCGACCGGCATCCCGGCGGTGGCGTTGCGCACGGCCGCGAGGACCGCGCCGGAGTGGATCTCGCCGGCGACGTCGGCCAGCGAGGCGTCGGTCCACATCGGCATGCTGCGCCGGTAACGCCGGGCGGGGGCGCCGGGCTCGCCACGGGGGAACCAGCCGATGCCGAACCCGTCGGCGTTGACGGTGCCGCCCCCGCGCATGTCGCGCGGCGCGTAGGACTGCCGCAGCAGCGAGTGCGGTGCGTCCAGCACCAGCTCAGCCAGGCTCACGGCGGGGCCGATGTAGGCCAGGTGGCGGCACATGCCTCAGCCGAGCTCCTCGGCGCGCGGGTCACGGGCGCACCGGAAGCCGGCGAAGATCTGGCGGCGGATGGGGTAGTCCCAGTTGCGGAACGTGCCGCGGCAGGCGACCGCGTCGGTGCCGAACGACCCTCCGCGCAGCACCTTGTAGTCGGCGCCGAAGAAGACGAGCGAGTACTCGTCGTACGGGAAGGGGGCGAAGCCGGGATAGGGGAGGAAGTCGCTGCTGGTCCACTCCCACACGTCGCCGATGAGCTGCTGGACGCCCAGCGGGGAGGCGCCGGCGGGGTAGGCGCCTGCCTCGGCCGGGGCCAGGTGCCGCTGGCCGAGGTTGGCGTGCTGGGGGGTGGGGTCCTCATCGCCCCACGGGTAGCGTCGCGAGCGGCCGGTGGCGGGGTCGTGCCGCGCGGCCTTCTCCCACTCGGCCTCGGTGGGCAGGCGCTTGCCCGCCCAGGCGGCGTAGGCCTCCGCCTCGTGGAAGCTGACGTGGACCACCGGCTGGTGCAGCGCCAGCGGCTGGGGCACCCCGAACTGGCGGTGCCACCAGACTCCGTCGATGCGCGTCCAGAAGCGGGGGGCGGTGATCCCGGTGTCCTGGCGGTGGGCCCAGCCGGGCGCGGACCACCACCGCGGGTCGTCGTAGCCGCCCGCGTCGATGAAGGCCGCGTAGTCGGCGTTGGTCACCGCGGCGACGTCGATGACGAACGGCGTCCACGTGGACCTGGTGGGCCGGCCGCTCGTTGTCCAGGGCCCACGGCTCGGTGGAGGTGCCCATGGTGAACGGGCCGCCGGGGACCAGCACCTCGGCGGCGCGGGGCCGCACGGTGGCCCGCGGGGGCGGCGACGCCGTGAGGACGGCGTCGCCCCGTCGCAGCTGGTGGGTGGCGAGCATCGTCTCGGTGTGCTGCTGCTCGTGCTGGGCGACCATGCCGAAGGCGAAGGCGTGCTCGAGCAGCCGCCGGCCCTCCAGCGGCGCGTGGTCGAGGACGTCGAGGACCTTGTCGCGGACCTCGCGGACGTAGGCGCGGGCCTCCAGCGGGCTGAGCAGGGGGAGCGAGGGACGACTGGCACGGCTGTGCTTGAACGCGTCGTACAGCTCGTCGATGTCCTGGCGGACCGGCTCGCGGGCACCCACGTCGCGGACCAGCCACAGCTCCTCCTGGTTGCCGATGTGGGCGAGGTCCCACACGAGCGGCGACATCAGGGTCGAGTGCTGGCGGACGAGGTCGTCGTCGTCGACCGCGTCCGTGAGCGCGGTGCTTCGCTCTCGGCTGCGCGTGAGCACCTCGGCGACGTGGGCTCGCAGCTGCTCGGGGGTGCGCTCGGACAGCGGGGGAGTGATGGTCATGCCGAGCACCTCCGGCTCGTGGTGGAGACCAGCTGGGGCAGGCGGTCGAGGACCGCGGACACGGTCGCCGGCGCCAGGTCGAGGTCGGCCACGGCCGCACATCCCAGGTCGACGACGGCCGCGGCTGCCGTGCGCACCCTCGGGTCCTCGAGACCGTGCCGACCGGCTTCGAGCCACCGGTCCCGGGCGGGTTCGGTGACCTCGAGGACCGCGTCGACCAGGGAGGCCGACGACATCAGGGCGCAGACGAGCACGAACGGGTGGACCCAGTCGTCGCCGGGCTGGGCGTCGAGGTAGCGGATCTCGAGGTAGCCGCGGGGGCGGACGGGCGGGAACATCGTGCTGAGGTGGTAGTCGAGGTCGTCGGTCGTGGGGACCGGCAGCTCGCCGCGGGCGCCGGCCTCGATCCAGGCCGCGAAGGACAGCCCCGCCGGCGCGGCCCACGAGCCCCCGTCGCGGCGCAGGCAGATGACCGGTGCCTCCATCGCGAGGCGGGCCCAGTCCCGGGCGGGGTCGTCCCCCAGCGCTGCCGGCGGCAGGGTCACGGGTGGGCAGGTGCCGAGGACGGACCGCAGCCGGGCGGAGGCCCAGCGGGTGTCCGCGCCGGCGTGGCGGCGGGAGTTGGCGAACAGCGCGATCAGCGGGGGGCCGAGCGCGTGCACCGCGGCCCAGCGGGAGGGGATGTCGGTGGCCTCGCCCGCGTCCAGACAGACCTGCAGGCTGGCGCTGCTGCACATCATCTGTGCGCCACCGGGGCCGATCGGGACGTAGGCCTGCTCCATCGCGGTGTAACGCGGGGTGGTGAGGATGCGCCGGGGAGGGCGGTGCGGGTCGAGCCCGTGGCCGCCGAGGGAGAGGCCCTGGGCGCCCAGCAGGTCGACCAGCTGGGCGGAGTCGGCCCGGGTGTGCTCGATCACCGTGTCGAGCGCGGCGTGCGGCGGGGTGGAGATCTCGACCTGGCCTCCCGGCTCGACGGTCACCAGCGAGCCGTGGGTCAGGGGGGTGTGGGGTGAGGCGGGGTCAACGGTCGCGGGGGTGTGGTCACCCAGCGCCGCGCGCAGTCGCGCGATGTCCACCGGCCTGGTCGGGTGCTCGACGTCATGCAACGTCCGTTCAAGCTCGACGCCGTGCAGCCGTGGTGGTCCGTGCTTGAAGCACACCATCGCCACGTATCCCTCGGCCTGCTCGCGGTCGGAGATCCGGGAGGAGGCAGCGGGGGACGGTTGGGGTGCGCGCACGCCGGTCGGGTTACCCATGACCCGAGAAAGATAACCACGCCTCCCGACAGCCACAACCGTCATCGGGTTACGGACGTCTTACCGCGGGGGTGGTTCGGGGACTGCCTGCACGGCCGGCCCGGGTGCCGCACGGCCGGTCCGCGGTGGCCTGCCGGGCGCCGGTCCGGGGCCCGGTCGCGCGGTGCGGTGCGCCGGTGCGGTCGTGCGGTGGGCACGGCACGCCGGGCGTCGCGGCCCGAGGTGAGGGCAGGCGTGTGGTGCGTGTGCTGCGTGTGGTGGGTGGGGTGACCGGTCGGGCCGCGGGAGTGGCGCTCAGACGGTCAGCGAGGACCAGAGCACGTCGAGCGAGGCCAGCATCTCGCGCAGCAGCGGCAGGCTGATGCCGACCACGTTGTGCGGGTCGCCCTCGATCCGCTCGACGTAGGGGCCGCCCAGGCCGTCGAGCGTGAACGCGCCGGCGACCCGCAGCGGCTCGCCGGTGGCGACGTAGGCCTCGATCTCGGCGTCGGACAGCGTCGCGAAGTGCACCGTGGTGGAGGCCACCGCGCCGAGCGTCGCCCCGGTGCCGCCCTCGTCGCGGTCGTCGATGACCCAGTGGCCCGTGTGGAGCACTCCGGAGCGCCCGCGCATCCGCTGCCACCGGGCGATCGCCTCCGCGGCGTCGACGGGCTTGCCGTGCACCTCCTCGTCGAGCTCGAGGACCGAGTCGCACCCCAGGACCAGGGCGCCCACCGGTGCGTCGTCGGGGGCCTCGGCGCCGGCCAGCCGGGTCGCCACCGCCTCGCACTTCGCGCGGGCGAGCACCAGCGCGACGTCCTCGGGGGCGAGCTCGCCGTACTGGCTGCGTGCCTGCGCCACCACGGCGTCCTCGTCCACGTCGGAGACCAGGACGTAGGGCGCGACACCCGCACGGCGCAGCGTCTCGAGCCGGGCCGGCGAGGCTGAGCCGAGAACAAGGGGGAGGGCGGGGGAGACCATGGCGGGAAGAGTACCGGGCTATCCGAGCAGGTCGTCGAGGTAGCACCAGCGCCAGGCCTCACCCGGCTCGAAGCTGCGCATGACGGGGTGTCCGGTGCCGGCGAAGTGCCGGTCGGCGTGCTTGCCGACCGAGGAGTTGCAGCAGCCGACGTTGCCGCAGGCCAGGCACAGCCGCAGGTGCACCGGCGTGGTGCCCTCGCGCTCACAGTCCGGGCAGCCCTGGGGCGTCAGGGGCTTGACGTGCGTGGGTGCGTCGCGCAGGTGGTCGCAGGCGCCACCGGGAGGCTCGGGTGGCAGCAGCAGCCCTTCGCGCGCCGACTCGTCACGTTGCTCGACCCGGTCGAGCATCGACTCCTCGAGGTCCAGCGCGCCCATCACCTGGTCGAGCACCTCGTGGTCAGCCTCCCCGGCGTCGCGGATGCGCAGCACCTCCGCACGCTCGGCACGGAGCATCTGCAACCGAACCCGCCGGTACGCCTCGCTCGGCGTCTCCTGCGAGGAGTCGCTGCTGCCCAGCCGCTCCCACACGATGTTGACCCGCTGCTCGACCCGCTGGCGCAGCGCGTCCATGGTCTGGGCGTCGATCTCGTCGGCGCACTTGGCGAGGTGGCGCAACCCGGCGCTGACCGCTGCCTGCAGGACGGTCGCCTCCTGAAGCGCGTCCTCGCGCGGGTCGGGTCCGTGCACACCGAGCCGACGGGCCAGCCAGGGCAGCGAGAACCCTTGCAGCATCAGCGTGCCGGCCGTGACGACCATGGCGATGAGGACCAGGACCTCCCGCTGCGGGGTGTCCTCGGGCAGGGCGAACACCGCCGCGAGCGTCACCACCCCGCGCATCCCCGCCCAGGAGATGATCGCCGTGGAGCGCCACGACGGCACCCGGCCGGCGCGGTCGGGACCGGGGCGGATCACGAGGAACCGCACCGGGAAGACCCAGATCGGCCGCAGCAGCACGACGGTGGCGAGCACGGCCAGGCACACGGCGACGATCTGCCGGGCGCCGAGGTCGGAGCGGCTGACGTCGGCCACGATCCACCGCACCTGCAGGCCGATCAGCAGGAAGACGGAGTTCTCCAGGAGGAACTGGATGGTGGACCAGTTGACCCGCTCGCTGAGGCGGGAGGAGGCGTTCTGCACCAACGGCGCCCGGTGCCCCAGCAGCAGCCCGGTCACGACGACCGCGAGGACGCCGGAGGCGCCCAGCTTCTCGGCAGGCAGGTAGGCCACGAACGGGGCCATGAACGACAGGGACGTGTCGGTCACGCTGTCGTCGACGGCCTTGCGGACCAGCCCGACCAGCCACGCCACGACCACCCCGACGAGGACCCCGCCCAGCGCGGCCCGGAGGAAGTCGACGGCCACCCCACCGGCGCTGACGTAGCCCACGGCCAGCGCGACCGTGGCGGTCCGCAGACACACCAGGGCGGTCGCGTCGTTGACCAGCGACTCGCCCTCCAGCAGCGTGACGACACGGCGGGGCAGGCCGATCCGGCGCGCGATGGCCGTGGCCGCGACGGCGTCCGGTGGTGCCACCACGGCGCCGAGGGCGAACGCCGCCGCGAAGGGCACCGGCAGCAGCCACCAGGTCACCAGCCCCACGCCGAGCGCCGTGAAGATCACCAGCCCGACCGAGAGGAACCCGATCGGCCGGCGGTTCTCCTTGAAGTCCACCAGCGAGCTGCGGATGGCGGCGGCGTACAGCAGCGGTGGGAGCAGGCCCGACGAGGACGACCTCGGAGGACAGGTGCACCTCGGGGACGAACGGCAGGAACGACGCCACCAGCCCGACCAGCGTCAGCAGCAGCGGCGCCGACAGGTTGAACCGCCGCGCCAGCCCTGCCACCGCGGTGACGGTGGCGACGAGTGCGAGGGCGGTGATCGCGACGTCCACGGAGGAATCCTCGCAGGTGTCGGCGGCTCCGCGGCCCGGTCCCGGTCGTCAGCCGAGCACGGCCGTCCGCAGGGTGTCCAGGCCGACGCCGCCGATGTCGAGTGCGCGGCGGTGGAAGGCCTTGATGTCGAACGCGTCGCCCTCGCGGGCCCGCACCTCGTCGCGCAGCTGCATCCAGATCCGCTCGCCGATCTTGTACGACGGCGCCTGCCCCGGCCAGCCCAGGTAGCGGTCCAGCTCGTAGCGCAGGAAGCCCTCGGCCATGTTGGCGTGCGCCGACAGGAACTGCCAGGCCTTGTCGTAGGTCCACTCGCCGCCGCCCACCTCGGCGGGCGCCTCGAAGCCGCAGTGGAACCCGATGTCGAGCACCACCCGGGCGGCCCGCAGCGACTGCCCGTCGAGCAGCCCCATCCGGTTGCCCGGGTCGTCCATGTAGCCCAGGTCGGCCATCAGCCGCTCGGCGTAGAGCGCCCAGCCCTCGCCGTGGCCGGAGACCCAGGACTCGAGGCGGCGCCAGCGGTTGAGCAGCTCGGAGCGGTAGACCGTCTGGGCGACCTGGAGGTGGTGTCCCGGGACGCCCTCGTGGTAGACGGTGGTCAGCTCCCGCCAGGTGCCGAACTCGGTGACCCCCTTGGGCACGGCCCACCACATCCGGCCGGGACGGCTGAAGTCCTCGCTGGGTCCGGTGTAGTAGATGCCGCCCGAGGTGGTCGGGGCGATCATGCACTCGATCCTGCGGACCGGCTCGGGGATGTCGAAGTGGGAGCCGGCCAGGCTGACGATGGCCTCGTCGGCCTTGCCCTGCATCCACGCCCGCAGCTCGTCGGTGCCGTGCAGCTGGTAGGCCGGGTCGGCGTCGAGCATCTCGATCGCCTCCGTGACGGTGGCGCCGGGCTTGATCTGCTCGGCCACGGCCTCCATCTCGGCGGTGATCCGGGCCAGCTCGGCCTGCCCCCAGGCGTAGGTCTCCTCGAGGTCGACGGCGGTGCCGAGGAACGAACGCGAGACCAGCTGGTAGCGCTCGCGGCCGCAGGCATCGGACTCCGGTGCCTGCGGGAGGATCTCGCGTCGCAGGGTCTGCCCCAGGGCGGCGTAGGCGTCCGAGGCCGCCGACACGGCCTCGGCGAGGGCGGTGGCGGTGGCGGCGTCCAGCTCCTGGCCACCGGCCCGGGCTCCCTGGACGAGCGTGGCGAAGTAGCCGTCGTCGGCGGTGAACTCCTCGCACTGGCCGATGCACGCCTCGACCTGGCGTCGGGGGCTGACGTTGCCTCGGGCCGCGGCGGCGGTGAGCGACTCGACGTACTGCTCCAGCGCCCTGGGCACCTTGCTCATGCGGGTGGCGATGACCGCCCACTGCTCGGGGGTGTCGGTGGGCATCAGGTCGAAGACGCTGCGGATGCCCTGGATGGGCGAGGCGATGACGTCCAGCGACATCTCGTCCAGGCCCGCGGCGTGGATCTCCTCGGACAGGGTCAGCCGCTCCTGCATGGCCGACACGGTCACCCGGTCGATGTCGTCGACCGGGGACGCCTGCGCCAGCGCGGCCAGCGTGCGGCGGCGCAGGGCCGAGTGGGCGGCGTGGCCGGCCGGGGAGAAGTCGTCGAGGTCCTCGTCGTGGCCGGGGATGCCCATGTAGGTCGCGGCGGTGGGGCTCAGCTCGACCGTGGCGTCCAGGAAGGCGTCGGCGATCCGGTCGACGTCGGTGCGGGGGCGCGGCGTGGCAGCGTCAGTGGTGGAGGTCACCCGCGCAACGTACCCGTGCGCCCGGCGTACGGCGACGTGATTGCGAGCAGCGCCCGCGGCCCTGGGCCGCCGGCCGGTCAGCGGGGGAAGGCCGAGGCCCGCCAGCCGGCCGGCCCGGTGGACACCGGTGCCCGCACCAGCCGCGCGCGGTCGGTCCACGCCGACACCGGCGCCGGCGGCGGGGTGTCCGCGTCCGCACCGGCCCCGGCCGCGGCGAGCACGGCGACGACGGCCGCCAGCTCCTCGGGGGTGGCCCGGCCGCGGACCAGGCGCAGCGGCGGCGAGTCGGCCACCGCGGGCTCCGGGGGCGGGGTGGGGGCGTCGCTCACAGCGGGATGTTCCCGTGCTTCTTGGCCGGGAGGGTCTCGCGCTTGGTCCGCAGCGCCCGCAGGGACCGGATGACGTAGGACCGGGTGTAGGACGGGGGGATCACCGAGTCGACGTAGCCGCGGTCGGCGGCGACGTAGGGGTTGGCGAGGGTGTCCTCGTACTCGGTGACGAAGCGCTCGCGGGCCTCGGTGAGGTCCTCGCCGCGCTCGGCCGCCGCGGCCAGCTCCTTGCGGTAGAGGATGTTGACCGCGCCCTGGGCGCCCATGACCGCGATCTGCGCGGTCGGCCAGGCCAGGTTGACGTCGGCACCGAGGTGCTTGGACCCCATCACGTCGTACGCGCCGCCGTAGGCCTTGCGGGTGATCACGGTGACCAGCGGGACGGTGGCCTCGGCGTAGGCGTAGATCAGCTTGGCGCCGCGGCGGATGATGCCGTTCCACTCCTGGTCGGTGCCGGGCAGGAAGCCGGGCACGTCGACGAAGGTGAGGACGGGGACGTTGAAGGCGTCGCAGGTGCGCACGAACCGGGCGGCCTTCTCGGAGGCGTCGATGTCGAGGCAGCCGGCGTAGTGCATCGGCTGGTTGGCCACGACGCCGACCGAGCGGCCGTCGACCCGGCCGAACCCGCAGATGATGTTGGGCGCGAACAGCGGCTGCACCTCGAGGAAGTCCGGTGCGCCGTCGGCGGTGGCGTCCACGACGTGCTCGATGACGGCGTGCATGTCGTAGGGGTGGTTGGCCGAGTCGGGGACGAAGGTGTCGAGGAAGGCGTCGTCCTCGGTGACCGTCGGGTCGGCGTCGGAGTCGAACGCCGGCGGGTCGGTGAGGTTGTTGGCCGGCAGGTACGACAGCAGCGCCCGGACGTAGTCGATGGCGTCGTCCTCGTCGGTGCCCATGTAGTGCGACACCCCCGAACGTGAGCTGTGCGTGTGCGCGCCGCCGAGCTCCTCCATGCCGACGTCCTCGCCGGTGACCGTCTTGATGACGTCGGGGCCGGTGATGAACATGTGCGAGGTCTGGTCGACCATCACGGTGAAGTCGGTGATGGCGGGGGAGTAGACCGCGCCGCCGGCGCACGGGCCCATGACCAGGCTGATCTGCGGGATGACGCCGGACGCGTGGACGTTGCGCCGGAAGATCTCGGCGTAGAGCCCGAGCGCGACCACGCCCTCCTGGATGCGGGCGCCGCCGGAGTCGTTGATGCCGATGACCGGGCAGCCGATCTTCATCGCCAGGTCCATCACCTTGACGATCTTCTCGCCGAAGACCTCGCCGAGCGACCCGCCGAACACGGTGAAGTCCTGGGCGAACACGCAGACCGTGCGCCCGTCGACGGTGCCGTGACCGGTCACCACGCCGTCGCCGTAGGGACGGTTGCGCTCCTGGCCGAAGCTGGTCGACCGGTGCCGGGCCAGCTCGTCCAGCTCGGTGAAGGACCCCTCGTCGAGCAGCTGCCCGATCCGCTCGCGGGCGGTCTTCTTGCCCCGGGCGTGCTGCTTCTCGACCGCCCGGGCCGAGCCCGCGTGGACCGCCTCGTCGTTGCGTCGGTGCAGGTCGGCCAGCCGCCCGGCGGTGGTGTGCAGGTCCGTGGAGTCGGGTGCGGAGCGGGTGTCGGTGGTGGGAGCAGCATCGGCCATGGCGGGCAGCCTAGCCTTGTCGTTGTGCGAGAACCTCTGGACGTTCAGGCCCTGCGGGAGGCGTTGCTCACGCCTGGCAGCCCCTGGCGCAGCGTCGACGGCCACGCCACGCTCGACTCGACCAACCTCGAGGCGGCCCGGCGGCCGGACCCCTGGCGCGTGGTCGTCGCCGACCACCAGAGCGCGGGCCGGGGCCGGATGGCACGGCAGTGGGAGGCGCCGCCGGCCGCGTCGGTGGCCGTGTCGGTCGTCCTCCCCATGGCCGGGGCGGAGTGGGGCTGGCTGCCGCTGCTGACCGGGATGGCGATGGCGCAGGCCCTGGAGCAGGTGGCCGGGGTGCCGGCGCGGCTGAAGTGGCCCAACGACGTGCTCGTCGACGGCGCCAAGATCTGCGGGGTGCTGTGCGAGATGGTCACGGCGGCCCAGGGGCCGCCCGGCGCGTCCGGCGGCGGTCCGGCGGCGCGTCCGGCGCGGCCGTCCCGGCGGAGACCCTGGTGGTCGCCGGTGCGGGCGCCAACGTGGACCAGTCGCGCGAGGAGCTGCCGGTGGACACCGCCACCTCGCTGCGGCTGTGCGGGGTGACCGGCGTCCGCCGGGAGGACCTGCTGGTGGCGCACCTCACCGGCCTCGCGGGGCTGCACCGCGCGTGGACGCGGGGCGGTGCGGAGATGGACGAGCTGCGCCGGCAGTACCGCAGCCGCTGCGTGACCATCGGCTCGGACGTGCAGGTGCACCAGCCCTCCGGCGCCGTCGCCCGGGGCCGAGCGGTGGCCGTCGACGACGCGGGGCGGCTGGTGGTCGAGGGCCGGTCCGGTCGCGTCGCCCACGCCGCGGGTGACGTCGTGCACGTGCGGCCCCGGGTCTGAGGGCGGCCCGGTCATGCCCGCGAGCCCCGACCCCGGCCTGCCCCCGGAACGTCCGCAGGTCCCCCACCCGCCCCGGCCCGCCACGCCCGCCGCGCCCGCCGGGTGGCCGGGACGGTGCCCCCGACGTGCTGCCGCCCGGGACCGAGCCGGTCGACGACGTCGTCGGCGCGCTGCTCGGCGAGCCCCGCACGATGCGGCGGCGGCAGGTCAGCGCCGCCGCCGAGGTCAGCCTGCTCAGCGCGCGCAGGTTCTGGCACGCCCTGGGCTTCCCCAACGTCGGCGACGAGGACACCGTCTTCACCGCGGCCGACCTGCAGGCACTGCGGTCGGTCGTCGGGCTGGTCCGCGAGGGCGTCTTCGAGGAGACGACCGCGCTGTCGATGATCCGGGCGCTGGGGCGCACCACCGACCGGCTGGCGGTCTGGCAGACCCAGCTGATGGCGGAGGCCCTCGGTGACCTGCCGGAGGTCGACGCGCGGACCGGGCTCCTCGACGCCGACGGCGCCTCGTCGGACACCAGCCGCGCCGTACCGGACCCCGCGACGGCGCGGGCGGCGGCGCTGCAGCTCACCGAGATCGCCGACCGGCTGGAGCCGCTGCTGGTCTACGCGTGGCGGCGGCACCTGAGCGCCGCCATCTCGCGCATGGTCGCCGACGCCGAGCCGGCCGACGACCACACCGGCATCGTCCGCAGTGTCGGGTTCGCCGACCTGGTGTCCTTCACCACGCTGGTACGGCGCATGTCCGAGCGCCAGCTCGCCCAGGTGGTCCAGCGTTTCGAGGCGCTGACCTCCGACGTGGTGACCGCGCACGGGGGCCGGGTGATCAAGACCGTCGGGGACGAGGTGCTCTTCGTGACCATCGGGACCGCGCCGGCCGCCGCCATCGCCCTGGACCTGGTGCAGGCCATGGGCGACGACGACTTCCTGCCGGACGTGCGGGTGGGCATGGCGTTCGGGCACGTCGTCTCCCGCCTCGGTGACGTCTTCGGCACCACGGTCAACCGGGCCAGCCGGCTGACCGGCGTGGCCCGGCCGGGGACGGTCCTCGTGGACGACGCGCTCGCGGCGTCGCTGGCCAGCCTCTCCGGTTTCGAGATGAGCCCGCTGCGGCGGCGGACGCTGCGCGGGATCGGGCCGGTGACCCCGTGGGAGCTGCGCCGCGCCGAGCAGGGGGCCCGACGCGGCATGGTCGCCGGTGGGGACACCCCCTACGGTGACGACGAGCCGACCCCCGACGAAGGAGACGCATGAGCAGCACCGACCCGCGGCCACTGGTCACCGTGACCCGCCACGGCGACGGCGGACACGTCGCCGAGCTCGCCCTGGACCGGCCCGAGGCCATGAACGCCGTGTCGACCGCGATGGCCCGCGACCTCGGTGCGGCCTGCGCCGCCCTCGCCGCCGACGAGTCGGTGCGCTGCGTCGTCGTGACGAGCACCAGCCCCAAGGCGTTCTGCGTGGGGGCCGACCTCAAGGAGCGCAACAGCTTCACCGACGCGGACCTGATGGCGCAGCGGCCCGTGGCGCGGGCGGCGTACGGCGGGGTGCTGAACCTTCCCGTCCCGGCGCTGGCCGTGGTGGAGGGCTTCGCCCTCGGCGGCGGGCTGGAGATCGCCCTGTCCTGCGACCTGGTCATCGCCGGCGAGAACGCCGTCGTGGGCCTGCCGGAGGTGTCGGTGGGGGTCATCCCCGGCGGCGGTGGCACCCAGCTGCTCACCCGCCGCGTGGGCTGGAGCAGGGCGGCCGGGATGATCTTCACGGCACGCCGGATGCCGGCCGCCGAGGCCGGTGCGCTCGGGGTGGTGGACGAGGTGGTGCCGGCGGGAGCCGCGCGGGCCCGGGCGATGGAGATCGCCGCCGGGATCGCCGCCAACTCGCCGGTCGGTCTGCGCCAGGCCAAGCGGGCGATGCGGCTCGGAGCCGACGTCGACCTCGCCACCGGGCTGGAGGTGGAGGACGGCTGCTGGCGTGCGACGGCGTTCTCCGGCGACCGCAAGGAAGGCGTCGCTGCCTTTGCCGAGAAACGCCGACCGGCGTGGCCCGGGAGATGAGTCGTACGCCCGTCTACGATGCGCACATGACCCGAGTCCTGCTGGCCGAAGACGACCCTGCCATCTCCGAGCCACTCGCCCGTGCGCTGCGGCGCGAGGGCTACGACGTCGACGTCCGCGCCGACGGGCGGGCAGCGCTCGAGGGCGCCAACGAGAGCCCCGACCTGGTGGTCCTGGACCTGGGGCTGCCGCACATCGACGGGCTGGAGGTCTGCCGGCGGATCCGCGCCGACGGCCGGACGATCCCGGTCCTCATCCTCACCGCGCGCGCCGACGAGGTCGACACGGTGGTCGGGCTCGACGCGGGTGCCGACGACTACGTCACCAAGCCCTTCCGGCTGGCCGAGCTGCTGGCCCGGGTGCGGGCCCTGCTCCGGCGCCGCCCCAACGACGCGGCGCCGACCAGCGCCGTCGTGCGGATCGACCCGGAGGCCCGACGGGCCTTCTTCAACGAGGAGGAGCTGCAGCTCACCGCCAAGGAGTTCGACCTGCTGCGGGTGCTCGTGCGCGAGCAGGGCAAGGTCGTCTCGCGCGAGCAGCTCATGCGCGAGATCTGGGAGACCGCGTGGTTCGGGTCGACCAAGACCCTCGACATGCACATCTCGGTGCTGCGCCGGAAGCTGGGCGACGACGCCGCCCAGCCGCGCTTCATCGCCACGGTGCGCGGTGTCGGGTTCCGGTTCGAGCGCGGCGACCGGAGCTGACGGCAGGTGCGTCAGCGTCTGGTGCGGTCCACCGTGCTCGCGGTGGTCCTGTCCGTCATCATCGTGGGCCTGCCGCTGTTCCTCGCGGCGTGGTACGGCGTGGCCGACGACGCGCAGGTCCTGCGTGAGTGGCTGAACTCCCAGCGGCACTCCGGCCAGATCCTCATGATCCTGGCCGCGATCGTCGTGCTCTCGGTGATCGCCGTCGCCGTCGGGGTGCTCGTCGCCTCGCGCCAGGCGCGCAAGTTCGCCGAGCCGATGACCGGGCTGGCCGAGCGGGCCGAGCGGCTCGGTGCCGGACAGTCACGGCTGGAGCCGCTGGTCTCCGGCATCGCCGAGATCGACGCGGTCTCGGACGTGCTCGCCCGCAGCGCGCAGCAGCTGACCCGGTCGCTGGCCTCCGAGCGTGACTTCGCCGCGGACGCCTCGCACCAGCTGCGGACACCGCTCACCGCCCTGCTGATGCGGCTGGAGGAGATCGGGCTGACCGACGACCTCGACGTGGTCCGTGAGGAGGCCGGCATCGCCATCGCGCAGGTCGAGCGCCTGACGCGCGTGGTCGACGACCTCATGTCGCGCACCCGGCGGGGGCACCAGGACGCGCCGACGCCGTCGGTGTCGCTGGACTCGATCATCGCGGCGCTGCAGCGGGAGTGGCAGCCGGCGTTCGAGCAGGCCCGGCGCAGCGTGCGCGTCCACGGCCAGCGCGGGCCTGGTGGTCAAGTCGATGCCGGTCGCGCTGTCCCAGGTGCTGTCCACGCTGCTGGAGAACTCGCTGGCCCACGGCCGTGGCACCGTCGACGTGCACGCCCGCCGCAGCGGCCCCTCGGTCGTCGTCGAGGTCAGCGACCAGGGCGACGGTGTCGCCCCGACGATCGCCCCGCACATCTTCGAGCGCTCGGTCACCAGCGGCGGTACGGGGCTTGGGCCTCGCCCTCGCCCGCGACCTCGCCGAGTCCAACGGCGGCCGGCTCGAGCTGATCCAGGCCAAGCCGGTGATCTTCGCGCTGTTCCTGTCCGAGGCGGAGGCGGCTGCCTGACCCCCGAGGTCAGACTGCGGGTGGCCGGGGTCTCCGTCGGGCGCGAACTCCTCGCCGGCGAAGACGAACCTGCGGTAGGCCCAGAACCGGAACAGCGTGCCGAGCACCAGCCCGACGCCGTTGGCGCTGATGTTGTCGGCCAGCGGGCTGCGCAGGTCCATGCACGTAGTGCGACACGGTCAGGCAGGCGAGGGCGATCGCCATACCGGCGAGGTTGAACCCGATGAAGAGCATCAGCTCGTGGTGCGCCTGCCGCTGCCGGCGGTGCCGGAAGGTCCAGTAGCGGTTGCCCAGCCACGCGGTGAGTGTGGCGAGGGTCACCGAGATGATCTTGGCCCGCAGCGGCTGCCCGGCCGGCGTGCCCTCGGCGAAGCCGAACCGGAGCATGTTGAACACGCCGATGTCGACGACGAACGCGACCGCGCCGACCACTCCGAACTTGAGCATCTCGCGCACGAGGACGTCCATCGCGCCTCGGGCACGGTCGAGCAGGGTGAGGGGTTCAGGGGCCACAGCCTCAGGGTAGGCCCGGCGGCTGCGAGCGGTGCACCGGTCCACCGGTAGGCTCCGGGCGTGACGTCGCCGCAACGTGCCCCCGGAGGATTCCCCGTCGTCGGCATCATCGGCGGTGGGCAGCTCGCCCGCATGTGCCAGCCACCAGCCGTCGGGCTGGCGGTCACGCTGTCCGTGCTGGCCGAGGCCCCGGACGCGTCGGCCGCGCTGGTCGTCCCCTCCGCGCCCGTGGGAAGCCATGCCGACCTCGAGGCCGTGCGCGCGTTCGCCCGCGACTGCGACGTCGTCACGTTCGACCACGAGCACGTCCCGGCCGACGTGCTGGCGGCGCTGGAGGCCGACGGGGTCGCGCTGCACCCCAGCCCCGGCAGCGCTCGTCTTCGCCCAGGACAAGCTGGCCATGCGTCGCCGGCTCGACCGAGATCGACGTCACCTGCCCCCGATGGGCGCAGGTCGATGGACGCGGCGTCGCTGAAGGCCTTCGGCGACGAGATCGGCTGGCCGGTCGTGGTCAAGACCCCGCGGGGTGGCTACGACGGCAAGGGCGTGCGCGTCATCGCCTCCGCGGACGAGGCCGAGGACTGGCTGGAGGTCGTGGCCCGGCACGCGGCCGCAGGAGAGGGTCTGCTCGCCGAGGGCCTGCTCGCCGAGGAGCGGGTGGACTTCGTCCGTGAGCTCGCGGTGCTGATCGCCCGCAGCCCGTCCGGGCAGGCGACCGCGTGGCCGGTCGTGGAGACCGTGCAGACCGACGGCATCTGCACCGAGGTGCTGGCCCCCGCGCCGGGCCTCGACGAGGACTTCGCCGCCCAGGCGACCGAGGCGGCACTGCGCATCGCCGGCGACCTCGGCGTCACCGGCGTGATGGCGGTCGAGCTGTTCGAGGTGCGCGACCCGCGGACCGGCGACTCGGCGTACGTCGTCAACGAGCTGGCCATGCGGCCGCACAACAGCGGGCACTGGAGCATCGACGGCGCGGTCACCAGCCAGTTCGAGCAGCACCTGCGTGCCGTGCTCGACCTGCCGCTGGGCGACCCGTCCCCGCGCGAGCCGTGGACGGTGATGGGCAACGTGCTCGGCGGCGACTACCCCGAGCTCTACCCGGCCTACCGGCACCTGCTGGCGCGCGACCCCGGGCTGAAGATGCACCTGTACGGCAAGGGTGTGCGTCCCGGCCGCAAGATCGGCCACGTCAACGTCAGCGGCGACGACCTGGCCGACCTGCGCGTCCGGGCGCAGCACGCCTGCGACTACCTGCAGGGAGTGGTCACCGAATGAGCGCACCGGTCGTCGGCGTGGTGATGGGCAGCGACAGCGACTGGCCCGTCATGGAGGCGGCCGCGCTGGCCCTCGACGAGTTCGGCATCGCCTACGAGGCCGACGTCGTGTCGGCGCACCGGATGCCGCGGGAGATGATCGCGTACGGCGAGTCCGCGGCCGACCGGGGCCTGCGGGTGATCATCGCCGGCGCCGGCGGCGCGGCGCACCTGCCGGGCATGCTCGCCGCGGTGACGCCGCTGCCGGTCATCGGCGTGCCGGTGCCACTGAAGTACCTGGACGGCATGGACTCGCTGCTCTCGATCGTGCAGATGCCCGGCGGGGTGCCGGTCGCCACGGTGTCGATCGGCGGCGCCCGCAACGCCGGGCTGCTCGCCGCCCGGATCCTCGCCTCGGGCACCGACGCCGAGGCCGCGACCCTGCGCGCCCGGATGGTGCAGTTCCAGCAGGGCCTGCGCGACGAGGCGCACGCCAAGGGCGAGCGGCTGCGCTCCACGCCGGGCGCCGACGCCGCGGGACTGAGCCGGCCCGCCGCTCTCGCCGCGTCAGAGGCGCGGGTACTCGATCCGGGGGCAGGTGTCCATCACGACGTCCAGCCCGGCGTCCAGGGCCCGCTGCGCGGCGGCGTGGTCGACCACGCCGAGCTGCAGCCACACGGTGCCGATGCCCAGCCGCTCGCGCTGCTCGATCGCCTGGTCGACGACCGCACCCACCTTGGCGGACCGGACGAAGCAGTCGACGACGTCGACCGTGGTGCCGTCGGGGATGTCGGCCAGCCGGCGGTAGCCCGGCTCGCCCCAGACCGTGACGGCCCGCGGGTGCACCGGGAGGATCCGGTGGCCCAGGGCGTCCTTCATCCACCGCGCGACGCCGTACGCCGTGCGGCTGGTGTCGGTCGACAGGCCCACCACCGCCCACGTCAGCGGTGTCGTGAGCACCCGACGGATGACGTTGCGGTCGTTGACGACCCGCGCCGGACGGCACCGGCTGCGCCCACGGCGGCTCAGGCGCTCGGCCGGCCGAGCGCGCGGTAGGTCCAGCCGGCCTCGCGCCAGAGCTGGGGGTCGAGCGCGTTGCGGCCGTCGATGATGGCCTTGCGCGCGACGACGGTGCCCAGCTTGGCGGGGTCGATCTCGCGGTAGACGCTCCACTCGGTCAGGTGCAGGACGACGTCGGCGTCGCGGCAGGCGTCCTCGATGTCGTCGGCGTAGGTCAGGTCGGGGTGGACCCGGCGGGCCACCGGCAGCGCCTTGGGGTCGTGCACGGTGACGGCGGCGCCGGCGTGGTGCGCGGCGCGGGCGATGTCGAGGGCGGGGGAGTCGCGGATGTCGTCGCTGTTGGGCTTGAACGCGGCGCCGAGGACGGCGACGCGCTTGCCGATCAGGGTGCCGCCGCACTCGTGCGCGGGCGAGGTCGACCATGCGGGAGCGGCGGCGCAGGTTGATCTCGTCGACCTCGCGCAGGAACGTCAGGGCCTGGTCGGCGCCGAGCTCGCCGGCGCGGGCCATGAACGCGCGGATGTCCTTGGGCAGGCAGCCGCCGCCGAAGCCGATGCCGGCGTTGAGGAACTTGCGCCCGATCCGGTCGTCGTGGCCGATCGCGTCGGCGAGCTGGGACACGTCGGCGCCGGCGGCCTCGCAGACCTCGGCCATGGCGTTGATGAACGAGATCTTGGTGGCCAGGAACGCGTTGGCGGAGGCCTTGACCAGCTCGGCGGTGGCGTAGTCGGTGACCAGGCGCGGCGTGCCGGTGGCCAGCGGCGCGGCGTACACCTGGTCCAGCAGGGCGGTGTCGGCCTCGGCGGTCGGCCCGGCGACGCCGTACACGAACCGGTCCGGGGCCACGGTGTCCTCGATGGCGAAGCCCTCGCGCAGGAACTCGGGGTTCCAGGCCAGGCGGACCTGCGTGCCGGTGGGCGCGCCCGGCTGCAGCAGCTCGCGCAGCCGGACGGCGGTGCCGACCGGCACGGTGGACTTGCCCACGACCAGCGCGTCGGAGGTCAGGTGCGGGGCCAGCGAGGCGCCGGCGGCGAAGACGTAGGAGGTGTCGGCGGCGTTCTCGCCGCGGCGCTGCGGGGTGCCCACGCAGAGGAAGTGCACGCGCGCCGCGGCGACCTCGGCGTAGTCGGTGGTGAACCGCAGCCGGCCGGTGGGCAGCACCCGGGCCAGCAGGTCGTCCAGGCCGGGCTCGAACAGCGGCGCCTTGCCGGCGTTGAGCGGCGTCGACCTTGGCCGGGTCGACGTCGACGGCGACGACGGTGTGACCGAGGTCGGCCATGCAGGCCGCGTGGACGACGCCGAGGTAGCCGGTGCCGATGACCGAGAGTGGGAGGGACACCCCGGCACCCTAACCGGCGCCGGCCCGGCGCGCCGCGGAAGGAGCCCGCAAAGCGGGGCGGGAGGGCCGCCGGGCAGTGCCCGGGGTCACGTGGAAGGATCCGGGACGACGGACAACGAGGCGGCGCGTCAGCGCCCGGTGCGGAGGTTGGACATGCGTTTCGGACTGTTTGTTCCCCAGGGCTGGCGGATGGACCTGGTCGGCATCGAGCCCAACCAGCAGTGGGGTGTCATGGCCGGGCTGGCCGAGCGCGCCGAGCAGGTCGGCGGCTGGGAGTCGATCTGGGTCTACGACCACTTCCACACGGTGCCCGAGCCGTCGCAGGAGGCCACGCACGAGGCGTGGACGCTGATGGCCGCGCTCGCCGCGGTGACCAGCCGCGTCCGCCTGGGCCAGATGTGCACCTGCATGAGCTACCGCAACCCGGCCTACCTGGCCAAGGTCGCCGCGACGATCGACATCATCTCCGAGGGCCGCGTCGAGATGGGCATCGGCGCCGGGTGGTACGAGCACGAGTGGCGGGCCTACGGCTACGGCTTCCCGTCCGCCGGGGAGCGGATCGCCCGGCTCGCCGAGGGCGTCCAGATCTTCCGGGACCTGTGGACCACGGGCACCGCGACCCTGCAGGGCAAGCACTACCAGGTCGACGGGGCCATCTGCCAGCCGCGCCCGCTGCAGGGCACGACCGCGCCCGGTTCGGCGATCAACGGCATCCCGATGTGGATCGCCGGTGGCGGCGAGAAGAAGACCCTGCGGATCGCCGCGGAGTACGCCGACTACACCAACTTCGACGGCGCGCTCGAGGGGTTCAAGCACAAGAGCGAGGTGCTGCGGGGCCACTGCGCCGACGTCGGCCGCGACTTCGACCAGATCGTGCGGTCGGCCAACTACAACGTGGTGATCGGCGAGACCGAGCAGGAGGTGCAGGACCGCCTGGACTGGACCCGCGACCACTACCTCAAGGCCGGTCTGTCCGAGCAGGTCGTGGACGGGCAGATGGCCGGCCTGCGCTCCGGTCCGGCGGTGGGCACGCCCGAGCAGATCGTCGAGAACCTCTCGGCGCTCCAGGACCAGGGGATGACCTACGCCATCGCCTACTTCACCGAGGCCGCCTACGACACGACGGGCATGCACCTGTTCGAGAACCACGTCATACCGGCGCTGCAGTAGCGCTACCGGCGGGTAATATCCGGCAGGTGAGCACCGCGAACCCTGCCTTCGACCTGTACCAGCTGTCCGAGGACCACCGCGACATCCGCGACGCGATCCGCGAGATCGCCACGGACAAGATCGCGCCGCATGCGGCCGAGGTGGACGACAAGGGGGAGTTCCCCCAGGCGGCGTACGACGCGCTGCGCGCCTCGGAGTTCCACGCGCCGCACATCCCCGAGCAGTACGACGGGGCCGGGCTGGACGCGCTCGCCACCTGCCTCGTGATCGAGGAGGTGGCGCGCGCGTGCGCCTCGTCGTCGCTGATCCCGGCGGTCAACAAGCTGGGCACGATGCCGCTGATCCTGGCCGCCAGCGAGGAGGTCAAGGCCCGCTACCTGCCGCCGGTGGCCCGCGGCGAGGCGATGTTCTCCTACGGCCTGTCCGAGCGTGAGGCCGGCAGCGACACGGCGTCGATGCGGTGCCGCGCCCGCGCCGACGGCGACGACTGGGTGCTGTCGGGGCAGAAGTCCTGGATCACCAACGCCGGGATCTCGCAGTTCTACACGGTGCTGGCGGTGACCGACCCCGAGGCCCGGCGCGGCGCCGGGATCTCGGCGTTCGTGGTCGAGCGCTCCGACGCCGGGTTCACCTTCGGCGAGCCGGAGAAGAAGATGGGCATCAAGGGGTCGCCGACCCGCGAGCTGATCTTCGACGGCGTGCGGATCCCGGGCGACCGCATGATCGGCGCGCCGGGTGAGGGCCTCCGGATCGCGCTGCGCACGCTCGACCACACCCGCGTCACCATCGGCGCGCAGGCGGTCGGCATCGCCCAGGGCGCGCTGGACTTCGCCGTCGGCTACGCCAAGGAGCGCTCGCAGTTCGGCAAGCACATCGCCGACTTCCAGGGCATCCAGTTCATGCTCGCCGACATGGCGATGAAGCTCGAGGCGGCCCGGCAGATGGTCTACGTGGCCGCGGCCAAGTCCGAGCGCGGCGACGCCGACCTGCCGTTCTTCGGTGCGGCCGCCAAGTGCTTCGCCTCGGACGTGGCGATGGAGGTCACCACCGACGCGGTCCAGCTGCTCGGCGGGGCCGGTTACGTCAAGGACTTCCCGGTGGAGCGGATGATGCGCGACGCCAAGATCACCCAGATCTACGAGGGCACCAACCAGATCCAGCGACTGGTGATGGCACGCAGTCTCCTCAAGTAGGGCGTTGGCTGGCGTTGTCGGACGGCGCGAACAGCGGGCCGGGCAGATCGGACTGCAGCAGCTTGCGGTACATGATCGGCAGCCAGGCGCGCATGATCGTCGCCGCCGCGCCTTCGTAGTGGCCGGTGCGGCGTGGGTCTTCGTCGAGCAGATTCCAGCTCGCCAGCAGTTGCGCGGCCTGCAGGCGCGGATCGCTGGGCGGCAGGCCACGAGTGGCCTCGACGATGTACGGAATGAAGTAGCGCGCGTTGGTGTCGGCGTACGCGGTCTGGCGGTTGATGTCCCAGATCTCGTCCGGCGTCAACGTCGGCTTGGCCTGCAGTCGCGCGATGAACTCGTTGACGCGATCGACCGCACCGTAGTTGTTGCCGTCGCCGGTCGCGCCGGGTGCGGGCTGGTTGTTCCAGTTCGCGATGAATCCCTGGGCTGGGTTCAGCACCTGCGGGTCAGCACTGAACGGCTTGAAGCCCTGCCATTCCATGCTGCCGTCACCGAGGGCGGGCAGGCGCACGTCCTGCGCCGGCGGACGCTGCGGCAACCGGCCCGGCGAGACGTAGCCGATATTGCCCTCGGCATCCGCGTAGTACCAGTTGATCGTGATCGCGACACGCTGTGCCTGCGTGAGCCACTCGCTCCAGTTGCGCGCCTGCATCGAGTGGATCCAGCCGAGCATCGAATCAAGCTCGCGGCCATCCCAGGCACGGCGCATCGAATAGGCGCGTGCGAATTCGGCAGGTCGAAACTCGTGACCAGGCCGTGCACCGTCGAGTACACCGTGAGCGGCACGTCGGCGCTGCCCTTGACCTTGATGATCTCGGTGCGCTCTTCCATCGTTCGCATCTGGCCATTGAAGCGGTACTCGCGTGCGTTCTGCGGATTGAGCTGCTCCTGGTACACGTCGTTCACGTCCTGCGGGCCGGCGGTTGAGCCCCAGGCGATTCGACCGTTGGTGCCGAACAGCACGACCGGATGCGCGAACGGCGTGTTGCCGACCACGTCGTAGCCGGCGCCGTGCAGCCCGATCGGATACACGTACGACGGATTGACCCAACCGAACTGCGGCCCGTTAATGAAGATGGTGGAACCGTCGCTGGTCTTGCCCGGGCCGACGATCCACAGGTTGCTGGCGATCGGACGCTGCTCTGGGCGCGCGAGGCCGCGCCGGGCCGCGTCGAGCTCGCTGCTCGCGGTGAGCACCTCGGCTGAGACCGGTGCGAGGCGGGCCTGCTGCGCCGAGCCGGTCGGATCGATCGCCGCAGCGCCAGCCGCGGCGCTGCGCGGCACCGTTGTCGGGGCCTGCGTGTCTTCGAGCCACTGGATTTGGTCGAACAGCTGCCGCCCGACCACGTCGCCGCGCACCTGCTTCAGTTGGTTCAGCCGCGCCAGGTTCGCGATCTCGCTGCTCGCGTTCGAGAAGCGGTTGGCCATCGTGCCGACCCAGATCATCGCGACGTCGTAGCCGGTCCAGTCGGCCTTCGGCTCGAAGCCGGCATCGATGAACTGCTTCGGCATCAGGCTCGCCTTGCGCGGCGAGCACCTGCGTGACGCGGGCGTTGAAGCCGGCCGCGTAGCCGTCGAAGATCGCGCGATCGTCGGCCGAGAGCTGCGCAAGCTGGGCCCGCGGTCGGTGTCCAGCGTGGGGCGGCGGGGACACTGCATCCGCCGGGACGGGTGTCGGCCGATCAGTGGGCACGTCGTCACCGGTCCGGTTCCGCGGCCCGCCGGGCCCGCGCGCGGCGCTTGCCCGCGTGCATCGCCGCCACACGGGCGATCGGGATGGTGTGCCCCTCCTCGACCAGTCCGCGGTCGAGGGTCTGTGGCGGCGGCATCAAGGTGGTCCACGGGTCGGCGTCGCCGAGCAACCGCGGGACGGTGGTGATGGTGAACTCCGCTGGTGACGCGTCAGCGAGGTCGTCCCATGCCAACGGGAACGACACCGGGACTCCGGGCCGCACCCTCGGGCTGTAGGCCGCCACCACGGTCGCCCCACCCGCTCTCGTCGCGTCGAGGAACACCTTGCCGCCGCGTTCCTCGACGACGAAGGCCGTCGTCGTCAGCTTCGGGTCGAGCCGCTCCGCACGCGCCGCGAGCGCGCGCGTCGCCGCCGCGACGTCCACCCCCGAGGGCCCCGGCGCCAGTGGGACGACAACATGCACGCCCTTCGCCCCACTGCTCTTGGCCAGTGCCGTCATACCAACGTCGTCGAGCACCGCTCGCACGAGGAGTGCGCCCTCCACCGCGCGCGCGAAGGCGTGGGCGCCCGCCGGCGGGTCGATGTCGACCACCAGGTGGGACGGGGAATCGAACGCAAGCCCTCGGAACAGGGTCGGGTGGTACTCGACCGCACGCTGGTTCGCGAACCACAGGAGCGTCTCCCGGCTGTCGCAGACGGGATAGCGAACCACCCGTTTCCCGGTCTGCGTCGGGACGTCCAGGGTGGGAATCGACGCCGGGGCGTAGGCCGGCAGGTTCTTCTGCATGAACGGATCCTGTCCCCGCAGGATCCGGACGACACTCAGCGCGCGCCCCGCGAGGACGGGTACGAACCGGTCCGCGACGGCGTCCAGATAGTCGACGAGGTCGCGCTTGGTGGCGCCGGCGTCGCCGTACAGAGGCTGGTCGAGGTTGGTCAGCCGCACGCCGGTCCGCTCCTCCTCAGGCATGACGACATCCTGCCCTCATCCACGCCGTGTGTGCGGGACGAATCCATGTCCAGCGCTCAGCGCCTGGTTGCGCTCGCGTCGAACACGTCGCGAGGCGCCACCCGGTGCTCCGCGCCGGTGGCCGACGGCGCCCCGGGCCGGGACAGCGGCCGGCCTGCTCTGAGATGGCGCGGGAGCTGCTCAGGTGAGGACACAACGACCGGCTGGTGACCGCATGATGGAGACGTGCGCGGAGTCCTGCTGGATCTCGACGGCGTCCTCTACGTCGGCGACGAGCCGTTGCCCGGCGCCGCCGGGGTCGTCGACTGGCTCGCGCGCGAGGGCGTCCCCTACCGCTACCTGACCAACACCACCTCCCGGCCGCGGCGGGCGATCGTCGACACGCTGACGGGCATGGGCATCACCGCCGCCCCGGACCAGGTCCTCACCCCGGCCGTGGCGGCGGTGGCCTGGTTGCGGCGCCACGGCATCGAGCACCCGGCGCTGTTCGTGCCCGAGGCCACCGCGACGGAGTTCGCCGGGCTGGACCCGCTCCCGGACGACGCCGACGACGGCGCGGGCGCGGTGGTCGTCGGCGACCTCGGCCGGGGCTGGGACTTCGCCACCCTCAACCGCGCCTTCCGGCTGCTCATGAGCGACGCGGCACCGCCCCTGGTCGCGCTCGGCCTGACCCGCTACTGGCGGGCCGAGGACGGGCTCCGGCTGGATGCGGGGCCGTTCGTGCGGGCGCTGGAGTACGCCGCCGGGCGCACCGCGGTCGTTCTCGGCAAACCCGATCCGGCGTTCTACCACGGCGCGGTCGAGGACCTCGACCTCGAGCCGGGCCAGGTGGTCATGGTCGGCGACGACGTGCGCTCCGACGTCGAGGGCGCACAGCGAGCCGGCCTGACCGGCGTCCTCGTGTGCACCGGCAAGTTCTCGCCGCCCGACCTCGATGGCGACGTGTCGCCCGACGCCGTGCTCGACTCGATCGCCGACCTGCCGCGGTGGTGGGCGGAGCCGTGAGCCGCTGCAGACGGCCCGGGTGGAGGGGTTCAGGCCGACGGGGGCAGCGCGGTGTTGCGGAAGAGGTAGACCCCCACCGTGACGCCACTGACCGCGGTCGCCTCCCCGCTGTTGAAGACGCGGGCCGTGCTGGTCTCCCCGGTGATCATGAAGAAGTAGCCGGCGTGCTCGAGCCGCCAGCCGAGACTCTCGATCTCGCCGAGGATGACGGCGGAGCTTGACGTGGTGCGGTGCCCGTCGATGGTGCCGAACCCGGCGTTACCGGTGTGACCGCCGACTTCGAGCTGCACCTCGAAGAACGGATGGCCCTCCTCCTTCGCCAGGGTGGCCGCACCGACCGGAGTCGACCGGTAGGCGTCGAGCCTCCGCTTCTCCTCCGCCAGCCGGGACTGCTCGGCGCGAGCAGTCTGCTCGCGGGCCTGCTCCGCCTCGCGCTCCCGGCGCTCAGCCTCCCGCTCCTCCGCGCTCTTGAACATCTGTCCCCCTGTCGACGTCCGATACGGCGGGAGCGTAGCGGGGACACCGCCGCGATGTCGGGCGACTGGGCAGCCGGCAGCAGCCCGCTGCGCGCCGCTGCCCCGACACCGCGGTCCATGGCGCTGCTGCTTCCGAGCCCGGGACACTGAACGCGTGGACGCAAGCGCCAGGAGGCTTTCGACGTCGTCGACCTCGTGGGCGAGTCTGAGGTGTGAGGAAGGGTCGACATGCACGAGATCGTGATCCGGGTCAGGCTCGTGGGTGGTGACCACATGGACCTCACCTACGGGGAGCCCGATGCGGTCGACGACTCCGAGCTCATCGAGCACGTCATCTCCACGCTGGCGGAGGACTCCGGCGTGCTGCGCTGCCGGCATGGCGACCGGCTCCTCGTGTTGTTCGGGAGGGGCGTTGCTGCCGTGGAGGTGGCGCCGCGAGGCGCCGTACTGTGACCGCCGGCCCCGGTGGGTCGACTCGCACACTCTCCCCCGGGGCGGAAGACTGCCCGTGGCCACACGTCAACGAGGAGGCACACGGTGAGCACCGCCAACCCCTACCTGCCCGCGCCGGAGGTCCAGCTGCAGCACCCGGAGTGGAGCAAGGACGCGACGCTCT
Source organism: uncultured Actinomycetota bacterium (assembly GCA_963828995.1). GTDB lineage: Bacteria > Actinomycetota > Actinomycetes > Actinomycetales > Dermatophilaceae > CAVRTM01. The sequence continues at coordinate 687,079 of CAWHHB010000015.1, forward strand.
ACCAGGTGAACCAGCGCCAGATGACTCCGGAGGGGACCTTCCGGGCGGCCGAGAAGCACCTGCAGCGGATCCGGGACCTCGGCGTCGACATCCTCTGGCTGATGCCGGTGAACCCGATCGGCGAGCAGAACCGCAAGGGTGGGCTGGGCAGCCCCTACGCCGTCCGCGACTACTTCGGCGTCAACCCCGAGTTCGGCGACCTCGACGACCTGCGGCACTTCGTCGCCGCCGCGCACGACCTCGGCATGCGCGTGATCCTGGACTGGGTCGCCAACCACACGGCGTGGGACAACGTCCTCGTCGCCGAGCACCCGGAGTGGTACGCCCGTGACTGGAAGGGCGACTTCTGCCCGACGCCGTGGTGGGACTGGGACGACGTCATCGACCTCGACTACGGGCAGGAGGGGCTGCGCCGCTACATGACCGAGGCGATGAAGTACTGGGTGCGCGAGGCCGACATCGACGGATACCGCTGCGACGTGGCCGGATTCGTGCCGCTCGACTTCTGGGAGAACGCCCGTCGCGAGCTGGACCAGATCAAGCCGGTGTTCATGCTCGCCGAGTGGGAGGCGCGCGACCTGCACACGCGCGCCTTCGACCTGACCTACGCCTGGAGCTGGAACGACACGATGCACAAGGTCGCGACGGGCGCCTCGGACCTCGAGCCCCTGCGCGTCTACTACGCCTGGAACGACAAGGCGTACCAGCGCGACGCGATGCGGATGACGTTCGTCAGCAACCACGACAAGAACGCCTGGGAGGGCACGGAGTACGAGCAGTTCGGCGACGCCCTCGACGCCGCGATCGTCCTGTCCGTCGTCGGCGAGGGCCTCCCGCTGATCTACAACGGGCAGGAGGCGGGCAGCGACCGGCGGCTGCTGTTCTTCGACAAGGACGAGATCGAGTGGCGTGAGGACCCCCAGGGCGAGCTCTACCGCAAGCTGTTCGCCCTGAAGAAGCAGCACCACGCCCTGTGGAACGGGCGCTGGGGGGCCCGGATGGTGCGGGTGCCCAACGACCAGGAGTCGGCCGTGCTGAGCTTCGTGCGCGAGCACGAGGACGACGCCGTCTTCGCGGTGTTCAACTTCTCGGCGCAGCAGCGGACCGTGGCGTTCGGCACGGGGCCGCAGCGCGGTGCCTACGTCGACGCCCTGACCGGGGAGCCGTCGGCCGCCGAGGCCGTGACGACGATGACCCTGCCGGCCTGGGGCTACCGGGTGCTCGTGCGCTGACCGGTGCGCGAGGTGAGGACCGGAGCGGCCGGCGCCAGCTCCCGGGGGTCCACGTGGTCCTCGAGGAACGCGGCCAGCGCGGCACGGTGCCTGTCCCAGTCGCCGTCGGACACGTCCGAGGTGAAGGTCGTGACCGGCAACCGGGGGAGGAGGTCCAGCTCGACCTCACGCCGGTGGCGCATGAACTCGACCAGGCCGTCGAAGCCGCGGAGTCCGCGGGCCAGGCCGTAGCCCTGCTCGGTGTGGTAGCCGATGACGAGCTCGAGCCACTCGGCCGGCCGCTGCGCCGCGGCCGCTTCCAGCACCGTCGCCGGGTCACCGGCGTCGAGGTAGACCAGCAGGGGGTCCATCCCCGCGGTGAGGTCCGCCAGGCGGCGGATGTGCGCCTCGACGGCTGCCTCCGGCCGGTCGAAGCGCGCCAGCAGCGCACACATCGGGTTCTGGATCAGGACGCACTCGAACAGGAACACCCCGGCCTCCCGGGCGCGGTGCTCGGCGAACCGCTGCCAGCTGTCGAGCAGCACCCGGGTGTGCACGTCGTGCGTGACCGCGCCGTCATAGCTGTCGAGCTCGCGGAGCCGGTCCCTCAGCCGGTCGGACCAGCCCGGGCGCTCGCGGTCCCTGACCAGCCAGAGGTCGTCGACCCGCTCTGCCGCTGCGGTGAGGTCGTCGGCCTCGTCCGGCAGGTCGCTGCGCAGCCGCTCGAGCTGCTGGCCGGTCAGGACGGCGACCTGCTCGAGGTCCACCGGATGGTCGGTCCGCCCCTCGGGGAAGTGGTGCACCGGGACGTGGCGGTCGGCCAGCCACCCGTTGATGAACCCCGACGCCGTGGTCTTGCCCGACCCCGGCAGCCCCTCGACCATGACCAGCTGTGCCACGCCCACCGCCTCACCTCGACTGCTCTGCCGCGGTCACGGTAGTGGAGCACTGCGGTGGGTGCCCCGGAATTCACGGCAGCGGCGCCCCGCCGGGGGAGATGGGGCTCAGCGGTGCTTGGCCACGGTCAGCAGCACCGCCGAGTCCTCCAGCGCCTCGAGCGTGTGCCGGGACGCGGGCACGATCAGCAGGTCTCCGGGCGAGCCCTCCCAGGACGCCTCGCCGGCGATGAGGCGCAGGCGGCCCTGCAGCACGTGGACGGTCGCCTCGCCGGGGCTCTCGTGCTCCTCGAGCCGCCGGCCGCCGACCATGGCGATCATCGTCTGGCGCAGCGTGTGCTCGTGCCCGCCGTACACCGTGTGCGCGCTGCGGCCGCTCGAGGCCAGCTGCGCCAGGCGCAGCTGCTGGCGGACCAACGCCGTGAGGGACAGCTTCTCCATGAGCCTTCCTTCCTCGCTCCGTGCGCCGGCGGCCGGGTGCACCCGTCGGCCCCGAGCAGGGGCTCCCCGACGTCGCGACCTCGCCGGCCGCGGGCGGGGCCACCGTGAGCCCACCGTACGACGTCACGCGCAGCCTCGGTCGGAGGACGGGGCAGGCGGGGATCATCACCTGGGCGCCGGACGTTGGACCGGGCATGAGAGGTGACCGCGTGGAGATCGTCGTCGACGCGGGCGCCACCACCCGGACGTGGGAGGTGGTCGCGACAGCGGCCGGCCGTCGCGTCGAGGTCTCCACCGGCCGTGGCATGGTCACGGTCACCGAGGTGACCCGGGGTGGGACGCCCGTGCGGACGGCGCAGTTCATGGCCAACCGCGTCCTGGCGCTGGTGGAGCACCCGGCGCCGCGGCACGCGCCCGGGCAGCCGAGCGCCGTACCGCTCCCGCGCCCGGCCTGATCCGCGCGGGGTGCCGGGTCGGCGGCACCCCGCCTCAGAGGTCGACGGAGAGCGCTCGGTGGTCGGACAGCGCCAGCCGGTGTGACCTTCCGACACCGGGCGCGGCCGCCAGGCCGGTGAGGTCGTCGGTGAGGATGTGGTCGATCTGCCGCTGCGGCCGGTCCACCGGGAAGGTGGGCGCCAGCGCCAGCGGCTGCATCCGGCTGAGCCGCGTCGCTTGACCCACCCCCATGTTGAGGTCGCCCATCAGCACCACCGGGCCGGGGCGGGTGCGCAGCGCGCTGGTCAGCCGGCGCAGCTGGTGGGCGTTCCACCCGGGGATGAAGGTCAGGTGGACGGCGGCCACGGTGACCCGCCCGCGCGGGGTGTCCATCACCGCGGTGACGGCCACACGGGGCTCGTCGCGCACCAGCACCGGACGACGCCGGCCGGCGAAGGTCATCGGGACGGCAACGGGCACGGGCGGCAGCCGGATGGTCTCCCAGGCGAGGACCGGGTAGCGCGAGAGCAGCGCGATGCCGTAGCCCGCCGCGTCGGCGGGCTCGGTGCCTGTCGCCGGCCGCCACGTGGCGCCCGGCGTGCCGGAGAGGGCTGCGACGAAACGGTGCTCGGGTGCCCCCATCGCCTCCGCCGCGACCGCCGTGAGGTCGGCGTGGGCCGAGCGGTCCTGGTTGCGGTCGACCTCCTGCAGCGCCAGCACGTCGGCGTCGAGCAGGCGGACGGCGTCGGCGAAGCGGTCGACGTCGACCCGGCCGTCCTCCGGGGACAGCCCGTGCAGGATGTTGAAGGTGGCCAGGCGCACGCGGGCTACTTGGTGATGGTCAGCGGGGTGTCGTTGCGCAGGTCGGCGAACAGCTTCTTGGCCTTGGTGGTGTCCCACTTGACCGCGCTGCCGGCGGCGGTCTGCAGGTTGGGGTCGCTCACCGGCACCGTCACCGAGCTGCCGTTGCCCTTGCCGATGGCGCGGATGGCCAGCATCACCTTGGCCACCTCGATGGCGGACTCGTCCTGGCCGACGGTGAGTGCGTTGCCGCCGGCGGTGGCGATCGCGTGCAGCCGCCAGGGCAGCAGCACGTTGACCGGGGAGGAGGCCTTGGCCAGCAGGGCGCCGAGGAACTGCCGCTGCCGCTGCACCCGGCCGAAGTCGCCGAGCGGGTCGGAGTAGCGGGCGCGGACGTAGCCCAGGGCGTTCTTGCCGTCCAGGTCCTGGCAGCCGGCCTTGAGGTTGATCCCGGCCTTGTGGTCCTTCATCGGCTTCTTCAGGCACATGTTCACGCCGCCCAGGCTGTCGACCACCGAGGCGAACCCGCCGAAGCCGATCTCGACGTAGCCGTCGATGTGCAGGCCGCTGACCTGCTCGATGGTGTCGATCAGCAGCTTGGGGCCACCGATGGAGTACGACGCGTTGATCTTGTTGCTGCCGTGGCCGGGGACCGGCACGTAGCTGTCGCGGGGCAGCGAGACGAGCGTCGGCTCGCCGCCGCCGGCCGGCAGGTGCACGAGCATGATCGAGTCGGTGCGCTGCCCGACCGCGGTGCCCGTGGCCAGGGCCCTGCGCTGGGCCTTGGTCAGGCCGGCCCGGCTGTCGGAGCCGACCAGCACGTAGTTGGTGCCGGAACCGGGCGAGGGACGGCTGGCGGAGGCCGGCATCGCGTCGACGCGGTGGACCTGGCCCCACCCGGCGAAGCCGGCCCAGGCAATGAGGGCGACCCACACCACGACGAGCAGCGCGGCGACACCCACGACCCAGCGCAGCCGGCGGCCACGACGCGGGGGGCCACCGCGGCCCGTGACCGGCCGGGGGGCCCGGGGCGGCGTCGGCGGCGTCGACGGCCGGCCGCCGGCGCGAGGCGGCTCGCCGGACGCGGCGGACGAGCCGGGACGGCGCCAGCCGCGGCGCACGTCCACGGTCAGGACGTCGTCCTCGTCGCTGAAGGGGGCCTGGGCGCCGGTGCCGGCCCGGGTGGGGCGGGGGCGTGCAGGCGTGGCGCTGGCCGGGGTGGGCCGGGCGCTCGACGGGCGGCGGATCTGGTCGGACACAGGTCGAGGGTAAGGCAGCCCGCTGGCAGCCCGGTCCCGGGCGGTGGGACCGATCTCCCGTAACGGCACCCGGATCGCCGCTTCAGCGCCGGCCCCTGCGTGGCCCGCGACACACTGACTCCGGTGACGTGTCCGGCAGCCCTCGCCGCATCGTTGATACTTGTGCGTTATGCACAGGCCCTCCCCTTCGCCCGAGCCGGACGACGCGACGGCGCTCGCCGACCCGGCAGGAGCCGCCGGTGACGCGCCCGGTCTGCCCTCGATCAGCGTGGTCATGCCGATCCTCGACGAGGAGCGGCACCTCGAGGAGGCGGTGGCGGCGGTCCTGGGCCAGGACTACCCGGGCCGGATCGAGGTCATCCTCGCCCTCGGCCCGAGCCGGGACCGCACCGACGAGATCGCCGCGCGGCTGAGCGCCGGTGACGCCCGCGTGCGCACCGTGCCCAACCCGACCGGCCGCACCCCCGCCGCGCTCAACGCCGCGATCGCCGCCTCCACCGCGGACATCATCGTGCGGGTGGACGGGCACGGGGTGCTCGACCGCGACTACGTCCGCACCGCGGTGGGGCTGCTGGAGGAGACCGGCGCGGCGAACGTGGGCGGCCTGATGGACGCCGAGGGGGTCACCGGCTTCGAGCGCGCCGTGGCCGCCGCCATGACCTCGCCGCTCGGGGTGGGCTCGTCCCGGTTCCACACCGGAGGGGACGCCGGGCCGTCCGACACCGTCTACCTCGGCGTGTTCCGGCGCGAGTGGCTGACCAGGCTCGGTGGCTTCGACGACCGCTTCGTCCGCGCCCAGGACTGGGAGCTCAACCACCGCATCCGCGCCGCCGGCGGGCTCGTGTGGTTCTCGCCGTCGCTGCGGGTGAGCTACCGGCCACGGGCCACCCTGCGTGCGCTCGCCCGGCAGTACCGCGACTACGGCCGCTGGCGCCGGGTCGTCGCCCGGCAGCACAGCGGCACCATCAACGCGCGCTACCTGGCACCGCCGGCGGTGCTCGTCGCGGTCTCCGCCGGCGCGGTGGGCGGGTTCTTCTGGGCCCCCCTGTGGGTCCTGCCGGCCGGCTACCTGGCCGCGACGACCCTCGGCGGCCTGACGCTGAAGGGGGTCGCCGGCCGCGACCGGCTGTGGCTGCCCGCGATCCTGCCCACCATGCACCTGTCCTGGGGCTGGGGCTTCCTCACCAGCCCCCGGTCCCTCGTCCCCGTGGGCCCTGCCGCTCCGTCGGCCACCCCCCAGCAGCAGGAGACTCCCCGTGCCCACTGACCGCCCGACCCTGGAGGAGCTGCGCGCCGTGACGCAGCCCGAGTCGACCATGAACCGGCGCAACGCCGAGCACTGGCTGGCCCGGTTGTTCCTGCGCAAGGTCTCGCTGCGGGTCACCCGGCTGCTCATCCGCACACCGGTGAGCGCCAACGCCCTCACCGGCTGGATGATCGTGGTCGGCCTGGTCGCCGCCGTGGTCGTCGGCACCGTGCCCGGGTGGCTCGGGGCCGTGCTCGGCTTCGTCCTGATCCAGGCCTACTTCCTGCTCGACCTCTGCGACGGTGAGGTCGCCCGCTGGCGTCGTACGACCAGCATCACCGGGGTGTACCTGGACCGGGTGGGCCACTACCTCGTCGAGGCCGCCCTCCTGTCGGCGATCGGCTTCCGGGCCGGCGGGTTCGAGCTCGGCGGCTGGTCCACGCTGGGGGTGGCCACCGGCCTGTGCGCGGTGCTGGTCAAGGCCGAGTCCGACCTCGTGGACGTCGCCCGCGTGCGGTCGGGTGCCGCGCCGCCCACCGAGGAGTCGGTCGAGCTGCGCCACACCGGCCTGGGGGCAGCCCGGCGCGCCGCCCAGGTGCTCAAGATCCACCAGGTCACCGGCGCGCTCGAGGTCTCCTTCCTGCTGCTGGCCGCGGCCGTGGTCGACGCCCTGGCCGGGGACCTGCTCGGCACCCGCATCATCGCCGTGCTGTTCGCGGTGGTCGCCGGGGTGCAGGTCGTGCTGCACCTGGTCAGCATCCTGCTGTCGCGACGGCTGGCGTGACCGGCCGCGACGGCGCAGCGGCCCGGCTGCCCTCGCTCAGCTGCGTCGTCCTCACCATGGGGGACCGCCCGGACGACGTCGCCCGCGCGCTGCGGACCCTGCGCGAGCAGACCGGTGACCCGATCGAGACGGTGGTCGTCGGCAACGGGGTGCAGGTCGAGGGGCTCCCGGAGGGCGTCGCCACGCTGACCCTGCCGGAGAACGTCGGCATCCCGGCCGGTCGCAACGCCGGCTACGCCGCCACGACCGGCGACCTGGTCTTCTTCCTCGACGACGACGGCTGGCTGCCGCACCCCGGGACGGCCCAGCGCATCCGCGAGCAGTTCGCCGCCGACCCGCGGCTGGGCATCCTCACGCTGCGGATCCTCGACCCCGAGACCGGGCAGACGCAGCGCCGGCACGTGCCGCGGCTGCGGGCCTCCGACCCCGAGCGGTCCTCCGACGTGACGACCTTCCTCGGCGGGGGCAGCGTCGTACGACGGGCCGTGCTGGACCAGGTCGGGCCGCTGCCGGGGGACTTCTTCTTCGCGCACGAGGAGACCGACCTGGCGTGGCGGGCGCTCGACGCGGGCTGGCGGATCCGCTACGACGCCGGCTCGGCCATGTGCCACCCCACGACGCCGCCCTCGCGGCACGCCGTGTACTTCCGGATGAACGCCCGCAACCGGGTCTGGCTGGCGCGGCGCAACCTGCCGCTGCCGCTGGTCCCGGTCTACCTCGGGGTGTGGACCGCGCTGACCGTGGCGCGCGTGCACGACCGCGCGTCGCTGCTGGTGTGGGGCCGGGGCTTCGTCGAGGGGTGGCGCAGCGACCCCGGCCCGCGGCGGCCGATGTCGTGGTCGACGGTGCTGCGGATGACCCGGCTGGGCCGCCCGCCGGTGATCTGAGAAGGACCGCCGGGGGCGACCCCACCCGAGGCGGCCGCGACGGCGTACGACCGCCTCAGTCCAGCAGCGACACGACGTGCCGGGCGATCTCCAGCGCGCTGGTGGCGGCCGGTGACGGCGCGTTGAGCACGTGCACCGCGTGCCGGTCGCGCTCGATGAGGAAGTCGTCGACGAGCGTCCCGTCGCGGTTCAGCGCCTGGGCCCGCACGCCCGGCGGCGCGGGGACGAGGTCCTCGTCGCGCAGCTCGGGCACCATCCGGCGCAGGCTCTGCCCGAACAGGTGCCGCGACACCGAGCGGGCCACCTCCATCGAGCCGGCGCGGGGGCTGCGGGCCGCGAGGCGCCAGAACCCCGGCCAGGCCAGCGTGCCGGCCAGCTCCCGCGGTACGACGTGCCCCCACCGGTAGCCCTCGCGGGCGAAGGCGAGGACGGCGTTGGGGCCGGCGTGCACCGAGCCGTGGATGCTCCGGGTCAGGTGGACGCCCAGGAACGGGAAGCCGGGGTCGGGCACCGGGTAGACCAGGCCCCGCACGAGGTGCGCGGCCTCCGGTCGCAGCTCGTGGTACTCGCCGCGGAACGGCACGATCCGCGTGGTGGGTGAGCCCCCGAGCCGACGGGCCACGAGGTCGCTCTGCAGGCCGGCGCAGTTGACCACCACGTCGACGGCGACGTCCCCCGAGGTGCTGCGCACCACGGTCCGGCTGCCGCTGCGGGCGGCGCCCAGCACCTCGGCGCCCAGGCGGAGGTCGGCGCCGGCCGCGCCCAGCCGGCGCACCAGGGCCGCGCACACCTCGCCGTAGTCGATCACGCCGGTGCTGGCCACGTGCAGCGCGGCGACCGCGGCGACGTGCGGCTCGTACTCGCGCGCCTCGGCGGCGGACAGCCGGCGGACGGCCAGGCCGCCGGCCATCCCGCGCTCGTACAGCGCGTCCAGCCGGGCCAGCTCGTCCGTGCGGGTGGCGACGACGAGCTTGCCGCAGACCCGGTGCGCGATGCCCTCCTGCTGGGCGAACCGGACCATGGACCGCGCACCGGCCCGGCACATCAGCGCCTTGGCCGACCCCGGCGGGTAGTACAGCCCCGAGTGGATCACCCCGCTGTTGCGCCCCGTCTGGTGCGCCGCCCAGGTCTGCTCCTTCTCCAGGACGGTGACGTGGGCGCCGGGTCGGTCGGTGAGCAGGCGGTCGGCCACGGCCAGCCCGAGGATGCCCCCGCCGACCACGGCATATCGGGGACCCGTCCGCAGTCATGGCTCCTACACTACAAAGACCCTCGAGGAGGACGACGATGCCGGACCCGGTCGCTCTCGGACAGCCCACCGTCGGTGAGGCCGAGCTGGCCGCGGTGGCCCGGGTGTTCGCCAGCGGGTGGCTGTCGGGGGCGGGGCCGACCTGCGCGGCGTTCGAGCAGCGGTTCAGCCAGGTCTGCGGGGTGGCGCACGCGCTGGCCACCTCCAGCTGCGGCAGCGCCCTGCACCTGGCGCTGCTGGCGCTGGGCGCCGGGCCCGGTGACGAGGTGGTCGTGGCCGACTACACCTTCCCGGCGACCGGGCACGCGGTGCTGTGGACCGGCGCCACCCCGGTCTTCGCCGACGTGCGGCCGGACACTGTGGAGCGTGGACCCGCAGGCGGTCGAGGCGGCCGTCACCGGGCGGACCACCGGCATCCTGGCCGTCGACCCGTTCGGGCAGCCGGCCGACTACGACGAGCTGCGGGCGGTCGCCGACCGGCACGGGCTGTTCCTGGTCGAGGACGCGGCCTGCGCCGCGGGGGCGTCGTACCGGGGGCGACCCGCCGGCAGCCTGGCCGACATCGCGCTGCTTCAGCTTCCACGGTCGCAAGGGGATCACCGCGGGCGAGGGCGGCGCGCTGACCACGGACGACGACGGGTGGGCGGACGCCGCCCGCCGGCTGCACAGCTACGGCGCCGCGCCGGCCGCCGCGGGCAGGGACCGCGCCGGCGCTGCCGCTGCCGTCGTTCGACCGAGGCCGGCTACAACTACCGGCTCTCCGACGTGCAGGCCGCGATCATGCTCGCCCAGCTCGACCGGCTGCCCACCCTCGTGGCCCGGCGCCGCGAGGTGGCCCGCACGTACGGCGAGCTGCTGGCGCGGGCTGGAGCAGGTCGAGCTGCCGCGGGAGGGCCCGGACCGGGTGCACCCCTGGCAGTCCTACGTGCTCGCGGTGCACCCCGGCCTGGACCGTGACGCCGTCGCGCTCGCGCTGCGGGCCCGCGGCATCGGCTGCACCATCGGCACCTACGCCTCGCACCTGCAGCCCGTCTACGGCCCGCAGAAGCCGCTGCCGGTCTCGGCCGACCTCTTCGCCCGTCACCTGGCGATCCCGATGCACGCCAACCTGACCGACGGAGGAGGTCACCCGGGTCGCGGACGCCGTGCGCGAGGTCGTCGCGCTGCCCGACGTGCGCGCCTGACCCGCCCCGCCGTCGTCCCGCCCCTGCCGCTGGAGGAGATCGCACCATGGCCGAAGAACCGCACCGTGCTCGTGACCGGCGGAGCCGGCTGGATCGGGCTGCGCACCGTCCCCCTGCTGCTCGAGCGCGGCTACCGGGTGCGGATCCTGGACAGCATGGTCCGCGGCGACCGCGAGGCGGTGACCCGGCTGGCCGAGGGCGGCGACGTCGAGCTGGTCGAGCAGGACGTGCGGTACGGCGGCGCGGTGCACCAGGCCATGACGCGGCGCCACGCACGTCATGCACTACGCCGCGGTGTCGATCAACAAGAGCTCGGCCGACCCGTACGAGTCGATGGACGATCAACCTGGTCGGCAGCCACAACGTCTTCGCGGCCGCCGCCGACCACGGCGTGCGCCGCCTGGTGTTCGCCTCCAGCGCGTCCGTCTACGGCGACCCCGAGCGGCTGCCGATGAGCGAGGACGGCCCGCTGCACCCGCTCACGCCGTACTGCATCAGCAAGCGGGCCGGCGGAGGACCTGCTCGGCTTCTACCAGCGCCGGTCCGGGCTGTCGTGGATCGCGCTGCGGTTCTTCAACGTCTACGGGCCCGGGCAGAAGACCACCGCCTACTACACGTCGGTGATCAACCACTTCGTCGACCGGCTGCGGGCCGGTGAGGCGCCGGTCATCGACGGCCGCGGCGAGCAGTCGATGGACTTCGTCCACGTGGACGACGTCGCGCGCGCCGGCGTGCTGGCGCTCGAGTCCGAGCGCGACAACCTGGCCCTCAACGTCGGCACCGGCGTCGACACCAGCGTGGCCACGCTGGCCCGGATCCTCATCGAGGCGGTCGGTGCCGACGTGGCAGCCGCAGTTCACCGACCGCGAGGTGCTGGTCAGCCGCCGCGCCGCCGACACCCGCCTGGCCCGGGAGGCGATCGGCTTCGAGGCGAGCATCCCGGTGGGCCAGGGCATGGCCGACCTCGTGCGCGGGACGCAGCCGTGAGCGCGCCCGCCGCGCCCGGGCTGCCGCCGAACCCCTGGAACCCCCACGCCTGGGTCCTCGGCGACCCCGAGATCGGCGAGGGCACCTGGATCGGGGCGTTCACCCTCATCGACGGGTCCGGCGGCCTGCGGATCGGGCGGGGCTGCGACATCAGCTCGGGGGTGCACATCTACACCCACTCCAGCGCCCGGCGCTGCGTCAGCGGCCGGGCCCACCCGCACGTCGACCGGGCGCCGGTGACGATCGGCGACCACGTCTTCATCGGCGCCAACGCCGTGGTCACCATGGGCGTCGGCATCGGCGACGACGCCGTCGTCGGCGCCGGCGCCGTGGTCACCCGGGACGTGCCGGCCCTCACCGTGGTGACGGGGGTGCCCGCCCGGCCGACCGCCCGCGTGGTCCTCGACGGCGACGTGGTGCGGTTCGTGCCGCTGGACGCGGACTGACCGCGCCGATGCGGATCGCGGTCGTCAACAGCTTCTTCCCGCCGCGGGTCGGGCGGCAGCGCCCACCTGTCCGAGGCGCTGGCGAGGGGCTACGCCGCCCACGGCCACGACGTCCTGGTGCTGACCGCGTCGTACGAGGACGCGCCGGCGCGGGAGGAGCGCGACGGGCTGCGGATCGTGCGGCTGCCGGCGGCGACGGTCCCGCGCAGCCGGCTGTCGGTGAGCTTCGACATCGCGTTCACCGCCCGCGCCGGGCGCCTACCGGTCGGTGTCGGCGGTGCTGGGGGCGTTCCGGCCCGGACGTGATCCACCAGCACGGGCAGTTCTTCGACCTGACCTGGCTGACCGGGTGGTGGGCCCGCCGGCACGACGTGCCGGTGCTGCTGTCGGTGCACACCCGGCTGGAGAACCCGACCGCGGCCTACCGCGGCGTCTTCCGCAGCCTGGACGCCGCTGCTCGTCCGGCCCGCGCTGCGGGCCTACCGGCCGCGGGTGGTGGTGATGGACGCGCTGATGCAGGACTACATCACCAGCCGGTACGCCGGGGCGTACGCCGGGCTGGAGCACATCCCCGTGGGGGTCGACCCGGACGTGGCGCACGGCGGGGACGGCGCGCGGGTCCGCGACCGGCACGACCTCGGCGACGCGCCGCTGGTGCTCAGCATCGGGCACGTCATCCCGCTGCGGGACCGGGTCACCCTCGTGGAGGCGCTGCCGACGGTGCTGCGCCGGCACCGGCACGCCCGCGCTGCTCGTGGTCGGGCGGGTCTACTACGACGTCTTCCTGCGAGCGGGCCCGCGAGCTCGGCGTCAGCCACGCCGTGCTGGCCGATCGGGGCCGTCGCCCGGGCCGACGTGCCCGACTACCTCGCGGCGGCCGACGTCGAGACGCACGACCTGCAGGGCTACGGCCTCGGCACCGCCAGCCTGGAGAGCATGGCCGCCGGCGTGCCGGTGGTCGCGGCCGTGCGCCCGGACAACTTCCCGGGCGTGCGAGCTGGTCAGCGGGCGCGACCTCGTCCTGGTCCCGGCGGGCCGACGCCGGCGCGCTCGGCCGCCGCGCTCGCCGACCTGCTGGACTGACCCGGGCCGCCGGGCGCGGATCGGCGCCGCCGGGCAGCGGCTGGTGCGCGAGCGGTTCTCGCTCGACGACGGTGCTGCGCCAGCACCTCGAGGTGCTGGCCCGGATGGCCGGCCGCTGACGCCCGGTCCGTCGGCGCGCCGCGTCAGCCGGTCGCACCCCGGGCCGCGCGTGCCTCGCGACCGCCTCGACCACCCGGTGGCTGGGCAGGATGCCGGCCCGCTCGACGTCGGCGTCGGCCGTGCCGCGTGGCCAGCGCGACGAAGCGGTCCAGCTGGGCGGCCAGCGGCTCGCGGCTGGTCACCAGCTGCGGGATCTCGACGATCGTCTGCTGCCTTGTACGACGTGCCGTCCCCGGGCTGGTCGTCCGGCGACGTGCTGGTAGAGCGTCACCGCGTTGCGCAGCAGGTCGACCTCGACCAGGCGGTTCAGCTCGCTGACGACGCAGCGAGCGCACCTTGCGCTGGCTCATCCGGCTCGCCGAGAGGTTGGCGACCGCGCCCGGTGCCGAAGGTCAGCAGCGTCTCCGCGACGTCCTCGGAGGCCGGGTCGGAGTCGGGGTGCAGGTGGCCGAGGGAGCCCCGGACCCGCACCGGCTCGGCGCCCATCATCCGCACGGCGAGGTCGGCGTCGTGGATCAGCAGGTCGGCGGCGACGCCGCTGCGGATGCGCGCGACGTACGGCGAGTGCCGTTGGGTGATGATGTGCAGCGGCTCCTCGAGCAGGCTCATCGCGGTCAGGACGCCGGGGTTGTACCGCTCCAGCAGGCCGCACATCAGCGGCACGCCCAGCCGCCCGGACTGCAGCACCAGGTCCTCCGGCGTCGGCGAGGGAGTCGGCCAGCGGCTTCTCCATCAGCAGCGGCAGGCCGCGGTCCAGCACCCGCCCGCCGATCTCGCGGTGCGCGCCGGTGCCCGCGGCCACCACCACGGCGTCGACGTCCGGCACGTCGTCGAGGTCACGGACCCAGCGGGCGCCGTACCGGTCCGCGGTGAGGCGGCCGACCCGCTCGTCCGGGTCGACGACGGCCACCAGCCGGGTGCGGTCGTGGCCGGCGATCACCCGGGCGTGCAGGGATCCCATGGACCCTGCGCCCACGAGGGTGATGCGCAGCGGTGCGCCGATCGGGATGATGCACTCCTGACCTCGAGGGGCATGGTGCTCGACGCTAACGCTCCGGCGCCCGTGGTCATCAGGGCCGGAAGGCCCGGGCGACGTGCGCGAGGAGGAGGCATGGGGAACGCGATCCATCCCACCGCCGTCATCGGCCCCGAGGTCGACCTCGGCAGCGGCAACACGATCGGCCCCGGCGTCGTGCTGCTCGGACCGCTGCGGATCGGGGACGACAACTGGTTCGGCGCCCACACGGTGGTCGGCGCCCCGGCCGAGATCCGTGGCACCGACCACGGCGCGGCGTGGGACGGACGGGTGGTCGGGGCCGGGGTGACGATCGGGTCGGGCACCGTGGTGCGCGAGATGGTCACCATCCACCAGGGCCACCACGAGCGCGACCGTCGTGGGGTCGGGCTGCTACCTGATGAACAAGGTCTACGTCGCGCACGACGGCCAGGTCGGCGACGGGGTCACCATGGCGTCCTCGGTGACCCTCGGCGGCCACGTGCACGTCGGCGACGGCGCCAACCTGGGCATGTGCACCGTGGTGCACCAGCGCCGGGTGATCGGGCCGGGCGCGATGGTCGGCATGGGGTCGGTCGTCACCCGCGACGTGCCGCCGTACGCCAAGGCCTACGGCAACCCGTGCCGGGTGCGGGGCGCCAACGCGGTCGGGATGACCAGGGGAGGCCTGCCGCAGGACGCGGTGGACTTCCTCGCGGCGGCGTACGCGCGGGGCGCCGTACCGGACGGCCAGGAGCCGCCGCCCTCGCTGCGCGCGGCGTGGGGCTGGTGGCGCGCACGGGTCCGCGGGTGAGCGCGGGTCGCGGCGTGAGCACCCTCCTGGCCCGTGCGGCGAGGGTCGGTCGGCCCGCGCTGGCGGTGCTCATCGTCGCGGCGGTCGGGCTACGCCGTGGTGGCCCAGTGGCCGGAGGTCGCCACGGCGATCACGGGACCTGGCCTGGCCCAGCGTGGTGCTCGCCTTCGGCGTGCGTGGTCGCCGGCAGCCTGTGCGCGGTGATGTCGTGGCGGGTGCTGCTGGCGGAGGAGGGGTACCCGCTGCGGCCGGTCGAGGCGGGGCGGATCTTCCTGGTCGGCCAGCTGGGCAAGTACCTGCCCGGCAGCGTCTGGTCGGTGCGTGATCCAGATGGAGCTGGCCCGGCGTGCCGGCGTGCCACGGGCCCGCACCTTCACCGCGTCGCTGAGCTGGGTCGGGCTCTCGCTCTCGAGCGCGCTCGTGGTCGGGCTGACCGGGGTCCCGGTGCTCCTGGACGCCGGTTCGCCGGTGGGCTGGGTCGCTGCTGGCGGTGCTGCCCGTCGCCCTCGTCTGCTCCCACCCCGCCGTCCTGACCCGGCTGGTCGACCTCATCCTGCGGCTCCTGCACAAGGCGCCGCTGCCGCACGCGTTCACCTGGCGCGGCGTGGGCCGGGCGTTCGGCTGGCTGCTGCTGACCTGGCTCTGCTACGGCGCGCAGCTGTGGCTGCTGGCCAACGCGCTCGGGGCCCCCGGATGGGCCGGGTTCCTGCGCTGCCTCGGCGGCTTCGCCCTGGCCCTCGGCGGCGGCATCGTCTTCGTCGTCGCGCCCTCCGGTGCCGGCGCCCGGGAGGCGCTGATCGTCGGCGCGCTCGCCGGCGTCATGGCCGAGGGCGAGGCGCTCGGGGTCGCGGTCGTGTCCCGGATGCTGTTCACCGTCGCCGACGTCGCGCTGGCCGCGGCGGCGGCCCTGTCGGGCTGGTGGCTGCTGCGCGGAGAGCAGGAGCTGGCTCCCGGCCCGGCGGAGCGGGACGACGAGCACGCCTGACGCCCGCTGCTCACGCGTGCTCGTCGGCCGCGCTCTCGATCTCGGCGAGCGGCCACTGCTCGCGGGCCCGCCGGATCAGGTCGTCGAGGGCGTCGTTCCAGCGGTCGACCGGGTGCGTCCAGCCGCGGGCCGAGCAGGTCGTCGCGCAGCTGCGCCCGCCGCTCGGCCATCGGGTCGACCGTCTCGACCAGCTCGAGCATCGGCTCCCACGTGGCGGGGTCGGGGTCGGCCAGGTAGGCCGCGGTCGTGCTGGCGTAGGTGGCCCGGATCTGCTCGTGCGGCTCGCCCGCGGGGTTGGTCACGACGTACGGCTTGCCGCTGGCGACGAAGTCGGGCACGACGCTGGAGATGTCGCTGATCAGCAGGTCGGCGTGGTTGAAGCAGTCGTACAGCGTCGGGCCGCGGGCCCTCGACCAGCAGGTGCGAGGGGGACCGGGCCCAGTAGGCGCCCGGCCCAGACCTCGTAGGACTCGACCTCCTCGGTCGGCAGGGCCACGTCCTCGGGGTCGCCGGTGGTGTCCACCGGCATCGTCGAGGCACCGGCGTGCTGGCCGACGTGGGCCTCGACCAGCGCGACGATCTCGCGGTGGGCCGCCTTGGCCGCCGCCGACACGGTGCCGGTGAGCGGGTGCGGCTTGTAGATCAGCCGCGTGGGGGTCGGCCGCTCGAGCAGCCAGCGCACGAGCGCGGGCCCCATGGTCGCGATCGAGCTGGCGTAGGGGTTGACCGTCCACCCCTCCCAGGTCGGGGCGTAGAGGACGGTCAGCGGCTGCCCGGGCGCGCGCCCGGCGGCCGGCAGCACCTCCGCGAGCTGGGGGCGGCCCACCTCGACGATCGTCTCGTCCCGGATGCCGACCTGGGCCGCGGCCCAGCGCCGGCGGGAGATCGGGCCGGCCACCCAGATCTCGTCGTAGACCTTGGTGAAGGGGTTGATGCTGGCGACCTTGTCGCTCTCGCCGTGGCCGATGAAGACGTGCTTCATCCGCGGCTCGCGCAGGAAGTGCAGGTTCTTGCCGACGTTCGCGACGTACAACGCCACGCGGACGGTGGGCATCCGGAAGTCCATCAGCGTCGTCGCCCCGGGGAGGCAGACGACCGGCAGGGTGGTCTCGCCGAGCCGTGTGCAGGTTGGCCCGCTCGCGCAGGATGATCACCGGCCGGCGCTCGAGCTGCTCGAGCACGGGCAGCCACATGGTGACCTGGTAGACCGACGACGCGGACCCGCTGAAGTAGACCGCCACCTCCGGGCGCAGGGCGCGGACCGCGTCACCGACCGCCTGCAGGTAGTCGGCGTCCGGCAGGGCCGCCTGGCTGGCCAGCAGGGTGTGCACGAGCACGGCGCAGGCGACGACCGTGAACAGCAGCACGGCGGCGACGGCGACGAAGAACGGGGCCCACACCTCGCGGGCGACGCCGGGCGCCGACAGCACGATCACGGCGGCGCTCATCAGCACCAGGGTCTGCAGCCGCAGCCGCGTCCAGGCCGGTGCGTCGGCCGGCTCGGCCAGCGGCAGGTCGATGCCGCGGACCTCGACCGGCCGGAGCCGGCGCCGGGCCAGCGGCGCGCGCAGGAACAGCACGGCGAAGCGGGTTGCCGGCAGCGCCAGCACCGCGAGGGCGAAGACGAAGAACGCGTCCGGGGTCAGTGTCTGGAGCCGCAGCACGAGGATGACCAGGGACAGCTCGCGGATGATGGCGCGGTTGAGGTAGCCGAGCTGGGCCCGGCCGAGGAGGGTGCGCACGGCCAGCGCACCGCTGGGCGAGCGACGTCGGCGTAGAGGCTGGCGAGGGCGGCGACGTAGTAGACCACGGCCCAGCCCTGCAGCGCCGCGATGACGGTGGTGGCGTGGGCGACGAGCACGGAGGAGATCAGGATGATGCCGGCCGGTGTGCGGACCGAGGTCGCTGCGGGCTTGAGCAGGCGGTTCACCATCGGAGCCCTCCTTAGCCGATGGCGGTCCGGGACGGCGGTGTGGTGCACCAGTCGGTCGAGCGCCGCGTCGAAGCGGTGCGACACCATCATCGGGGAAGGACCCCAGCAGGTGCCGGCGGATGAGGTTTCGCGTGGGTGCGTCGGGGTCGCGACCCGGCCAGCAGGTCCGCGACCAGGGCGTCGAGCCCGGCCGCGCCGGGGCCGAGCAGCCGGCCGCCGCCGCTGCTGGGGTAGCGCCGCACGAACTCCTCGCGGGCCAGCCCCTCGGAGTTGACGAGGGCGTAGGGGCGGTCGAGGGCGACGAAGTCGGAGACGACGCTGGAGACGTCGGCGACGAGCAGGTCGGTGTGGGCGAAGCAGCTGGCCAGCCCGGGCCAGGCGCCCTCGACGACGCGGGGCACCTCCGGGCCGGCGGCGGACCAGAAGGCGGCCTCGGCCTGCCTCGCGCGCCCGGCGGACTCCGGGTCCGGCGGCGACGGGCTCGGACCGGGCCGCCATCAGGGCGAGGTCGTCCAGGCGCGGGTCGTCGACGGCGGCATCGGGCGGCGGCGGCGAGCCCACGGCGTCGGCCGCCGGGGCGCCGGCGGCGCGCAGCAGCTCGAGGACCTCGAGGTGGGCCCGGCGCACCTCGGTGCTGCGGGTGCCGGTGAGCGGGTGCGGGCGGTAGAGCACCCGCAGCCCGGGGACGGCCAGCAGCCGGCGGACGATCTCGACCCCCTCGAACGGCAGCGAGGAGTGGTAGGGCTCGTCGCCCCAGCCCTCCCAGGTGGGGGCGTAGAGCACGGTCACCGGCTCCGACCGCGCGGTGCGCGGGGACCACCGGTCTGGGCCTGCGGGCGGCCGACCTCGACCACCCGGCCGGTGACGGCGGTCGTGTCCGGGCCCTCGTAGCGCTCGGCGCCGGCCGGGCCGGCCACCCACAGCTCGTCGTAGACCTTGACGAACGGGTTGCTGCTGGCCTGCTTGTCGCTGTCGCCGTGGCCGATGAAGGCGGTGGTCATGCCGCGCTTGCGCAGCAGGTGGATGTTGGTCGCCGCGTTGGCCACGAAGAGCGCGCCCGCGCACCGTGGACAGGTCGAACGCCATCAGCACGGTGCCGGCGGGCACGCACAGGACCGGCAGCCGGGTCGGGCCGAGCAGCCGCAGGGACTCACGGTCGCGGAGCACGACGAGCGTGCGGTGGTCGCTGCGCTCCAGGGTCTGCAGCCACATCTCCACCTGGTACAGCGCGTCGGGGCCGCCGCCGTAGTAGAGCACCAGCTCGGGGGAGAGCCGGGCGATCTCCGCCTGGACCGCGGCGGGCACGGTCGCGCGGGGGTTGTGGCGGCGGGTGACCACCACCATCCGCGCGGCGGCCAGCGCGGTGCCCACCGCCAGCAGGAGCGACAGCGCCACCAGCGTGGTGACCACGCCGTCCGGGAGGGCTCCGGAGACGGCCAGGGCCGGCGCCACCACCAGCAGCACGTGCGACGGGGTCAGCAGCCGCGCCCGCAGGGTGCAGCAGCCAGCGGGGGTGCGGGGGCAGGGTCAGGCCGGTCACGGTGATGTTGCGGGTGAGCACGGGGCTCTTGCGCAGGTGCCCGACGACCTCGGCGAAGCCCTCGACCACGGCCGCCGAGAGGCCGAGGACCACGGCGGCGACGAGCACGGCCCCGGCCAGCACACCCTCGTCGAAGGACCGCACCGTCATCAGGCAGAGCAGCGCCGCCACGGAGACCGCCCACCGCCAGGGGAGGGTCAGCAGGGACCGGCTGAGCGCCCAGGGGAGCAGCGGCACCACGCGCTCGGCGACCGGCTCGAGGGCGGTGCAGGCCACCGCGAGCACCGCGAACGCGACCGGCAGGCCCAGCACCGCGCTCGCCAGCAGGCCCAGGTGGGCCAGCGACGACGAGGACGGCGACGGCGATGGCGGGCCGGGCCGCTGGGCCTCGGCGGGATCCTCTCGGACCGGGTCAGCACGACCCCGGTGGTTCTGGGCATGAGCGGCTCAGACGTTGTCGGGGGCGTCCGGGCCGGACTCCGCCTCGACGAGGGCGGCGGCGATCCGGCTGGCCTCCAGCTCGGTGCGCGACATCGCGTGCGCGCCCGGCTCGACCCGGCGCACGTCGATGACGTGCCCGGTCAGGTCGGACATCAGCACGTCGATCGACGTCAGCGCGACCGCCTTGGACGACAGCAGCGAGCCCTCGGGCTCGGCACCGAAGGCCTTGGTGCGCATCGGGGTGGAGGTGCGCTCGGGGTTGACGCAGTTGACGCGCACGCCGAACGGCGCCCACTCGTCGGCCAGGGCCTGGGTGAGGTTGACCACGGCCGCCTTGGTCGAGGAGTAGATGGAGTAGTCGGCGCGGCCGCGGGTGTAGGAGCTGCTGGTGAACAGCATCAGCTGGCCCTTGGTCTGCTGCAGGTAGGGCAGCGCGGCCCGGGCGGCGACCACCGGCGCGAGGTAGTTGACCCGGATCGTCTCCTCGATCTCCTCGATCGGGGTGTCGACCAGGGGACCACGGCGCAGCACCCCGGCGGTGACGACGACGTAGTCGATCCGGCCGGTCGCCTCGAACGCCGTGCGCAGGGCGGCCTCGACGTCCTCCGGCCCGCTCGACGTGGGTGCCGGTCGTGGAGCGGCTGAACGCGTGCGCGGTGCCGCCGAAGCCGGTCACCAGCTCGGCGATGTCGGCGCCGATGCCGTAGCTGCCGCCGAGGACGACGACGCTCTTGCCGGCGAGGGCCGCCTGGTAGGCGTCGGGGTCGGCCGGCGGCGGAGCCGAGCTGGCCAGCTGGAACAGCTTGTCGGCCAGGAAGATGTCGATCGGGTGGGTGACCTTCATGTTCTGCTCGGAGCCGTGGACCACGCCGATCGGCACGTCGGGCAGGTAGCGCAGGACCACGCTGCAGTCGTCGGTGGCGGTGAAGTCCGGGTCCTGCCAGGCCAGCTCGTAGGCGCGGCGGATCGTGGAGAGGCGGAACGCCTGCGGGGTCTGGCCGCGCCGGATGCGGCTGCGGTCGGGGACGTCGGTGATCTCCTCCTGCTCGTCGACCACGATGATCGTGTCGGCGGAGGGGATGGCGACGTCGACCGCGTCGTAGCGGCCCAGGGCGGCGACGCAGTCTCGGTGATGATCCGGTGGTCCAGCAGCGGCCGCACCGCGTCGTGGAAGAGCACCCAGCAGTCGTCGTCGCCGAGCGCGCTGAGCGCGGTCAGGGCGGTGTGCGTCGTCTCGTTGCGGGTGCTGCCGCCGGCCTCGACCGTGCTGATCTTGCTGTACGGCGCGGCCAGCCGGCGCGCCTCGGCGAGGTGGTCGCCGTTCATCAGCAGGACGATGTCGTCGATCTCGGGCGCGTCCTGGAACACGTCGAGGGTGTGCTCGAGGATCGTCTTGCCGGCCACCTTGAGCAGCTGCTTGGGGATGTTCAGGCCGACCCGGGACCCGGTGCCACCGGCGAGGACGACGGCGACGGTGCGCAGACGTGAGGACATCGGTGTGGGGGAACCTTCCGGGGATGTTCATGCGCCGGCCAGCGCACCGTCACGGTAGCGCATCGACCTTCACGCGGAGCCCGTGTCAGCGCCCGCGGGGCAGGCCCGGCCGGCCGCGTTGACCGCGTAGACCCGGATGCCGCCGTCGCGGTGGACCAGGTCCAGCCGGGGGCTGTCGGCCAGCCGGCGACCGCTGTAGTGGACCGGCCAGCCGGGCACCCTGGCGTCACCGACCACGACGTACTGCACGGCGAACCGGCGCACGAGGCATCCCGCCGGCGGTGCGCCCTTGTTGTCCACGAGCCAGTCCCAGGCCCGGAACCGTTGGTCGTAGTCGACGCGGTCCTCGTCCCGCAGCGGCGGGATGCCGAACAGCGGCCGGACGCCGTCGTCCGCGTAGGACCACGTCATCATCTCCAGGTGCCGGTCGTACGCGACGACGCTGCCGGGCGCGGTGGAGCGGGCCAGCCAGGCGAACGTCCGCGGGTACGACGCCCCGACCGGGGTCCGCCGCGCGAACGCGGCGTGCAGCGGGCCGCGCGTGTGGGGCAGCAGCGCGACCGCGGTGACCGTGCCGGCCAGCAGCAGGGCGCCGACCGCGGCGGCCGAGGCGACGGAGGCCACCCGGGCGGGCGCGGCTCGCCGGCGCGCGACCCGGCGCAGGGCGGCACCGGCCACGCGGTGCACCCCGATGGCGAGCGCGCAGGCTCCGGCGACGGCCAGCACGCCGTAGACCGGCAGGATCATCGTGCGGACCCGCTCGCGGGTGCCGTACCAGAGCCCGGACAGCAGCATCGCCGCCGGCGAGTCCGAGGACGACGTCCAGATGCCCACCGCGGTCCAGAGGACGTAGGCGAACAGCCACGGGCGCGCCCACCGCAGCCGGTCGAGCAGCAGGCACGCCGGCGAGGCGAGCAGGCCGACGACGACGGCCCACAGGGCCACCTGCACCGGCAGCATCCGCTGCATGAACGAGTCGCCGCCCGGAGCGGGGTAGCCGAGCACCACGTAGCGCTGCAGGTCGCTCACCCAGTAGGCGAACGCCCGGGCCGGCTGTCCGAGCAGCAGCGGCGGGGTGCCGACGCGCTCGGCGTCGGCCCCGAGCAGGGTCGGCAGGAACGGCGCGACGGCGACCGTCGCGGTGACCAGCCCGGCGCCGACCGCGGTGGCGACGCGCCGGGGGGACGGTCGTCCCCGCATCACCAGCGCGAGCCCCACGGCGAGGCTGGCGGCGAACAGCACGTCGTAGGAGTGGGTCAGGACGATGCCGGCGGCGCCGAGACCGGCCAGCAGGCCCAGCCGGACCGGGTGCGCGCTCCTCATCGCCAGCGCGGCCAGCAGGGCCACCCCGACGCTGAGGCACGGGCCGGCCTGCTCGGGGACCCGACCGGTGAGCATGGAGGCGCACAACGGCCCGACCACGGTCGTCGCGGTCGCGGCGGCGCCGGCGACGAGGGCGGGGCCGCCCAGGGCGCGGACGCAGCCGTAGACGGTGGCCACCAGGAAGACGGGCACGACGTAGGCGGCCCAGGCCGTCATCGCGACGCCCAGGCGGCCGCCGGTCAGCTCGGTCGCCTGGGCCCAGGAGACGTCCGCGGCGAGCGGGTAGAACGAGCAGGACACGACCGGGTGGGGGAACCCGGAGGTGCACACCGAGGAGACGGCGGTGCTGCCGGTCTCCAGGATGTTGCGGGTCAGCAGGGCGTGGTTCATGCCGTCCCACCCGGGTGGCTCGGCGAACCGGCCGAGCAGGAGCCAGCCGAGGCCGGCGGCCAGCACGGCCGGGACGCCCAGGCAGACCAGGTCGAGCAGGGGCGGGCGCCTCCCGACCGCGGGCGCCGCCCGGACCACCGCGGGTGCCGCCCGGACCGCCGCGGGGTCGGAACGGCGCCGCCGGGAGCGGCGGAGCCGGGGCGGCACCCGTGCGGCCAGGACGACCCCGGCGGCCAGGACGAGCTCGGCCACCAGCACCGCGACCGCGCCGTCCGGCAGCCCGAGCCGGGGCAGCCAGCCCATCGCGACGGCGGTCAGCCCGAGGGAGAGAGCCGGTGCGGACGCCCAGGCGGCCCAGCGGTAGCGGCCCGGGGGGAGGGCGAGCGCGAGGAGCCCGCCCGGCACGGTCGCCAGGGCGATGGCTGCCAGCACGGTCAGCACGCGAGTCCCCTCCGCGGGTGACCCCGCATGGACGTCGTCCCGACGATAACAAGGGCGCCCGCGACACGGCCCGTCCCGGGCGTGGTGGCGAGGGCGACCGGCAACCGCGCGTATTGTGTCCTCGTCCTTTCCACCGATCCGCGAGAACGAGGTATGGCAATGAGCCTGGTTGAACGGGCTCGTGCCCTCTGGGAGCACGCGGGCCATCCTGTGGCTGCTCATCGTGCGCGACCTCAAGGTCCGCTACGCGGGGTCGGTGCTGGGTTACATGTGGACGATCCTGGACCCGCTGATGATGACCGGCGTCTACTGGTTCATCTTCTCGGTGGTCTTCACCGGCCGCCGGATCGGCGAGGACCCCTACGTCCTGTTCATCGTCATGGGCCTGCTGTCGTGGCAGTGGTTCTCCGCCACCGTCACCGGCTGCTCCACGGCCCTGGGCGCGGAGGCACGGCTGGTGCGCTCCACCCGGCTGCCCCGCGAGATCTGGGTGCTCAAGGTGGTCGGCTCCAAGGGCGCCGAGTTCCTCTTCTCGCTGCCGATCGTGGCGCTGTTCATGGTGCTCTACCACCGCGCGCCGTCCTGGCAGATCGTGCTGGTCCCGGTCGCGATCGTGCTGCAGGCCATCCTGCTCACCGGCATCGGCCTGGCCCTGGCCCCGGCCACCGTGCTGATCCGCGACCTGGCCCGGGTGGTGCGGATCGCGCTCCGGGTGCTGTTCTACCTCTCGCCGGTCATCTACTCGGTGCGGCCGCTGGAGATCGGGCCGCTGCGGAGGCTGTTCCAGCTCAACCCCATGACCGGCATCCTCGACATCTACCGGTCGACGGCCTTCCCGGCGGAGTTCATCGGCTGGAAGGCCGTGGCCGTCTCCGCCGTCCTCAGCCTCATCGCTCTGTTCGCCGGCGCGGCCGTCTTCCGCCGCCTCGAGCGTCCCGTCCTGAAGGAGATCTGAGATGGAACCGGTCATCGAGGTCGACGGGCTGGGCATCGAGTTCCTGCGCAACCGCCGCTACCGCCTGTCCCTGCGCGAGATGGTCTTCAAGGGCCACTCGACGAGCCCCCGGGGCACCTTCTGGGCACTGCGCAACGTGTCCTTCTCGGTCGGCCCGGGCGAGGCCGTCGGCCTGGTCGGGGGCAACGGGCAGGGCAAGAGCACGCTGCTCAAGCTCATCGCCGGTGTCCTGCTGCCCGACGAGGGGAGCGTCCGCGTGAACGGCGGGGTCGCCCCGCTGATCGAGCTGACCGGGGGCTTCATCGGTGACCTCACGGCCCGGGACAACATCTGGCTCACCGGTCGCCTGCACGGCCTGAGCCGCGAGCAGATCGCCGAGCGGTTCGACGAGATCGTCGACTTCGCCGAGGTGAGGGACTCCCTGGACACGCCGTTCCGGCACTTCTCCAGCGGGATGCAGGTGCGCCTCGGCTTCGCGGTCATCACGACGCTGGAGGAGCCCATCGTGCTCGTCGACGAGGTGCTCGCGGTCGGCGACAAGCGCTTCCGCGAGAAGTGCTACGAGCGGATGGAGTCGCTGGTCGACCACGGCCGCACCCTGTTCCTCGTGTCGCACAGCGAGCGGGACCTCGAGCGGTTCTGCAAGCGCGGTCTCTACATCGAGGGCGGGCAGGTGCGGGCCGACGGGCCGGTGGCCGACGCCCTCGCCCAGTACAACGCGGACCAGCAGCGCAAGTGACCTCGTCCGGTCCGCTCGTCGTCCTGCTGGGTGACGGGCCGCTGCCGGACGGCCTCGAGCAGGTGGTCGCCGCCCGCTCCACCGCGGAGCGCGGCCGGCTGCTCGGCACCCTCGAGCCCGGCGGCGCGCGCAGTCTCGCCGCCGTGGTCGAGTCCGCCGGCGCCGACCCGGTGGTGCTGGTCGACGCCCGGGCGTTGAGCGTGGCCACCGTGTACGGCGACGTGGCGGCCGACCCCCGCCCCGACACCGCCGTCCTGCGCACCACGGCCGGCCAGGTGGTGGCCCTGCGGGTGCGGGCCGAGGACGTGGCCGTCCTCG
The DNA here is from genome assembly GCA_963828995.1 of uncultured Actinomycetota bacterium. Classification (GTDB taxonomy): domain Bacteria; phylum Actinomycetota; class Actinomycetes; order Actinomycetales; family Dermatophilaceae; genus CAVRTM01. The sequence goes on from CAWHHB010000015.1 coordinate 712,475, forward strand.
GGGAGCCCGGGCTCGCCGGCTGGGCGGCCCCGGCGCAGCTGCTCGAGCGCGCGTCCGCCGCCCTCGCCGCGCGGGGCCCGGTGCGCGAGGTCACGCCCGGCGACTTCCCGCTCGTGCTGGTGGACGACGACGGCCTGGCGGCGGCCATGGCCGCCGTCGACGCCGTCGACGAGGACGCGCTGCGGCTGCGCCGGGCCTCCCGCAGCGACGACGGCTTCCTCTCGACGTTCCTGGTCCGGCCGCTGTCGCGGCGGCTGACCCGCCACGCCGTGCGGCGCGGGCTCACCCCGGCGTCCATCACGGGGGTCTCGCTGACCCTCGGGCTGGCCAGCGCGGCGGCGTACACCGGCGGGGGGCGCGGCTGGCTGCTGCTGGGGTCCGTGCTGCTGCTCTGCTCGCTGGTCGTGGACTGCGTCGACGGCGAGGTCGCCCGCTACACCCGCACGTTCTCCCCGCTGGGCGGGTGGCTGGACGTCGCCTCCGACCGGATCAAGGAGTACGCCGTCTACGCCGGCCTGGTCGCCGGCGTCGCACGGGCCACGGGGGAGTCGCTCTGGGGCCTGGCCCTCGCGTCGCTGGCGCTGCTGGTGGTGCGCCACTTCGTGGACTTCGGCTTCGCCGCCTCGGGTGTGGGCGCGGGCCCGGCGACCGGCGGGGTGGCCGCGCTCTCGGAGTCGACCTCGCGGGTGCCGGCGGTGATGTGGGCCAAGCGGGCGGTGATCATGCCGGTCGGTGAGCGCACCCTGCTGCTGGTGGCGCTGGTGCCGCTGGTCGGGGTCCGCTGGACGCTGTGGCTGCTGCTGGCCTCCGGGCTCGTCGCGGCGGCGTACACGACGGCCGGTCGCCTCGGCCGCGCGCTGGCCTCCCGGGCCGGGGTGCCGCCGCGGCTCAGCGCGGCGGACCGGCTGGTCGGCCAGTGCGACGCGGCCCCGCTGCCGGCGGGGGTCCTGCCGGTGAGCGGGCGGTTCGGGTGGCTGACCCCGGCCGGGTGCCGGCTGGCCGAGCAGGGGCTCGTGCTCGGCCTCGTCACGGCGGCCGCCGGCCGGCAGCTGCTCCCCGGCGCGTACGCCGTCCTGGCGGTCGCCGCCTTCCGGGCGTACGACGTCACCTACCGGCAGCGGCTCGCCGGTGCGACCGTGACCCGGGACCGGCTGCGCCCTCTGGGCTGGCCGGTGCGGGTCGTGCTGCTGGCGCTCGTCGTGGCCCCGGTGCTGGTCGGGGCCGTGGGCGCCGGAGCCGCCGACCTGCTGCTGGTGCTCCTCGCGGCGGTGTGGTTCGCCGCGGCGCTGCGGGTCAGCGCCCGCTGGTGGCGCGCTCCCGCTGCCGGTCGCACCGGTCACGGCGGGTGAACCTGCCGTGACCGGTGCGCCGGGTCACCAGCCGCTGCCGATGCGGCGGCCGCCGAAGATGCCGCCGCGGCCGTCTCCGTAGGCGAGCCAGAGCGTGCGGTCGGAGGCCTTGCGTCCGATCAGGTCCGGGCGGCCGTCCGGCGTCCAGTTCCCCGGTGCCACCAGGGTGCTGTAGCCCTGCCAGCCCGACCCCGCCTGGCCCACGCGGGTGTAGCCGGCGCCCTTGCGGCCGGGCCCGGCGTAGAACCACAGCGTGCCGTCCGGCCGGCGCCCGATCAGGTCGTCCCTGCCGTCGCCGTTCCAGTCGCTGCCGCCGACGACGGCGTTGATGCCCCACCACCCGGCGCCGACGATGCTGGGGGAGAGGAACCCGGTGCCTCCGTTGCCGGGGTAGAGCCGCAGCTTGCCGTCGCCGTCGTGGATGACGAGGTCGGGGTGGCCGTCACCGTTCACGTCGCCCGCGGCGGTCATCGAGTCGTAGGGCAGGAAGCCGGTGCCGATCTGCACCCGCGCGGCGTAGGTGGCCCGGCCCTTGGCGCCGCGGTAGAGGAAGAGGTCGCCGCTGCTCCGGTCGCGCGCCACGAGGTCGTCCACCCCGTCGCCGTTCCAGTCGCCGACGCCCAGCAGCCGGTCGTAGATCTGCCATCCCCCGCCGACCACGCTGCGGCTGCGGAAGCCGCCGGTGCTGCGGTTCCCCGGGTAGAGGTAGAGCGTGCCGTCGGACGCGTTGGCGACGAGGTCCTGCTGGCCGTCACCGTCGACGTCGCCCGCCGCCACGAGGTTGTCGAAGCGCGGGAAGGTGCCCATGCGCGCGATGGTGCCGGAGCGGATGGCCGGCAGCTGGTCGTAGAGGCGCTGCCCCGGGCACTCGGTGCTGTAGACGTCGCGGTGCCCCGAGATCGCGTTGTAGGCGCGGCCGCCGTAGTACGCGGCCTTGCGCGGGTCGACCCCGTGGACCGCGAACTTCCACGCGAACAGGCGCTGGTACGCCGCGATGACGGCCGCCGGCGGGGTCACCGAGCTGAACGTGCCGATGGCCGACATGGCGAACCCCTCGGCGTTGTGGCCCGCGGTGTGCGCGCCGATCACGGCCCGGTCGACGCCGCCGGCGCGGCCCTCCCAGATCCGGCCGAAGCGGTCGACGAGGAAGTTGTAGCCGATGTCGTCCCAGCCCAGGCTGCGGGTGTGGTAGGCGTAGATGCCCCGCAGGATGCCCGGCACCTCGGCCTGCGAGTAGGCGTTGGCGCTCACGGTGTGGTGGACGAAGGCGCCCCGGACGGTGCCGTAGCCGGGGGCTTGCTTGACCAGGCTCTCGTCGGCGCCCCACTGGGCCCGGGACAGGATGGCGGGCCGGCTCGTGGCGGCGCTGGCCGCCCCGGCGGCGGGGCTGCCCACGGCGGCGTCGGCCGTGGACGTGCCGGGGTCGACCAGGTCGAGCCGCAGGCCGGTGGGCGCGGCGCCGCTGCGGGTGTCGACCCGCACCTCGACGCCGTCGGAGTGCGCGACGACCAGGGGGTCGGTGCCCGCGCGCTCGTGCGCCGCCTCGGCGGTGCCGGGGTCGGGGGCGTGCTCGGCCGACTCCTGCGACAGCGGCGACCAGGCGCTCCAGCCGCCGCCGGCCCGGGTGCGCACCCAGGCCGCGAGCGAGCCGGCGGGCACGGTCCCGTCCCAGGTGACCCCGACCACCGAGAAGCCGGACGTGGCGAGGGGACCGCTGGAGACGGCCGGGCGCAGGCCGGCCGCCGCGGTGCCGGCGACCCGGGGCTCGGCGAGGGTGGCTCGCGGGCAGGGCGGGCACCCGGGCGCCCCGGGCGACGGCCATCGGCCCCGCCGTGAGGCTGACGGTGTGCACCGAGGTGCGCACCGCGTGGGGCGCCGCGGCCGCCGGCGCGAGGAGCGGGACGGCACCGCTGCCCAGCGCCGTCAGCGTGACGGTGAGCGCGGAGGTGGACAGGAGCCGGCGCAGACGCCGGCCGGACGGGATGTGGGTGCGTGGCACGAAGGACCCCCCGGTGAATCGGACAAAGCGGGCGTCGTCACCATAGGCCACTCCCACCCCAGGAGTAACGGTTTGTCACGCCATCCTGCGTGACGGCCCCAGGCAGACGACGGGCTTCGACGGTAGTTCAGCCCCCGCGGGCTGCGCTCAGTTTTGGCGCAGCCCGCGGAGAAGCGGCCGCTCGCGACGAGAGGTCGGCTCGCCTGTGCCGGCGTGTACGACGAGCCGCGTCCGGCGGCCACGGCCGGGCCGGGCCGCCTGCACGCGGAGGTCCGCCGGATCGGGCAGGCGAAGCCGCCGGCCGCCGTGCCGGGTGAGCAGGTGCGCAGGCTGGCGCGGGGCGCCGGAGGGCGCGGGGGAGCGGGTCAGCCGAGGTCGACGGTGAGCTGCGGCCCGGTCTTGGCGCGGACCTCGTCCTCGGTGACCCCCTCGGCCAGCTCGCGCAGGACCAGGCCGTCGTCGGTGACGTCGATCACGGCGAGGTCGGTGATGATCCGCTGGACGACGGCCCGGCCGGTCAGGGGCAGGCTGCACTCCTGCGACGATCTTGTGGCTGCCGTCGCGGGCCACGTGCTCCATCAGCACGATGACCTTGCGGGCGCCGTGGACGAGGTCCATCGCCCCGCCCATGCCCTTGACCATCTTCCCGGGGATCATCCAGTTGGCGATGTCGCCGCCGGCCGAGACCTGCATCGCGCCGAGGATCGCCGCGTCGACCTTGCCGCCGCGGATCATGCCGAAGCTGGTGGCCGAGTCGAAGAAGGACGCGCCCTTGCGCAGGGTGACCGTCTCCTTGCCGGCGTTGATCAGGTCGGGGTCCTCCTCGCCGTCGACGGGGTAGGCGCCGACGCCGAGGATGCCGTTCTCGGACTGCAGCACCAGCTCGACGTCGTCGGGGACGAAGCTCGGCACCAGCGTGGGCAGGCCGATGCCGAGGTTGACGTAGTCGCCGTCGGAGAGCTCGGCGGCGGCCCGGGCGGCCATCTGTTCGCGGTTCAGGGCCATGGTCAGGCCTCCTTGCTCTCGACGCCGGCGGCGGCGGGCACCGCGGGTGTGGTGGCGGGACGGACGGTGCGCCGCTCGATCCGCTTGTCGGCGGCCTGCGCGGCGGTGAGGGCCACGACCCGGTGGACGTAGATGCCGGGCAGGTGCACCTGGTCGGGGTCGATCTGGCCGGGCTCGACCAGCTCCTCGACCTCGGCGATCGTGACCCGTCCGGCCATGGCGGCCAGCGGGTTGAAGTTGCGCGAGCTCTGCCGGAAGACGAGGTTGCCGTGCCGGTCGCCCTTCCAGGCGCGCACGAGGGCGAAGTCGGTGGTGATCGACTCCTCGAGCACATAGGTGCGCTGCCGGCCCTCGACGGTGAAGTCCCGCGTGTCCTTGGCGGGGGAGGCCAGGGCCACCGTGCCGTCACGGTGGTAGCGCAGCGGCATGCCGCCCTCGGCGACCTGGGTGCCCGAGCCGGTGATCGTGTAGAACGCCGGGATGCCGGCGCCCCCGGCGCGCAGCTTCTCGGCCAGGGTCCCCTGCGGGGTGAGCTCGACCTCGAGCTCGCCGGAGAGGTACTGCCGCTCGAACTCCTTGTTCTCCCCGACGTAGGAGGCCACCATCCGGCGGATCCGCCGGTCCCGCAGCAGGATGCCCAGGCCCCAGTCGTCGACGCCGCAGTTGTTGGACACGACCTCGAAGCCGCCGACGCTGCGCCGGTGCAGCTCGCCGATCAGGACGCTCGGGATGCCGCACAGCCCGAACCCGCCCACGGCGAGCGACGCGCCGTCCGGGATGTCCGCCACGGCCTCAGCGGCGCTGGCAACGACCTTGTCCACGCCGGTCCTCCTCCTGCTCGGGAATGTCTGCCGGCGACTGTAGTGCCCCCGCCGCACCGCCCGTCGGTGACGTCCTCGCCGGCGCGAGCGCCCGTGTGTCTGGCCGGCGCGACCGCCCGTGTCCCCGGCCGGACCGGCCGGGCCGGGCCGAGCGGGTCCGGCCGGAACCCTCCAGATGTGGGGCATGACGGCCGATACGGAATGCGTACGAACGCCGCCTACGCAGAAAAGACTAATTACACGCCTGTAGTTGACCCGAATTCCTGTTACTGATGTGACTGGTGTGATTACGGTGACCGGGAGCCTCCCAGCCGATGAGCCCCCGACACCACGCCTTCGGACCGAAAGACATCACTGTGCGCCGACTCGCCTCGCTCTGCCTTGCCGCCCTGACCCTGACCCCGGTCGCCGCGGCCCTGCCGCCGGTGTTCCTGTCCCCGGCCGCCGCGGACCCCGCACCCCGGCCGGTGGCGCCGCGGGTCACCGCGACCGCGTTCGGCGGAGTCGACCGGGCCGCCGCACTGTCCGCGCCGCAGGCCGCTGCCGTCTCCGGGCGCGCGCGGGTCGCCGCGCTGACGGCGCAGCTGAGCCGGCCCGCCTTCCGCGCCGTCGGTGTCACCTGGACCGGGCCCACCCCGGCCGGGACCGCGGTGCAGGTCCGGCTGCGCGAGAAGGGCGCCTGGTCGGACTGGCGCAGCCTGCCGCCGGCCGACGGCGGAGGACCGGACGCCGGGACGGCCGAGGCGCGGGGAGCCCGGGCCGGCACCGATCCACTGCTCACCGACGGCGCCGACGGTGTCCAGGTGCAGGTCACCACGACCAGCGGTTCGGCACCGGCCGGCCTGAAGGTGCAGACGGTCGACCCGGGCACGTCCGCGGCCGACGGCTCGGCCGCGCTGGCCAGCCCGGCCGCGGTCGGCGTCGGCGCGCGGCCCACCATCATCAGCCGGGCCGAGTGGGGCGCCGACGAGTCGCTGCGCAACTGCGCGCCGACCTACCTCCACTCCCCGCTCAAGGCCGCGGTGCTGCACCACACCGCCGGCAGCAACAGCTACAGCGCCGCGGGCGCGGCGGCCGAGATCCGCGCCGACTACGCCTACCACACCCAGTCACTGGGCTGGTGCGACCTCGGCTACAACTTCGTCGTCGACCGCTTCGGCCGGATCTACGAGGGCCGGGCCGGCGGGGTGGACCAGCTGGTCCAGGGCGCGCACGCGATCGGCGTCAACGGCGAGACGTTCGGCGTCGCGGCCCTCGGCAACTTCGACGTCGCCGAGCCGCCGGCCGTCATGACCACGCGCGATCACCCGGCTGGTCGCGTGGAAGCTCGGCCTCTCCGGCATCGACCCCCGGGCCGCGACCACGCTCACCTCGGCCGGCAACGAGAGGTTCGCGGCGGGGGCGCCGATCCCCGTCTTCGGGCTGACCTCGCACCGGGACACCTGGTACACCGCGTGTCCCGGTCAGTACCTCTACGCGAAGATGGCCAGCCTGCGCAGCGCCACCGCCGCGCTGATGACCGGGACCCTGCCGGCGCCTCCGCCGCCGGTGCCCACACCGGCGCCGACGGGCAAGTACGCCGCCTACGACGCGGTCGTGCTGCAGACCGGCTCTCACGGAGCGGCGGTGACGGTGCTGCAGACGGCGCTGCGGATCGCCCCTGCGGACGGTGACTTCGGCCCGCAGACCCGGGCGGCGGTGGTGGCCTACCAGACCGCCAGGAAGCTGGCCGCGACCGGCGTCGTGACCTCCCCGGTCTGGCGGGCGCTCAGCGCCGACGCCGACCGTCCCACCGGCAAGTACGCCGCGTACGACGCGGTCGTGCTGCAGGCCGGCGCCAGGGGTCCGCGGTCAAGGTGCTGCAGGCGGCGCTGGGGATCGCGCCGGCGGACGGGGCGTTCGGGCCGCAGACCCGGGCCACGGTGGTGGCCTACCAGCAGAGCAAGAAGCTCGGCCCGACCGGCATCGTGACCTCCCCGGTGTGGCGGGCCCTCAGCGCGGACGCCGCCAAGCCGGCGCCCGAAGCCCGCGCCCAAGCCGGCCCCGAAGCCCGCGCCGAAGCCGGCGCCGAAGCCCGCACCGAAGCCGGCCCCCAAGCCCACCGGCAAGTACGCCGGCTACGACAAGGTCGTGCTGAAGGTCGGCTCCAAGGGCTACGCGGTCAGGGTGCTGCAGTCGGCGCTGCGGATCGTCCCGGCCGACGCGGCGTTCGGGCCGCAGACCAAGGCCAAGGTGGTCGCCTACCAGCGGAGCAAGCGGCTGAGCGCGACCGGCATCGTCACCTCGCCGGTCTGGCGGGCCCTCAGCGCGGACGCCGCCCGGCCGGCGCCCAAGCCCGCGCCCAAGCCCGCGCCCAAGCCCAAGCCGGCCCGAAGCCGGCTCCCAGGGTCACCGGCAAGTACGCCGCGTACGACAAGGTCGTGCTGAAGGTCGGCTCCAAGGGCTCGGCGGTCAAGGTGCTGCAGTCGGCGCTGCGGATCGTCCCGGCCGACGGCGAGTTCGGGCCGCAGACCCGGGCCAAGGTGGTGGCCTACCAGAAGGCCAGGAAGCTCAGCGCGACCGGCATCGTGACCTCGACGGTCTGGCGCGCCCTCAGCGCTGACGCCAACCGCCCCACGGGCAAGTACGCCGCGTACGACAAGGTCGTGCTCAAGGTCGGCTCCAAGGGCTCGGCGGTCAAGGTGCTGCAGTCGGCGCTGCGGATCGTCCCGGCCGACGGCGAGTTCGGGCCGCAGACCCGGGCCAAGGTGGTGGCCTACCAGAAGGCCAGGAAGCTCAGCGCGACCGGCATCGTGACCTCCCCGGTCTGGCGTGCCCTCAGCGTGGACGCCGCGCGGGCGGCGTCGTCCGTGTCCCGGTCGACGGTGCGGGTGCGGACGGCGGCCCTCGCCGGCCGCGGCCGCGGTGAAGGGGAAGTACGCGGCCTTCGACAAGGTGGTGCTCAGGGTCGGCTCCAGGGGATGGTCGGTCACGGTGCTGCAGACGGCCCTGAGGATCAAGCCGGTCGACGGCGACTTCGGCCCGCAGACCCGGGCCGCCGTCGTGCGCTACCAGAAGTCCCGGCGGCTGAGCGCCACCGGCGTCGTCACCTCCGCCGTCTGGCGGGCCCTGAGCGCCGACGCCGCGCGCAAGCCGGCGCCGAAGCCGCAAGCCGGCGCCCGAAGCCGGCGCCGAAGCCGGCCCCAAGCCCGCGCCGAAGCCGGCGCCCAAGCCCGCGCCCAAGCCGGCCCCGAAGGTGACCGGCGAAGTACGCCGCCTACGACAAGGTCGTGCTCAAGGTCGGCTCCAAGGGAGCGGCCGTGACGGTGCTGCAGTCCGCGCTGTGGGTCGACCCGGCCGACGGTGAGTTCGGGCCGCAGACCAAGGCGGCCGTCGTCGCCTACCAGAAGGCGAAGAAGCTCACCGCGGACGGCGTCGTCACCTCGCCGGTGTGGCGCGCGCTCAGCGCCGACGCCGCCATCGCCGGGCCCGCAAGCCGGCGGCCTCGTTCACCCTGACCGGCAGCGGCTTCGGCCACGGGGTCGGCATGAGCCAGTACGGCGCCTACGCCCAGGCGCTGTCCGGCCGCACGGTGAACCAGATCCTGCAGACCTACTACCCGGGCACCACGCGGACGACGATCTCGGACGCGGCGCTGCTGCGGGTCAACCTGCTCGCCCACACCTCCGCGGTCACCCTGCGGGTCGCCGCCGCCGGTGCGGCGCACGGGCACGGTCTACGGCCGGGTCACCGGTGCCAGCAAGGCCGTGACGTTCACGGCCGCCGACACCGTCGTGGTGCGGCCCAACAGCCGGAACGGCCAGGACGTCGTGCTCGGCGGCAAGGTGGTCGCGTCGACGAGCTCGGCGACCGCCGCGCTGCGGGTCACCTGGACCGGCACCCGGGCCTGGACCGGCCGCGCCGCCACGGTGCAGGTCACCGGCACGGGCATCTACCGCAGCCACAGCGCCCAGGCCTACCGCTACGGCGAGATGGCCGTCACCCGCACCGGCACCACCCTCAACCTCGTCAACGTGCTCCGGCTCGGCGACGAGTACGTCCGCGGCGTCCCCGAGTCGCCGTTCTACTGGGGCCCGCACGGCGCCGCCGCGCTGCAGGCCCAGGCCCTCGCCGCGCGCACCTTCGCCTACACGGCGTACCGGGCCGGCGTGTCCTCCGCCTGCGACTGCCACGTCTACGACGGGACCATGAGCCAGATCTACGACGGGTACCGCGTGGACCAGGACCCGAACGCCCGGTACTGGGCGAGCGCGATCTCGGCGACGACGGAACTCGGTGATCACCTACCAGGGGCAGCCGATCAACGCGACGTACTACTCCGGCTCCGGCGGCCGGACGATGGACGTGCACGACGTGTGGGGCGGCACCGTGCCCTACCTGCGCAGCGTCGAGCGACCCCTGGTCGCTGATGCGCACCGTGTCCGGGTACCCGGTCGGCAACGGCAACGTGTCGTGGACGGCCTCGGTCTCCCAGGCCAGGATGAGCCAGGTGGTCGGCTACTCCGGGGTGCTCACGGTCCAGGTCACCAGGCGGACGTCCGGCGGCAGCCCGTCCCAGCTGACGGCCACGCTCGGTCTCGGGGGCGAAGGTGGTCAGGACGTTCACCACCTCCGAGCAGCTGCGGGGCGCCTTCGGGCTCAAGGCTCCGTGGGTCACCGCGATCACCGCGAGCTGACCGCTGGTGGTGCCCGAGGGCGTCACCGTCGACGGCTCACGCCAGGTCGACGGTGACGCCCTCCGTCGTGAGCCGGTCGGCAGGCTGGTCGCCGGCCGGCGCCGCGGACGAGCAGCACCGAGCCGTCGACGGCCCAGGCCGACAGCATGGCCGGGAGGGCCTGCTCGGCGGTGCCGGCCACCCGCACCCGCGCGCCGCGCGGCCAGCCGCGGTCGGCCACCAGCGAGGCGTAGTCCGTGGTGCCACCGTCCGTGACCAGGGCCGGGTCGGAGCCAGCGGGCTCGGCCCAGGCCTCGAGCTGGTCGCCGTACGTCGCCAGCTCGCGCGCCTCGTCCATCGCCTGCGCCGGCACCGGCCCGGGGTGGGCCCGGGCGAGCGCGGCGAGGGTGACGAGGACCACGGGGCCGTCGGCGCGGGTCCGCGGGTCGTCGGTGACGGTCAGGTCCGCGGGGCCGTCGGCGAGCGACACGGCCGCGCCGACCGACCAGACCGCCAGGGCCCAGTACGCCGTACGCCAGTGCAGCGCAGGCAGATCCAGCCGTACGACGGAGCCCGGCTCGACGTCGTACTCCTCCTGCAGCGCGTTGCCGGCCTTGGCGACCCAGTTGGCCAGCACCCGCCCGGACAGCTCGATCCGCTCGCCGCGGGTGGGCCCGGGCTCGTCGTCGTAGAACGTGATCCGCGGCCGGCGTGGCGTCGGCGCGGACGAGGTCGGCGAGAACGGAGGAAGGGGTGCGCACCCCGGCAGCGTACGGGCGATAGCGTTCTGGGCGTGAAGCCCACCGACCTGGTCCGTCGCGCCGATGCCCTGTTGACGGAGCCCTCGGGGGATCTCGCCGTCGACGACGAGACCGAGCTGCCGCTGCTGCGCGGCGAGCGGTGGGCCGGCTCCGTCCTGACCCGCGTCGTGGTCGCGCTCGCGCTGCTGACCGTCCTCGGCGCCGCCGCCTGCGCGGTGCTCGCCTGGCTGGGCATCTGGCAGCCGCTCGTGGCCCTCCCGGTGCTGCTGGTGCTGCTCGCCGTGGCGGTCCGCGTCAGCGCCGTCGTGCCCGGTCGCCCGCTGCCGGTCTGGTCCGCCGCGACCCTGGTGACGATCTCGGTGGCTGCCACGGTCTGGGCCGGCGTGACCCACAGCGAGCAGGTGCTCCCGCGCCGCGACCCCGGCAGCTACTACCAGTCGGCGGTCAACCTGGCCGAGCACCACCGCAGCCCGATCGTGGTGCCGGCGGCGACGATCGGCGGCCCGGAGGTCCTCGACGTGCCCGGCGTGACGCTGGCCAGCCCGGCGTTCTACCAGACCGGGACGGCCGCGCAGCCGAGCGTGCAGCCGCAGTTCGTGATCGGTCCGTCGGCCTGGTACTCCGTCGGCCACTGGCTCGGCGGGCCCGGCGCGATGCTGTGGGTGCCGGCCGTCTTCGGTGGCCTGGGCGTCCTCGCGCTGGGCCTGCTCACCAGCGCGGTGGTCGGCCCGCGGTGGGGGCCGCTGGGGGCGTTCGCCACCGCCATCTGCTTCCCGCTGCTGCACGTCAACCGGTCCACCTACTCCGAGCCCCTGGCGCTGTTCGTCCTCGCCGCAGGGCTGCTGGTCCTCGTCGCCGCCACCGACCGGGGTGCGCGGGGGCACGCGCAGCACGCCCGCGTGCTCGGCTTCGTCGCCGGGGTGCTCATCGGCGGCGGGGGGCTGATCCGCGTCGACGCGCTGCGCGAGACGGTGCTGCTGCTGCCGGTGGCTGCGCTGATGATGATCCGCCGCGACGGGGCGGGCGCCGCGCTGCTCTGGGGTGCCGGGGTCGCCACCGCGGTCTCGGCCGCTGGCGGCCCTCGGGCTGTCCGGCCAGTACCTCGGCAGCATCGCCGGCTCGCTCGTCCCGCTGGTGGCGCTCGGGGTCGTGCTCGCCGTCGCGGCCGCCGGCGTCGTGGTCCTGGCGCGTCGCGGGGTGCGGCTGCCGGACGCGGTCCGGCGACGGCTGGCCCCGGCGTGCGCCGGCGCTGGTGCTGCTGGCCGGCGTCGTGCTCGCCACCCGCCCGCTGTGGCACGTCGAGCACCAGTCCGCCGCCGACCCCGGCTCCCGCGTCGTCGCGGGCCTCCAGCTGCGGCAGGGGCTGCCGGTGGACGGTGGCCGCACCTACGCCGAGCAGTCGCTGGGGTGGACGGCCTGGTGGACCGGGCCGGTGGCCGTCGCGATCGCCTTCGTCGTCCTCGCCTTCGCCGCGCACCGGCTGGCCACCGTGTGGGTCCGGGGGTCGCGGCTGCCGGCGTGGACCGGCCCCTACCTGGTCGGCCTCGCGTCGGTGCTGCTCACCTGGGCCCGTCCGGGCATCACCCCGGACCACCCGTGGGCCGACCGTCGCCTGTTCATCGTCCTGCCGTTCGTGATCGGCGCCGTGGTGATGGCGGCCGCGTGGCTGACCCGCTGGTCCACCCGACGGATGCCACCGGGCGTCCTCGTGGTCGCCAGCGTGGGCACGGCGGCGCTGCTGCTCGTGCCCGAGGCGCTGGCCACGCTGCCGCACGCCGGCGAGCGGGTCGAGGCCGGCTCCCGGGAGGCCGCCGCGGCCGTCTGCCGGAGCCTGCGGCCCGGCGACGTGGCGCTGATGGTCGACGGCCGGGCGGCCAACGAGTGGCCGCAGGTCGTCCGGGGCGACTGCGGCGTCCCCGCCCTGTCGCTGACGTCCGCGGTGCGTCAGGACGACGCCCGTCGCGCGGCCGCGGTCGGCGCGGTCGCGCAGGCCGTCTCGCGCCACGGCGGGCGGCTGGTGCTGCTCGCCGCCGACTCGCCGACGGCGCTGAGCCTGCCGGCCGGGTCCGGTGTGCGCGTCGGTGACCCGGTGCAGGTGACCGACGTGCTCGTGCGTGAGGACGCCCGGCTGCTGGAGCGCCGACCGGACCACACGGTCGGCCTGCCGCTGCAGGTGTGGGTCGCCCCGGTGGGCTGACCGGCCGCTGCCCGGAGGCGTCGTGCGCGGCGGCCCGGCCGGTCGCGGGTAGGCTCGCGGTCGAGATGAACGAGCCATTCACGAATCCCCGTCCTGCCGCCCAGCCGTCGCGCTCGGCGCCCACCCAGGTGGTCCCGCAGGGGCCGTCGGCGTCGCAGGAGGCGGTGCCGGCCCCGGTCCACCGGGAGTCCCCGCAGCCGTTCGTGCCGCCCGCGGCGCAGCCGGACGGCGCGGCCGCCGGCCCGCGCGGCGAGGCGCCGTACGTCACGATCGTCCTGCCCTGCTTCAACGAGGGCCAGCACGTGCTGCAGGAGATCGACCGGATCACGGCGGCGATGAACGCCAGCGAGTTCACCTACGAGCTGCTCTGCATCGACGACGCGTCCACCGACGACACCCTCGCGGTGCTCTACGACGCGGCCCACCGCTACGCCAACATCCGGGTGATGCCGTTCCGGCGCAACGGCGGCTCCGGCACCGCCCGGCGGATCGGCACCCAGCAGGCGCACGGCGAGATCGTCGTCTGGACCGACGCCGACATGACCTACGAGAACGAGCGGATCCCCGAGCTGGTCCGCATCCTGCGCGACGACGACAGCTACGACCAGGTCGTCGGCGCGCGGACCACCGAGGAGGGCACCCACAAGTGGGCCCGGGTGCCGGCCAAGTGGGTCATCCGCAAGATCGCCGAGCGGCTCTCGAACCAGAAGATCCCCGACCTCAACTCGGGGCTGCGCGCGTTCCGCCGCACGGTGGCGCTGCCCTACCTGCGGCTGCTGCCGTCCGGCTTCTCCTGCGTCACGACGATCACGCTGGCGTTCCTGCAGAACCAGCACGACATCAAGTACGTGCCCACGAGCTACGCCAAGCGGGCCGGCGAGAGCAAGTTCCACTTCGTCAAGGACGCCTACCGCTACATCCTGCAGGTGCTGCGGATGGTCGTGTACTTCGACCCGCTGAAGGTGCTGCTGCCGCCGGCGTTGTGGATGCTGGCGATCGGCGTGGTCAAGGCCGTCGTCGACATGGTGCGCCACCCGTTCTACTTCCCGGCGAGCACGGTGCTGCTGATCGTCAGCGGCATCATGATCGGCTCGCTGGCCCTGCTGGCCGACCTGGTGGTCCGCTCCCGAGACGGTGTCTGACCCGGCGATGGCGCTCCCCTCCCGGCGACCCCTGGTCCTCGGCGCTGAAGGTGGCGGTGGTCGGCCCCACCCACCCCTACAAGGGCGGCGTCGCGGCGCACACGACCACCCTGGCGCACCACCTGGCCGAGGCCGGCCACGACGTGACGCTGGTGTCGTGGAGCCACCTCTACCCGGCCCGGCTGTACCCGGGCGAGCAGGCGGTGCCCGGCGGCGCGCCGGACGTGCCGCCCTTCCCGCGCACCGTCCGGGCGCTGTCCTGGGCCCGGCCCGACACGTGGGTGCGCGCCGGACGCCGGCTGCGCGGCTTCGACGCGGTGATCGTCGTGCACGTCATCCCGCCGGTCGTCCCGGCGCACCTGGCGCTGCTGCGCGCCGCCGGCTCCGGTCCGCGGTCGGTCGTGATCGCCCACAACGTGCTGCCGCACGAGAGCCGTCCCGGCGACCGGCAGCTGATGCAGGCGCTGATGCGACGCGTCGACGCCGTCCTGGTGCACAGCACCGAGCAGGCCGCCCTGGCCGCGCGACCTCGGTGCCGCACGGGTCTCGGTCGCCGACCTCCCGCCGCACCTGCCGGGCGGGTCGCCCACCGAGCGCGCGCCGTACGACGGGCCGCCGCGGCTGCTCGCCCTGGGCATGGTCCGCGAGTACAAGGGCGTCGACGTGCTGCTGCGGGCCCTGCGCCAGGTGCCCGGCGTCACGCTCACCATCGCCGGCGAGCTGTGGGGGGCCAGCGGGACCACCGTCCGGCAGCTGGCCGCCGAGCCCGACCTGCGCGACCGGGTGACCGTGCTGCCCGGCTACGTCCCCGCCGACCGGCTGGCCGAGCTGCTGGCCGGCCACGACGTGCTCGCCCTGACCTACCGCAGCGCCACCGCCTCGCAGAACGCCCTGCTCGGCCACGCCCACGGCCTGCCGGTCCTGGCCTCGGACGTCGGCACCTTCGGCAGCAGGTGCGCGACGGCGTCGACGGGCTGGTCGTGCCGCCCGGACGACGAGGACGCGCTGGTGGCCGCGCTGCGCCGGCTGAGCGAGCCGCAGCAGCTGCGCCGCCTGCAGGACAACGTGCACACCCCGGACCTGTCCAGCCCGTGGGCCCACTACCTCGGCGCGCTCGAGGCGCTGGCCTCACCCGGCGCCGGCGACCGCGCGGTCCCGCCGGCGGTCCGAGGAGGACGACCGCGCGGCGACGGGGAGGCTGGCAGGTCCGGCCGTCGCTGCCGGACCGGGTCCTGGCGCCGCTGCGCCGGGCGGTCGCCGCCCGGCGTCCCGCGCTCACCCTGACCCGCGCCGACCTGCCCGACTGGATCCGGGCCAGCGACGTGCTCACCGACGGCGCCGACGCCGACGAGGCCCGCGACTGGGCCCGCTCGCTCGGCCTGCCGCGGGCGGGCGACCCGATCGCGGCGTGGGCGGCGCTGGGGGCGGTCGCCGCCATCGTGCGGGTCAGCGACGACGGCCGGCACAGCGCCGTCATCGTCGACGAGTCCGGCGCCCGCTCACCGCTGGTGCGGTGGGCGCGCGCCATCGGCTTCGCGCCGGTCGAGCTCGGGCCTGACGGGGGAGCGGGCCTCGGTCGGCGGTCCTCGACGTCGACACGGGGGCGCTGGACGTCATCACCCGGCTGCACCCCAACGGCTGCGACGCCGACGACGTCGACGAGGCGCTCAGCCAGGCCTCCTGGGCGCTGCGCTCCGGCGGCCTGATCTCGCTGACGCTGCCGCTCGGGCCGGCCACCGCGGAGGGCGCCGTCGGGCCGGCCGAGGTGCGCGGCATCCTGGCCCGCGCCCACGACGTCGGCTTCGTCCTGGTCGGCGACCTCGACGGCGACATCACCGCACGCATGCGCGAGGCCGGCGAGGGGGCGCGTCGGGCCGACGTCGCCTACGCCCTCGTGCGCCTGACCTTCCGGCGGCGCTGAGTGTCGCCGTCCCGCCGGCGCCTGGTCGCGACCCTGCGCATCGCGGTGGCCGTGGTCATCCTGGCCGCCGTGACGTGGGCCGTGGCCCGCAACTGGACCGGCCGTCTCCCGCGACCTGGCCCGGGTCGACCCGCGCGGCCCTGGTCGCGCGCGCTCGTCCTCGCGCTCGTCGGCCCGCTCCTCACCATGCTGGGCTGGCGGGTGCTGATGGCCGACCTGGGCTCCCGGCTGCACGTGGCGCCGTCGGCCGGCATCTTCTTCGTCGGGCAGCTGGGCAAGTACCTTCCCGGGTCGGTGTGGAGCGTCCTCGCCCAGGCCGAGATGGGCGCCAGCCTCGACGATCCCGCGGCGTCGCTCGGGTGTGGTCGGGCTGGTGAGCATCGGCCTCGGGGTGCTCACCGGGCTGCTCGTCGGCCTGCCCGCGCTGTCGCTGCTGCTCGGCAGCTCGCACGCCGGCAGCGCCTGGTGGCTGCTGCTGGCGGTGCCGCTGGTGGTCGTCGCGTGCTGGCCCAGGGCGCTGAACGCCCTGGTCGCCCTCGGGCTGCGGCTGCTGCGCCGCGAGCCGCTGGAGCACGAGCTGTCGGGGCGGGCGATCCTCGTGACCGTGCTGCTGTTCGTCGGGTCGTGGCTGGCGTTCGGGCTGCAGACCTGGATCCTGGCCCGGTCGGTCGGCGGCCCGGACGGAGCCGGTTCCCTCACCGTGGCGACCGTGTGCGGCTACGCGCTCGCCGCGACGATCGGCCAGCTGGCCGTCATCGCGCCGGCCGGGGTCGGGGTGCGCGACAGCCTGCTGGTCTTCCTGCTCGGCTCCAGCATGGGCTCGTCGGCGGCGCTGGCGGTGGTCCTGCTGTCGCGGTTCGCGGTCACCCTCGGCGACGTGCTCCTGGCCGGTGGCGGCTGGGTCTACGCCCGCTCGCACCGGCTGCTGTCCGCGCACCCGTCGTCGCTGCCGTCCCCGGAGGCGTCCGACCACCGGCTAGGTTGAAAGCCATGGCATCCGAACGCAAGCAGCAGCTGGCCTACTCCGAGCAGATGGCCGCGATGCTGGACGAGGACAAGCGCCGGCAGAAGGCCGCCAAGATCCTGGCGGTGCTGCGGCACGCCCTCGGGCGCGACGACCTGTCGGGGCTGCGGGCCGTCGACGTGGGCTGCTCGGCCGGGTTCATCGCCGACGAGCTGGCCCGGGCCGGGGCCACCACCCACGGCGTCGACATCGACGAGCCCGGGCTGGCCAGGGCCACGGCCCGGTTCGGTGACCGGGTCACCTTCCACTGCGCGCCGGGCGACGCCATGCCGTTCGAGGACGGCAGCGTCGACGTCGTGGTGCTCAACCACATCTACGAGCACGTCGTCGACCCCGACGCCGTCCTGCGCGAGATCCACCGGGTGCTGTCCGCCGACGGGGTCGTCTACCTCGGTCTGGCCAACCGGCTCGGCGTGGTCGAGCCGCACTACCGGCTGCCGTTCCTGTCCTGGCTGCCGCACGGCCCGCTCGCCGACCGCTACGTGCGCGCCTTCGGCCGGGCCGACCACTACTACGAGCGGTTCCGCACGCGCCGCGGCCTGCGCCGGCTGGTCGCCGCGTTCGACACCTGGGACTACACGCTGCCGGTGCTCACCGACCCGGTCGCGTTCAACGGCGGCGACGTGGTCCCCGGGGCCGTCGCGCGGGTCCCGGCCCGGGCGCTCACGCTGGCTGCTGCCGCTGGTGCCGACCTACATCTGGGTCGGGTTCCGCACGCCGCACGCCCCCGCCGGCCCGGCCCTGGCGACCGGACCGCGCCACGTCTGAACGCAGACCGGCCCCGCCCCGTGAGGGGCGGGGCCGGTGTCAGCGACGCGTCGTACCGGCGGCCCGGCCCGGCGGCGGCGGCGCGGCCGCCCGGGCTCAGGCGCCGTACGGCTCGGGGGCGGAGGTCCGGGGGTGGCTGTCGACGAACGACTTGACGACGGCACCGGAGAGGTCGCCGCACAGCTGGCGGTGACCGGCCTGGGAGGCGACGGACGCCTGGTCCGCGCTGAGCGTGGCCGACCAGTGCGAGAGGGCGAACTTCTTGCCGGCGGGGAAGGCGCCGTACGCCGGGTCCCACGGCGAGACGATGAACTTGTCCTTGGAGGCGTCCAGCTTGTTGGCGGCGTCGGCGATCTTGCGCAGCACGTCCATCTTCGCCTCGCCGGCCGTCTGGTCGTACCAGAGGACGGTGTAGCCGTGCTCGAGGTTGTGCACGAGGTTCTCGATCGCCGGCTTGTCCGCCGCGGTGTAGAGCTTGCGGTCGGCCACGATCGGCTGGGCGAAGTGCGGCCCGAAGGACGGCGGGACGGTCGCGTACTTCACCTTGGTCGTCGCGGGGGTGTTCGTGCCGGGACCGACGTGGACGCCGTTGCCCTTGGCCGGGTCGGTGGTCACCGGGCTGCAGGCCGCCGCCGCGGCCGACACCCCGAAGGTCGAGATGGCCACGTCGGGCTGCTTCTTGCGGGCGTCGAGGGCCGCGTAGGTGATGACGGCAGCGAGGACCAGGAGCAGGACGCCACGCAGCCGGCGATGATCTGCAGCCGGGTCCGGCGCTCGCGCGCCTTCTCCTGCTGCTGCATCTGCGCGACGCGTGCCTTGCGCTCCTGGCTGACCTGCTTCTTGGTCACGTGCGATCGTCCTGTCGGGTTTCAGGGGGCTGGTGGTCGGCGGTGGCCGGGCAGCCGGGGGACGCGTCCGAGTGTACGTGGGCTTCGTTGGCGGACCGGTGCTGTCGGCCCGTGGTCCACACTTGACGGGTGACCGTGCCGCCCGACCCGACGCCGCGCACGCCGCAGGACACGGTGCCCACCGGGTCGGCGCCCCTCTCCCGGGTCTGGCGCTCGCCGCGCGAGGTCGCCCTGATGGCCATCGTCGGCATCATGCGCCGCGGCGCCGGCGACCCGACCTTCCGCCGCGACCCGGACGGCACGCGTCTGGCGCGGGGTCCGGACGCCCGACGGCCCGGCCTCGCTGCGGCTGCGGGTACGGGCCGACCTCGCGTCGGTCGAGGCGACGGCGTGGGGTGCCGGCGCCGAGTGGGTGCTGGAGTCGGTGCCCTCGATGCTCGGTGCCGACGACGACGCCGAGGGGTTCGTGGCCCACCACCCGCAGGTCGCGCTCGCCGCGCGCCGCTTCCCCGGCTGGCGCGTGCCGCGCACCGGGCGCGTCATCGAGGCGCTGGTGCCCGCGATCCTCGAGCAGAAGGTCACCGGCCAGGAGGCCTTCGGGTCCTACCGCACGCTGGTGCGACGGTACGGCGAGCCGGCCCCCGGGCAGCGGCCTTCGCGAAACAAGATCGACAACCGGTGTTCCGATAATGCCAAACGGATTGATGTTCCCGCACGGAAGGCCGGACGTGACTGGCGGTCCGATATCGTTGCGCTGCCAAATCACCGTGCCTGTGGTCGCATTGAGCGCATAAATGTTATTCGAAGCGGTCACGACAATGATCATCGGGCCGTCCGGGCCGCCCTCGATGTACAGCGGCTGCGCGTGAACATTGCCCACGATTGTCCCGTTAAAGTTCAGGTCACGGGCCAGATTGGCAGCATTGCCAGGCGTAAACGCCGGATCGATATAGAGGCCATCCCGGGAAGGATTGTTGTTTTTTTGTGTGACGTTAACCTGCGCGCTCGTGCGCGGAACGAGATTGCACAGCGCCAAAACAAGAATTGCGACAATTAAAATGAAACGCGTCATACGCCCGAGAAGCTGCCCTCCCGCCCTCCTTCTACAACAGCACACCCACCGTTTGTCAAGGGTTTACGGTAAACCAACCGCAGCTCAAAAGTGACGCGATTGTCAGGTTTATCTCGAACGAAAATCGTCCCTGGCAATCTCATCGTCCGCTCTCCGAATCCATTCCACATTGACCGACTATGGTGTCGGTCTTGGTGCCGGGGTCGGGCGCGGCCTCGGCGGTACGGGAGTAGGCGTAGGAGTTGGCAGCTTAAACGCATAGATTTTGTTGTCGGCACCGAAGTAAATTCTGCCACGAGCTACCATCCCCGTATTCCACTGGCGCGTGCCCGTCATTAATTCGTTGGCCCCGCCGCCGGCATAGATCTCAGCCCCTGTGTCGCCATCGTAACCGTGCAGACGCTGATCCCCCTGCTGTGTGGTGCCGGCTACCCAGACGATCGTGTTATCGGTTCGATCGGTCGCTGTAACCCAGGGCGAGCCGCGGCCAGTCTGGTGTTGGCTCCACGCAAATACAATCATGGGCGGAATTGTTCTCGTGATTCTATAGGCCCTTATGGCGTCCGCCTCGTTATGAAAAGCAAAATACATCCCCTGATTAGTCTGGTAGGCAACAGCTGATGTCCCTCTGTTAATCCCAGAAACATTGGCCTGGGCCACAGGTGAAGTGACACCGCCGAGATTATTACGATTAACCAGGTAGGCGTTCGAATCTTTGCCAAGGGCAAGCACCAACTGAGAGGGCGCAGCGCCGCGCACATCGATGACTGTAGCGCTGACACCGCCAAGGTCCGTATCGGTGTTATCGAGATGCAACCAATTAGTAGGCGCCCAGTAGTCGGTAGGTTGTCCGGTCCAAATCGGCCCTGCTTCCAACCGGATAATCGCTTCGCCACCCATCCAATTCCCGGCCGTGTTAAAGGTGTTGCCGGTGACGACAAACATGTTGGTGCCATCGCTGGCCACTCCGCCGTGCCCCCAAATCCCGCCGCCGACAGCTGTTGTGGCCCACGCATGAACGTTAGTTGGGCTGTTGATATCGACGCCGACCACCCAGCCATGATAATTGTCGCAATCACCTGACTGACCGGAGTAGGCCGCGTACACAATCCCGTTCACAAGAGCCAGCGCCCCGCGCTCTTCCTGTATCCTGGATTCAAAGGTCGTACCGTTGTAAGTAGCGGTCGCGTTGACATCCACCGGCCAGCCCAGAGTTGTAGCCCCGGTGTCCACATCTAACGAGTAGATGAAATGTTTTTTGGTTGTGCCGTCGATCAGTGCGTCAAAGAAAAGCCGTCGGGATGTGAGATCGACAACGGGGGTGCCGGTGATACCGACCGGATTGATGTTTGAACACGGAAGACCTGAACTCACTGACGGTCCGATGTCAGTTCGCTGCCAGATCACTGTGCCAGTCGTGGCGTTGAGCGCGTAGACGTTGTTCGATTCGGTTACGGCAATAATCATCGGCCCGTTCGGCGCGCCCTCGATGTAAAGCGGCTGAGCGTAAACATGGCCGGAGATCGTGCCGTCGAAGCTAAGGTCGCGCATCAGATTGGCGGCTGCTGAAGGCGTAAATGCCGCATCGATGTATACGCCGTCGCGGGAAGGATTGTTGTGCTCCTGGGTGACGTTAACCTGCGCATTTCCTGGGACAACCCCAGTGCACAGACAAGCCAAAAAAATTGCGACAAAAAAAATGGAACGCCTCATATTTGGGAACGAGTGGTCCCGCCCTCCTTCTACCACAGAACGCCGATTGTTCGTCAACGATTCACGGCCGCGCAACCGCGCCCCGGAACTAACAATCGTCATTTGATTTTCCCAGCGAGCGCGGTGACAGCGAGACATTCACTCCATGTTGCGGATTCACCGGCCTCTGCTAGATACACGGGCTTAGTTTATCTTCACATTCATGCCTAATTACCGTTTGCTGTTGTGTTGCGCAGCCACGTTAAGTTTCGGTGTTGCGCTCGCAGCCCAAACTACGCCGGCAATCAAGCGCGCTAAACCCGTCAACTCGATCGAAGCGACACCTAAGGCCGCCGCATCTCCGAACGGGGAAAAGGAAGCCACGGAAAAGACTCCAGCCCCGCCCAAGGAACCTGCGATCACGTTTAATTCGGTGCACGTCGATGGACCTTACATTGCGATGACCTTTGATGATGGGCCAAGCGCAACGCTTACGCCGAAATTGCTCGATATACTCGCTGCGCATCATATGAAGGTCACATTCTTTGTGCTCGGCGAAATGGTAGCGGAGCATCCTGAGATTCTCGCGCGGGCTGCCCGGGAAGGCCACGAAATCGCGAGTCACAGTTGGTCGCACCCAAATTTCGCGAAGATGTCGCAAGAAGGTGTTCGTAGCCAGTTACAGCGGACCGACGATGAAATTAAAAGCGCCACGGGGAAACGTCCGACTTTATTTCGGCCGCCATATGGATCCATTACCGAACGGCAAAAGCGATGGATCCACGACGAATTCGGATACGACATCATTCTTTGGGACGTTGACCCGCTCGACTGGAAACGACCTGGCCCGGCCGTAGTTCGCAATCGGATTCTTAAGGAGACGCGACCCGGTTCGATCGTGCTTTCCCACGACATTCATCCGGGAACAATCGAGGCGATGCCTACTACGTTCGATCAGCTGGAGGCCAAGGGTTTCAAATTTGTCACGGTTTCAGAGTTGATTGGCATGGCGACACCGGTTACGCCGCATCCGAAGGCGACGCCCGCTGAGAAAACCCCGGCGAAACCTGCCCCAACTGCTGTTCCAACTTCTTCTCCAGGCGATTAGGTCAATTGTAGCCACCGGTTCGCCGGAAGGCGAAACCGCCCGCTCTGCGGACCTGCGGCCGGTCCGTGCACAGATTTGCTAATCGAATACGGACGGCCCGCAGGGCCGTGGCTACAGCGGTCACCCTAAATGCTTTACTTCTTCGCTGCGCCGCTGCCACCTGCGGCCACACGCTGCTCGCTTTGGCGACGCGCAATGACGAAATGATTGTTATCGCCGTAGCTTCGCCAGGGACCCGGAGGCACGTCGCGGACTTCCACAAATTGCCAATCGGTCACATCAGTCGGCGCTAGCCCCAGATACTCGCGCACCGCGGGGGAAACGTCCAAGCCGGCCCCGTGATTAAGATTCGGTTTGGGCCGTTCGTTTCCGAAGACGTATTGAAAATGGTCTGTGCGAAACGGGCCGCAATCCTCCCATTGGGCATAGCAAACGCGGTTGCCCTTGCGAACCGCGATCCAGCGATTACGGCAGACCGACTGTCCCGGTCCGGTGTAGGATTGTTTGAACCACGGGATCACGAGCGGCGCTTCCGGCTTAAATTGCCCATGCGTCACATCGTTATACGGGAGTGCGAAATAAAACGGATTCTGCCTCGGAACGAAGGCTATTGGAATGTAATTGCGGCGTGCGCTCGGGTCCGGGCTGTCCGTACCGCCGTAATTCGCTGTCCAATTAAGATCCCAACAACTCTTGTAGTTCGGCACCGGATTGTTTCCGCCCGCTTCTTCACCCACCCAGAACACCGTCGTTACGATACTCATTTTCCACGGGTAACGCTGCATCGCCGGGCGGGAGCTGGTCGGGATGAGGACCTGCGGTTCCACCTTGATCATCGCCTGCTCTCGCAGCTTCATCGCGTACTTGGCAAAATCCGCCGCCGTCGCATAGGGGGAAGTAGATTGCTCGTCCCCGAAGACTTTCGGGGCGCCAGCAATCGCCAGACTGAAAAAGGCCACAAGAAGTCTCCTCATTACAAACGCCGCAATCTTCTATCTGATTCCCCCCTTTTAGGCAAGCCGAATCTTCCGATCGAATAGATCCAGACCAGGCTTCAGAACCAGGATTTCCGGGCCGGATGAAAGCGGGTTTACTGGTTTTCAACCAGCATTTTCGACCCTGATTTACGCATTTCTACTTGTGCGCTCACCTTCTGAATCCGCGTTTCCTGCTTATTCAAGCGCGCGACGAGAGCCTCGGTTGTTTTCTGCTGCAGAACGAGGGCCGCCTCGAATTCCTTGCGCTGCTGCGCCATCGCTGATTTTAGTTCCTCGACCCTGCGGTGTTCCTTAAGAAATTCGTTGAGCAACATCGCATTCACCGCGTCGTAACGAACAGTGTACGGTTTCCCGTCTCGATCCGGCAGTACCAACGCCGAATTCATCTTTGCCACTTCTTCGGCGATCAAACCATATTGCGGTGTGCCTTTGGTATCCGTTTTGTAGTGAAACGTGACCGGTCTGAGTGACAGGATTGCTTCACTCGCATTTTCCATGGCGGCAATGTCCTTCTTGAATCGCTCCGAGGAGGCGACAGTGCCGAGCTGACCGGTATCAGAGACGATGACCTGCGCGGTGGTGCCACTTTGCGTGCTGACGCCATAGATATTGCCGATCCAAGTCGTGTTATCCACATCATCCCCCGGATTTCCAATGGCAATGACATTGTTGGACGAGCCGACGAACTCTCCAGCATTAAATCCGATGCCGATACTGCTGCTGCCGGTGCTGTTGTGGAGCGCACCAACACCGACAGCAGTGTTGTTGCTGCCGCCTATGTTGTGCGTGAGCGCGTCGAAACCGTTGGCCGTATTGAAGCCGCCAGTGGAGTTGCTAAACAGGGCGTCACCACCACTGGCCGTATTGAAACTGCCGGTCGTATTGCGAGACAGGGCAGACTCTCCATTGGCCGTGTTCGCGAAGCCACTGAAGTTACTCAAGAGCGCTCCTGCTCCAGTGGCCGTATTTCCATCTGCAATGTTCGCAAGGAGTGTTGCGGCGCCAACAGCCGTGTTCATTACGGAGTCAGAGTTAGCAACTAGCGCTCCCGCCCCAATGGCGGTGTTGTAGTTGCCGAGATCGTTGCTCTTGAGCGCGAAGAAACCAACGGCTGTGTTGAAAGTGCCGGTGGTGAGACTGAGAAGGGCATTTTGCCCTTCTGCAGTGTTGGCACCGGGATAACCACCATCGGGTGGCGGAACGACTGCTTGCGATTTTGGCTGAAGCGCGAAGGTAACGAGTACATACGTCACAGCCACGAGTGATTGAATGCTTATTTTCATCGAGGTGCGAAGTGTCGGAAGGAGGGCACGCAGTGTCGAGACGAAATGCTCGCTGCGCACCTGTAGCTGGAATCGGTGATCCCGGCTGGAAGGAGTGCACGCTCACGAGAGAAACCGGCATCGACGATGCCGGCTACAATAAATGCAGGCAGGATTGCCTGTGTCACATCAGGCCAACCGCATGTTGTCGATCAAACGAGTCTTGCCGAAGAACACCGCCACTAGGAGCACAGCGTTCGGTCCAACCGATTTGCACCGGCTGCAACGTTTCCGCATCGGCAACCTCGACATAATCGATTCGAGCCAGCGGGGCTTCATTGATGATCGTTTGCGCGAGCGCGACGACATCATTGGCAGATTTTTTACCGGCATTTTTGGCCGCCAGCAGCGCTTTGTGCAGGATCGCTGCCTGCTTGCGTTCTTCGGGGTTTAAATATTGATTGCGCGAGCTGCATGCCAGGCCGTCTTCTTCCCGAACAGTGGGCATTGCGATGATGTCGATCTTGAAATTGAGATCGCGCACCATTCGTCGAATAACCGCCAGTTGCTGAAAATCTTTCTCGCCGAACACGGCCGCATCAGGCGCGAGAATATTAAACAGCTTCGCGACCACTGTGCACACCCCGCGGAAGTGTCCGGGGCGCGATTTGCCTTCCAGCGTGCTCGACAACGAAGTCTCTTCCACGAATGTCGAACGGTCGGTTGCGATACACTTCGTCGGCTGACGGACGAAACAAAAGATCGACACCAGCATTCCGGCAAAATTCTTCGTCTGCTTTTTCCGGACGCGGATATCGCTTGTAGTCGCTGCCCGGCTCGAACTGAAGCGGATTAACAAAGATGCTGACGGCGACCTCGCCATCTTTGCCGGCCGCCTCGCGCGCCACGCGGATCAACTCGCCGTGCGCCTTGTGCAGCGCGCCCATGGTCGGAACGAGCACGCGCGGTTTTGCATCCGGCTGCGCCTGCGCGTCGGCGATGGTGGTCAGAATTTTCACACGGCCAGCTTTATCCTTACTCCTAGCGCGCGAATCACGGAAGGCATTACTTCTTCGCGCCAATGGCGCTGCATTCACGTTCAGCGGGCAGCGCTGCAGGGACGCAGATCGAATGCAAACGAGCGCTGAAAGCGCGTTTCAACCGGATCGGGTCAAGCATCGGCTTCGTCGATGGGATCGAACCGTCACCTGAACTGAATCGCGCTTGCAGCGCTAATCGCTTTGCTCTACCGAATCCGGAGCATTATCCAGGCTGGCATTGAACCCGCGCCTTTGGCGCGAAACACGTGAAATGAGTAAGATCCGACGACCGCAAATCAGAAAAACAGGATAAACACGCCGGTGATCATCAGCGCGAGCATCCAGACCAAATCGATGTTGAACCACGCGCGGCGCAGTATCGCGACGCCAAGTTTTTCGTAAACCACAATCGCGACCAGCGCGGTCGTTAGAAGATAACCCAGGGTGTGGACTACGACCGCCGCGATGAGCAGAGAAGGCGCGCTAAAATTCGCGAATGCCCACGCGTGCATTTGGTGACCGTCGTGGTGATGCGACTCTCCCGCAGTCGGCGATGGCAGAAAAAACGGGACGAGCATCAATCCTGCGCCGTGCGCTGACGCCATTATGAAAGACCAAAGCGTCAAATCGCCGAAGCCGACTCGCATCCCCACCCAGTTCGGATGACGCGAACGCAAGAGTCGATACAACCCGAAGGCAAAGAGGATCGCGGCGGCGACAATTTTCAGAGTGCGATAAGGCAGGCTAACGCGGGCCAGAAGAACTGCGGCGATGATGATCCCAATGGAAAGCGCGTGCCCCAGCACCATCGGCGGCAGCGCGCGGAACACGGCTGTCCGTTTTTGCTCCTGCAATCCAAGGGCCACGGCGAACAACCAGCCCATGGCAGGATTGATTCCGTGAAAAACACCCAGCCCAAAGACCGCCAACCACGGCCAGAGGTCGCTCACGGAAAGCAGAAGGAATCGCTCGAGGAATCGCCTCCTTCGAGGCGAACTTGATGAACCCGGTAATCGTCGCTCTCGACAAAGAAATTTTTGTCGAACGCGATGCCGCCGTTGGGACTGGCATCAAGCTTCACCATCCAACTGCCGACGCCGTCGGGATAAAATTGTTCGTCCCATGCGGCATAAAGCGAGTTGGTAAAATAGATTCGCTTCCCGTCGCGGCTCACTTCCACCATTTGCGGACCGCCCGCGAGCGGTTGATCCGGTTTCTTTGGATGCGCCACACGATTGGCGATGCCGCCGATGCGCACCGAGCCGGTCTTTTTCGGATTGAATGGATCCGACACATCGTATTGCAGAAACTCGCCGGTTCCAAAGCACGAAACGTAAAGGAACTTGTCATCCAGGGATAAGTTGATGTCCGTCACCAGTGGCGGCACCGCTTTGAAATCCTTAAGCATTGCCGGAAGCTTTTCCGGATCGGCCGGTTCGGCGGGAATCTCGATCACTTTCTTCACGTCCCACGCGCCGTTGTCCTGATGCCACAGCCACACTGACGCCGACAAATCTTTCAGCGAAACCACCACCCCGACGAACCCGTAAGCTTTCCTTGGGTCATGCGCGGGCCGCATCTCGAGAACCATTTGCTGCTCGTTGCCTAGATCGAGCGTCTGAAGATGTCGCCGCCGGCGCAGATCCCACACATGCATTTGATGCCCGTATTTACCGCCTAACAAGAGATCGGGTTGCACGCCGTTCTCGATCATGTTTGGAGTGCCCCATTCGCTGCTGAGCAGCGTGTCGAATCCCAGGTGCCACCAAAAATCGTAATGCAAAAACTGCGCGCCGCGGTCGACTTCCCACTGACCGAGGACTTCGAACGTCTCGCAATCGAGCATGAAAATGCCGCCGGGGCCCTCGCCGTTGGGATCTCCGAGCGCGCTAACGTAAATGGCTTCCGGCCCGCAGTGAATCGTGTGCGGACGCGAATAATTGGTGCGCGCGAAAACTTCCTCCGGCTCGATCACTTTGACGATCTGCGGTTTCCGTGGGTCGGGCTTCGTATCGACGATATGAATACGCGAGGACCGGATCCCCGGCACAACCAGGTAACGCCGTTCGACGTGCGGATGCGGCGCGTACGGACACAGCGCCGAACTGCAAGCATTCCATCCAAAATGGTGCAACTCATCACCGAATTTTGGCATCCTGACTTCCCCGACACGCTGGCCGTATGTTGACGACTCGGGATCAACATCAACAACCAGCAGCGCATCGTTCAATTTGCTGCCGGGAGGATTCAGCGCGGCGACGAACGCGTGTTTTTCCGGAGGAGCCTGCATTGCCAGGCGTGGCGAAGGATAAAACGTGGGATCTGGTTTGAGTAATGGCATAAAATTTCGGTGTTTGGTGTTTTAGTCCATTAACTCTCGACGAGGCAGAACTTTCAAGAGCATTTCGGGGCGATCACTCCAGCCAAACCGCCTGCCTCCCGAATCGAAATTTTTTGTGACCGAAATTTTTCCAGCCCGCCTGGATCGCAAGCTCGCGCATTTCGACAAATGAAAATGCGCGTTGGGCGGAAAGACGCGCATCAAAGCGCGTCATCGGTTCGCGAAAGATAAGTGCGGTCAACATGTAAACGCCCGCCCGGAGTAGAAATCCGCGTCGCAAATCCGACACCAGCACAAATCGCTTCGACAATGCGCCACATCGCCGCAGGAGTTTTACGGCGTCGTCATCGCTGAAATGATGAAGAGCTAACGAGCAAAGCGAGATGTCGTAGCCTTGGGCGCAATCCCATTCCAGAACGTTTGCGGCATGGTAGGAAATTTCCGGGTAATCGGCGCTCAATCTCCGGGCGATTTCCAGCGTCGCAGGTTGCTGATCGACGGCATCGATCTCGATTTGCGCGCCGATCTTTCGCGCGTGATCCACTACCAACCGCGGAATGTCGCCCGAACCCGTGGCAAGATCGATAACGCGCATTTGCGCGCCGGGCAGTATCCAGCGCCGCATGAAAAGCGAAACCAGACGGTGGCTGCCGTACCAGCGATTAAGTTGCCGAAGCCGTTCGAGATCGCGCTCCAACTCGGTCGAAACCGGTTGCGGCCGATCCATCATTTCCAGAACGGCCGGATCGAAGCTCCGCTTCATGAGGCTAAGGTAGGGGCGGTTCACCCGAACTGCCCGCGGACGATTGGAGTCAATCGCCCCTGCCTAAAAACTTCTGCCAGGATTCCGGCAACTCCGCGGTTTCGATTTCGCTCGCGATGCGTCCCTCGAATTCGGGATGAAAAATCGTGCTGGTTCCGTAGACCATGATGACATCTTCCGACCCTTCTACGCGAATCGCATGTGCGACACCGGGTGGAACGACCACTCCCA
Organism: uncultured Actinomycetota bacterium; assembly: GCA_963828995.1. Classification (GTDB taxonomy): domain Bacteria; phylum Actinomycetota; class Actinomycetes; order Actinomycetales; family Dermatophilaceae; genus CAVRTM01. The sequence goes on from CAWHHB010000015.1 coordinate 741,472, forward strand.
CATTGTTGCTGCCGCGATGATTATCGCCATCGATGAAGAAACGCATGATGCGCTTTGGAAAAACCGGCGCGCACATCGGACAGAATCATCTCCACGCGTCCCTGGAGAAAAAACATGACGTCCCACTGCTCGTCATCGTACCGACGCAGCGAATAATTCTCGGGCCCGCGCATGAACAAACGGCGCAGCCATTTCTCGGCGGTCGTATCGGGCGGAATGCTCGGTGGATGCACATGAAATCCCTTCGCGCTCTGTGCAAACATGTGCGCGGCCGACCATTGCTTCGGCCAAAATCCGATTTTCGCCAGCACTCCCTCTTCGCGGCGGCCAAGTTCACCGAAAACTCCGCGATGACGCTGCGAATGAATTTTTCGCGCGAAAATTTCCACGCCGGGAATCCACGCGCGCTTTACCTCTGGCCTTGAACGGTCTGCCGCCGCTAACTCGCTGGCATCAATACCGGAATACGCGATGCGTTGCGCCAAAGAGCCTGCTTTATAATCGCGCTCAGTGAGAGCGTCTCGCGCCTCATCGCTCAAGCCGGCCCACAAATGCGACTGGTCTTTGTTCATGTCGATCTTTTAAAACCGCCTATTGCTAATGAGAAATCCTCGCGTTCGCGAGAGAAAATTAGTGGCCGGTGGTGTGGAGGATTACTTTGCCGTCCCTGATTTCTCCATCCGTTACTCCATACTGGTTGGCATATTTGATCACGTAAGTTCGCAGCGATTTTCCGACTCCCGGTAATTGCCAGTCCAGCAGACCAGCGGAAATGCTGTGGCCGTTGAGCGTCACCTCGCTCAGCTGCACACTGCTCGCGTTGGTCCCCGGCGGCGCTACAATCGTGACAGTGGCGTTCAAATACCGATCGCCCAGACCAAGTGCATTTCGAAATGGAACGTCGAGTCTTTGCAGCGGAATGGAGAACTGCGCCTGCGCGACACCGCCGTCGATGCCAACAGACGCTGTGCCACGTGATTTCCGATTGGCCGCGATCAGCGCATTGATGTCCGCAGCGGTCAATTCCACTCCGGTCCGCTCGTGGGCGCGCGCCGCTTGTTTCATCGTATCCAGGCGTTCACGAACCTCGGCGCTTTTTTCGCTCGGTGCGGCTACGCTTGTTTCACCAGGGGTGGCCGCGCTCGTTTCAGTGGGCGCAGTAGCTTCGGGGATCGGTGCGGGTTTATCCGAAAGATAGTGATGGAAACTCCAATAAGTTCCGCCGATCCCTCCCACGACAAGTAAGATCCCCGAGGCGATGAGGATCAGGCAACCTTTTCCGAAACATCCCATTCCTCGGTCTTCTGGCGGCTCAGCGCGGGTGTTCATTTTCGTAACTCTATGTGGATCCTGGCCTCCGCAATATTCAGCTTCTCATCCAAACTGCGCAATTCTTCGGAGAACGTCCAGCTTAGGACTGCCATAAGGTGGTGTCACGCGAACGTGCATAGTTTGAACCGGCGCGTACCTGCTGCTGTCGAATGCTACGAATCGGCGAGCGGCAGCCATCAGTAAGATGGGCATTGTTTAGAACCGAGCGCGCACACTCAACAACAGAAAGAAAATGGAACAATGAAAACGATAACAAAAGTGATGACGATGGTCGTCTTTGCAGTCGGATTAGCGGGAATCCAAAACACTCTGGCTCAAAACGATTACGATGTAAAAACGGTTGCAACAATCGGAGGCAGAGTTTTGTCCGTTGAAAAAACCGCACCTGCAAACAGACGAGGCAACTGGATTAATCTACTGCTACAGACTGGGAATGAAACAATCGCGGTGCAGCTGGGGCCAGATTGGTACATCGACAAGCAGACGCCGCGCATCCAACCCAATGACACAATCAAGGTGACCGGTTCTCGCGTCACGATGGACGGAAGATCGATCTTCGTTGCTGCGGACGTCACGAGGGGAAACGAGCTTTTGCGGCTCCGCGAGGCTAATGGTATTCCCTTCTGGCCTCGTAGTCATTGAGGACACAGCGAGCAAATACCGAAAATTGCAACGTCCCGTGCGTGCGCTGACATCGTGCACGCAACCCGCTCGTCGGTCGGGAGAGCACGCGATTGGGAGGTCGTCGAAGCTTCTCGCTGGTTGCGATAACCATCATAAAGATTGCTGAGGCTGTGCGATCGGTAGCCCTTCCAGCCAAGGCAGTAAACACGGTTCAGAACGTTTCTAGCCCTTCCATTTGTCCTCGGCCATTTGCGGCGTCAGATTGTCCGGTGGCATTGGAACCCAATTTCCGCTCAGTCGACAACCAACCGCTGAGCGACCTGGCCAGTTCTATGGAACAAAGGCTTTGGGAAATTAAATTGGCTCATCGTCCCAAGTCATTCTGGTACCCGTACCCAACGCTATGGAACGTTGGACTTCTTGAGCGGTTGGCGACGGACGCAGGCTTAAACTTGCTTCAAGTATGCCAGGGCGAATATGGGAAGGTCGCAGACATCGGAGCCGCCGATGGGGACCTTGCGTTTTTCTTGGAGAATCAGGGCTTGTCTGTAGACGTAATCGACAATGAAGCAACGAACTTCAATCGTTTCCAGGGGGTTCGAGATTTTGAAGGACGCTCTAAACTCGTCTGTCACCATTCGATCGGTCGATTTGGACTGCTCAGATCGATCTTCCTAGCAAGAAATACGATGTCATCTTTCTTCTTGGAACGCTCTATCATTTGAAAAACCCGTTCTTCGTCTTGGAGAAGCTGGCACAAATGACGCGGTATTGTTTCGCTAGCACTCGCATCGCCAGGCAGACGCCTGACGGCCACTCGCTTTCGCCTTACCCCGTTGCGTATTTGCTCGGGCCACGGGAGTGCAATGACGACTATACGAACTACTGGATCTTTACGGATGAAGGTCTAAAGAGATTGATCGATCGCACCGGTTGGAGTCTTCTGTCCCAGGTCAATATTGGCGATACAACCAATTCTACGCCATCAGATCCAGACCGGGACGAGCGCGCCTATGTCCTTTTGCGTCGGGTTGAGCCGACGCTCAGCGCTTCCCCAAATCCAGTCCCTCCAGGTGACAATCCAGGGAAGACAACGATTTCGTGGAGCCGCGGCAAAGTTTACGTTTCAATGAACGGTGGTGACGAGGTATTATTTGCGGACATGCGTGAAGGCTCCAAGGTGGCAAGTTGGATCCTCGCAGGTTCCAGTTACGAATTTCGTATTTACGATTCAGATCACACCGAGCTCCTCGCGAAGCTCACTGTTACCAAGGCCACACAGTAAGTTATATCGCTTCGGAGCGTGCAATTGGCGATTCCTGTGTGCCCATCCACTCATCTGCTTCTCCATTCTTTGCATGAGATTGAGCGTGGTTCGCTCGCGACAGCCGCCTCTGCAGTACTGCTTTAGCTAGCTCTTGCCATGTAGCCCCGACAGCATGGGCGTGATGTCAGCTGTTGTAGGATTACTGATTATTGCTGACTACTTGCGGCGTCTGTCTGTTCACTTCGAGCTGTGCGCTCACCTTTTGGATTTGAGACGCTTGCTCGTCGAGACGTGCAGTGAGCTGTGCAACCGTCGCTTGGAAGTCTTTCTGCTGCTGGGCCACCGTTGACCTTAGCTGGCTGATGGTCGTCTCCTGTTTCTCCATCTTGCGATGTTCTTTCAAGAATTCGTTGAGCAGCATCGCGTTCACCGCATCGTATCGCACCGTGTAAGGTTTTCCTTCCTTGTCGGGCAGCACCAGCGCCGGATTCACCTTTGCGACTTCTTCGGCAATCAAACCAAATTGCGGTATGTCTTTAGTATCTGTCTTGTAGTGGAAGGTGACCGGTCGGAGTGACAGGATTGCTTCGCTGGCTTTCTCCATGGTGGCGATGTCCTTCTTGAAGCGCTCCGACGAGACGACCGTGCCAAGCTGGCCGTCAGCAGACACGATCAACCGGCGCCGTTGTGGCGTTTTGCGTGGTCGACGCCATAGACGCTGCCAATCCAAGTGGTGTTGCTCACGTCTGGCTCCAACGACATTCGCGCCGATACAGATAACATTACTGGCCGTCGAAAACGTCGTCTTCCGGCGCTGAGCGCCCAAGGCCGTGTTGTCGTTGCCGCTGTGCTGCTAAAACCGAGCGCACCTACACCGATGGCCTGTATTCGAAAACGCCATTAGTGCTAATGAGCGCGCTATGACCAACAGCGGTGTTTAATCTGCCGCCCATGGTGTTGCCAAGAAGCGCATGTCAGGCCGACCGAGCCGCGGTGTTGCTAGCGCGTAGGAACCCGTGACGTGTTGCTGTTGCCGAGCGCGCTGAGCAACCAACAGCGGTATTTTGGGCACCGCTGGTGTTGCTAAGAAGCGCGTCCGAACCGATGGCTGTGTTAAAACTGGCGGTGTTGTTATTCCTGAGCGCTGCAGCGCCAATTCCGGTGAGATGGTTGCCGGTGGTATTCATAAAGAGCACTCGAAAACCAATGGCCAAGTTGAAGTTGGCGTTGTTGTTGGTGAGCGCCTCCGCCCCAATGGCCATGTTAAAGTTGCCAGTGGTGTTGCTCTCAAGCGCCCCGGAACCAACAGCCACGTTATAATTGGCCGGTAGTATCGTGAGTAAGCGCATTAGCACCCACGGCGGTATTATTGATCCCCACGGCGGTGTTGACGTCGTGCAGTGCGTTAATGCCCTCAGCGGTGTTCCCGCCGGGATAGCCGCCATCCGGTGCTGGCGGCGGCAGGAGCGCTTTCGTCGCCGGTAAAAGCCCAAAACAGACGAATGCAAATGTGATTAGAACTGATGGAATGCTCGTTTTCATGTCCGGGGAGTTTCACAAGAATCTCCCCAGCTTGTCGAAGCAATTCGCCGTAAGCGCGAATCGCTAATTCAAGTTCTACAGAGGCAGAGTCAATTTCTCATGCGCCACTGACTGGTTGCCCGCCATTTTACGCGCTCCAGAGCGCGTTCACCGATTGTTGTCGACCACTTGCGGCACGGGTCTGCTCGCTTCGAGCTGGGCGCTCACCTTTTGAATTCGCGATGCCTGCTGTTCGAGACGCGCGGTTACAGCCTGCAATCCTTTCTGCTGCTGGGCCACCGTGGATCTCAATTCAGAGATTGTCGCTTCCTGTTGTTGAATTTTGCCGTTCTGTTCCTCCACTTTGCAATGCTCTTTAAGAAACTCATTGAGCAGCATCGCGTTCACAGCGTCGTAGCGCACTGTGTACGGCTTGCCGTCTTTGTCGCGGACAACCAGATCGGGATTCACCTTTTCCACATCTTCGGCCACCAGTCCGAACTGGGGGATCCCTTGCAGATCTATTTCCTTTTTGTAACGAAAAGCGACCGGCTTGAGTGAAAAGAGCGCTTCGCTGGCTTTGTCCATTGGCTTGATGTTTTCCTTGAAGCGTTTGGAGGAAGTCGCCGTCCCGAGCTTATTGTTTGAGTTAATGACAACAGGGACTCCGCTGGGGGATGTTTGCCCGAAAATGCTGCCGATATAGCAAGTGTTGTTTTCACCGGGTATGCCGAAGACACCCACAGTACCAATGTAGACGTTATTGTTACCGGTAGTTTGACTGGCGCCGGCTCCGAACCCAATAGCCGTATTGCCGTGGCCCTCGGTGATGCCATTGCCGGAGCTACCTCCGACCGCCGTGTTCTCAAAGCCGGTGGTATTGCTGGAGAGGGCGGTCAAACCCATGGCGGTGTTGTTGGCTCCGGTGGTGTTGAAGCGGAGCGCGGCAGCGCCGGTGGCAGTGTTGGCCTCGCCGGTGGTGTTCTCTACGAGCGCTTCCTCACCGGTGGCCGTGTTGCCGCCGCCTCTTGTGTTGCTTGAGAGCGCATCGCGACCAACTGCCGTATTGTCACTGCCTCCGGTGTTGCTAAAGAGTGCTTGAACACCGATGGCTACGTTGTTGAGACCGGTCAGGTTGCTTTGAAGCGCATTAACGCCGTTGGCTACATTGACGCTTCCGCTTGTGTTATTGCGGAGGGCGCCAACACCGGTCGCCGTGTTGTCGTGCCCGATGTTGTTTTGAAAAAGCGCAGACTGACCGACGGCCGTGTTGTTGAAGCCGGTCAAGTTGAGCGCCAGCGTTCCAGCCCCGAGAGCGGTGTTAAAGCTGCCACTTGTGTCGCTCGTGAGCGACCGGAAACCAACTGCCGTATCGAACGTGCCGGTTGTAAGGCTTAAAAGCGCATTTTGCCCCTCTGCGGTGTTGCCGCCGGGATAGCCGCCATCCGGGTGGCGGCGACGACGCCCTGCGCGTGTCGGTGAAAGCGCAAAGCAGGCAAGGCAAAGCGGAATGAGAAGGAAGCCGCGTATAATCCAGACAGGCTGGACACGCGGTAAACCGCGTCGCCGAGGCGACCGGTTAATCGAATTTTTGGTGCACACGGTTGTTTTATTTTTTGTTTTCATTTTTGGTTGAGGTTTGGGCTTGTAGAACTGCGCTAACGGTAATTGGGTTCCGCTGGATTACCAGGAACCATCCTCCAGAGGCATTTGAATAGCGGCCCTCACTTCGGCTGACTCGACACCCCAGTTGGATCTGGAGATGGCGCTAAACGCTGTCTAACTGACGCGGAGATTAGCTCAGTTGTTGTTTCCAGCACTTATTAATGCAAATCGTACACTTCGACCAGTCCAACTCCGGTGGTATTGTTCACACCACGCACGATCGCGGTGTAGTTACCTGGCGGCAGGTCTGCGATGATCGCGGATTCCCTTCCATCCGCCGGGTGCGCGGCCGCTGGCTTGAATGTCGGGGACTTGGTTGGCGGTGATAATCCCACCGATGATCGTCGTTATCCAATTGTCATTGGATGCAATTAGAATGCCCGTGCCGTCGTGCAGTTCCAATGTAGGATTAACCAGTGCATTTGGAACTCCATATTGGGTAAGCTCAGGACCAATGGCGCGCACAATCACTCTCTTTGGCTGAGTCCCTTGAACGATGAACCCGCCAATCATCACGTTGTCACCAGTCTGGACAAAGCTGCGGGTACTAATGTTACCTAGTATTGAATTAGTCTCAGGACTAAGATCGTACACTTCCACGAGAGCAACTCCGGTCATGTTGTTCACACCGCGCACGATCGCGGTGTAGTTACCTGGCGGCAGTTCTGCGATAATCGCAGATTCCCGGCCGTCACGGGGTGCGTGACCGCTAGTTTGAATCTCGCGGACTTGATTACTGGTAATAATCCCACCGATGATCGTCGTTACCCAGTTGTCGTTGGATGCAATCAAAGCTCCCGTGCCGTTATGCAGCTGCAATGTTGGATTAGCCAATGCATTGGGAACGCCATGCTGCGTGAGCTCAGGTCCTATGGCACGAATAATTACTCTCTTGCGTTCGGTCCCTAGAACAATGAAGCCGCCAATCATCACGTCGTCGCCTGTCTGAACAAAGGCGCGCGTACTGATGTTGCCTAACTGCGCTGGCGACCCCGCACAATACCTCCCGCCGGTATTCGGCAAGTTTAAATCTCCTCCGCCCCAAACGATCATTTCACTGCCAGTCCACACTGCCTTGTGCTGGTATCGCCCGGAGGTGCGTTAGTCGTGCTGGTGGCTGTCCAATTATCCGTGATCGGATAGTATCTCCCACCGGTGTTCGTAAAAGCTCCACCCCAGACGATCATTTCACTCCCGGTCCAGACTGCCGTGTGAGCGAATCGGCGACGAGGCGCGTTGCTCCTGCTGGTGGCTGTCCAACTATCTGTGCTGGGATTGTATCTGCCGCCGGTGTTGAAATTGTTGACGTTGTCAGTTCCGCCCCAGACAATCATTTCACTCCCGGTCCAGACTGCCGTGTGCGCAAATCGGCGAGAGGGCGCATTGGATGCTGGTGGCTGTCCAATTATCCGTAATTGGATTGTATCTGCCGCCAGTGTTCAAAGCGTTGAAGCCATCAGATCCACCCCAAACGATCATTTCGCTGCCGGTCCAGATTGCCGTGTGGCCGGCTCGGGCAGAGGGCGCGTTAGTCGTGCTGGTGGCTCTCCAAGTATTCGTGCTGGGATTGTATCTCCCGCCAGTGCTGTCACTGGCCATCCCACCCCAAACGATCATTTCACTGCCGGTCCACACTCCCGCCTTGTGAACGGCTCGGGCAGAGGGCGCGTTGGTGGTGCTGGTGGCCATCCAAGTATTCGTGCTGGGATTGTATCTGCCGCCGGTGCTGTCACGCTACCGTCATCCGCCCCAAACGATCATTTCACTGCCGGTCCACACTGCCGTGTGAAAATATCGGGCAGAGGGCGCGTTGTTGGTGCTGGTGGCTGTCCAGCTATCCGTGCTCGGATTGTATCTCCCGCCGGTGTTCAAAAAGTTCGAAATGACCATCACGTCCCACCCCAAACGATCATTTCACTGCCGGTCCAGACTGCCGTGTGACCGTATCGGCCAGTGGGGCGTTAGCGGTGGTCGTAGCCGTCCACGTATCATCTGCGCACGGAGGATTACCTGCCTCGGCAATTTCGGGAAGAGTGTAGACAACTTGCCCTAACGTTGTTGCCACCGGCATCGCACGGAGCGCGTCGGTCTGCAGGGATTCAACGTGCTGAGTTTGGTCTTGCACCGAAAGATCGGCGATTAAACGTTCTGCTAGTGTTGGCCTGGCAAAACACTCGGCGATGACCGCCGGATCGTTTCCAAGGGTCTCAAACAATTCCCGCAGGACTTCCGGCTGTTTTGTGTCCCGGGCCATCCGGTTCATCTCGGCTTGTAATTGATCGGCAGTGATGGGCCGCTGCCAGTAGTCTTGCAACGCGAGTGAGTCGCGCAGATAACCTTCCACTTTCTTTTCCAGTTGCGCCTGAGACATCACCGCATCGAGCGCAGGTTTGGGATCAGAATTCTCCTTTGGCCAAATACGGTGACGCCAGTAAACGTCTTCAATTGCTCGTTGAAACGCGACGCGCTCGACGAAGCTGAACGCTCGGGGTTGACTCGGACTCTTCGCCATTCTGTCGTAGCCGCCAGTCGCGCTCGGCGGATTTATCCCACGCTTTCGGTGAATTAAACGCTGAAGTAGCCGCGATAAAGGCCACCGACAGAAACACAGCGTACGCGGCGCTGCGAATGATATGACCACTGATCTTGTCTTTCGTTTTCATCTCTTTCTCCATTCTTCTCGGGAAATTCCTCGATAAAGCTTTGGGAAAACTAAAGCCGATTCGGTTGCGCCGGGCTCCGCCAATCTTGCGAATAACTGTGCAAGTTTTGGTGAGTTTGCGTTCCTTCTAGGATTGGCAGGAGGAAGTTTGGAAAAATGTTCTCGAGCTGGGAAATTCTGAAAAATTTTAAGCCCTTCTGCGGAAGCTTTTCCAATTCGAATTGTCTGAACTCGGCGTCGGCATTTAATGCAAATCGTACACTTCGACCAGTGCAACTCCGGTGGTATTGTTTACACCACGCACGATCGCGGTGTAGTTACCCGGCGGCAGGTCTGCGATGATCGCGGATTCCCTTCCGTCCCCGGGTGCGTGGCCGCTGGCTTGGATGTCGCGGACTTGGTTGGCTGGTGATAATCCCACCGATGATCGTCGTTGCCCAGTTGTTATTAGAAGCAATCACTGCGCCCGTGCCGTTGTGCAGCTCCAATGTAGGATTAGCCAGTGCATTGGGAACATTATATGGAGGTGCACCGAGCTCAGGGCCAATGGCGCGCACAATCACCCTCTTGTGTTGAGTCCCTTGAACAATGAAACCGCCAATCATCACGTTGTTGTCAGTCTGCACAAAGGCGCGCGTGCTGATATTGCCGAGAATTGAGCCGTTGCCGGGGCTAAGATCGTACACTTCCACAAGACCAACTCCGGTGGAATTGTTCACACCACGCACGATCGCGGTGTAGTTACCTGGCGGCAGGTCTGCGATGATCGCGGATTCCCTTCCGTCACCCGGTGCGTGGCCGCTGGCTTGGATGTCGCGGACTTGGTTGGCGGTGATAATCCCACCGATGATGGTCGTCACCCAGTTGTCATTAGAGGCTATCAAAGCTCCCGTATCGTCATGCAGCTCCAATGCGGGGTTAACTAATGCATTGGGAACGCCATGCTGCGTAAGCTCTGGGCCTATGGCACGAATAATTACCTTCTTTGATTCTGTCCCTTGAACAATGAAGCCGCCAATCATCACGTTGTCGCCCGTCCGAACGAACGCGCGGGTGGAAATGTTTCTCAGAGTTGAGTTAGAGCGCACTGACACTGTTCCACGACCCCGAAACTCAAGCACGGTATTTGGGGCGCCGCTCATTGGACCTCCATATATGCCCGGCGGTTTTGGAACGCCGTTGACTTTCAAAGAGGCGATCGCATCTGGAGGCCCGGTAAAGTCGAGTTTGATAGGTGAGCCGCTTACCAGAACGAGACCGACGGTGTCCGCGATGCAGTCGTTGGCTTGCAAAGTGAGTACTCCGCTGCCGACCTTGGACAGCAGACCGCTTCCCGAAATCACGCCGGAGAAGGAGGTGTTAATATTCCTTGTGCCAACTGTCAGTCTGTTAGCACCTAAATAAACATTTCCTGAGCCCTCGATAGAACCGATGCTCACGCCCGGTTGGCGGTGGCTAATGTCCAGGTAACCTGCGTCAAAAACTTCCACCCGCGCGGTGCCGCCCGTCGAAGCGTCACTAAAAACAATCGCACCGCCATCCGACTGTCCCATTAGCGATAAGAATTGCGCTGTCGGCAGTTGATGAAGCGTTGAAGCCGGTCGCGCCGCCGGGATCCGGCTGCTCGGGCTTGCCGTAGTTGGTGATGGTCGCGTGACCGGCAGTCGATGTGTCGTTGAAGCCTGTCCCGCCGGCGCCGCTGCCCTCCGAGCTACTGCCTCCCCAGTTTTCGATGAAAGCATTGGCGGCAGTTGATGTGCCATTGAAAGTTGTGCTGGCGCCGGATCCATGTGTCTCGGGAGTTCCGTAGTTGCTGATGGACGCATGGCCGGCACTCGATGCACCGTTGAAGATTGTTTTACCGGCGTAGTGGTCAAAAGGTCCGCTAACGTTTTCGATCGAAGCGCCCGCCGCACTCGACGTATCGTTGAAGATTGTCACGCCAGCAGGTGTTCCCTCGTAGAATCCGGTGTCGTTAACAATGGCATCTGAGCGTTGGCCGCAGTCGATGCGTTGTTGAAAACTATCTGGGCACGAGTTACGAAGGTCTGAAAAACGCTGCTATTGTTGATGACGCCGGTGCCGCTAATAATCAGTTCGCCGCCGATGACCCCATACGGCGGGACTGATAATGTGAAAGAGGCCGCATCGGAAGTGAACACGATGCTATTCACCTCATCCGACGTCGAGATGTTTACGTCTCTCTGCGAGGACTGAGCGAACGTCGCGATATCGGACGGCCCATTGGGCGGCCCACCTGGCGTCCAATTGTTAGCGTTTTCCCAAGCTGAGTCCTGCGGAGACAACAGCCAGGTCGCGCTGCTTGCCAGGCTAATTTGGGCAGTTAGCAGCAGCCCCGCCGCCGCGATGCTGTGAATGATGTAAGCGGTAGTTTTGTCTTTCATTTTCATCTCTTTCTCCAATCTTCGGTTTGGAAATCTCTCGAATTAGAGGCTTCTGGGAAAACTGAAAGCCGGTTCGGTTGCGTCGGGCTCCGCCTATCTTGCGGAAAACTGTGCAGTTCTTGCACATCACGGCTTACTAGAAGTTCGCGAGGATGGTAAGACTGATGCGACCCGGCAACATTGTCGTCGCTTGCTGCGCGGGAAATTCGCTGAGCAGCTGTTTCCAGCACTTACGGACCCAAATCGTACACTTCGACCAGTGCAACTCCGATGGTATTGTTCACACCACGCACGATCGCGGTGTAGTTACCTGGCTGGCAGGTCTGCGATGATTGCCGATTCCCTTCGATCGCCCGGAGCGTGGCCGCTGTTCTCGGATATCGCGACTTGATTGGCGGTGATAATCCCACCGATGATTGTCGTTATGCCAGTCATCATTGGAGGCAATCAACGCTCCCGTGCCGTCGTGCAGCTCCAAGGTCGGATTAGCCAATGCATTGGGAACGTCAAAGAGGTGCGATGAGCTCAGGACCAATGGCGCGAATAATCACCCTCTTTGGTTGCAGTCCCTTGAACAATGAAGCCGCCAATCATGACGTTGTCGCCCGTCTGCACAAAGGCGCGCGTACTGATGTTGCCTAGAATTGAATTAGCGTCGGGACTAAGATCATACACTTCGACAAGACCAACTCCGGTCGTGTTGTTTACACCGCGCACGATCGCGGTGTAGTTACCCGGCGGCAGGTCTGCGATGATCGCAGATTCCCTCCCGTCACGCGGTGCGTAACCGCTGGCTTGAATGTCTCGGACTTGGTTGCCGGTGATAATCCCACCAATGATCGTCGTCGCCCAGTTATCATTAGAGGCAATCAACGCTCCCGTGCCGTCGTGCAGCTCCAATGTCGGATTAGCCAATGCATTGGGAATGCCATAGCGGGGCAGTGAGCTCAGGGCCTATGGCACGAATAATCACCCTCTTTGTTTGCGTCCCTTGAACAATGAACCCTCCGATCATCACGTTGTCGCCGGTCTGCACAAAGGCGCGTGTACTGATGTTGCCTAGCCGCGATGCAGGTGTGGCCGATGGAGTGGGTGTCGGTGATGAACCGGATTGCCCACAATATCTGCCCCCGGTGTTTAGAGTGACGGGAAAGGCAACACCATCGTTGTAATTCCCGCCCCACACAATCATCTGGCTGCCAGTCCAGACGGCGGTGTGACGATCTCGGGCAGTGGGTGCGTTGGTAGTGCTGGTGGACGTCCAGCCATTTTGTGGGTTGTATTTCCCCCCCGTGTTCAAGGAACCGTAAAATCCATTACCACCTCCAGGCCCATAACCACCCCAGATGATCATTTCGCTGCCTGTCCATACTGCCGTGTGCCAATATCGCTCGGAAGGCGCGTTGGTCATGCTAGTGGCTGTCCAACTATCAGTGCTGGGATTGTATTTTCCGCCGTCGTTGAAGATGGTTGTGAAGGGGGGATCATCATTGAATCCGCCCCACACGATCATTTCGGTTCCTGTCCAGACGGCCGTGTGATCCCATCGAGCGTGAGGCACGTTGGTAGTGCTCGTGGCCGTCCAATTGTCGGTGCTCGGATTGTATCTCCCGCCGGTGACCGGATCAGGCGTGAATATTGAGCCGTCTGTGCCTCCCCACACGATCATTTCGCTGCCACTCCAGACTGCCGTGTGCGCGCCTCGAGGTGAGGGCGCGTTGGTCGTGCTGATGGCTGTCCAACTGTTGGAATTGGGATTGTATTTTCCACCGCTAACTCCGCTCCAGACGATCATTTCACTCCCAGTCCACACTGCCGTATAAATCCCTGGCACCGGCGCGTTGGTTGTGCTGGTAGCTGTCCAACTGTTGGTGACAGGATTATATCTCGCACCTGTGTTTACAGCGAATTGACCTTCCACTCCTGCCCAAATGATCATTTCACTCCCAGTCCAGACCGCCGTGTGACCCCACCTGCCCGGCGGCGCGTTGGCAGTGTTTGTCGCCGTCCAACTGTCTGTGCTGGGGTTATATCTCCCGCCGGTGTTTGGGTAGCCAGTGGCGCCCGTATAAGCTCCACCCCACACAATCATTTCAGTGCCAGTCCAGACCGCCGTGTGCTCGGACCGCTTGAACGGCGCGATGGTGGTGGCTGCCCAGATGTCATCAGCGCAGCCGGTTGCCCCGTCGGCTATCGTAGGAAGGCTATACCCACTATTTGGCACCGTCACAGTGTCGGGCAGTTGGTTTTCTGCGTTGACGGGTGAGGACTCCTTTAGCCCGATCTTCGTGCGCTGGCCCGGGCCGCGATCTGCCCTTTCGTATTGGTTATTCAGCAACCGCTCGGTTAATACCGGCCGGGCAAGACATTCCGCGATGACAAAGGGATCGTTTCCAAGTGCCTCAAAAAGTTCACGCAATACTTCGGGCTGCTTCGTGTTCTGCGCCATGCGGGCCATTTCAGCTTGTAACTGCTCAGCAGTAATCGGCTGCTGCCGGTAATCCTCCAGCGTCTGCGAGTCGCGCAGGTAATCTTGGACTTTCTTTTCCAACGCCGTCTGGGAGATCACGGCATCGAGCGATGGCTTGGGATTGGAATTCTCCTTGGGCCAGATCCGGTGACGCCAGTAAACGTCCTCAATCGCTCGTTGATAGGACACGCGCTCTTCAAAGCTGAGCGTTCTCTGGAAAGCATTCGCCGACGCTTCACTATGTAAGGAGGCAGCTTTAGCCGCTTTTCCAAGCGATGTCCCAGCTGCGATCAAGCAGCACACCCCCGCGCAAAGCAGGACGGCGACTAAGAGCCGAGAACTGAAAAAGCCGGACTGAGAAGTAGTAGATTTTTTCTTCATCAGGTGTGTAGAGGAGGTTGGAGTCTTAATCCAGATCGTACACTTCCACCAAGGCAACGCCGGTGGTGTCATTTACACCGCGCACGATCGCCGTGTAGTTGCCCGCTGGCAGCTCTGCGATGATCGCAGATTCCCTGCCGTCGCGGGGAGCGTGGCCGCTTCTTAATATGTCCCTGACCTGGTCGCTGGTGATAATCCCGCCGATTATCGTCGTTCTCCAATTATCGTTAGAGGCAATCAAAGCCCCTGTGCCATCGTGCAGTTCCAAGGTGGGATTAGCCAATGCATTGGGAATATTATATGGAGGCGCACCGAGCTCGGGACCAATGGCCCGCACAATCACCCGCTTTGCGGCAGTGCCTTGAACAATGAACCCTCCAATCATCACGTTGTCGCCAGTCTGCACAAAGGAGCGCGTACTAATGTTGCCTAGAATTGAATTAGCGTCAGGATTCAAGATCGTACACTTCCACGAGAGCAACGCCGGTTGTGTCGTTTACACCGCGTACGATCGCGGTGTAGTTACCTGCCGGCAGGTCAGCAATGATCGCAGATTCCCTTCCGTCACGGGGTGCGTGACCACTGGCTTGAATCTCGCGGACTTGATTGCTGGTGATAATCCCACCGATGATCGTAGTCACCCAATTGTCGTTGGAGGCGATCAAAGCGCCGGTGTCATCGTGCAGTTCCAGGGTGGGATTAGCCAGAGCATTGGGAACGCCATATTGCGTTAACTCAGGGCCTATGGCGCGAATAATTACCCTCTTCGGTTCGGTGCCTTGAACGATGAAGCCACCAATCACCACGTTGTCGCCCGTCTGGACAAAGGCGCGCGTACTGATGTTGCCTAGGTGCGATGGTGTGGCTGCAGGCGTAGCGGTAGGCGTGGGTGTGGGTGTCGGTGTCGGGGGTATTCCATTAAACTCAAATGCGCCAACGTCCGGAACTCCCAAACGGCCATAACCGCGCTGATCCTGGGGTGGCGCAGCAGGATCACCGCGGTTGATGGCCGGGCTGCCAGGTTGAAGAGCATGAGTCAAAGTTGGCCCCCCGTTATCGGCCAGAGGCCCCAGGAGCGGATCGATTGGAGAGGCGGGCGTACCAATTTGATCTGTAGGTTGCGAATTAATGACAGCGTCAGCATTGTTACCAATGATGTTGTAGCCAGTCGACAGGAGTACCAACCTACCACTGAAGTAGTCAGGTCCTCCGGTGGAAGCCGTGTTAAGCGCTATGATACTGCTGTCTGTTCTCGTTGGCTCAAATCCATCACCATTAATCCCGCCACCGACTCCGAAATTATCACCGGATGCAGAATTATGTGCAATGGTACTGCTCGTAATTTGAAGATGGCCACTATTCGAAATTCCGCCGCCATACCCCGTATCCTCGCTCGTGAAGCCATTCGCCACCGCTGAATTGCCGCTAATCGTGCAGTTCGTGATAGTGATGGAACCGTTGTTGTCAACGCCACCACCATATGCTAAGGCTGCGATTTGGAAGGTGGGCTCAACGCTAGTGGCAGAACATGTATTATCGCTGATGATTGAGTTAGTGATAATCAATGAGCCGCCCGAGTCGTTTAATATCCCGCCGCCTTCGGCAGTAAGGGGCCCGCCGGCAGGGCCGGGTTGACTCGCGGAATTGTTACTAATCGTACAATCCGTGATGGTCATGGTGCCATTGTCGTTCAGCACACCTCCTCCTCCTCCCGCACCTCCCCCCTGTATATTGTTACTAATCGTACAACCCGTGATGGTCATGGTGCCATTGTCATTCAACACACCTCCTCCCCCGATATCGCCTCCGAAATTGTCTGAGATGGTACAGCCGGTAAGTGTCAATACGCCAGCGCTCAGAATACCTCCCCCCCCGAAAAAAGTATTGCCCTTTGAGATCGTGATCCCGGAGATCGAAACAGTTACCGTGCTCGAGCTGATGTGGAAAACTCGAGCAGTAATGACGCTCCTGTCTACCTGTACGGTCAAGTGGGTGGCTCCAGGGCCAGTGATGGTCAGGTTCTTGTCGATCACCAACTCACCGCTAGTTAGAGTAACAATCGTAACGCTTGGGGCGAAATTGATTGCATCGCCTGGTGAAGCGCCAAGAATCGCGTGCCGCAAAGACCCTGACCCGCTGTCATTCCCATTGGTGACCGTGATAGTCGCCGCTGGCACATCGGTCGCACTTAGACCAACACCCGCGCAAAGCAGGACGGCTACGAAGACGTGAGAACTGAAAAAGCCGGATTGAGAAGTAGTAGATTTTTTCTTCATCCGGTGTGCAGATGGAGGTTGGAGTTTTAATCCAGGTCGTACACTTCCACCAGACCAACACCGGTGGTCTCATTTACGCCCCGGACGATCGCGGTGTAGTTACCTGGTGGCAGCTCTGCGATGATCGCCGACTCTCTTCGGTCCATTGGCGCGTGGCCGCTGCTCCGGATGTCGCGTGTCTGGTCGCTGGTGATAATCCCGCCTATAATCGTATGCGTCCAGTTATCATTAGAGGCAATCAAAGCACCAGCGCTGTTATGCAGCTCCAGCGTCGGATTAGCCAATGGATCGGGAACGCCAAACTGGCTGAGCTCAGGGCCAATGGCGCGCAGAATCACCCTCTTTGGTTGAGTACCCTTGAACAATGAAACCACCAATCATCACGTTGTCGTCCGTCTGCACAAAGCTGCGAGTGCTGATGTTGCCCAGGATTGAATTGCTGTCGGGACTCAAATCGTAAGCCTCAACCAGAGCAACGCCCGTCGTCTCGTTTACGCCGCGTACAATCGCCGTGTAATTGCCTGCTGGCAGATCTGCGATGATCGCAGATTCTCTTGCGTCACCTGGGTGCGTGGCCGCTGCTCCGGATATCACGCACCTGGTCGCTGGTGATGATTCCGCCGATTATCGTATGCTGCCAGCTATCATTAGAGGCAATCAAAGCCCCAGTGCTGTCGTGCAGTTCCAATGTCGGATCGGCCAAAACATTGGGCACCCCAAATCGGGTGAGCTCAGGGCCAATGGCGCGAATAATCACCCTTTTTGGTTGAATCCCTTGAACAATAAACCCTCCGATCATCGCGTTGTCGCCCGTCTGCACGAAGGCGCGCGTACTGATGTTACCTAACTGCGACTCAGGTAGGGGCGATACGTCATAGACACGCGTGCCCGTGAAACCCCCGAACGCGTCAGTGTAGCCGGCGAACAGATGTCTGCCCGTCGAATCCACTGTCAGTTCACTTGCCTGGCCTGCACCCAGAATGGTGCCTAACGACAAGAACGTGTTTGCGTCAAAGACATCGATTTCGTTCGCGGTGTGGACCGCGTAGCACCACTCGATCGTCCTGGCTAAAAGTAACCTGTCGCGGGTACGGGCCGGTGTCGAAAGAACCAGTTGAGGCAAAATCGGAGGTTCTGAACTTTGCGATGTCGTAGTTATTCTGCCCGGCCCCGGTTGCATAACAGATGAAGTTGCCGCTGTGACTCAGCGCCAGATCCTGTCCGTTTTCTCCGCCGGTGCCGAACGGCGTCTCCCGCACCAGAACAGGCGCCGCCCCTGAGACGTTAATCTTGTACATGGTCGACGGCGAAAGGCCGTAGTCGCCGTAGTAGAGCGTATTTCTGTCAGGGCTGATTTCTAAGGAACCGCTGTAGACGAACACGCCACCGTTAAAGCCGCCAATACTTGGTCCGGTCGATGCGCCCGTGGTCGCATCGATTTGGTATATCTGATCCTCTCCAAGTACCCATAACCGGTTTTGGTTGCCAAAAACGACATCCTGCGGGTGCTGTGGGAGAAGAAACGAATTTACGACGGTGCGACTCTGGGTATCCAAGACAACGACAAAGTTTGATGTGCTGTTCGCGATATAAGCCTTCAAACCGTTTGGTGAGAAAGCGAGATTAACCGGACGGGAACCGACAAAGACGGTATCCTCAACCGCCAGCGTGTTTGTGTTGATGATGGCGACAGAATTCTGCGATGGAATTGTGGCATACATAAGCGGCTGCGTAGGACTCATGACGAACGACGAGGCCGGAAAGCTGTATTCCGCAACGACATCCCCCAGAAGCGGCGTGAGCGTTATTTGCAACGAGCAAAGCGCTCAGGCAAAAGATGAGGCCAAGAACGAGTCGTGTTGGAAAACAAAGCATAACTTTTTTCGTTTTGATTAGCCGGCCATTGTAGTGTCGCAGTGATCTCATATTGGGAAAAGAACCTGGCCGAATCGCATCAAGAAATTCCGCTAAATGCAAGAAAAATCGTGCACAGCGCACGCCTGCGGCACTGCCCACGCGAGACGATGCGCGCTACGATTGACGCGGATGGAGCCTCAGCCGGCGCGCTCTGAATACAAGAAGGTATGGTCGGCGCTCTCAACCACGCGCAGGCTGACTTAAGCATTCAGCAGCAGCATCGCCACCATCAAAGCATGTTCTGGCTTTGTTTGATGGATCAGCTGTTTCCAGCCATTTACTGATCCAGATCGTACACTTCCACTAACGCAACGCCGACAATGATGTTCTTGCCACGCACAATCGCGGTGTATCTGCCCGGTGGCAGCTCCGCAATGATCGCCGACTCGGATGGATCGGTTGGAGCGTGACCGCTGCTCTGAATATCACTGACCTGGTCTCTGGTGATAATCACCGCCGATGACCGTAGTCTGCCAGTTATCATTAGAGGCAATCAAAGCTCCAGCGGCGTTGTGCAGCTCCAAGGTCGGATCAGTCAATACGTTTCGAACGCCGTATTGAGTGAGCTCAGGGCCAATGGCGCGCACGATCACCCTCTTTGTTCCGCTCCCTTGGACAATGAACCCTCCGATCATGACGTCGTCGCCCGTCAGAACAACACTGCGACTGCTGATGTTGCGTAAAATCGAAGGAGAAGCAATACCAGGGTTGAGATCGTACACTTCGACGAGACCGACTCCAGTCGTGTCGTTTACACCCCGCACGATCGCTGTGTAGTTACCCGGCGGCAGGTCTGCGATGATCGCCGATTCCAGTCCGTTGGTCGGAGCGTACCCGCTGTTCATGATGTCACGGACTTGGTTTTGGGTGATAATTCCACCGATGATCGTCGTCACCCAGTTGTCATTAGAGGCGATCAAAGCTCCTGTGCCGTTGTGTAACTCCAAGGTCGGATTATGCAATGCATCCGCAACGCCATGCTGAGTAAGTTCGGGGCCAAGGGCGCGAATAATTACCCTTCTCGCTGCGCTGCCTTGCACAATAAACCCGCCGATCACCACGTTGTCGCCCGTCTCCACAAGGGCGCGCGTGCTGATATTAGTTAATTGGGGTAGAGGTGTGGGCGGCGATGTATCAGTCGCAGCACCAATGGCACGTGTACCGGTGTCGCCCATGAGCGAAACGACCATGAACAATGAAAGAAGAATTGTTTTCATCTTAGAAGATTACGTAGAAACGTCGTTTGCTGGACTTATCCTCAATGCGAAAAGTGAACGACAAATCCGTCTAAGCCAGTGACGGATACACTCATCAACAATCGGCTTGCGCCGACTATATTCCTCTCCTCACGACTCGCTCCAAGCAGATGGCGATACTCAAAAGCGCCAAGATAGATAGTGGTTGAAGATAACGGATCGATGGCTGCGAGGACTTGGCGCGGCGCTCGAGGATTGACGCTTTACAATCATTGGCTAATTAACGCGGGATGGAGCCTCAGCCGGCGCGCTCTGAATACAAGAAGGTTTGGTCTGCCCTTTCAACCACCGAAGATCAGGCGAAATTGCATGTAATCGGCGTGACGGACGAAGCCGCTCTGCAGGCGACTGGCGAGGAAACTTTGAGGTTTCTTCAGGACAGCGTCGGTATTGGAAAGGATGATGTCGTTCTTGAAATCGGCTGCGGGGTTGGGCGTGTAGGCAAAGTTGTGGCGCCGCTCTGCCGAAAATGGATCGGCTGCGATGTCGCCTCGAACATGCTCTCGCTGACCGCAGAACGATTAAAGGATTTGTCGAATGTGGAGCTAGTGGAGATATCCGGCTATGATTTGAGCGGCGTTGCGGATGCTTCGGTGGACGTTGTTTATTGCACGGTGGTGTTCATGCATCTCGAATCCTGGGACCGATACAACTACATTTCAGAAGCGTTTCGTGTGTTGCGACCCGGAGGTCGAATTTACGTGGACAACATCAATCTCTGCTCCGATGGCGGCTGGAAAGTGTTCGAAACTCACCGCGCGTTCTCGCCCGCAAATCGTCCGCCGCATATGACGCAGAACTCAACCCCGCAAGAGATCGAGACGTACCTGAAACGTGCCGGCTTCGATGAGGTGCGGATGCGTACCGATGACGACTGGATCCGGGCTTGGGGGGATAAAGCCAAAGTGCTGACCGACCACAGTGATACGGCGTAGTGAAGGTTCCATCTCTTTTCGCTGACACGTCAGCACGCGCGCGTGCTCTCAGTGAGCAAATCGCGAGTGCAGAGGATCGATATTACTGGTGGTTTGATCATCCCGTCGACTGGGAGCGGCCGGCGCGAACGCTCTACATCACCGGTTGGTGCGTGAGTCGGTACGGCAAGAAAATTCGTTCGATCCGTGCCCGGCGCGGGCGTCAGAAATTTTTGGGTAACTACGGAATTGAACGCAAGGACGTAGGCGCCGCCCTCGAGCGAATCGGGTTTGCCATCGCTGTGCCTCTGCCGAGAGGAAAATCGCAGGTGACAATCGAGGTTCAGGAGACGGATGGCGTGTGGCGAGCCATTTCGAGTCGAACTGTTTTTGGCACTTCGAACGGAGATTCACAAGCCCCTGTTGATCCCAAATACTTTATTCACAATCCCGGCGCCAACCCACGAATTGAATTCTGGCTTGATCGTCCGTTGGTTTGGCCAAAAAAAGCTCGTCAGCTCAAAGTTTCCGGATGGTGTTTTGCGATCTCCGGGGACGAGATCACCGAGGTGCGCGCGCGTGTCCGGAAAAACTTTTTCCCGGCGCGTTTCGGCACGCCCCGGCCTGACATCGGTCTTGAGTACGACAATAGACCGGGCGCGTTGCGAAGCGGCTTTTCACTACAGGCCATCATTCCGCCTGGGCGCAGCGAATTCATAATGGAAGCGCGCAGCGGCAACGGCCCGTGGAAGACCTTTTTCATTCATCCTGTACGCGGCGCGATTTTCCGAGAGCCATCGGATGGGGACGCAGAAATCGCCGGTGATTATGCGCGCTGGATTCGATGCTACGATCGGCTCCAACGAGAGGACGTGAAACGCGTTCGGGAGCAAATCGCACAATTTCATTATTCCCCGCTCATTTCGGTTTTGTTGCCGGTTTATAATTCGAATTTGAAGTGGCTCCGGCGTGCGATTTTGTCGGTGCAAAAGCAATTGTACCCGCGTTGGGAGCTTTGCATCGTGGACGATGCCTCGACTGACCGAAAGATCTGGCCTTTCCTGCAAAGGTGCGCGCGTCAGGACCGGCGAATAAAGTTGATGCGACGCACGGAAAATGGGCACATCTCAGCGGCGTCAAATGACGCACTGCGTCTTGCAACCGGCGATTTTGTCGCGTTGCTCGATCACGACGATGAACTGGCGCCTACGGCATTGTACTTCGTGGCACTGGCGTTGAACAAGAATCGCGACTTGCAACTGCTCTACAGCGACGAGGATAAGCTCGAAGAACACAATCGACGCTCTGAGCCGTATTTTAAATCCGATTGGAACCCAGAGCTTTTTCTGGCGCAAAACTTCGTCTCCCATCTCAGTGTTTACCGAACCGATTTGATCCATCGTATCGGTGGTTTTCGCATCGGGTTCGAAGGTTCGCAGGATTATGATCTGGCGCTGCGCTGCATAGAACAGATTCGACCGGAGGAGATCGAACATTTGCCTTGGGTCCTTTATCACTGGCGCGCAGGAGATCAAAGCACGGCATCGAATCCTACTGCCAAACCGTATGCACAAGAAGCCGCTCGACGGGCGGTGCAGGAACATCTCAAACGTACGGGAGTCGCGGGAACGGTGGTACCAAGTCACGGTGTCTATTTGCAGACCAAATACGCGATCCCAAACGAGCGACCGATGGTTTCCATTATCATCCCGACACGAGATCAAGCTTCAGCCTTGAAGAAGTGTGTGCATAGCATCTTCGAAAAAACCGATTATCCCGCATACGAGCTAATCGTGCTTGATAACGAAAGCTACGATTCTGAGGCCTTGGAATTTTTGGCCGAGCTAAAAAAACGTGACGGCGTTCGGGTGGAGCGGATCGACGATGCATTTAATTACAGCCGCCTGAATAATCATGGCGTCGAATTGTCTCGGGGCTCCTTCGTAGCATTGCTCAACAATGACGTGGAAGTGCTCCATGCGGACTGGCTCACCGAAATGGTGAGCCGTGCGATGCAACCAAAAGTAGCAATGGTTGGCGCACGACTCTGGTATCCCAACGGGACGATCCAGCATGGCGGAGTGATCCTCGGAGCAGGTGGCATTGCCGGTCACGCGCACGTTGGTCTTCGGCGCGGCGAGCCCGGTTACTTTGCTCGCGCACATCTCGCGCAAGATGTTTCCGCAGTGACGACTGCTTGCGCGCTGGTGAAGCGGGAAGTGTATCTACAAGTCGGAGGGTTCGACGAAAATCTGGCAGTCACTTTCAATGACGTCGATCTTTGCCTGCGATTGCGTGAAGCGGGCTACCGCATTCTCTGGACGCCATACGCAGAATTGATTCACCACGAGTCGGCCAGTCGCGGTTTCGACAACAGCGCGCCGAAACAAGTCCGATTTCTAGCGGAAGTCGATTACATGAAATCGAAGTGGGGCGACATATTGCAGCGCGATCCGTTTTACAATCCGAACCTCTCGCTCGACGAAAATCTCTTCACTCTGGCTTTCCCGCCACGGACGACTAAGCCGTGGCAGAGTGTTGCGGCTTAACTGTGCCTGATTGAAGTCCTGCTGCACCGATTATGACAGAATCAATCGAGGAGAAAATGGTAGTTCGCAGACTACGCATTTCGTTTCGATGCGCTGCCAGAGCGGGTCACTTTCAGCAACCAAATCAAAATCACCGGCTGGCTGTTGCATCGCCGAGGCCTACCGATTCACGGAATTCGTGGAATTGTTCGCGGCATTCTACGGGGCCGATCGATTTTCCGGGCACGCCGCAAAAGATCGCGACCACTGATCGCGGCTGCTTACCCCGATTTGCCCGAAGCGGGGCAAAGCGGCTTTCTTCTGCTGCTCGAGCTGCCCATCGGCCGAAGTGAAATTACGATCCAAGTCCAGGATGATCGAAAAATCTGGCGAACGATTTTCGTCACCGATATCTGGGCGTTTCCTCTTACCTTTCTGGGTCGAATAGGTCTGCCGCGCGTCGAACGGTTCTTGTCCACTTATCTCGCGCAACTTTTTGTCGGAAACAGGCAAAACACTGCGAGCTCGGTCAAGCCACACCCGCTCAGCCAGCCTGAGGGCAGTTTGCCTCGCGAGAGGCTCCAAAGCTTCAGGGGTGAGCCCGGTTCAACGCAGGGCGATATTAGAGCGGTAGACTTGTTCGTTACTTCGAAGTCGAATCTATTTATCCGCGAAATCGCCGACTTACTTTGTGCCGGCTTCCGCGCTGCGGGATGCGAAGCGCAGCTTTTGATCGACCAAATTCCGGCCGAAAAAACGGAGGAAGGTAAGATTCAAATCGTCGTTACACCTCACGAGTTCTTTAATTTATTCCTGAGGGATAAGCTTCCCTGGGAGAAGATGCAGCGCCTCACAAATCATCTGTTCCTGCTGGGCACCGAACAACCCGAGAGCGAATGGTTCGACAGCAATCTCGTCGTTGCACCGCATGCACGCGCGATGCTCGATATTCATTTATCCGGCGTGGCCGCATACCGCGCGCGCGGCCTGCCCTGTTTCCATTTGCCGCTCGGTTACCACCCATTGCTTGAACAAAGTGATGTGCCAGCAACGTCCAGAAGAGACCTCGACATTTGTGTTCTGGCTGCGATGACCGACCGCCGTGAGGAATTCATCGCCGCCAATGCCGATTTCTTCGCGGCACGTAACTGCCATATTAGATTCGTTCCGATCGGCTTCGCCAAGACCGAAGAGACGCGAAGTTATTTGCCCATTCCACAACGCAACGCCCTTTTGCAGCGGGCAAAGATCTTGCTGAACGTTCATTACTCAGATCTGCGCTATTTCGAGTGGCACCGAGCACTAATCGCTATGGCGAATCGTTGCTGCTTGATTAGCGAGACTTGTGAAGGCTTCGAGCCACTCGTCCCAGGTAAACACTTCGTAATGGCGAAAGCAGACGACCTAACGGCCTGCTGTGAGTATTATCTGGAGCACGAAGATGAACGGAAAGCGATCACGGCAGCGGCTTATGATTTCATCTGCGAACGCGTCACGCAGAAAGACAATTGCCGCGCATTCCTGCAGCAGATAGAGACAGTATTTCGGCGACAAAGCGACGGGACGGATTCGAATTTCGACAGAGAAGCGAACCCGGAACAAGCATTCGCAACTGAGCCCTTGCCGGACGCCTTGGCGAAACATCTTTCGCGAAGACCTACAGCACTCTTCCTCTCGGCGTTGCGCGAAGATCTCTCACACATTTTTCAACGGGCGAATCAAAAACCGGCGGCGACTGATGAGCGATCCACGGATCCGGTGAATACAGCCGATCGTATCACGATGCTCCGCGATATGCGGCGTGGATATATCGAGCGATTCGAGGCGCAACAAAAAGCGCAACAGAGCGGAAACGCGATTTTCCGATTGCTCGAAAATACAGGGTTTAATGACACCGCACCCGCGATTTCAGTGATTGTCACTCTTTACAATTACAGCGCCTACGTGCGCCAGTGCCTCGAAAGCCTGGAGGATTCTAAGACCGAGGCGATCCCCGGCGGAATCGAAGCCGTAATTGTCAACGACGCTTCGACAGATGATTCGCTAAAGCAGGCTATCGCCTGGCAACAAATTTCACGTCATCCGGTTCGCATTGTCGATAAGCGGTTGAATACCGGGCTGGCCGATGCGCGCAATCTCGGTCTTCAGCTGGCGCGTGCGCCTTACGCTTTTATCCTGGACGCGGATAACATGGTGTTTCCACGCGCGTTGGAGCAGTTGCACAGCGACGATTGTTAAAGACAATTCCGCGGCTGCTTACTCAATGCTCTGCCGTTTTCGAGGCGCTCACAACGTTCGGGAAGGACTGCTTTCCTACTTTGATTGGGACCCACAAATGTTAGTCGAGAATCCTTACATCGATGCGATGGCATTGTTCGATAGAGAACAACTCATCAAAATCGGCGGTTATGATACTGAATTGTACAAACTAGGCTGGTTCGGATGGGAGGATTACGACCTATGGCTACGAATTGCCGAGGCAAAATTACACGTGAGTTTTCTGCCGAACGTCCTTTGTCTTTATCGGCACCACGAACGAGCGATGAGTATTACGACTAATCTCTTCGAGCGTGAACTCGTGGCGCATTTAATCGAGAAATACCGCTCGCTCATCGAAACCTATCCGCCAAAACGACGAATTCTTGGGGTGAATCGGTCGGTCTTCGAGCAAACGACCAAAACGAGCTCGCACGCCTGCAAACCGGTGGACGTTCATATGGCGCAGTCGAGGTGAGTATCGCTTGAGTTACTCACCCAACGAGAAGTCAGCGCGTTTGCGTGAAAGATTCGGATTGTAGTAAGGGTCCCGCTCCAAAACATCAGACCAGCGTTGGCGGATGATCGCTTCGCCGCCAATAACATCCGTCTCGGATACCGGTGCCTCCCCAATAAGCTTTGCGAGCGGAGTATAAACGATGAGGTAACCGGCGCGTCGTATTTTGAGGCAAAGATCCACGTCGGCAAATCGCCGCGGGAGTGCCTCATCGAATCCGCCGACTTTTTGGAAAACTTCGCGGCGGATCAAGATACACCCGCTGGACACTGCGCTATAGTTGCGGGTCATCCGCAACTGACGATTCACGCCCGGGTGCTCCGCAGGGAAACCGTGAAAGGCGGACTCCGCAATTCCATTCACGCCAAGAACAAGACCAGCGTGCTCAATCGTGCCATTCGGATTGATCAATCGCCCGCCGACTGCGCCAACGTCGGGCCGCTGCACATGCTCAGCCATGATTGTGAGCCAGTCCGGATCGATGGCTTCCACGCTGTCGTCGAGGAAAAGAATCCACGGACTGTCAGTCTGCGCGACGGCATAATTTTTGGCTGCGGAATCATTCGTCGCGTCTGGAAAATGCAGCACCCGAAAATCTGTACCAGCCTCGTGGACTTTGTCGCGCTCGCCAAATTGGACGATAACAATGTCGTAATTCGGGTAGCTTGTTTTGCTGATCAAGCTTTCGACCACATCGCTTGAGCGACTCCGGGCCGTGGGAACTCGGAATGATGACGGAAATTTTTCTGGCTTCGAGCAACTGACGTCTGACACAAAAGGCGTGAGTAGGCCAGTCCACGGTAACATGCGCCAGCTCGCCGCGGCGTTTCAGGTGACCTTCAATTGCGCGCCACGAAGCTTCGAGCTGTCCGGGTTTCTGGCGAACGTCACTCGCGCTGGAATTCTCGCTCCGCCGCCAATGGTATAGCACGCGCGGAATATGATGAATTCGGTTGGTTCGCTCGATGACACGCAGGAGAAGATCGTAGTCTTGTGAGCCGTCAAACTGAGGTTGGAATCCCCCAACCTCTCGCACAAGATCCCGGCGCAAAAAGATCATGTGACACAAGTAATTGCAGGACAAAAAGAAGTCTGGCGACCAGTCCGGTTTCAGTATCGGTGAGTCAAAGCCTTCATCCGTGAGCTTGTCTTCATCCGAGTAAATCAGATCGAGTCCCGGATTTTCCTGGAGCAATTTCACATTTTGGAAAAGAGCATCAGGCTCAAGCAGATCATCATGATCGAGAAACGTGACCCACTCGCCATTAGCGAGCTCAAGGCCTTTGTTTAATGCAGCCGAGATTCCTTGATGGCTCTCAAGCCTAACGAGACGAATCCGCCGGTCACGCGCAGCCAAGGCAGGCAACGCACGCAGCAGGTCGGCGGCAGTCGATCCATCGTCGATCAACACCAGCTCCCAATTTTCGTAAACCTGCGCAAGCACAGACTCGACCGCCTCGCGGAGCCACGGAACCGGAGTGTCGAACACGGGCGTCAGTATGCTGATGAGCGGTTGCGAGACTGAAACGCGCACCTCATCGCGCATCGAGGCCAACTCCTCCGTACTCGCGCGATGTTGCACAAACCACTTTTGGTATTCGGTCGGTTCAATAGATCTGGCGTGCATCGGCTTCTTCGAACGGAACATTCTCCAGACCCTTTTCGGCACTT
>CAWHHB010000016.1:0-178641 GCA_963828995.1 uncultured Actinomycetota bacterium
GCGGAGGTGGGCCTGCACCGAAAAGTGCGTCCGGACTCGAGTGCCCCACGAGTGCGCGTCAGCGGCACCCGGTGTGCTGGCCGGACCGGCAGGCGGCACGGTTCACGCTCAGGGGCGCGGCGAGGACTCCGGTATGAGGGCGTCCGACAGCAGTTCGCAGTTCTGGAAGTTCATGCAGCCGCATGCCAGGCAGGCGGCCACCGCTTTCCGCAGGATCTGGTTCTCCTTGATGGCGCGATCGATGTCGGGCAGCTTGCGCTCGGCGAAGGCCCGCCATTGCCGGGTGGCGCCCCGGCCGGTCTCGGAGTCCAGGAGCTGGCCGATCTCGGCGAGGGTGAATCCGGCGCGCTGCGACATCTTGATGAGGGCAATGCGTCGCAAGGTCGCGGCGGGCCAATGTCTGCGCCCACCTTCGCGGTCCGCGGTGGGCAGGAGCCCCAGGCTCTCGTAGTAGCGCAGGGCGGAGGGTCGGGTACCCGACTGGCGGGCCAGCTCCCCGATGCTCAGGTACAGCACGCGCGTCGCCCTCCGCTTGACTTCAAGCGCACGTGAACCGCTTTCCTCGGCCCATGCTCTCAGCCCGACTGCCGCGCCTGCTGCCGCGAGGCTACCAAGCGGTCTTCGCGAACCGCCCGTTCCGCGGCGTGGCGCCGGCGATCGCAGCATCCGACGTCGGCGACGGGATGAGCATGGTCGCGATCGTGTGGCTGGCGATGCAGATCGCCCCGCAAGACACCGTGGGCCCGTTCATCGGTGCCGCGGTCGCCGCCTATGTCCTACCCGGCGCGGTCGGGGCGTTGCTGTTCGGCCGCTGGTTGCGGCGCCTTCCCGCCCGTCGACTGTTGCGTACGAACGCCTGGGTGCGTGCCGTGTTCCTCGGATGTGTGCCCCTCGCGTGGACCTTCGGTGTGCTGCAACCTGCGCTGTACCTCACGCTGCTCGCTGGGTCCTCGCTGTTGCACGGGTGGGGCGGTGGGGCGAAGTACGCCCTCGTCTCCGAACTCCTCCCTGTCGGTGAGCGGCTGGCGGGCAACGCCGTGCTCAGCACGTCGGGATGGGCGTCCACAGTTGCTGGCCCCGCCCTGGCCGGAGCGCTCGCGACAGTGATCAGCCCGGCGTGGATCATCGGGCTCGACGCCTTGTCGTTCGCGTTCCTGGCCGTCCAGACGGGCCGTGTACCTGAGTCGAAGGCGCCCGCCTCGCCGTTGGCCGCGCAGCGGCTGCGAGATGGCTGGCGCATCCTGGTGACCAGGCCCGAGCTGCTCGGCCTGCTCGCGCTCACCTGGCTCTTCAACTTCTTCTACGGGCCCGTTGAGGTGGCCCTGCCGCTCTTTGTCGGGCAGGACCTGCACGGTGGCGCGAGCCTGCTCGGACTGTACTGGGCGGTCTTCGGCGTCGGCGCAGTCGCGGGTGCCCTCAGCATCGGGGCTCTGCGCAGACTGCCGAACTGGCCGGTCATGATCTGCATCGTCGCCGGCCACGGTGTGGCGATGCTCCCCTTCGCCCTCCCCGTTCCCGCCGTTGTCTCCTTGGCCGGCTTCGCCCTGGGCGGACTCATCTACGGCCCGTACAGCGCCCTGGCCTTCACCCGCTTCCAGGCCCTCACGCCGGCGTCCTGGCTCACCACGGTCCTCGCCCTACGCACAGCGGTGCTCCTGACGGCATCACCGGTAGGAGCGGCGCTGGGCGGACCGCTCACAGCCGCCGCGGGTCCCCGATCGGTCCTTGCCGGGACAGGTGTCGCCATGATCATTCTTGCCGGCCTGGCGACCGCACTGTGGATCCTCGAGACCAGGGCCCGCCGCCCTGCACGGTCGGTCTGATCTACCCGACCCCTCCTCGCAGGGCTTGGCGGAACGCCCGAGCTGCGTGACCGGGGCCGATGACCGTGGGTGTCGCTACCGTGCTCACCATGCGGGCGCGAATCCTTCACGACTACGACCCACACTCCGACCTCACAGAGCAGGACTGGCTGGCTGCGGAGTACGACAACGGGTGGCAGCCTGAACACGGCCAAGGGGTCACCATCGAACTGAACGGTCGGACGGTGCACCGCTGGGCGATGATCCGCATAGACCTGGAATCCCAACCGCTGGCGTAAGCGACCCGGTCCAGCGCCTCAACGTCCGCGGCCGGCCGACCTCAGCACACCATCGGCTGCCGTCCGATCAGTGCGCCCCCCGTGCCAGCACCCCTGCCTTCCTCACGCAGCTGAGCGACGGGGGCGCACCAGGCCGGTTTCGCTCAGACTCATCTCAGTTTCGCTCACGCTCAGCCATGTCCACTTTCACTCGCGCAGCTGATGAAAGTCTGGCGCACATGCACAACAAGCCGACCATGGACCTGCCCGCATCGGCGGTCACGGTGTCGACGCCAGGCACGTCGCGCAGCCGTGAGGTGACCTCCCGGACACAATGCCGGCACCGCATGCCATCGATCATCAGGCCGATGGTCGGCATCCGGGGCGCTCCTTCGCGTGCGTGCTTCACCCCAGCGTGCGGCCGGCCGCTGTCCGGAGACAGTCCGCTGGCGGCGAGAAGGACGGTGTTCTCGCCGGATGTCCAACGGTCGCGAACGTGACTCAGCGCAGCGCCCGCCTGGATGCGCACCAGGACCCGCACCGGCGCCGCCCGGGTCGTGGGGAACCCGGAGGGCGCCTTCTGGGGGCTGCCGCGCGGCTCGGGGGTGCCGCGTCGGCAGGGATCAGCGCAGCGTGATGCTGCGCCGAAGATGATGAGCGAGTGTCGTGCGAGTTCACCTGCCTGCCACTGGCGGCTTCAAGGTTGCGGTCACCACGTCGGCGGCTTCCTCAAGGGCTGCTCCGGCGGCAACCAGTGGTCGTAGCCGGTTGGCCAGCTTCGCCGATCCGAGCGTGACCGCGGCACTCAACCGACTTTCGGCGCTGGTGTAGACGGTGACGTGCGCTTCGTGCCCGGGCGGTGCCAGAGCTACCTCCCGGCCACGGGGCGGGTGTGGAGAACCAAGGACGTTGATGGACTTGCCGTACAGCCGCGTCGAGTAGGACCCTCTGGGCTGGAAGGGGCCGGGGTCCTCAGTCCGTTGCAGGTCGTGACCGATGGTGCGTGCGGCGTGAGCTCCCTGCGCCAAGGCGTGCCCCCAGTGTTCAATGCGCGGGGAACCGTCGATGCGAGCCAGGTCCCCCGCGGCGTAGACGCTCTCGACGTTCAGGGTGCGGAGACGATCGTCGACGAGCACGCCGTCGTCGATCGTCAGCGCAGAGTCGCGCAGCCAGCGCACCTCGGGATCGACCCCCACCGCTTCGATGACGAGGTCCACCGCCAACTCGGTGCCGTTGCTCAGGGCGAGAACGACGTCGTCGCCTCGTGCGGACACGGTCTCGACCCGGGCTTCGAGGACGCCGGCGAGGTGCTCCGCATGACGCGCCCGTACCCACGTCGCGATGGTGGTGCCCAGCTGTCGCGTCATGGGGTTGGTCGTCGCGCCGATCAGGAACACTTCGTGGCCCAAGCCCGTCAAGGCGTCAGCGGTCTCAGAGCCGAGCAGGCTCGCGCCGACGACGCCGACCCGGGCAGGGCGGCCGGGCTTGCTGCCGATTTTGGCCAGAATCCGCCGGATGCGTTCGGCGTCGTCGTAGGTGCGTAGGGGCGTGACGCGGTCGCGGAGCTCGGCGGCGGCGCCGTTCTGTTCGCCCCGCAGCAGCAGACGGGGCCGCGCGCCAGTGGCGATGAGCACAGCGTCGTAGGACAGGTGATTGCCGTCCTGGAGGACGACGGCGCGGCGTTCTGTGTCCAGTCGTTCGGCGCGACCGGCGAGCAGAGTGGTGCGGGGATCGTTCGGTAGGGCGGTGCGTACCGAGTCGAGCGTGGAGTCCGGGTGCAACAGGGTCTTGTTCACCGTGGTCCGGTTGTACGGGGCCTGGCCCTCCGCGTTCACGAGAGTCAGGTCGCCGGCGAACCCGAGACTCCTCAGCTGGGTTGCGGCGGCCGTGCCGGCTGCGCCGGCGCCGACGATGACCACCGAAGCGGCGCTCACGAGACGACTCGCTTGCGATTGTCCGGTAGCGCGTGCCTTCTGATGCACAGCAAGTCGGATCCTGTGCGAGGCGGGGGTGCATGGTTCATCGGAAGTCCTTGTGATGGGTGCTGGGTGGGAGGCTGGTCCGTCGCTGTGTCGGTGGAGAAGAAGACCGGCCGGGCGCTCAGCTGGTGGCCAGCCGGTAGCCGGCCTCCTCGACGGCGGCCTTGATCAGCGCCGGGTCGAGGGTGGAGCCCGAGGCGACGGTGAGACGGCCCGTCGCGGCTCGACAGAGACGTCCTGGACACCAGGGACTTGGGTGACTTCCTCGGTCACCGTCATCGCGCAGCTGTTGCACGTCATGCCGACCACGGTGAAGTTGCTGTTGGTCATCGGGCTCTTCCTCTTCTGTCGCGGGATGGTGGGGTTGCGGGTGCAGGGGGTTCGGCCGAACGTCGTGCCGGCCGCTCTGGGCAAGGCGCGGCCGACCAAGACCTGAGGGCTCCGGTCGGGACGCTTTGCCCGGTCGGCGACGGCTTCAAGGAAGACGATGCGGGCGTCTGCTGTCCTGGCGCTGTCCGCTGGCTGTCGCGTTGCACGTTCCGGGATGTGCGGGGAAGCACCGGAAGACGGACCGCCCTCCAACGAACGCGATGGCGGCAGAGCTGCGCACTGGCGCGTCGGCACGCCGACCGCCGTGTGTCGGTGCGTGGTCAGCGGGTTGCGTCACGACAGAAACGGGACAGGGGGCGGACAGACGCCCGGTGCAACCTTCCGGCATCGGCAGCATCACCGCGCCGCTCATCATTGAAAGAGAGGGAACCCATGTCTTCCACCGCACCCGCCGCGGAAAGGACCGGCGACCGGCGCTGGCTGGCGCTGGGGCTCATCGCCGCGGCTCAGTTCATGGTCATCATGGACACGTCCATCATTGGGGTGGCGCTGCCCGAGATGCAGCAGGACCTCGGCTTCGACCCGCAGAACCTCAGCTGGGTCTTCAACGCCTACGTCGTCGCGTTCGGCGGTCTTCTGCTCCTCGGCGGCCGCCTCTCCGACCTGCTCGGGGCTCGCCGCATCTTCAGCACCGGCTGGGCCGTCATCGCCGCCGGTTCACTCGTCGCCGGCCTGGCTGACACCGCCACCGTCGAGATCGTTGGCCGCGCCGTGCAGGGCGTCGGCGCAGCGCTGATCGCACCCTCGGCCCTGACGCTGCTGTTCACCATCTTCGGTGCCAACCCCAAGGAGCTCACCAAGGCCTTGGCGCTCTACGGCGCGGCCGCGCCCGCCGGCGGCACGGCCGGGGTCTTCCTCGGCGGTGTCCTTACCGAGTACGCCAGCTGGCCGTGGGTGTTCTTCATCAACGTGCCGCTGGCGATCGCCGTCCTGGTCATGTCCTCGGCAGTCATGCCGGCCGGCGCCAGGACCCGAGGAAGCATCGACTTCGTCGGAGCCGCCACGGTGACCGCCGGAATCGCGGCCCTTGTCTACGCCGTCGTGCAGGCGCCCGAGGCAGGCTGGACCGCCTCGTCCACCCTGATCCCCGCCATTGCCGGGGTCGTGCTGCTGGCAGCCTTCGTAGCGCTGCAGGCCCGCCTGCGCCAGCCCCTCATGCGGCTGGGCATCTTCGGTGCCCCCAACCTCGCCGCGGCCAACATGGCCCAGCTCCTGCTCGGCGCTGCCTGGATCCCGATGTTCTTCTTCATCAACCTGTACTTGCAGCAGGTGTTGGGTCTTGGCGCTTTCGCCAGCGGCGCGGCGCTACTGCCTCTCACGCTGACGATCATGGTCGGCATGATCGCGGTGGCTCCGCGACTCATCGCTCGGTACGGCACCAAGGCGATGACCGTTGCGGGTCTCGCCACACTGGCTGCCGGTCTGGTGTGGCTCTCCTTCATCAGCCCCGACGGCTCGTTCTCCGTCGACGTGCTGCCTGCCACCCTGGTCACGGCCGCCGGCATGGCCATGGCATTCATCCCCTCACTGGGCACCGCACTTTCAGCGGCCGCACCCGAGGAAGGTGGGCTGGCGGCCGGCATCGTCAACACCAGCTACCAGATCGGGTCCGCGCTCGGCCTTGCCGCCATGACGGCGGTCGCCGCCGCGTACGGCGCCGACCAGATCGGCAACGCAACGGCTCTGACAAACGGCTTCTCGGCTGGCCTCTGGGGCGCCGCTGCCATCGCCGGCGCCGGCGCGCTGATCGCGGCGTTGACGCTGCGGTCCGCCTCATCCCCCACGGCTTCATCCGCCGAGGAAGTGAGCGTGGGAGCCAACTGACCAAGTCGAGCCCCGTCCGCGGCAGCCGCGGACGGGGCTGCGGCCTGCCCGCCCACTCCCCGTCCCCGGAGGTACTCCAATGCGCACTTTGACCTTCTCCGTCGACGGCATGCGCTGCCGTCGATGCGTGCGACGCGCCACCGCCCTGGTCCGCGACGTCGAAGGCGTCCGCGCCGTCACAGCCGACGCCAAGTCGGGGCTGCTCACAGTCCGCGGCACGATGACCGGCATCGACATAGTGCTGTCGCTGCGCAACACGACCTTCACCGCCCGCCTCATCGCCGAAGAGCCCAAACCGGAGTTCTGACCTAGACGACCAGTTCGTGCGTGCTCGGCCGTCTAGCTCGTCGCGGTGCGCGGTCAGGCCGACTTGCTACAGCGTCTTGGCCGCGGCGGGTGCTACGACCGCCAGCCTGACCACCTCCAAGGTCGGCAGACGAGACAGCGTCCAGATCGGCACGGCGTTCCTGGGTGACGCACGACTCCGGCGGGAGCGTGGTGCCCAAGGCGGCATTGCAGGGCGAGGACGCGGGTCGGACCATCCTCACGCGGGTCTTTACCGGTAGGTACGCGCGCGGCCTTGTGAATCGGTCGTCCGGGATGAGTGAGTACGAGGACATCCCTTCCTACCCGCTGCAGCATGACCCTGACGAAGCGTCGTACATCTCCTGCCCGTGGGCGGACCAGGCGCTGCTTGAAGTAGGAAAACGACTCCGCCTTCAGCACTCTTCCTGCTCGGTCGGCTTCCGCTGCTCGGCTGCGGCCACAGTCGCCGAGGCGGTGAGAACACACCACCGGCCACGAATCATCATCAGGTTTCAGCGTTTCTCATCAACTTCCATCGGCCTGGCCGGCGGCGAGAGCCTGCTGGAGGTCAGCCGGCGCCTGGGCCACTCCTTCATCA
Source organism: uncultured Actinomycetota bacterium (assembly GCA_963828995.1). Classification (GTDB taxonomy): domain Bacteria; phylum Actinomycetota; class Actinomycetes; order Actinomycetales; family Dermatophilaceae; genus CAVRTM01. Next base: position 7,178 of record CAWHHB010000016.1, read on the forward strand.
CCATCACCGCCGACACCTCCTCCCACGTCTCCGCGGCCACCGCCGCGGAGTCCGCGAAGCGGCTGGCCCAGCTCATCGACGACGCCAGCTGACATCGGCTCGACACCTTCGCTCGGACCGCGCCCGCGGTGCCGGGCTTCTTTATGCCCACGGCACCCAGTTCATCCGACCTCAGCGATCCCGCTGGGGGCGTTCCCATGTGCAAAGGAGAACTCCTACCTCTGTGCCCCTACTTGAGTCACCCCTCAGATGTCCGTGAACGGACGCGCCCGGGCTCTCGCCACGCCCTCATCGCTACTTCGAAACGGGGTCCGGCGGCGGCCGCTGCCGGCCCCCTGCGGCCCGGGCTCGCCGGCATGGCGCGGTTAGGCGCGCCAGTACGCGGTCGCGGTGGCGGGGCACGCGCCGGTCAGCTCGGGCGAGGCCGACAGCGCCGCGGGCAGGTCGGCGCGGTCGGCGGCGGTGAACCCGAACCGGTCGAAGTAGCCGGCGGCGGTCTCGGTCAGCAACCCCACCCCCGCCCGGCCCTGCTCGTGCGCGTCCGCGGCGGCCAGGGCGACCCGGACCAGGGCGACGCCCACGCCGGTGCCGCGCTGCTTGGGTGCGACCGCCAGGCTGCGCAGCAGGTAGACCGACGGCGTGCCGTGGCGCTCCAGGGCCACGACACCGACCAGGGCGCCGCTCCGGTCGGTGACCACCCACCGGCCCCAGGACTGCTCATAGCCGTCCAACGGCAGGCCCGCCCGCTCGAGGAGAGCCCGCGCCGGTGCGTCGTCCTCGGCGTGGGCGGGGCGCACCAGCGCGGTGGCGGCGCCCATCAGCAGCACCCGGTGTCGAGCACCCGGGACAGGGCGTCCAGGGCCTGCGGGGCCAGCCGGTAGTAGACGTTCATCCCGTCTCGGCGCTTGGTGACCAGCCCGGCCCCGAGCAGTTGCTTCAGGTGATGCGAGGTCGTCGGCTCTGACAGGCCGACCACCGGGGCGAGGTCGCATGTGCAGGCCTCGTGCTCGGGCTGGGCCAGGAGGTGGTCCACGATCTGCAGTCGGGCTGGGTCCGCCAGCGCCTTCAGCCGTACCGCGAGGCCGATGGCCTCTTCGGCGCTCAGGCGGCCGGCCGGCGAGCCCAGCGGCGGGCAGCCGACGGGCGAGGAGTCCAGCAGGAGGGGCAGCGGCTTGGGCATGACACAGATTGTGCCACCTACTTGACGAACGTCAAATACCCAGTACTGTGACGTTCATCGAATAACTGAGGAGAAGCCGTGAACCCCGTGACCCTGACCCACCTACTCGCCCAGGCCCGCACCGCCGAGATCGTCCGAGTGGCAGAGCGCGCCGCAATGTTCGAGCCGGCGGCCGGGCCCGGCTGCCGGGCCACCGCGAGCCGCTGGTGGGCTCATGTCACCCGGCCGGCGACCGGATCGGGGACTGCCGGTACGGCCTGTTCTCCCGTCCCCTGCTGCGCCTGAGCGCGGCAACCCACCAAGGAGGTTCTGCCATGTCCCGCATCCAGCTCGCCCTCAACGTCGCCGACATCGACGCCGCCGTCGAGTTCTACTCCACCCTGTTCGACACCGCCCCGGCCAAGCGCCGGCCCGGCTACGCCAACTTCCCCATAACGAACCCTCCGCTGAAGTTGGTGCTGTTCGAGAACCCCGAGGCCACCGGCACCCTGAACCACCTCGGCGTGGAGCGGGAGTCGATGGCGGAGATCGAGGAGCAGGCCACCCGGCTCGAGGCCGCCGGGCTCACGTTGGACATCGAGGGCGACGTCGTCTGCTGCTACGCCCGCCAGGACAAGCACTGGGTCACCGGACCGGACGGACAGCGCTGGGAGAACTACGTCGTGCTGGCCGACGCCCAGCCCGAGCTGGCAGGCAAGAGCACGGCCGACCTCGAACAGGCCGCCTCCACCGGCGGCTGCTGCGCAAGCCCGGCCGACACCGCGGCCGCAGGCACCACGGGTACCGAGCCGGCCAGGGCGGCCGTCTGCTGCTAAGCCACACCGGGGACGCACCCCGGGCCCGCTCCGCCACCGGCGGGCCGGGCCCGGGCCGCAGGCCGGCACCAGTCCGCCGTCGTAGGCGCGACCGTCGGTGGGTCGGGTTCCCCACATCCGTGCCCAGCACGTCCTGGGCCCGGGTGGTGATGTCGTGGTCGCCGACGAGTCGACGATCGGTGAGGCCGAGGGCCGGCGGGGCCGGCGTCTTGGAGGCACCATGGCGCCCCCTCACCTTCGGGTACCGGGCGCGTCGTCATGCTGCGGCTACATGCCCGGGCGCCACCCGACGGCAGGTGGCGCTTCCCCGACGAGGACTCCCAGCCACGGACCTCCCGCACCACCTGACCGCCCGTCGACTTGATCTGGCCAGGCATGCCGGTGTGCCGCAGATCGTGCGGGGTCAGGCCCACGATCCCCGCGCCAGCACACGCCGGGTCGAAGACGGGAGCGCCAGCTGCTGAGGCGCAGCGGCTCGCCATTCAGGGAGGTGAACCCCGGGACCCCGGGCCCCTTGCCCTCACAGGCCGCGGCCAGCGGCGGGATCAGGCCCGCAGGCACGGGCACCGAGCGTGTCTGGTGATTCTGGGCGTTGCCCCAGACGAGCCTGCTCCCCACCTCGGACGCGCTCTCGGCGACGTGGAGACGGCGCCGGCCGAGGTCGACCCGGGCCACCCGAAGGGCCGTGAGCTCCTCGGGTGGGTGAGTCTCGGAAGCCGCCATATCATGACGTGCGCGCGGGGAGCTTGAGGGGTCCCGCCGGCGATGAGTTTCGCTGCGGTGCCCAGTCTGCCTTCCCGTGCACCCGCTCTCCCGACCCTCGAGGAGAGCGACATGACCGCTAGGTACAGGAGGCAAGCGTGAGGCTTCTGCTCACTTCCGCTGGCATCAAGAACACGAGCATCCACGACGCGCTGGTCGACCTCCTGGGCAAACCGATCGCCGAGTCCAGCGCCCTCTGCATCCCCACCGCGTCGTACGCCAACCCAGGTGGTCCTGGCCAGGCATGGCGATTCATCAGCGGACGAGAACCCGAGCGCCCCATGGTGCGAGTTGGGGTGGAAGTCGTTGGGCGTGCTGGAGCTCACCGCGCTGCCCAGCATCGACGAAGAGCGTTGGGTCCCCGGGGTCCGAGGAGACCGACGTCCTGCTGGTGAACGGCGGCGACGCGCTGTACCTGTGCCACTGGATGCGGCAGTCCGGGCTGGCGGACCTCCTGCCGTCGCTGCGCGAGACGGTCTACGTGGGGCTGAGCGCCGGGAGCATGGTGATGACCCCCAGCATCGGGGAGGACTTCGTCCGCTGGACGCCGCCCACCGGTGGCGACGAGACGCTGGGCACTGGTCGATTTCTCGATCTTCCCGCACCTGGATCACCCGGACCTGCCGGACAACACGATGGCCGACGCAGAACGTTGGGCCGCCAAGATGCCGGTGCCGGCTACGCGATCGACGACGAGACCGCCATCAAAGTGGTCGACGGCACCGTCGAAGTCGTCTCCGAGGGGCACTGGAAGCTGTTTCGCTCCTGACACCAAGCGGCTCAGCCGGTTGGGCGATTTCGGACTCGGCGGCTGAACTTCACGGCGCTCGTGGTTCTTGGGGTCACCCACACCCGCTCCTGGCCGACTTGAGTCACCGAGCGCTCCACCGCCATGACGCCCTGCTGCAGGCGCTAACGGAGTGTCCCTGTTCGCACGTCCGGGGCGCCTTGGCCCGGGGGCATTCGGGCGCGTGGGGTACGGCGCCGCGTCATGGACGGACCGGAGTCCGATGCGCTCGGGGCCATGGCCCCGAGCGCCATGGTGGCGGGGCGCTCAGCTCCCGCTGCTGCAGTCCAGGAGCACCTTGCGGCCGTGCAGCGGCTGCAGGGGGCGGTTGTTGTGGTCGTAGGCAGCGCGGAAGGCCGCGATCTGCCGCCCGCTCAGCTTGACCGGGGTCGTCATGACGACCCACCTGAGCCCCTCGGTGCACGGGGGCGTCGTCAGGCTGCCGCCGTACCGGAACGTCTGCCGGTCGCGGGGAAGCATGGCGGACCAGTTGATCGTCGGGTGAGCTTCGCTGCCGGAGGCGACGTCGAGCGACCGCACGTACGGCTGCCAGGCCTTGTTGGTCGACTTACCCCGGATGACGAACACCCCCAGCGCGGCCAGGGCCCCGGTGGAGGCCCGGTGTACGAAGTGCACCTCCAGTGGATAGCGGTGGCCGTTCACCTCGTGCTCGCCGCGGCCGTGGAAGTGAACCTCGACCAGCGTGAAGGTCTTGCCGTCGATGGTCATGGAGCTGCCCGGGCGGGGACTGGCCACGACGGTGTGGCCGTTGTTGACCACCGTGGCCCGGCCTGTGACGTAGTGGAAGCCCGGATTCTTCAGGGCCCTCCGTACGACCTGTTTGAGGTCCACTGGTGACTGGGCGCTTCCGTCGGAGCACGCAGCGTAGGAGGGGTCGAGGTCGCCCCAGTGGGCGGGTCCGGTGGGGCCGCTGTAGCTCCACTTCGCTCCAGCGCTGGCGGTTGGTGTGGCGGTTGGCATGGCGGCCCCGAGTGCCAGGGCGCTCACTGCTGCCAGCGTGACGGCGAAGGGTCGGGTGCGGAGGTGCATCGTCTCGGCCTGGTCTCTCTGGAGGGGTGCGGGCTCAAGCGGCAGGGGCGGCCCTTTGCTCTCGCCGGGATGCGGTCCCGTCGGCCTTGGCGACAGTGGCGAGTCGCCCACGTATCCCGACAGTGAGCAAAGACCGTCACCGCCGACATCACCCCGGGAGGATGAGGTCAGCCACGCGCGCCGTTCCACGCGGGCGGCGGATCCGCCTGACGACTCCCGAACCCGGTGGCGGTGTCGGCGGCCCCTGGCCACCGAGTCAGTCCTGAGTCGCTCGTTCCCACCCGCCCCGAGGTTGCGGACGTGGGTGTAGAGAGCGGAGCAGTCATGGCGGCGAAGTTCCGCGTCACGCCTGGGCAGGCTTGCCTAGTGCCCCTTGTCCCAGATGTGCACACAGCAACGCACCGAGGACGGGCGCCACGCGTGGCCAGCGAGCGCAAACCGGTGAACAACTTCGACCGGGCCCACCGCCCCCGGCGCCAACCCGGGGAGTAGTCGTTCTAGGTGCGTGGGCGTTCCTGTGAGCGCGGAGCGACCACTTCGCCGACGTCATTGGTCCCGGGGAAGACCTTCACGGACGCGAAATCAGGTTTTGTGTGTCTGCAGCGGCGTGATGTGGGTGCGGCCTCAGGCCAGGGCGGGGAATGAACGCACTGAAACTGCCGAGGGGCGGATGTTGGTTGAGCCTGTCGAAACCAGCCCTCGCTCAGGTCTCGGCCATGGTGCGTCCTGCGTTGTGGTGGCTGCGCGGTCTTCGTGAGCGCCGCAAACATGCCCGAGTACGCCTCCAGGCCAGTCGTCGGCACGCCTCGTCCGAGGCGACGTGCCCGACTACCGGGCCAGTGCCGAACGCAAAGCCTTCCGCGATGAAGGACTAATCCCCCGTTGTCCCGTCGATCGACTCACGGAGCAGATCGGCATGGCCATTGTGGCGGGCGTACTCCTCGATCAGGTGACACACGATCCAGCGCAACGAGATGCGTTTCCCGTCGTCCTGCTCCTCGGAGAGGGAGGAAAGACCGTCCGGACCAGCCAACGCGTCCGCGACGACTTGATCGGACACCGCGATCGACTCGTCGAACCAGGCGAACAGCTGCTCCGGCGCGGTGCCGGCCGCAGAGGTCAGGGACCAGTCGGGGTCGTCCTGGTCCAGCTCGTCGAACCAGGAGGGCTTTGCGACGCCGCCCGCGAAGAACTGGTTCAGCCATCCCGCCTCCACCACGGCAAGGTGCTTGAGAAGCCCGCCGAGTGTCAGCGTCGTCGGCGCGACAGGCGTCGAAAGCTGGGCAGCGGTCAGCCCGGTGCATTTCCAGCGAAGCGTGTCCCGCTGGTAGTTCAAGAAGCCCAGCAGCGTCGCCGCTTCGCCGGAAGCCGTCGGCGGGTCGATCCGATCCTCGGCACGGAACCTCGTCATGGCCCGAGAATACCTAGGGCGGCGGCACTTCGGAGGGGAACGGCGTTCCCGCAGGCGGTTCACCGCAACACTCGCAAACCGGGAACGACAAGGGCGTTCGCGCCACTGAGGCGGCAGTCTGGGCTTCACCCACTGCCATCGGAAAGACCATGAGAGGAAGTCGACAGGTTTCACCGTCCGCCTCGGTGCGACCTTCCTTGGCGCCGTCCTTTCTGCTCGATGTTCTCGGTACGACTGTGCGTCAACCCAAGACCCACTGACTTAATGAACGCGGTATGCATGACGCCAGAGCTGCCGCCGTTCATCCGGACTTGTCCGCGGACAGCGAAACTCGCGGGCGGCACCGGTGAAAGGGACGACGCCACCGGAACGGGCCTGAACATCACGCCGGTGTGCGTCGCATCACCGTGGCCGTGCGCGGCGGCGCGGCGCCAAGGCATCGCGGCTCACACTGAGCACAGTGTGGCGTATGGAAACCAGCTCGCTCTTCGATGACGACCTCTTCGGCAACCCGTTCGCGTCCGCCCCCGCCCGCGCGGCTGCTCCCCCGGCCCGCCCGGCTGCGCAGCACGCTGCCGCGCCCACGGCGCACGTGTCATCCAAGACCAGGGTGATCGCGGCCACGGACGGTTCGGCACTGGGCAACCCGGGCCCGGCCGGGTGGGCGTGGGTCGTCGAGGATGACGGCACCGGCACCGGTGGGTCCTGGGCCGCGGGCGGGCACAAGCACAACACGAACAACTGGGGCGAGCTCACCGCCCTGCTCGAACTGCTGCGCTCGGTGCCGAACGACGTGCCGCTCGAGGTTCGGATGGACTCGACCTATGCCCTGAAGGCGGCGTCTGAATGGCGCCACGGGTGGAAACGGAAGGGCTGGAAGACGTCGAACGGCCAGCCGGTGAAGAACCTCGAGATCATCCAGGAGATCGACCGGCTGCTGGATGCGCGCCGGGCGCCGATCGAGTTCGTCTGGGTGAAGGCTCACAAGACTGATGGGACCGGTGACCCGCGCAACGAGGCAGCAGACCGTCGCGCGAACGCGGCCGCGACGTCGGCCCAGAGCGGCGTGGACGTCCACACCGGTCCAGGGTGGATCGATCGATGAGAAGGGGCCGAACCAGCCGAACTCCCCCCGCAACTTGCCCCGAGCTGCGGGAGGAATTCGCTCCGCGTCCGTTTTCGGCCGTCGTTGACCTGGTCGCGTGTGCCTCAGCGAGCACACTCCACAGCGCGCCAGGCCATGGTCCTCGCCGCGTCACTCTCCCGGAGACCGACCCCCTGGATCGACGAAAGCTTCTCCCTCGCGGGAGATATCAGCCACCGGGATTCGCCAGTGCCACGGTGACGAACGGCCACGGCGGCGCCAGCGGCGCCATGTAGGCCCCCGTCGCGTGGTAGACATCCGGCCGTCCTGGCCACACGGCATACCCCTCGCGCATCTCCTCGTCGAGCTCGTTGATCCAGCTCCCGGACGCATCGATGAAGTAGCGCACCGCGTGGTCCCACAGCCGCCGGTACCACGCCTCCCACTCTCCCTCTCCGGTGAGCTGGTGCAGCAGCGACATCGCCTGGATCCCCTCGCACACCGGCCAGTGCAGCCGCACGGTCGACACCGGAAGACCCTTCCAGTCCAACGTGTAGGGCAGCCCCTCGCGGCCGTCGATCCCCCACGTGGACAATGCCTTGCGCGACAAGGACGCCGCCGACTCGAGGAGCCAGTCCGAGGTCCCCACTCGCGGAGAGGCGTGCAACAGACACAACAGACGCGCCCATTCGAGGGAGTGCCCGAGGGTGGCGCCGTAGGGCCGGAACGGGTGGTTCGGTTCGTCGGCGTTGTAGTCGGGGCGCTCGCCCCACTGCTCGTCATAGTGCTCGGGCAGCAGCCAGTCGCGTGCCCGTGCGTGCCCGTTGACGATCCGCTCACAGATTCGCAGCGCCCGCTCGTGCCAGACGTCCTCATCTAGAGCGTCGCCGATCGCCAGGAACGCCTCCACCGCATGCATGTTCGCGTTGGCACCGCGGTAGGCCTCCGGCTCGCCCCAGGCCGCCGACCACGACTCACACAGCGCCCCCTCATCCTCGCGCCAGAACCGTTCTTCCACAATGCTCTTCGCCTCGCGCGCGAGGCTTCCTGCGTCGATGTCGGCGCCGCTTGCCTGGGCGGTGAGCGCGGACGCCGCACCCAGAAGCACGTGCACGTGTTCGTATGCCGTCTTGCGCCCCTCGCGCTTCACGGTCTCGAACCAGCCGCCGGCGCGCTCGTCACGCAACGGCCCCATGAGAGACCACAACCCGTGCTCCAGCAGGTGCTGTGCGCCGGGCACTCCCAACACCGAGCCGAGTGCGCTCACGTGCACCATCCTGGCGGTCAGAAGCAGGGACGGCTCCCGCCCGGGCATCGGCTGCCCGTCGGCTCCAAGGTAGGCGAAGCCGCCCCCCGGCAGGACGCTGGGCAGCACGAACGCGATGAGGCGTTCGAAGTGTTCCTCCGCCCACCGTCGATGCGTTGGCCGGTCCCTCCAGGACAGCATGGGGCGGGTCATCTCGAGCGTGCTCCTTGCACTCCTGGGTCGCGCGGCAGACCCCAAGCTCGCTGCGGCAAGGCCGTCGACGGGTCACGGAGGCAGGTCGCGGTCCGCGCGTGCCGAGGGCTGCTCATGCGCCCCCACCGATGGTTTCGTGCGAGGTCAGGGACGTTGCCGGCTGCGGGCGGAGGTCGCCGGAGCTGAGGACGCACGCGAGCGCCGCACCGGGCCAACCGAACCAGTGCCGGGACAGCCACTCGCCGGACTCGGGGTCGGCGGTCTCGGGCAACATGCCGTCGTCGGACACCAGCTCCTCGAGGACGCCGAGGACGCGCGCCGCGCGCTCCTCGTCACCGATCGCCCGCGCGAAGACCAGCTCCTGGACGAGCCCGAGCGCCCAGACGCCCGCGGTGTGCACCGAACCGAGTCCACCGAAGCGGCCTGCCAGGGCATACAGCCCTTCGGAGTCGAAGGCCGCCTCCATGGTGGCGCGCCAGGCTGGGTCGTCCGGCGAGCAGAAGCCCCACGCGACCGCGAGGGCGGAGGGCAGGTCGTTGGCGTCGGCGTAGAGGCGGTAGTGGCCATCGCCGTCGACCTCGTACGCGTACGCCGGGCGGCCGGCCCCGACGTCGACCCGGAACAGTGTCTTGGTCGCTTCCCGGACGCGACGGGCCTGGCGATCCAGGTCGGCGCCGTCGAGTCCGAGCTCGTCTGCGACTGTGCTGAGCCGACCGAGCACCTCGGCGAACAAGATCTGGGTCGAGAAGTTGTGCGGGTACTCGGCCGGGTCATCGGCGGGGTTCTCCTCGCTCACCAGCAGCCCGCTCTCGGGCGAGGTGATGAGGTCGTCGAAGGCGGCGCGGATGCCCTGGTGCCAATGCAGGAGGTCCGCTGAAGGCCAGTGCCCAAAACGCCGCCGGAAGTCGACGAGCTCGAGCACGGGATAGAGCTGCTGGTCCGCCTGCAGTCCGGGGTCCTTGACCTGGCCGCCGGTCAGGTGGCTACGCATCCACGGCCCTTCGGCGCGGGCCGCCCCGAAGAGCCAGTTCAGATGGCGTCGGACGACGTCCTCCTCGACCGAGCCCGGCTCGCCGTGCAGCAGCAGGGGCAGGACGACGAAGTACGCGTCGCGTGTCCAGGACAGGGGCAGCAGACGGTGGTCGGTCACCACGCAGGTCTGGTCTTCGGCGACGTCGAGCGCACAGCACCCGAGGGCATACGCCTGCGCCGACTGACCGGTCCGCGCCGCGAGGTCGCCCGCCACGGTGGGCACGACGTGGGTTCCGCCCCGAGGAGTCCGGACCCCGCCGTCCACCTGGAGATCGACGGTCAGCGACAGGTCGGTTGCGGGACCGTCGCCGACGCTGCAGTCGAAGCCGTCGCCTGACTGCACCCAGGCCGCCGAGTCGCCGGGTGAGGACACGATGATCGTCGCGACCGCCCCGAGGGTGGCGGAGCGCAGGGTGAGCACCGGTCCGTCGAGCTCGAAGGTGGTGTCCTGCGGCATCGGCCACAGGGGCGCGATGTCGGTGATCTCGGCGTAGGGGGGTCTCTGCAGGCGGCCGCGGAACTGGACGACAACGGGCGCACCGGACCGGGCGTTCCAGCGCAGAGCTGCCCCCCGCCTGAGGGGCTCTGCCTCGAGGGTCAATGGCGCCTCCGAGGACAGCCGCAATGCTGCCGAGGCGTCACTGGCGAGGTGACGCCGGTAGTCGCGGACGCGTGCCTCGACACCGCGGTCACTGGCGTCGATGAACTCCCGCGCACCGGTCAGCTCGACCATCCCGGCCCGCGGGTGCGGCCGCGTGACCGCGAGGACCGAGTTCTGCGTGAAGGAGGCGGCGAGCAGGCCGTTGCCGACGTCGCGGGGCTTGCGGCTTGTCACGCGTCGCTCTCCACGCGCCCGAGGAGATACAGGCCGGGTCGTCCCATCCCGAGCGACGGCTCACGCCGGCGCTCCGCGGGGATCTCCGACAGGTCGAGAGTCGCCCGGAGGACGACGTCCTCGTGACCGGCCGCGGCAAGGACTCGCCCACGGGGGTCCACGACCATGGAGTTCCCGCAGAAGCCCGGCGAGTTCGAGTTGGCCGCGATCGCGAAGACCTGGTTGTCCTGGGCCCGAGCCCGGGTACGCACCTCGATCAGGTGCTCGTGGTCGTCGCCGACCGCGGAGGGGATCACGAGGACCTCGGCGCCCGCGAGCGCCTGGGTCGTGGAGATCGCGGGAAAGGCGTGCTCGAAGCAGATCTGCGGCCCGAGCACACCCGCCGGCGTCGACACCACGGGCAGCTCGTGACCGGCCGCGAAGACCGACAGCTCGGCCGGGAACAGGTGCGACTTGCGGTAGGCCGAGAGTGGCCTTCCGGGGGCTGCGATGAGGAGGGAGTCGTAAAGCTGGCCGTCGTCGGCCCGCTCGAGGAAACCGACCACGATCGTGAGCCCGTGTCGCAGCGACAGCCGGCGGACGAGTAGTGCGCTGGGCCCGGTCGTCGCGTGCTCGGCCAGGTCGGCGCTGCGCGCGGCGAGTACGGCGAGGTCGTACCCGGTGATGTACATCTCGGGAAAGACCATGAGGTCGACCTCGCGGTGCTCCTCCACGAGGCCCGCAAGGTGCGCGCGGTTCCCTGCGGTGTCTCCCACGGGCATGACCTGCTGCACCACGGCGACCTGGACGCTACGGGCCACGTCGGCCGTCATCCCTTCACCGCCCCGGCGAACAGGCCCCGGACGTAGTAGCGGTTCAACAGGGCGAACAGGAGAAGCGGGGGCAGGATCGCCAGGATCGACCCGGCCGAGATGAGGTCGTCCTGGTTGAGCTGAGGTGCGTTGAGGTTGGCCAGCCCGACAGTCATCGGTCTGTGGTCGGCGTCGAGCAGCGTCAGACCCATGAGCAGGTCGTTCCAGACGAACACGAAGTCGATGATGACGAACGACACGATTCCCGGGATCGCAAGCGGCAGCGCGATCGTCGTGAAGGTCTTGAGCGATCCCGCGCCGTCGAGCTTCGCGGCCTCGATGAGCTCGTTCGGGATCGCCTCGAAGAAGCTGCACAGCATGAAGATTGCCCATCCGGCACCGAACGCGGTGTGCACGAGGGCGATCCCGAGATACTGCCATGAGCCGCTGTTCAGGCCCAAGGTCCGGAACCACGGGATGAGCGGGATGAGGATGATCTGGACCGGCACGATCATCGTGGTGAGGAGCATCACCTGGACGATCGTCCTGAACCGGAACCGCATCCGCGCGATCGCGTACGCCGCGAGGGTGCCCACGGCGAGCGTGATGAGCACCGACAGGACCGCGATGATGAGGCTGTTCAGCGCGTAGCCGGAGAGGCCCCCCTCCCACACGCGGCGGAAGTTGGCCAGCGTCGCCGTGCTCGCGTCGGCACGCCACCAGCCCTTGGTGCTCTCGTTGAGGGGCAGGACCGCGATCGCGGCAGCCCCGAGAACGGGGACGATCCAGACGATGCTCACGAGGGTGAGTACGGCGTAAAGGGCGAGCGTGCGCCACTGAGACCTCACGACGAGGCTCCGTTCTTGCGGAGGAAGGGCATGGCACCGGCGATGAGAACAACCGACATGATGATCGCGATAGCGGCGGCCTGACCGGCCTTCGGGGAGTCGAGGAACTGGAACGCCTGCTGCCACAGCAGCAGCCCGAGGACCTCGGTATCCTGCGCGGGACCGCCCCCCGTGGTGACGAAGACGATGTCGAACGTCCGTAGGGCGAAGATGACCGAGATGACGACGACGACGATGATGGAGGGCCGCAGGCTGGGCAGCGTCACGTGCCGGATCGTCTGCCAGCGGGAGGCACCATCGACCCTCGCTGCTTCCAGCAGCTCCGCCGGGACCGAGGTGAGGCCGGCCGTGAACGTGATGACGCCGAAACCGACGAAGGCCCACACGGCTGGGATGATGATCATGATGTTGGTGAGCCGGATGTCCAGGCCGCCGATGTGCAGCACGCCCGGGTTGGACAGCCAGCGACCGAGGTGCAGCTCCAGCGGGCCCAGCCTGAGGTCTGCGTTACCGACGCCGATGAGCCGCAGGCCTGCGTTGAGCAGACCCTTGTCGGGGTCCGGGTTGTAGATGAACCCCCAGATGACACCGACGGCGGCCAGCGAGATCGTCATCGGCAGGATGATGGCGCTGCGGAAGAACCCCGCTCCCCTCCTGGCCTCCCACATGAGCAGCGAAAGGGCGAGCGAGATGGTCACGACGAGGAGGGGGAAGACGAACAGCCACACGGCTGTGTTGAGCCCGGCGTTCCAGAAGTCGGCGCTGGTCAGCGTGGTCGTGTAGTTGCTCAGCCCGGCCGAGACCCACATGTCGGGCCGGTCGACCCGCCAAGGGTTGAGCATCCCCCAGGTGAAGAAGCTCGAGAAGAGCGTGGCCAGCGCGGGCCAGACGTAGAAGCCGACGAAGATCGCCAGCATGGGTGCCAGGAACAGATATGCCAGTCGGGATTCCGAGCCGCGCCCGCGCGACTTGGCCGACGCTGTTCGGGCGCGGCTCGGCATCATCGATCTCAGCCCTTCGAACGCGTGTCGGCCGCGACCATGGCCTGGGTGAAGGCCGCGACGTCCTTGTTGCGGACCAGGTTCTGCAGGGCCTGGCGGTACTTGACCTGGGTCTCGCCGCCGATCCAGTCATCGAGGTCATAGCCCGCGGCGGCAGACGCGTCCTTGGGCCAGAGGCTGGCGGCCTTCTTGTCGTTCGCGGACGGGTACACGTCCGTCGGGACCTTCATGTTCGGGGCGACGTAGCCGCCCTTCTTGGCCCAGATCGACTGTCCCTCAACGGATCCGAGGTACGCCAGGAACGCCTTGGTCGTCGCCGGGTTCTTGCTCTGCTTGTTGCCGACGAACAGGTCACCGCTCACCGACTGCGCCGACTTCTTCCCGTCGTACGGCGGGAGGGGGAAGAAGTTGTAGTCGGTCCCGGACTTGAGGTTCTTGTCGCACGAGGGCACGACGCCGTTGACGAAGGCACCGTTGTTCCCGAAGGCGTGCTGGCCCGAGACCCAGCCGCACACCTCGTCATTGAAGCCGGTGTCCATGGCGTCCCCGGACCAGTACTTCTCGATGAGCCCCGTCAGCACCGTGATCGCCTCGACGATCTTCGGGTCGTCCCAGCCGATCTTGCCCTGCTGGAGCTGCTGGAACTTCTCCACGCCGGCGACGTTGAGGAGGACCGGGTCGACCCATTGGGTCGGGACCCAGACGTCCTTGGCGCCGACGGCGAATGCCTTGGAGGAGGCGTTGGCCTTGTCGAGGGCAGCCGTGAACTCGGCCCAGGTCGTCGGGGCCTTCGTCAGGCCCAGCTTGGTCTGGGTGGCCTTCGTGGACCAGATCAGGCCGTTCACGTTGCCCTTGAAGTACACCGCGTCGGCGTGGCTGTCGGCGCCCATGGCGATCGCCTTGAGCGACTCGTTGTACTCACCTTTGTCGATCCAGGTCTTCCACTGCTCGTCGAGGTTCATCAGCAAGCCCTGCTGGGAGAACTGCCGGACCATGCCGGGCAGCGCCACCGCGGCGTCGGGCGCGTTGCCCGAGGCGAACTGCTGGGACAGCTGCGTCTGTGTCTGGTCGAAGGGGACCACCTCGACCTTGACGTTCGTGCCCGGGTACTTGGCCTTGAAGCCGTCGACGACCGCCTGGAAGGCCTCGCCCTCGACACCGGTCCAGTTGGAGACGACGCGGATGTCGCCGCTCGGCTTTCCGGTGTCCGAGCCTTCGGCGCCGGAGTTGCTGCCGGAGCAGGCGGCGGCCAGCGGTACGACGCAGAGGGTCGCGGCGAGAGCCGAGAGACGTCCTGCTTGCGTGGTCTTGCGGATGGTCATGAGGTCTCCCAGGAGCCAATTGTCATTGTGGCAATGACAAATGTGACGGCCGGCCGGCATGATGTCAACCCCCCGGGGGTGAGCGACCCCGCCGGCCGTCGGGGAGCCGGACCGGCTCAGGCCAGCGCGAGTCCGGTCACGGCGGAGATGCCCTGGGCCGCCAGACGCACCTCGCCGGGCACCGAGCCACCCGAGAGGGTGGCTGCGAGCAGGTGCCTCAGCTGGACACTCACGCGTTCGTACTCGGGCACCGCCGGGCGCGTGGTGGCCTCAGGCAGCAGCCGTGCCACGTCGTGCAGGAAGCCGCTCCCACCCTCGAGCACCGAGGCCGCGCTGACCCGGGAGGGCAGCTGCCCGGTCGTGTCGGCGACGGTCATCTGGACCGCGACCTCCATGAGGCGGCGGATGATGCGCATCGCGTGGTGTGGTTGGCGTGACTGGCGGAAGACGGCGTAGGCCAGCCCGCCCGCGAGCACCTTCGATCCCGGCTCCGGCCCCGCGGGCAGAGCGGCGAATCCGAAGCGGTCCAGGGCCTGAACCGGCGACAGCCCGGTCAGCGCCGTGATCTCGGCCAGGTCGTAGCTTCCACCCAGCGCGATCTGACTGCGCCCGGAGACGAGTGACTGCAAGGCCGCGGTTCGTCCCCACCCGACACTCGCCTTGTCGATGAGGCCGTCCTTCGCCAGTGCGGAGAGCGCCCGGAGGGCCCGGACCGCTGGCGGTTCGGCGAGGACGACTCGGTCGTCTCTGATGACTGCCGCACCGTTGGCGGAGAGCCAGCCGTGCAGGACGTACGTCGCGGTCTCGGCGGCGTCCAGCCCTGCGGGTACGGCGATCGGCGGGCGGCCATAGAGCTCAAGGCAGCTCCGAGCCACCTGGCGGAGCTCACGCCACGTCGTCGGGGCGTGGACGAAGCCGGACCGCGCCATACCCTCGCGATCGAACCAGAGGCCGGCTACGTCCGCCTCGGCCTGGACCGCGACGACACGACCACCATGGCTCGTGGCGTCCACGAACGCGCGAGCGACGTCGGCCCGGTAGGTCTGCTCCACCCAGTCCGCGTCGAGATCGTCGATGGGGTACAGCACGTCGAGCGAGGCGAGCTGCGGCACCCAGACCGAGTCGAGGACCGCGAGGTCGGGTGCCTCCCCGGCGGCGACCGCGGCGAGCAGGTGCCGATGCAGATCGGTGAAGGGGACGACTTCGACATCGAGGACGATCTCGGCCGGGGTGATGCTCCGGACGAGGCTGGCCCAGTCCTGGGTCGGGACGGCGATGCTCACGCGGGTGTCGGTCAGCTGGCGGGTGAGCCAGGCGGGGTTGACGAACGTTCCCCTGCGTCGCTGGCGGATGATCACGCCCTCGCTGGACAGCTCGGCCAGCGCGCGGTGTACGGGATTGCGGGAGATCCCGAGCTGCTCGCACAGCTCGTGCTCGGTCGGCAGCTGCCCGTCGGAGCCGAACCGCCCCTCCCGGATGGCCTTGACCAGGGCGTCCTTGAGCTGCAGGTAGAGAGGATCCCTCAAGGTGTGATCCAGCTCGTCTAGCATCGAACCCTCTTGTCCTTCGACGTGGCAGACCGGGGCTGAACAATACCCGCGCGCGGTGGTTCTCCCTCCCGCCGCGCAGGTGCGGACCTATCGATCGGCGATGGTGAGCGCGATCAGCCGTCCCACGTTTGCGCAGGTGCGCTCGACGTTCGAGGCTGCCTCGGCCAGCACCTCCGAGAGCGGCGCGACGCGGCCGATCACCGGGATGATGGCGTCGAAGTACTCCACGAGCTCCTCGACGCCCTCCCCCACGCTTCCTGCGATGCCGATCACCGGCGTGCCCGCGGCCCGGGCGACCGAGGCCACCCCGAAGGGCGTCTTGCCAAAGCGCGTCTGACCGTCCATGCGTCCCTCGCCCGTGAGGACCAGGTTGGCCTCCGCGACGTGGTCGACCAACCCGGTGAGCCGGATGACGATGTCGATTCCGCTGCTGATCCGGGCCTGGGTGAACGCGAGGAGTCCGGCGCCGAGACCACCCGCGGCGCCGGCGCCCGGCACCTCCCCCACGCTCCGCCCGAGGTCGCGACGCACGATGTCCGCATAGTGCTCGAGAGCGGCGTCGAGCTCGGTGACGTCGGTGGGCGTCGCGCCCTTCTGTGGTCCGTAGACGACGCTCGCACCCGTCGGCCCGCAGAGCGGGTTGGTCACGTCGCTGGCGACCTCGATGGCGCAGTCGCGCAGCCTCGGGTCGAGGCCGCTGACGTCGATCCGGGCGAGGTTCGCGAGCGGGGCCCCTCCGAGGGGCAGTGGCCGACCAGACGCGTCGAGCAGGTGCGCCCCGAGGGCCTGCGCCATCCCGGCACCACCGTCGTTGGTGGCGCTGCCGCCCAGCCCGAGCACGAGTCGGCGGACGCCCTGATCAAGGCAGACCGAGATGAGCTCGCCGGTCCCGTACGTCGTCGCGCGCCGGACGTCGCGATCGGCAGACGGGACGAGCTCCAGGCCGGACGCCGCGGCCATCTCGATCACGGCGGTCTCACCGTCGCCCAGGATCCCGAACGCGGCCTCTACCGCGTCTCCGAGCGGCCCGGTCACCCAGGCGCGTCGTACGGTGCCGCCCGTGGCGTCGACAAGGGACTGAACGGTTCCCTCACCACCATCCGCCATGGGCACGTGGACGTAACGTGCGTCCGGAAACTCCTGTTCGAGGCCAGCTTGCATGGCCACGCATACTTGCTGCGCCGTGAGGCTCTCCTTGAAGGAGTCCGGCGCGAGGATGATGAGGGGTGTCGACGGAGAGCGGCTGGCCATGGGCCAACCCTAGGGTGGCTCGGCCGTCGTTCGGTTCTCCGTCGTGCGCGACGCTGCCGGCTGTCGCCCCCCTGGCGTTGGGCTCCCCCCGTTGGCTCTGCTCGGTCGGGTGGTGGCCGGGCAAGCAGGAGCGCCCGGATGAGTGCACCGGGCGCTCCTGCCATGGGGCGCCGCCGTAGGCGACCCCTCAGCCGTGGGCCGTCAGGCCAGGACCTTGTACGTGACGACCAGCCGGACCTTGCCGATGTCGTAGTCGTTCTCGCTGTAGTAGTTCGGCACGTACATCGTGACCTCGGCGACCCGGCTGGAGCTGACCAGCCCAGTGGCGGAGACGCTGCCCACGGTCCGCCAGAGGTTGGAGGTGCCGGTCGTGACCTCGTGGGCGAAGGTGTAGGCGTCTGTGCCCCAGCGGGTGAATCCTGCTCCGAGCCGCGACGGCGCCAAGGAGTTGCCGTAGCTGTCGACCCGCAGCGACGTGTAGCTGGCCGCGGCGGGGAGCGTGAACCGGTAGCCGGCGCCAGCGATTTCGTCGCTGTAGTACGGGTCGCAGACGTTCGCGAGCCAGACACCGGAGGGCTCGAAGTCGGACAGCGACGGGTCAGCGCCTGAGCAGCTCGTGTCACTGCCCCCGGCGAAGGCGTACTGTGACCCGTTCTTGGTCAGGGTGGCGGTCTTGGTGACCAGGCGCTTGCCGTTCACCGACACCGAGTAACGGGCGCTGGTTCGCCGGTTGCCCGCCGGATCCTGAGCAGTCAGGGTCCAGTAGTAGGTGCCAGCCGCGACCTGGGCCCCGGCATTGTTGCGACCATTCCAGGACAGGGAGGTCCGTGCGGCCGCCTTGCTGGCGGACACCGTCCGGACCAGGGCACCCCCGCCAGTCCGTACTGTCAGCGTCACGGTGGCCTTCTCGTTCAGGGTGAATGCCGGGGAGAAGCTGTCGCGGTAGCCGTCTGCGTAGGGGTAGAACAGCGACCCGCTACCCGTGATGCTCGACAAGATCGGTGCCCCGAGGTCCACCCGCACGCTCGTGACGGCGGATCCACGCAGGCTTGCCGAGCTGTTCACCCTGCTCGTGACCAGCTCAGGACGGTAGGTGCCGCTGGGCGCCCGGGTGCCACCGTTGAGGTAGCCGTTCCAGACGTACGCGTGGCTGCCTGCGCTCTGCGTGCCCAGGCTGATCGGACCCCTGACCACGGTCCCGGCGGAGTTGCGCACCTGGAAGCGGACCACCTCCGTGTCGGGCAGGTAGTAGGTCACCTTGGTCGTGTCGTAACGCTTGTCCGCGTTGGGGCTGAACACCCCGGGAGACACCGCGGTGAACCTTGGGTGCAGGGACAGCGCCTTGAAGGAGACGGTCGAGGTGGGTCCGCCGCACACGGCTGCGATGGAGCAGCTGACCGCCTTGAGGGAGTGGGTTCCGTCCGGAAGTGCACTGACCGGATAGGTCAGCGCATACGGAGACGTGGTGTCCAGCCCCTTGCGCACGCCATCGACGAGGAAGGCGACAGCCCCACCACGCGCGGTGGCCGTGAAGGTGGCACTGCCCGACAGGGTCTGAGATGCCTTCGGCGAGGTGATGACCGGAGCGGCGTTGGACAGGGTCATCGACACCGGTACGCCGGCGGCGTTGCACAGGTCCTTCAGGCTGCAGTCCGCGACGGCGATGGTGTGGCTGCCGTTGGCCAGGCCCCAGGTGTTCCAGGCCGTCTTGGCAGCGCCGGAGGAGGTGGGCACGAGCGCACCCAGCTGCTTGCCGTCCACGAGGAAGCGGACCTTGGCTGCAGCCGAGGCCGCCGACAGGGTCACCACGCCGGACACCAGCGCCCCACTCGCCGGTGCGGTGAGCGCCGGGATGGAGCTGGGGCGCAGGGCGGCATAGGCGCCGTTGAAGTCCACCTGGCCGGTGCCCAGACCAAGACCGGCGTAGCCGTGCGCCGAGCGCACGATGGCCGTCCGGATGTCTGTCGCGGAGACGCCGGGCCGGAGGGACTTCAGCAGGGCCGCCTCGGCCGCGACCAGCGGAGCAGAGAACGAGGTGCCATCCCCGTGGTCATAACCGGCCACGAAGAAGCTGCTGCCCGCGGTCGGCGTGGTGCTGGTGATCGCAGTGCCGGGCGCAGCCACAGTGACCCACGACCCGTACTGGGAGAAGGTGGCCCGCTGACCGGCGGCGTTCGTCGCGCCCACGGCCACGACCTGGGGGTAGGCGGCCGGGTAGCTCGGGGTGCTGGTCCCGTCGTTGCCGGCGGAAGCCACCACCAGCACGCCCTTGCGGACGGCGTACGAGACTGCGTCACTCTCGAGTTGGTCTGGGGTGTCGCTGCCCAGGCTGAGGTTGACCACGTCCGCACCGTGGTCCGCCGCCCACAGGATGCCCGCGGCCTCGGCGTCGGCCCAGATCTCACCGTTGGCATCGGCAACCTTCACCGCCAGGACGCTGGCCCCCATCGACGCGCCCGCGATGCCGATCCTGTTGTCCCCCGTCGCGGCGGCGACACCGGCAACGAAGGTTCCGTGGCCGACGGCATCCGTGACGTCCGTGCTGGCGTCCACGGCGTTGTAGACGGCGGCGATGCGTCCGTCGAGATCGGGGTGGGAGACGTCGACCCCGCTGTCGACCACGGCGACCCGCACGCCGGCATCCCCGCGGTGGATGTCCCATGCGGTGGGTGCCGCGACGGCGTTGAGATACGGCTGGGTCGCGGGGTAGCTCTCGTCGTTGGGCAAGTAGCTGAACGATCGGCGACCGACGACGTGAACGCTGGCGACGTCCGGCCGCTGACGCAGTCGGGCGGCCACGATGCCCGCGGTGGCCGTGGGCACGTCAACGGAGACGGCGCCGAGCTGGCGCAGGACCCGGGGCTGCTTGGCGCCCTGGGCCTTGGCTGCATCGGTGACATCAGCGATCGCCGAAGTGGGCGCAGTCCCCCCGCCGCGGACCTTCACCGAGAGCCGGACCACGTTGGAGTCGTTCGCCTGGTCCACAGCCAAGCGGCGCAGCGGGCCGGTCGACCGCGGCTGCGCCGCGGCAGGGGCCTTGCTGGCGCGGGACTTCATCTGCTGCAGGTGCACCTGCTTCTTTGCAGCCGGGCGATCCCCCGCTTCTGCGCCGAGGGCGACTGAAGCGGAGGGGAGGGCAACACCCAAGGCAAGGACAGCAGACACCACGGAACGACGGCGCAGAGCCGACATCAAACCCCCTCAACGTGCCCACGGCCCTTCCAAGGTGAGGACCGGGGGCGAAGCGCTGCCGTCAGATGACGGCACGGCGCACATTTCTACCAGTGCCCGGGTGGCGGTGGAGGCCGGTCTCCGCGGCATCAGCCGTTCGGTTGATGCGTCCGAGTTGTTCTCAGACTGGACAGCGTTCGCCCGGCGTCCTGGCGGACCCGTCCAGCCGGTGGCCGGGGCGGTCGCCTGCCTGAACCTCCCTCGCGCGTTGGCCCCGGTCAGGCCCGACGCACGCCGACGATCGCTCGGCCACAAACAGGAGGGCAGCGCCCCGGTCCAGAACCAGGGCGCGGCAATCAGCTCAGACTCACATCCTGACGGCCCCGGCTGACCCGCTCACCGACGCGGATCGCGCGGACCACCGCATCGACACCGGTGCCGACCGCAGCCCGTGGCCGCTCCTGCGCAACGGCGATGTCCCACTCGTGCGGGTCAAGAGCCTCGACGGCCTCCTCGACCGACACCTGGACCTGGCCCGCTGCGGGCGTGGGGGCACCGGTCGCCGGGTCGATGGGGCGGTGTCCCACCAGGAGCAGCGTTCCGCCGGGTGCGACGCCCGTCCCGAGCCGCCGCACCATCTCCACCACTGATCCAGCCACGTGAACGTAGAGGCAGCAGACGAGGTCGTAGCGTCCGGGTGACGGGGTCCAGGTGCCGAGGTCGCCCTCCACCCACTCGATGCGCTCAGCAACGTCCGCTCCGGCAGCGTGAACTGTCGACCTGCCGAAGTCGAGTGCGGTCGCGGAGAAGTCGACGGCAGTGACCTGCCATCCGGAGGCGGCGAGCCAGATCGCCTCGGATCCGTGCCCGCATCCCGCATCGACGGCGAAACCTGGCTGCATGTCCCCGACCTCCTCGAGCAGGAGAGCATTCGGCGGCCGATTCGCCACCTTCTCTGGGCTCTCGAGCAGGGCTTGAGCCCAGCGCCGTTCCCAGGAGCTCTGGTCAAACGGCTCGTTCGTCATGACACCACCCGTCAGGCTTGTTGCACGCCACATGCTGCGATCGCGCGACTGCTCCGAATGAGCGTGGCACACCTCCACGCGGCCACCACTCTCGCGCTGGGCCGCCTCAGCCGCTCCCGCCGGCGGGCGAAGTCGTATGAGAACACCGCCACCTCGGCGGCCGGCTGGCTCCAGTCGCCTGCATCGCGACCACCCTGCGCCACCTGTCACGGGTACGTGCTCAGCGTGCCCTCCCGCTCGCAGCGTGACCGGGGGGCGCGCGTAATGCGGCGCGAGCGGGCGCCTGGCTCACTCGCGGCTGGCGTCGGCGGCTAGGAGGGAAAGAGCCTCCAGTGCCCCTCGGAGACGACCTCGACGGTGCCGTCGGTCACCTTGATGGCGGTCTGGTCGTCGATGGCGTACGCCGGACCCGCCGATGCCGGCCGCCCACCGTCTCCGCCTCGTCCATGGTGTTCTCCGGCATGAGCTCGTGGCCCAGGTGCGGGAAGATCGAGAAGTCGACGACCCCCAGGGTGCTGTCGCCCCCGGTGGGCGGCGTCCAGTTGACGAAGTCGTCCCCGATGCGGGGGGTCATCACCATGCTCCCGGCGCTCACCCCCACCCAGACCGTGTCGGGCAGCGACGGCAGGAGGTCCGCCAGCCCGGACTGCCGCATCCAGTGGCACAGGTACGTCGCATCGCCGCCGTCCACCAGCAGGACGTCGGCCTCCCGGACCCAGGGGACCCAGCGCTCCTCGCCGATGCTGGGCAGCGCGGTGAGCTCCAGCACGCCCACCGACTTCCAGCCCAGGTCGCACATGGGTGCCGGGGTCTGGCCGGCGATGAAGCGCCAGGCCGAGGCGGGCGTGCACATGGGGTGCCCGTACTCCGCCGTGGGGATGCACAGGGCGTTGGAGTCGGCGATCGGCTTGCCCAGGAGGTCGACCAGCGCGTCGTGGATGCTCGGGTTCTTGACGCCCCCGGACGTGAGAAGAAGCTTCAAGGTGCCTCCTGATTCGAGTGCGATGGGTTGCTGTGCCGTACAGACCGGGGAACGCCGCGGGACTCATCGCTGCTGAACGAGGCGAAACTACCTGCAACCGGCCGCTCGCTCCGCAGATCTGGATCGAGGGCACGCCGCACCGCACGCACGCCGGCCTGAGCGGACACACCGGAGAAATGGGACACACCCACTCAGAGCGGCATGGTCGGGCGATCAGAATCGGCATGACCGCGCATCACGCGGGGGTTGGCGCCGTGTGAGATGCGACGATCATCGTTGGTTGCTCACAGAAAGGACCCCACCGTGCGTGTCGTAGGGATCATCGCGGACCTCCACGTCGCTGACATCGAATCAGCGAAGGACTTCTACTCCGGCTATCTCGGGCTGAGCAACGAAGAGTTCAACATGGGATGGGTTGCTCGCTTCACGTCGCCAGACACGGGGGCGAACGTCCAGCTGGTGACCCACGACGCGGCGGCATCCGAAGACCCTGTCATTTCCGTCAAGGTGGACGACGTTGACGCGGCGTACGACGACGCCCAGCAACGCGGCTACGAGATCGTGCACCCGCTCAGCACTGAGCCCTGGGGCGTCCGTCGGTTCTTCGTCCGCGCACCCGACGGCAACGTCGTGAACATCGTGCAACATCGGGACTGAAGCCAGACCGCTGTGGCTCCGACGATCCCAGCGCGGCAACGGCGGACGTTGGTTCAGCGGCGCAAGGCGCGGATCTGGCCGCCGCCTTTCCGCAGGATCAGCGTTGGCTCAGTCGCTTGGACATCCGGACGGCCACCACGGCGGCGAGGACCACGGCTCCGGGCAGGAGCAGGAGGAAGCCAGGTCCCGGCAGAGGAATCATCACCAGGCCGATCATGGTCAACAGTGCGCCGACCACGATGAGGGTCCAACTCATGCCCTGGGGGATGGACGAGCCAGAGGGAAGCTCTTCGGCCCACTCTGACTTGGGCGAGTTCGGCTGCACGCGTCCATTCTGGCTGAGCACCTTGTCATCCGTGGATGAGTTCCGCGGATTCGTGGCAGGAAGGCAGCGGATGGCCGCGGTCGTCGTGGCAGATGAGTGCGTCTATTCGTCTCGCGCTGGTCCTGAGGATTCAACCGCCTGAGTCCCTGAGGGGGCGTCGTCGTAGGCGGGATGGCGGCTGGCCACCTTGCGTGCCTCGGTGAGGTGTCCGCCCAGGTAGGCGCCGACTCCGGAGACGGCCGCTCCGGCAAGAGCAAGCCGCGCCCCGGTGCCATGCCGGCCCTTCCTGCGGGCGACCCACGACGCCGCGTAGGCACTGATCGCGACGGCGTTGGTCACAGCGTGTACGAGGCCCACCCGCTTCTCGCGCGACGGCGCCGCCGACCACTCCGCCCACCCGGTCCAGGCGGTAGGGCCAACCGCGAGGAGTCCGGTGCCGACGAGCCTCTGCGCCGCTGCGGACGAGCCGCGCCCTCCGAAGATGTCCAGCACGGTCGCGGAGGTCCAGGTGCCGAGGACGACGTCGGTGAGCAGCGGGTGGACCGCGTGACCCAGCCAATCGCCGCGCAGCACCGAAGCGCGCGTCCCGCTGCCGAAGACGGACCGGATCGACGGCTCGAGCGCTTGCACTGGCCTGTCGAGCGCCGTGGCCTCCTCGAGCCGGAGGGTCCAGCGAACGATGGCGGGTGGCCGTTCGATCGAGCTCATTTGCTTCTCCTCGCGGGCGTGCACATCGACGTCATCCTTGGCGCCGTCTGATACACGTTGCCCCGCGACACTCTCGTGGTCAACAAGTGAGCGAGCCCTTGACGACGACGTCGGTATCCCCCGGGCGCTCATGGTGGTTGAGGCGCGAGCGGAGCGAGCTCCCGAAGCCACCGCTTGGCCGATCCGCGAGTCATCAGTCACCTTCAACAGGGCCGCTCCATGACCAGCGCGTGATCCGCAGACCCTCCGGCACGTCATCGGGGGACCGCTCATACCGGTTCATCGACTCGAAGGTTGCCCAGGTGAAGTAGTCACGCAACACCGCCCGAAGGGGATGATCCACACCGAATCCCACGTCCGTCAACGCGCGGTCGAAGCAGGCGACCGCGCGGTGGTTCATCTCCTCGTGGGGTCCGTTCCCGCTGTGCATGCGCACCACTGAGGTTTCATCACCAAACCTCTCGGTGTAGGCACGCGGGCCTCCGAGTGCCTCGGCCCAGTAGGCGGCAAGTCGCGTGACGTGATGAGGGTCGAGCCCGTGGCTGAACGCGTGACTCACGACCTCGTCGGCCATCACACGGTCGTGCCATGCGGCGGCCAGGCGCTCAAGGCCTGCTTCGCCGCCAGCAGCCTCGTACACGGTGGCCATATTTGGCAGTGTGGCACGAACTTGGCGCCACGCAGGTCCGCGTCGACGAACAGCGCTCCCTGAAGGTCGTCGGATCGGGTGAAGGTTGCCATGACTTCTCCCTGTCGAGCGCCCTGTTGCCGCTGGCGGTCTGCTCCCGCTCTGCATGGGCGGCGGCTCAGTGCGTCTCGAGCGAATCCTCGGCCGTTTCCTGGCTGGCCCAGTTCGAGAGGAACTGGAGTGCTTCTGATGACGGGGTGGCCGGTTCGACCGTGTAGGTGATGATGGTCAGTCCAGTGTCACCGGGGAGCTCGAGTGCCTCGCCGGTCAGCTCGAGGGTCCCGGCGACGGGATGGTGCATCTGCTTGGTGGAGGTGCGGTGGAGCCGGACGCTGTGGCTGGCCCACCAGGTGCGGAACTCGTCGCTGCGGGTGGAGAGCTCGCCGACGAGGTCGGTCAGGCCTCGGTCGTAGGGGTTGCGGCCGGCTTCGATGCGGAGCGCTGAGACGACGTCCTTGGCGACCGCCGCCCAGTCCACGTAGAAGTCTCGGGACCGGGCATCCAGAAACATGTAGCGCGCCAGGTTCGGCCGGCTGGCGTCGTTGGCGTACAGGTCGGACAGCAGGGCACGACCGAGCCGGTTGACGCCGAGCAGGTCGAGGCGGTTGTTGCGCACGTAGGCGGGTGCGTCGATCGAGTCGAGGATCCGTTGGACTCCGGGACGGAGATGCTGCTTGGTCGCTGTCCGGCGTTGGCGGCTGCTTGCGTTCGCGGCGCGGGCCAGGTCGAGCAGGTGGGTCCGTTCGGACTCGTCGAGCTGCAGGGCGCTGACCAGGGCCTCGAGTACGGACTCGGACACGCCGGTGAGGTTCCCGCGCTCCAGCCGGGTGTAGTAGTCGGTGCTCACCCCGGCGAGCAGAGCGACCTCTTCGCGGCGCAGACCGGCCACGCGACGGTTGGTGCCGTAGAGCGGCAGACCGGCCCGCTCGGGTGTGATTCGCGCCCGGCGGGAGGTCAGGAAGTCGCGCACCTCGGTCCGGTTGTCCATGCCTTCGACCGTACGTTGCCGCCGGCGGCGGGGAGGGTCTGGCGTTACCTCAAGCCGCGCGGCGCGGTGCGCGGTCGTCGAAGCGTCCGGTCCGCGACCGGCCAGGGAAGGGGGTTATGACAGCCCCTGCCAGGAGCCGAAGCGCCTGCCTAAGGTCGATCACATGACGAACGTGACCCTCAACAACGACATCACGATGCCCGCCCTCGGCCTCGGGGTGTTCCAGACCCCGCCCGACGAGACCCGCGCGGCCGTCGAGGCGGCGCTGGCGACCGGCTACCGGCACATCGACACCGCCGCGGCGTACGGCAACGAGCGCGAGGTCGGCGAGGCCATCCACAGCTCCGGCATCGCCCGCGACGAGGTCTTCATCGAGACCAAGATCTGGATCAGCGACTACGGCTACGACGAGACGCTGCACGGCTTCGAGAAGAGCGCCGCCAAGCTCGGCGTCGACCAGATCGACCTGCTGATCCTGCACCAGGCGCTGCCCTCGGCCTTCGACAAGACGCTCGAGGCGTACCGCGCCCTCGAGACGCTGCTGGCTGACGGCAAGGTGCGCGCCATCGGGGTCAGCAACTTCATGGTCGACCACCTCACCTCGCTGCTGGAGAAGGCGACCGTCGTGCCGGCGGTCAACCAGATCGAGGTCCACCCCTACTTCCAGCAGCGCGAGGTCCAGGCGTTCGGTGCCGAGCACGGCATCCTGACCCAGGCCTGGTCACCCATCGGCGGCATCACCTTCTACCGCGACGGCAGCCACGGCAGCACCCTCGAAGACCCCGTCATCGGCGACGATCGCTGCGGCGCACGACAAGTCCCCGGCCCAGGTGATGCTGCGCTGGCACCTGCAGCAGGGCCGCTCGGTCATCCCGAAGTCGACCAAGCCGCACCGCATCGCGGAGAACTTCGACGTCTTCGACTTCGACCTGACCGACGCCGAGCTGGCCGCGATCGACGGTCTCGACACCGACCAGCGCGGCGGCCCCGAGCCGACCGCCATCACCCTGGAGAGCTTCGGCCGACCGATCCCCGAAGCCTGACACCGCGCGCCGCGCACCCACACGACCGAGAACGAAGGACCATGACCAACACCAACAACCAGGGACGCGTCGCCGTCGTCACCGGCGCCTCCTCCGGCATCGGTGAGGCCACCGCCCGCGCCCTCGCCGCGGACGGCTACCGCGTCGCGCTCCTCGCCCGCCGCGTCGACCGCATCACCGCCCTCGCCGACGAGCTCGACAACGGCTCCATCGCGATCCAGGCCGACGTCACCGACCGCGACAGCGTCGTCGCCGCCGCCGAGCGCGTCCAGCAGGAGCTCGGTGGCGCGGACGTCCTGGTCAACAACGCCGGCGTGATGCTGCTCGGCCCCTTCGCCACCGACCAGCGTGACGACTACCGGCAGATGATCGAGGTCAACCTGCTCGGCGCGATCACCGCCACCGAGGTCTTCCTCGACCAGCTCAAGGACGGCGCCGCCGAGCGCGGCGGGGACATCGTCAACATCTCCTCGGTCGCCGGCCGCACCGCACGCGCCGGCAACGGCGTCTACGCAGCGACCAAGTGGGGCCTCAACGGCTGGTCCGAGTCCCTCCGCCAGGAGCTGCTCCCCGACGTACGGGTCACCCTGATCGAACCCGGCGTCGTCGCGACCGAGCTGCCCAACCACATCACGCACAACGAGACACGGCAGGGCGTCCAGCAGCTCTACAGCCAGGCCGAGGTCACCGCGGACGACGTCGCCGAGGTCATCGCCTTCGTCCTCAGCCGCCCGCGGCATCTCGCGATCAACGAAGTCCTGCTGCGACCCGCCGGACAGCTCTGACACCGACCCCTGGACGAAGGAGAACCACCATGCACGCACGCACACTCGGCACGCAAGGCCTTCAGGTGTCCCCGCTCGGCCTCGGCTGCATGGGCATGAGCCAGTCGTTCGGTCCACGACCACCACGAGACGAGATGATCACGTTCGTCCGTGCCGCGGTGGACCGGGGCGTCACCCTGTTCGACACCGCTGAGGTCTACGGCCCCTTCCACAACGAGGAGCTGGTGGGTGAGGCACTGCAACCGGTCCGCGAGGATGTCGTCATCGCCACCAAGTTCGGGTTCGCCTTCGACGAGAACGGCAAGCAGATCGGCGTCACCAGCAGACCGGACGACATCCGCGCCGCCGTCGAGGGCTCCCTCCGTCGCCTGCGGACCGACGCCATCGACCTGCTCTACCAGCACCGCGTCGACCCGGACGTCCCCATCGAGGACGTCGCCGGCACCGTCAAGGAGCTCATCGAGGCCGGCAAGGTCCACCACTTCGGGATGTCCGAGGCCGGCGTCGGAACGATCCGCCGCGCCCATGCGGTGCAGCCCGTCACGGCGCTGCAGAGCGAGTACTCCCTGTTCTGGCGCGAGCCCGAGGACGAGATCCTGC
Source organism: uncultured Actinomycetota bacterium (assembly GCA_963828995.1). Classification (GTDB taxonomy): domain Bacteria; phylum Actinomycetota; class Actinomycetes; order Actinomycetales; family Dermatophilaceae; genus CAVRTM01. Next base: position 35,328 of record CAWHHB010000016.1, read on the forward strand.
CCGCCCTCGAGGAGCTCGGCATCGGCTTCGTGCCCTTCAGTCCGCTCGGGCGCGGGTTCCTGACCGGTCAGGTCACCGCCGCGACCCAGTTCGGCGAGGGAGACATCCGCGCCTCCCTCCCCCGCTTCGAGCGTGAGGCACTCGAGGCCAACCTCGCCCTCGTCGACCTCGTCACCAAGGTCGCCGAGCGCAAGAACGCCACCGTCGGCCAGGTGGCACTGGCCTGGCTGCTTGCGCAGAAGCCGTGGATCGTCCCGATCCCCGGGACCAGGCGGCTCGAGCGCCTCGACGAGAACCTGGGATCGGCAGATCTCGACCTCACCGCCGAGGACCTGGCAGAACTCGACAGCGCATCAGCCAGCGTGCAGGTCCAGGGCGATCGCTACCCAGAAGCCATGCAAAGGATGATCGACCGCTGACGTCTCATCAGACGTTGCGGCGCATCGCCTCGAGGAGAGCATCGGCGCCCCGACGTCGGGCTCGGCGCGCAAGGAGCTCCGCCGCATCGACGAGGCTCTCAGCACGATCGATGTGGTGGGCGACCGGTACCCCGAGCAGACGCAGCAGATGATCGACCCCTTGGTCGCTCGTCACCCGTATGCAGAGGAAGAACCACCATGAGTGACGTCGTCGTCGTGATCGGGGCTGGCTCGATCGGCCAGGCCATCGCTCGCCGGGTCAGTGCCGGCAAGCACGTCCTGCTGGCTGACCTGCGCGCCAGGAGAACGCGGACGCTGCGGCGGAGGTGCTCGCCGACGCGGGGTTCGAGACGAGCACCGCCGCCGTGGACGTGTCATTGCGCGAGTCGGTGCTCTCGCTCGTCGAGCAGGCCACCGCGCTGGGTGAGGTCACCGGGCGGGTCCACGCCGCCGGCGTCTCCCCCTCCGGGCGCCACCGGAGCTGATCCTGCGCGTCGACCTCTACGGCACCGCCCTGGTCCTCGAGGAGTTCGGCACGGTCATCGCCGCTGGAGGTTCGGCAATCGTCATCGCCTCGCAGTCGGGCCACCGACTGCACGCCCCGATACCAGAGCAGGACCGGGCGCTGGCCACGTGCCTCTGCTCGCCGCCATCGCCGCCGACGTCCGCCCCGCCACCCTCGAGCGGGAGCTGGCCATCATGGCCGAGACCGACCTGAGCGAGCACATTTTGTCGCGCCCACCCGCCACCTGCGGGGTAGATGCCCGGCGGCCAGTCCCGACGGATCTCGGTCGTCGGCGAATGCACTTGGAGTGCACTATGCTGCACTCATGGATCAGGGCACGGCGGACTTGGCAATGGCCATCGGCGCACGCGTGCGACAGGTGCGGCAGTCGCGGCGATGGACGCTCGACCAGCTGGCAGAGGGTGCCGGGGTCAGTCGCCGGATGGTGGTCAACGTGGAGCAGGGTTCGGCGAACCCGAGCGTCGGGACGCTGCTGAGGATCAGTGACGCGCTGGGGGTGGGACTGCCATCACTGGTCGAGCAACCTCAGCCCAAGCCGGTGAAGGTCACGCGTCGTGGCGAGGGCGCCGTCCTGTGGAGCGGTGAGTCCGGTGGGCGCGGGGTGCTGGTCGCCGGTACCGAACCACCGGACGTGGTCGAGCTGTGGGACTGGACGCTGGGGGCGGGCGACGCTCACCTGAGCGAGGCCCACACGGTGGGGACGAGGGAGCTCGTGCAGGTCCAGCAGGGCAGCATCACGGTGGAGGTCGGGGACCAATCGGTGACCCTCGATGCGGGCGATGCGGTCTCGTTTCCCGGCGACGTGGCGCACTCGTACGCGAATCCCAGCACGCAGCAGGCGAGGTTCTCCCTGGCTGTCTTCGAGCCGGGTGTGGGCGCGGGGTCCCGGTCGGAGGCCCACGATGGGTGAGGTCGGCCGGCTGGTTGAGTTCCTCGCAGGCGGCTTCGTCGAGGCGAACGTGTTCGGGTTGCGACCCGACTACCGGGCGATGTTGGTGGCGGTGGACGGGCTCGTCCCCAGCCCCAGCGACGACGCGAGCGACACGCTGCTCCAGGCGGCGGAGGCCGCTGCCCGTGAGGCGCTGGATGACTCTGCCGTGGAGCAGATCCCCCACGTGGCCCAGTGGCGCGAGGCGTACCGGGCGTTCGGAGCGAAGCCCCAACGGACCCGTAACAGCCTGGAGGCTCTCCTGCGGCGCGCTGCGTCTGGGCTTCCGCGCGTGAACCGGCTCACCGACATCTACAACGCGGTGTCGGTGCTGCATCAGCTCCCGATCGGCGGGGAGGACCTCAGCCGGTACCGCGGTGCGCCACGGCTGGTCCGCGCCACCGGCACGGAGCCCTTCGACACGGTCGTGGACGGCGCCGACGTGATCGAGCACCCGGAGCCCGGTGAGGTCGTGTGGTGCGACGACGGGGGCGTGACCTGTCGACGGTGGAACTGGCGCCAAGCTCGCCGCACCCAGCTGAGCGCGGACACCACGGCAGCCCTGTTCATCCTCGACGCCCTCGAACCCATCAGCGACGAGGCGCTCCGGAGTGCCACCGATGACCTGGTCGCCCACCTGGGCCGGCTGGGACCAGGGGTCCGAGTCGCTCGTCGCCTGCTTACCGCCGACACGACCTCCTCTGAAGGAGAGTGACATGCTCATCCACCCGTGGGACGCCGCGATTGACCGCACCGAGTGGCAGGACTGGCTGGCATCGACCGACCGGTTCGGGATGCTCGCGGTCAGCAATCTCGACTCAGCCCAGGCGCCGCTGATGCTGCCCATCCACTTCACCGTCGCCGGTGACGAGCTGCTCATCCACCTGGCCAGGCCGAACCCCGTCTGGCCGCACCTGGAGGCAGCCGAGGAGGTACGGCTGGCCGTGGTCGGCGACTACGCCTACATCCCGACGTACTGGCGGGCCAAGGCCGGCGGACCCGACGAGGACGGGGTGCCGACCAGCTACTACGCCACCGTGCAGTTCGTGTGCCGACCCATCGTGGTCGATGACCCGCAGGACAAGGCAGACATCCTCACCGCTCAGCTCGCCGACTTCCAACCCGAGGGTGGCCACGCCACTGTCGCCACCGACGAGGCACCCTACGGACGGATGCTGTCCGGTATCCGCGGCGTCCGGTTGCCGGTGCTGAGCGTGGACGCCAAGTTCAAGTACGACGACGCCAACCCCGTCGACCACCGCAAACGCGTCATCGACCAGCTTGAGCAGCGAGCCCACGGGCTCGACGCCGGGGCGGCCGCACAGCAACGGCGTCGCCTGGACACCATCGGCGACTGGAAGACCCATCGGGACCCGTCGTGACGAACCACCTGCCATCCCCGACTGCGGTGCCGCCATGGGCCTTGGCGCTGTCAGCGATGCTGTCCGTGCAGCTCGGCTCTGCCCTCTCGGTGCCCATGATCGGGGCCGTGGGTCCGGCCGGAACCGCCTGGCTTCGGCTCAGCATGGGCGCCCTGGTCTTCCTGGCACTGGCCCGCCCCCCGCTCCGTGCGGTCCGCCGTCTTGACGTGCCGGCGCTGCTCGGTCTGGGCGTGACCACCGGACTGGTGACCATGGCGTTCCTGGCCGCGATCGAGCGCATCCCGCTCGGCACCGCCGTCGCCGTCGAGTTCCTGGGGCCCTTGACCGTCGCCGCCGTGCGCAGCCACAGCAGGCGAGCACTCACCTGGCCAGCCGTTGCGCTGCTCGGGGTCATCCTGCTGACCCAGCCCTGGCACGGCGTCACCAGCCCCGCGGGCCTCGGGTTCGCCGGCCTCGCAGCCATCGGGTGGGCCACCTACATCCTGCTCACCCAACGCATCGGCGACCGCTTCACCGGCATCGGCGGACTCTCACTCACCGTCCCCATCGCCGCGGTCACGGCGGCGGTCGTCGGCATCCCTCAGGCCACCGGCCACCTCACCCTCGGCGTCCTTGCCGCAACTGCCGGGCTGGCCATCCTGCTCCCGGTCCTGCCCTTCGCGTTCGAGCTGCTCGCGCTGCGCCACATGACAGCCACCGCGTTCGGGACCCTCATGGCTCTCGAACCCGCCATCGGGGTGCTCCTCGGGCTGCTCGTGCTGCACCAGAACCCCTCGCCTGCCCAGCTCGCCGGCATCCTGCTCGTCGTCCTTGCCGGCGCCGGCGCTCAACGCGGTGGACGCCGCCAAAGGGACGTCGACCGGGCCGGGGTCCACTCCGAGCTCGACCTCATCGGCTAACGCGCACAGCACCGTCTCGCAGGGAGACTGCGGCCCCGGCCGGCCTCAATCAAACGTCCGCACCGACCGCGACGATGAAACCAGCGCGTGTACAACGCGACCAAGGGCAGCGCCCAGCACCAGGTCCATGCCGCCTTCGCCCAGGCCCTGCGACTATCGGGAGACGGGTGGTTGGACGATCCGCGGGGTGATCAATGACGTGACCCAGCAGGAGCCAGCCGCTTCATCACCTCCTCACTGCGGCATTGTGGTGACCAGGATGAGCACCGTCCGACAGACCGCGACAGGCCGGGCGACGGATCGGCTGGGGCTGGGCAGCCGCGCCGCCGTGCCTGCGGTGGTGTTGAGGTGGGACTGCGCGTCGCGGGTCGTCGTGAGCGGCCCGTTGACCGTGAAGTACCGCTGACCGGTGACGAGCAGCTCTTCGGCCGGGAACTTGGTGATCACCTCGCAACCGTCGGCGGTCGCCACGAGCTCCTCCTCGATCCGCGCCGCTGACCACCCGTCAGCGGCCGGCCAGTACGTCTCGAGCGCGAACACCATGCCCTCTTCGATCACCTCGGGGTGGTCGAGCGACACCAGCCGCGAGAAGATCGGCTTCTCCCAGATCGACAGCCCGACCCCGTGCCCGTACTGCAGGGCGAAGGCCGCTTCCTCGTTGGCGAATCCGAACTCCTGCGCTGTGGGCCACACCGACACGATGTCGGCGGTGGTTGCGCCTGGGCGCACCAGCGAGATGGCGTGGTCCATGTACTCCCGGCAGCGGGTGTAAGCGTCTCGCTGGGCCACCGAGGCACTCCCGACGGCGAAGGTGCGGTAGTAGCAGGTGCGGTAGCCCATGTAGCTGTGGAGGATGTCGAAGAACGCAGGATCCCCCGGGCGCACGATGCGGTCGGAGTACACGTGGGGATGCGGTGCGCACCGTTCACCAGAGATGGCGTTGACGCCCTCGACGTACTCGGACCCCAGGTCGTAGAGGACCTTGCTGACGAGGCCGACGCACTCGTTCTCGCGCACGCCCGGTCGCAGGAACTCGTAGAGGCGGTCATAGGCCGCGTCGACCATGGACGCCGCTTGGGTGAGCAGGCTGATCTCGTCGCGGGTCTTGATTCGTCGTGCTTCGAGGAACAGCTGTTGGCCATCGACCACCTTGACGCCCGCTGCCTGCAGGGCGAAGAGGATGGGGAGCTCGATGACGTCGACGCCGACCGGTTCGTCGAGCAGACCGTAGAGCTCGAGCTCATGCTTGATCTTGCGGGCCACCTCTTCAGCGATGCCGGCTTGCGGGTGGAACGCGCCGCGCAGGGTGGAGATGCCTGCTCGTGCGCCGCTGGGGTTGCGCGTGTCCGGGGCTGTGGCGCCGTGGTGCGGGGCGTGCCCGTCCTCCGACTGTGCTGCGGAGTAGTCCAGCCACGGGTTGTACAGCTGGTGGTGCTTCGCTGCTGACCCGAAGTCCCAGACAATGGGCTCCCCGCCGCGCACGAGCAGCGCCGAGCGGATCAGCTTGTCGACCACCCAGGTGCCGATGTGGGTGGACGTCATGTAACGGATGTTGGTGAAGTCGAAGGCGAGCACCGCGCCGAGTGAGGAACCCTCGAGCTCGGTCCGCAGCCGCGTCAGGCGTTGTGTCCTGAGCCGGTCGACGTCGACGCGCTGCTCCCAGTCGACCGCGTTCGTGCCGTACGTGTGAATGCCCACGTCTAGTCCTTTCGGGAATCTGTTGGGTGACCGGCCGTGGCTCGGGTCGGAGATGAGGACGAGGTGGAGCCAAACCAGCTCGCCAGCGCGGACATGTCGCGCTTGCCGTAGCCATCTGACACCGCTTGGTGGTGAATGTCGCGGACGCACTCGATCAGGGAATGCCCTACACCGGCGTCGTTCACGGCGTCGACCGCCAGCCGCAGGTCCTTCTCTGCGGTCGCCAGGTCGAACGCCACTGCAGCGTCGTCGGGGTTGACGTAGGCCTCTCGCTTGTAGTCCAGGAACGTGTTCCAGAGCACCGAGTTGGCCAGGACGCTGAACAGCATCGGCCGTGCAACCCCCTGAGCCTCTGCGGTGACGAGGCACTCGGCCAGGGCAGTGTTGAAGGTGTGCAGCAGCGCGTTGACGGCGACCTTGGCGGCGGCACCGGAGCCGGTCGGCCCAACATGGACGAGGCTGCCGCCGAAGCAACGAAGTACTGCCTCGACGCGCGCGATGTCGCCTGGTTCCCCGCCGACCATCAACCCCAGCTGACCGCGAGCGGCCACGACGGTGCTGCCACTCACGGGGCTGTCGACAAACCCCACTCCCGCCCTGGCGCACAACGTGTGAGCCGTACGGGCGAGCTCAGCGCCCGTCGTCGAGCAGTCGACGACCACTGCACCGGTGTGCAACCCAGCAAGCACTCCGTCGGCGCCGTCGAGGACGGAGGCCCACGAGTTCTTCGTCGACGTCCTGGGTTGCGAGTACATGTACGAGCTCGGGCCCTTCACGCACGACGACCACTGGATGAGCGAGCACCTCAACGTCGCTGACGACACCGTGATGCGGCGCCTCCACTTCTTCCGCCTCGGCGGTCAGGCGATCTTCGAGGTGTTCGAGTACGAGGCCACCGACCAGCAGCGCACCGCACCCCGCAACAGCGACGTCGGCGGCCACCACATCGCGCTCTACGTGACCGACCTCGACGCAGCCGTCGCCCATCTGCACCGGCTGGGCCTGACGGTGTTCGGCGATCCCACCGCCAGCAAGGGCCCCAGCGAAGGGCAGCGCTGGGTCTACTTCCTGTCGCCGTGGGGCATGCAGTTCGAGCTAGTGTCATATCCGGGCGGGAAGGCTTTCGACAAGCAGCTGGCCGCTGACGCCCCCCTTCAGTCATCCGAGGAGTGATCAAGGCGTGTCCGAAGCCGACGGAGGTATGCCATCCGCCGTCGCCAGCCAGCGCATCGCCGACCACCTCCGCGAACGCATCCTGTCTGGCCAGCTCAAACCCGGAACGCGCGTCCTGCAGGACGAGCTCGCCGAGGAGTTCGAGGCGAGCCGCCTCCCGGTCCGGGAAGCGCTGCGCATCCTCAGCTCGACTGGGCTGGTGACGCTTCGTTCAAACCGGGGAGCGTGGGTCAGCAAGCTCGATCAACGCGACTGCGACCTCAGCTACAAGATCCGCGAGCGGCTCGAGCCACTCCTTCTGTCCGAGAGCATGGCCTCGTTCACGGCTGACGACGTCAACGGCCTCGTGGAGCTCCAGGAACAGATCGAAGCGAACAGTGACGTGGAGCAGTTCCTCGTCCTCGACCGACAGCTGCACTGGGCCACGTACAAGTACCACGATGCGCAACAGCTCGCGACGATGGTCGCCCGCCTCTGGGACACGACGCAGCACTACCGCAGGGCGTTCAGTCACCTCACCGGCAGCCAGCGCGCCTGGATCATCAACTCAGAACATCGACTCCTCATCGAGGCAATCCGAGTGCAGGACGGTGCCATGGCCCAGCGGGTGCTTGCGATGCACATCAAGCGAACGCGAAGCGAGCTCAAGAACCACCCAGAAGTCTTTCAGACCTGAGGGGGCACCTGCCGGTCGGACGCGGCCCCGCGCTGACGCCAGCCACCCATGGGGCTGGCGAAGGGCAGGGTTGCTCAGCCGACCGGGTGTGACGGATCAACCCAGGGGACGCGTTCTGGCTCGACCGCCGCGTCGATCTCCAGGTTGACCACGATCGGCTCCTGACCGCTGCGCACGACGACGCACACCAGCGGCTCGTCGTCCCGGGCGTTGAGCTCCTGGTGCGGGACGAACGGAGGCACGAAGATGAACCCGCCAGGGCCCGTCTCCGCGGTGAACTCGAGGTTGGATCCCCACCGCATCCGCGCACGGCCGCGGACCACGTAGATCACGCTCTCCAGCTCGCCGTGATGGTGAGCGCCGGTCTGAGCGCCGGGATGGATGGTGACGGTCCCAGCCCACAGCTTCTCCGAGCCCGCCCTGTCGTGGGTCACCGCAGCAGCCCGGTTCATCCCCGGCGTCTGTGGGGTGTTCGTGTCCAGTGCGTCACCGGGGATGACGCGGACGCCCTCGGTGCGCCAGTCCGGGGTCGCCCCGTGCGCGGAGGTGCTCATGCATCAAGGATATTCCGGCGGGTCGATGACACGGGGGAAAGCCGACGCAGTCATCCCCCAAGGATGAGGATCGGCCCGTCGGGTCGCCCCATGGTCGTAGGAACAGTGAACTCGACCGCGCATGCCAGCCCACCGGGGCGCCCGCGCCGGCCGCGTGACGGGCGCCGATGACCGACGCGGAGATCGCACATGACTGAGCCGGACCGCACGACACTGCCGCTGAGCGCACCGGAGTTCGCAGGGACGGCGAACCACACCCTTCGAGGCTCCGAACCTGACTGGAACCTGATTCGTCATCCCGAGCCTCCCGAGGGTGCCCCCAACGTGTTGCTGGTGCTGATCGACGACGCGGGGTTCGGCAACCCGAGCACGTTCGGGGGACCGATCCAGACCCCGAACTACACCCGGCTGGCCGAGGGCGGGCTGCGCTACAACCGGTTCCATGTGACCGCGCTGTGCTCCCCGACCCGGGCCGCGCTGCTGACCGCCCGGAACAACCACGCCGTCGGCTTCGGGTCGGTGGGCGAGTTCTCCAGCGGCTTCCCCGGCTACACCGCGATGCTGCCGCCAGAGTGTGCGCCGCTGCCGCGGATCCTGCGCGACAACGGCTACAGCACCGCCGCCTTCGGGAAGTGGCACCTGACCCCGGACGGGCAGCAGGGGCCGGCCGGGCCGTTGGGGCGCTGGCCCAACGGGTGGGGCTTCGACTACTTCTACGGCTTCCTCGGCGGCGACTCGGGCCAGTGGGACCCCTGCCTGGCGGAGAACCAGAAGATCATCGGAACCCCGGCGGAGTACTACGACGAGGAGCACCCGTACTACCTGCCCGACGCGATGGCCGACAAGACCATCGAGTGGCTGCACGGGGTCCGCGGCCAGGACGCGCGCAAGCCGTTCTTCGCCTACTTCTCCACCGGGTGCAGCCACGCCCCCCACCACGTCGCCACGCAGTGGGCCGACAAGTACAAGGGGCAGTTCGACCAGGGCTGGGACCGGCTGCGCGAGGAGATCTTCGAGCGGCAGAAGCAGCTCGGGGTCGTCCCCGCCGATGCCGAGCTCACCCCGCGGGACGACGCCTTCCCCGCCTGGGACGACGTTCCCGCCACGACTGCAGGCCTTCTACGCCCGGCAGATGGAGGTCTACGCCGGGTTCTCCGAGAACGCCGACCACAACGTCGGCCGGGTCATCGACGCGATCGAGGAGCTGGGCGAGCTCGACAACACCCTGGTCATCTGGATCTGGGGCGACAACGGCGCCAGCATGGAGGGCACCATCACCGGCTCGTTCAACGAGATGACGATGCAGAACGGCATCCCGCTGACCGACGAGATGCAGCTGCAGCTGGCCGAACGCTACGGCGGCAGCGAGTCCTGGGGCGGCCCGATCATGGACCCGCACTACTCCGCGGCGTGGGCGTGGGCCGGGAACACCCCGTTCCAGTGGGGCAAGCAGGTCGGCTCGCACCTGGGCGGCACCCGCAACCCGATGGTGATCCACTGGCCCGAGCGCATCCCGGATCCCGGGCGGTCTGCGCTCGCAGTTCACCCACGTGACCGACGTCGGCGCGACGATCCTCGACGTCGCCGGCATCCCGGCCCCGTCCCGGGTCGACGGGGTCGAGCAGGAGCCGCTGCACGGCGTCACCTTCGCCGACTCGCTGCTCGACGCCGCCGCGCCGGAGCGGCACACCCAGCAGTACTTCGAGACGATCGGCAACCGCGCCATGTACAAGGACGGCTGGTGGCTGGCGATGAGGACGCCCCGGATCCCGTGGGTGCTCACCCCCGAGGCGCTGCGCCCGTACGCCCCCGACGTGTGGGATCCCGACGCCGACCCGGCCGAGCTGTACTACCTGCCGGACGACTTCAGCCAGGCCCGCGACCTGGCCGCCGACCACCCGCAGAGGGTCCAGGAGCTCAAGGACCTGTTCTGGCAGGAGGCGGAGCGGTACAAGGTGCTGCCGCTGCTGGCCACCCTCTCGGCGTTCTTCGGCATCACCCCGCCGCTCGAGGCCACCGACAAGATCGAGTACCGCGGTGACGTCCAGAACGTCGCGCCCGGCATGATCCCGCGCATCTACAACCACTCCTACACGATCAGCGCCGACCTCCTCGTCCCCCGCGAGGGCGTCGAGGGCGTCATCGTGGCCGAGGCCGATCACCTCGGCGGGTTCTCGCTGTTCGTCGACGACGGCCGGCTGACCCACACCTACTCGATGATGGGCGTGTTCGTCTACCGCCAGCAGGCCGACACTCCCCTGCCGACCGGCGAGGTCAACGTGCGGATGGAGTTCGCCGCCGACGCGGCCAAGCCCGCCACCGGTGGGCAGGTCACGCTGTTCGTCAACGACGCACCCGTGGGTGGCGGCCGGATGGACCACACCGTGCCGATGCGGTTCTCCGCGTACGCCGGCATGGACATCGGCCGCGACAACGGCGCGGTGGTCGACCTGAGCTACGCCGACCGGCAGCCGTTCGCGTTCACCGGCACGATCAGGAAGGTCGTCTTCGACGTGAAGCCGCATCCCAGGGCCAAGGACGAGCAGGCCGTGCACACGGTCGCGCACCACGGCCACGCAGCGCACGGGACTCTCGTCATGAACCCCACCGCCGGGCTCAGGGTCCTCTCACTGCCCTTCGACCACGAGACCACCGACGTCCTGATCGGCAGCTACCTGTCCCACGATGCCGCCCATGACGACTATCGAGCCGCCCTGGCCTGCGGCGCGTACCTGCACGGCGCGATCGTGGTCGCCAAGGACGTGACCGGCAAGGTCACGGTGGAACAGTCCGATCACATGGCCCGCGAGATGGCCCAGGGGTTGGGCACGCTCGGGTTCCTCACCGGCCTGATGGTCCTCCCGCTGGTACCGCTCACCACCGGCTTCGGTGCCGTGATGGGTGGCCTGCTGGGCGAGGGGCTGCACCTGCTCACCGAGACCAAGGTCAAGGGCCAGGCGGCAACGATGATCCCCCTCGGCTGCGCCGCGCTCATCGTCGCCTACCCGCACTCCTCGGCCGACGCCGTGGAACCGGTCGTGACCAGGGCGCTCGGCAAGGCCAAGGGCGAAGCGCAGGGCCACCACCTCCAGGCGCTCAGGGGCGCACTCGCCGTCGCCCAGAAGGAGATGGCCGCAAGTCAGGCCTAGAAGGAGACATCCACCGATGGGTGAACGTCGAGCAGCCGTCCCACCGGCCTGCTGTGCGGCCTCCCGCGGAGATGGTCCCGCACCACCGGCGCCGCCCCCGGCGCCGCCCCCGGGCCGAGCACGACCGAGGCCAACACCGGCGCAGACCCCTCGCTGGTGCACCTGCCGGGCGGGTCGTTCCTGATGGGCAGCCGACGACCCGGACGGGTTTCCCGCTGACGGCGAGGGCCCGGTTCGCCGAGTCACGCTGTCGGCGTTCGGAATCGACCGGTATGCCACGTCCAACCAGAGGTTCGCCGAGTTCGTGGACGCCACCGGCTACCGCACCGACGCCGAGCGGTACGGCTGGTCCTTCGTCTTCGTGGGCCTGCTGCCTGCCGGCTACCCCCTCACTCAACGCGGTCCCGCAGGCCACGTGGTGGCGGCAGGTGTACGGCGCCGACTGGCGGCACCCCGAAGGACCGACATCGTCACTGTCCGAGCGGATGGACCACCCGGTGGTGCACGTGTCCTGGAACGACGCAGCCGCATACTGCCGGTGGGCCGGGCGGCGACTACCCACGGAAGCCGAATGGGAGTACGCCGCCCGGGGCGGCCTCGCGCAGGCACGGTACGCATGGGGCGACGAGCTGGCACCCGGCGGCCGATGGATGTGCAACATCTGGCAAGGCACCTTCCCCACCGACAACACCCTGGCCGACGGCTACCTCGGCACCGCGCCGGTCGACGCGTTCGACCCCAACGGCTTCGGCCTGCACAACGTCGCCGGCAACGTCTGGGAATGGTGCGCCGACTGGTTCAGCGGCACCCACACGGCCGCCGCCACGGTCGACCCCCAGGGCCCTCCCGGCGGTGAGTCCAAAGTGATCCGCGGCGGTTCCTACCTCTGCCACCACTCCTACTGCAACCGGTACCGGGTCGCGGCCCGCACCGCAAACACCCCCGACAGCTCCACCGGGAACATGGGGTTCCGCTGCGCCGCCGACGAGTAGCAAGAGATCGGGTGCGCCCTGACGGTGATGAACGATGACTCGACACCGGGTCGCTACCGCGCCGAGATCGCAGCCAACAGATCGCGGTACGCGGCCTCCACGTGACCTGTCTTCGTCCTGACCACGACGGCTCCAGGCCGTGCGGCGATCACTGCCAGGGTCCGGTCGTACATCGCCGACAGCTCTGGCAGGCCACCGCTTCGGTCGAGCAGCTCCTGAGCTTCGAGATGTGCTGGATCGGCGGCAGACCGGGTTCGTTCAACGAACCGGGCCAGAGCAGCCTCCCTCTCGTCGAGGAGAACGACCTCGCAGAAGGTGGCGCACACCTCAGCCGCAAGCTGCTCAACCTGCTCGATGAAGGGCAGCCGGCCGACGTGCTGAGGGATGATCACGTCCTTGCCCGACAGGAGGTGCTGCCGGGCGGCGACGAGGGCGATCGCCCGCGCGAGCGAACCGCTCTGCTCCGGCTGCTCACGCCAACGCCCCATGAGCGAGCGAACCCTGTCGATGTCGAGGTTGAGCGCCAGCGGGTGCTCATCAGCGAACAACTGGGCCAGCGTGGACTTGCCGCTCCCGGGCGGCCCGTTCAACAGGATCAGCCGAGGCACCGAGGCAGTCTAGGCCGGAGCGCCTGCCACTGGGTGCACTGCCGGCGGCTCGAACGTGTTGTCGAGCCGCGGCCGCGCTTCGCGGAACAAAATGCACGCGCCAACCGGCCGATTCGCTGGCACGCTGCGGCCATGGCGATGCATGAGGACCAGCTCGAGGTGAGGGTGGACACCGTGCGTCGGCTCGTCATGGAGCAGTTCCCCCAGTGGGAGAAGCTGGCCGTCCGTGAGATGCCGACAGCAGGGACCGTCAACGCGATCTTCCGGATCGGTGACGAGCTGGCTGCCCGCTTCCCGCTGCGTGCTCAGGACCCGACGCACGTGCGCGCCTGGCTGCGGTCCGAGGCTGCCGCGGCGGATGAGCTGGCCGACATCTCCTCCGTGCCGACGCCCGAGCCGGTGGCGATCGGCGAGCCCGGCCACGGCTACCCCCTGCCGTGGAGCGTCCAGACGTGGTTGCCCGGGAGCGTCGCCACGGTCGATGACCCCGCCGGTTCGGTCGAGTTCGCAGCGGACCTCGCCGCGTTCATCGCCGCCCTGCGCGCCACCGACACCCGGGGACGACGGTTCGATGGCGAGGGCCGCGGCGGTCACCTGCCCGACCACGACGAGTGGATGGATGTCTGCTTCAGACAGAGCGAAGGCCTGCTGGACGTCGTACGCATGCGCGCGATGTGGGCCGACCTGCGGACGCTCCCGGAAGTCGATGGGCATCGCATGTGCCACGGCGACCTGACGCCGCCCAACGTGCTGGTGCGAGATCGCCGGCTCGTCGGAGTGCTCGACGGTGGCGGATTCGGCCCAGCTGATCCGGCGCTCGACCTCGTCGGCGGGTGGCACCTCCTCGACGACGTTCAGCGGAAGGTCCTACGGGAAAGCTTGGGCTGCAGCGAGATTCAGTGGCGCAGGGGAATGGCGTGGGCCTTCCAACAGTCGATGGGCCTTGTTTGGTACTACGCCGAGTCGAACCCGAGCATGAGCCGTTGGGGCCGGCGCACCCTCGATCGTCTGGTGCAGGACGGCGCCGGCTGAGCGCGCTGCCAGTTTGCGAGGGCCTCACGTCCCCGCTCGCCGTGCCGCCCGCTGGTCGTCCGGGTGCCCGCCGGAGTCGGTTCCGTTCCCGGTGCTGGCAGCCCAGCTGGCCAGCAGGTTCAGGGCATCCTGCGAGGGCGATCCGGGCTCGGGGGTGTAGGCGAGGAGGCTCTGGCTCGTGTCGACCCCCATCGGGAAGGACTCGAACGGCAGGTCGAGGTCCCCGACGACCGGATGGTGGAGGAGCTTGACGCCGGTGGTGTGGATCCGGACGTCGTGGGCGGCCCAGCGGCGCCGGAACTCGTCGCTGCGGGTGGACAGCTCGCCGATGAGGTCCGACGTCTCGCGGTCGTAGGGGTCGCGGCCGGCCTCGGCGCGCAGCAGCGCGACGGTGTCGTTGGCGGCCTTGTTCCAGTCACGGAAGAACTCGGTCGCGCGTGGGTCGAGGAAGACAAACCTGGCGTTGTTGGGCGGCCGGACCGGGTCGTCGTACATGGGTGCGTAAAGGGCCCGGCCGAGGTCGTTGGCGGCCAGGATGTCGAGGCGGCCATTGAGCACGAACGCGGGCGTGACGTGCATCGAGTCGATCACGCGCTGCACCGTGGGCCGGACGCGTTGGCGGGCCGGCTGGCGCCGCGGCCGCCGCGTCGTGCTGGCGGTGCGCAGGAGGTCGAGCAGGTGCGCCCGCTCGGCCACATCGAGCTGCAGCGCGTGGGCGATGCCGTCGATCACGCTCTCGGAGATGCCGGTGGCATTGCCCCGCTCGAGCCGGATGTAGTACTCGGGCGAGATTCCGGCGAGCAGCGCGACCTCCTCGCGGCGCAGGCCGGAGACGCGTCGGCGGTCGGTGCGGTACACGGGCAACCCCGCCTGCTCGGGGCTGATCCGCGCTCGACGGGTGGTCAGGAACTCGCGGATCTGGCTGCGCACGTCACCCCGGACTTCGCCCCGAGGGTTCTCGGGGGTCTCGCGGTGGTCGTTGCTGCCTGCCATGTCGGCGAGTTTACGAGCCTTCCCGCCGGGCTGGGGGTCACTGCGAGTACCCCTTTCACAGGGACTCCTCCCCCGCGTCGCGGGCTGGTTCAGTGGCTGTCGAACCCGCGGATCACGCGATCACCACCCCGGCCGTCGGAGGCCCGGGTCAACACAAGGAGTGCACTCACATGGCAGACAAGAAGGTCTGGCTCGTCACCGGCGCCGGGCGTGGCATGGGCGTCGACATCGCCAGGGCGGCGCTGGCCGCTGGTGACGCGGTCGTCGCCACGGGGCGCACACCGGAGCGGGTCGCCTCTGTGCTGGGCGACCACGACGACCTGCTGGTGGTCCAGCTCGACGTCACCAGCATCGAGGACGTCGAAGGACGCCGCGCGCGCCGCCGTCGACCGGTTCGGGCGCATCGACGTCCTGGTCAACAACGCGGGCAGCTTCTACGCCGGCTTCTTCGAGGAGATCAGCCCCGAGGACTTCCGGGCGCAGATCGAGACGACCCTGTTCGGCCCGGTCAACCTGACCCGCGCCGTGCTGCCCGTCATGCGCGCCCAGCGCTCCGGCCTCGTCGTGACGATCTCCTCGACCGCCGGCATCGAGGGCGGAGAGTTCCTGTCCGCCTATGCCGCGTCCAAGTTCGGTGTCGAGGGCTGGATGGAGTCCCTGGCGCCCGAGGTCGCACCGTTCGGCATCCGCACCATGCTCGTCGAGCCCGGCTTCTTCCGCACCGAGCTCCTCACCCCGGAGTCGACCCAGTACGCGCAGCTCCTCGATCGAGGACTACGCCGAGCGCACCGAGCAGACCATCACCGCCTGGAAGGGCATGAACGGCCAGCAGGGTGGCGATCCCGCCAAGCTCGCCGAGGCCCTCATCCAGCTCGTCCACCGCGACGAGCAGCCGCTGCGCTTCCCCGCGGGCGCCGACGCCGTCGACACGTTCGAGCGGCGCGCCAAGGCCCTGCTGGCCCAGGCCGACGCCAACCGGGACCTGTCCAGCAACCTCGCCCACGACGACGCCTGAGGGGTCCGAGCCCCACCCCCATCGCTCGGGGCCCCTGAGGTGACAGCGCTCACACCGGTGTCGCTCCCGCGTCGCACGGTGCCGTCGCCGCGGGCCGCCGCCTGGTGACCGTGGCGTCCACGGCGACCGTGAGGAGGTCAGCTCGTCAGGTCTGGGCCGGTGGACACCTGCCAGTAGTGTCACTCGACATGAAGCTGCGTGAGGACGAGATCCTGGTACCGGCGTCCGGCTGCGACATCCGCACGGTCGTCATCAGCCCGGTCGGCGACGGCCCGTGGCCGGGCGTGCTGCTGTACACCGACATCTTCCAGCTGACCGACTCGACGCTGCGCACCGCACGGCGCCTGGCCTCGGCTGGATTCGTCGTCTGCGTACCCGAGATCTACCCGCGGGGTGCGCTGGCCGGTGTCGCGCTGGAGTTCGACGATGCCGGCAAGGAGGCTGGACTCGCGGGTGCGGCCGGCACCACGACCGTCGAGTTCGACACTGACCGCGCTGCGGTGCTGAATTTCATGGAGCAGCGCACCGACATCACGACGCTGCTCGCGGCGGGGTTCTGCATCGGCGGTCACCTCGCGTTCCGGGCCGCCTTCGACCCTCGGGTCGCGGCAACCGTCTGCTTCTACCCGACCGGGCTGCACAACGGGGCGCTGGGAGCCGATGCCGACGCGGGGTCGCTCGCCCGGGCCGAGCACATCCACGGCGGGCTGATGATCGTCTTCGGCTCTCAGGACCCGCATGTGCCTGCCGAAGCACGCGTCCAGATCATGTCCGCGCTCTACGCCGCAGGCCTGGACGACCTCGAGCTGCACGTGTACACCGGCGGCGAGCACGCCTTCATGCGCGACGTCGGCCCTCGGCACGACCCGGCGCTCACCGATCTCGCGCTGAACGAGGCGGTCTCCTTCCTCAGCAGACGGTGACCCGCGCCAGCAGACCGAACGCCGCCCCGGCGACGCCCCTTGTCCTGACGGCTCACCACGCCTCCGGGACCTGCCGGCGCGCCCTCCGCGCGCCACCATGCTGCTTCCGTCTCGTAGTCAGGCGTCTCCGCCTCGATCCACCCGGGTAGCTGCCATGCTCGGCGTCCTCGCCGTGAGGCGGCGCCGATGATCCAGTCCACTTCCTGCCCAATGGTGTCCGCGAAGGTGGCCGGCTCCACCCCGAGGTCTGTCAGCGCGTGAGTGTCGAGCGTGTTGTCCTGAGTCCACGGCAGCCGTCCCATCGCGGGCGGGCAGGCCGCGTCCACGTCGACCTGCCGCAGCTCCCCACCCGCGGCCCGCGCGACCAGCGCGGCCAGGTGACGGGCCGGTTGGGGATCGGCGTCGGCCACGTTGAGCAGCCGGGTCGCCGGGGCGCTCGCGCACGCGCGCACCGCGTCGGCGAGCACCGCGGTCGAGGTGGTCGCCTCGACGCGGTCCCCGTCCCTCACCGGCAGCACGGTGCAGCCGTCGAGCACCCGTTGGATGATCGGCCACTCGCGGACCTGTCGCACGCCGGGCCCATGGATCTTGCTCGGGCGCAGCACGGACACTCGCGCTCCGGTGGCCAGGAGGACGCGTTCCGCCTCAGCCTTGTTGGCGCCGTATCCCTCTCTCGTGGCGTAGTGCTCGCCGTGAAACGGCATCGTGGGCTGGGACTCCGTCGTCGGACCGTCCCACCGGGGTGCCTCGTCCGAGTTGAGGTGCCGTCCACGGGCGTCGACGTACACCGCCTTCGCTGACAGCATCACCGTGCTCCCGCAGCGACGAGACCATGTCGCCAGGTCGTGCGCCTGCTCCGGCGTGTAGCACTGGCCATCGACCAGGAGGTCGAGTCCCGCGCCGACCAGGCGCCCCACACCATCTGCGTCGCCCCTGTCAACGGCGTGGAAGCGGACGCCGAGCTCATCCCACTCGGTGGGAACTGCCTCGGGGCGGCGCCCGGTCACGGTGACCTGCCAGCCATCGCGTGCCAGCTGCTCGACCGTTGAACGCAAGCTGCCCGTTCCGCCGAGCACCAGGGCCGTTCTCATTCGTCGCTTCCCTTCACCGGCATCGGCGGAGCCGTACCGCGGCAGGTTATCGGCAGGTGACCTGGAACCAGCCCGGTTGCGGCGCGCTGTCGGTGGCGGCGTACAGATGGTGCCGTGCGATGACCTAGACCGGGAAGCGCTCGTACCCCAGGACTCGACCGAGCGCGTCCAGCATCGCGAACACCGGGCGCTGCACGGCGATCGGTGGGCGCGCCAGGAAGATGTCATAGGTGCGGGAGAGCTGCGCCATGCGGATCGGATTGGCCAGGCCGCGGTCGTTCACCTTGCCTTCCCGCGCCAGGCGGAAGAACGACTCGAAGAAGTGCTCGGCTGAGCCAGCCGGGGTGAAGGTGATGGCGACCCGCGCCGGGGTCGAGCCGTCCGTTGACCATGCGTGTGCCGTGCCGGCCGGTACGGCGACGCTCTCGCCGGCGGTCACGAGGCGCTCGTCCCCGCCGGACCGGAGCAGCAGCCGACCGTCGAGCACGGTGAACCGCTCCTCCTGCCGCCGGTGGATGTGCTCGGCCGGCAGAAACGCGCCCGCCCGCAGCTCCAGCTCAACGACCAGCTCGGCGCCGCCGGTGTCGGCCGAGGTGCGCCGAAACGTCATCCGCTCACCCGTCACCGGGTTCTCGATCATCTGTCCGGTGTCGGCCACGGGCGCTCCTCGGTCGTCGATGTGGCCCGAGGCTATCGGCGGGTCTGCGCTGCGCGGATGGCTTTCTCGTATTCATGCACTCATCACCCCTGCCACTGCAACCTCCGAGTCTGCCGCGGAGAGTGAAGCTCGGCGCGGCCGAGTTGCGGGACGTGGCCCGAACGGCGACGTCATACTCGCGACATGTGGGTGAGTCTTGAGCCGTGGATCGTCGGAGACGGTCAGATCCCGGAGCTGCGGGCAGGGGACGTGCTTCGCGCTGTTGGTCTTCGGGCAGCGTGCCGGAGCATCGCGGCGTCGGACGCGGCCGCCGGGGTCGTCGAGCTGACAGAGCGCGGCGCAGCAGGGTCTCCGCTGTACCGGCTGACCGGGGTTGTGACGTGGGGCCGTCAACCGAGCAGCGTCCTGCTTGATGCCGGTGACTTCCTTGTCCTCGCCGAGCCCGACACCTTCCGGGTGTCCCCTCAGAGCCGTGACTCACACGGGATGGAGCCCTACTCGCCCAGCTTTCACGTCCCCGACGTGGGCACGCGCGCCAGCATCGTCGGCCCCCTCGAGGTGGTACCCAGCTACGAGTGGGACGCCTTCGGGTTTCCGGACGCACGCCGGGACTGGCAGGTGACTGACATCAGGCTGGAACAGCATGCGCTCGTCCCGCTGAACGGGCTGGGCGATGAGGTCACCAGGGGTGCAGTGGTTCGAGCGGAGGTCGTCGACCAACTGAGTCGACGGGCGGACCCTGTCGGGATGAGCTACCTGATCAATCTCAACCCAGCCCTCTGAACGTCCACCCAGGCCGCAGAGCGAGCAGCCGCCGAGCCGCCCGGGTCCCGGTCAGAACGCAGCAGCACGCCATGTGGTGGACCGTGCGCTCAGGTCCGGGCGGAGCTCATGGGTAGTCGCCTTCTCAGGCGAGACCGCCGAGCTGGCGCGCGCACCAACGAAAGTGGCCGTCCTCGGGGCCGCTGCCGAAGCATCCCGCGGTGGCCAACGCGTAGGCCTTGCGGTACGTGGCGATCGTGCTCTCCCTCGTGCCGAACCGTGCGGCGAGGGCCTCCGTGAGCGTCCGGGTGTTCTCGGCGGCCGTGGGGCCGTACATGTCGTAGATCGCCGGGGCGACTGCGACATCGAAGTCAGGGTCGCCGTAGGTGGTGAGGAAGCCGAAGTCGATGACGCCGGGGATCCCTTCGCCGGCGAGAAGGACGTTGTCGGGGATCAGGTCACCGTGGACGAGGCCTTCGCGGCGAGGGCGCAGCTCCGAGAGCTCGTCCTGCACCTGCGCCAACGTCGAGGCAAGCGTGCCGCCCAAGGCAGCGTCGAGGGCGTCGGCCACGGGTGGGACACGGCGCCGGACGAGACCCGCCAGCGACTCCGGGAAGGCCGCCCCGGGGCCGAAGGGTGACTCCCCGGGAAGGATTGACAGGCTGGACAGGGCTGGGTCCCTCGGCACCCCTGCGAGGGCGTCGAGCGCATCGCCGAGCCCGTCGATCGTTGCGCGGGTGACGGTGCGCTGACCCCCGCTGGGCTGCTCACTCAGGCGACGGCCGGCGACGAATCGCTCGACCGAGACGGTATGGCCGTCCACGGAGACGACGCGCTCGATCTCGGCGAGCCTGAGTCGCGCGCTGCGGCCGGCGGCGTCGTAGAAGACCTTGAGCCGGGACACCTCGTCCTCGGGACGGTCGAACCAGACCTTGGCGACATGGTCGGCGTCCAGGGAGACCACCACCCCCTCCATGCCCGAGCCGAGGACGGCCCCCGCGGCAAGACCAGCTCGGCGGAGCAGATCGCAGGCGTCCTCGCTGGAGATGCGTCCCATGGAGGTGGACCCTAGCCAGTCGACCAGCGGGCCTTGGTACGACATCGGGCATGCACTCCCCCGAGGGACCCCGGTCCTTCGGGGAGTGCGGCCAGCACACCGCGCCATACTGCCGGCATGGCGTACGACGAGGAGCTTGCTCACCGGATCCGGGAAGTCGTGGAGGGAGAACCGGGCCTCGGCGAGAAGCGCATGTTCGGAGGGCTCGCGTTCCTGGTGAACGGGAACATGGCGGTCAGCGCCAGTGGCCAGGGCGGCCTGCTCCTGCGTATCGATCCGGGCCAGGCTGACTCGCTGGTCGACCAGGAGCACGTGCGCCGGTTTGTCATGCGCGGCCGGGAGATGGACGGCTGGCTGCGTGTGGACGTCGAGTCGATCGAGACGGACGACGAGCTGCGGCGCTGGGTGAGTCACGGCCTCACCTACGCCCGATCGCTCCCGCCGAAGTGATCTCCACGATGTAGCGTGGGGATGAGTCACCGGCCGATCCCCAGCCGGAGGGAGGTCCCACGAACTCGTCACGCCGGGGGGCCGTCGTCGGCAGTGCCCGGAGAGGCCTGCTGGCCTCAGTGGCGCTCGCTGGAGTCCTTGCCGCCACGCTCTCCGCAGGCGACCCGCTCCCCACCGGCAACGCGGTTGCCGCTGGGCCCGGATCGCCCCGGCCGACTGTTGGTGCCCCGATCGCGTGGACTCCGTGTGGGCCGCCGAAGGAGCTTCAGTGCGCCCGGATCCGTGTGCCGCTGGACTGGGACCGCCCGAACGGGCGCACGATCAGCCTCGCGCTGATCCGCCACCTCGCCAGCAAGCCGGACCAGCGGATGGGCACGATGTTCATCAACCCGGGCGGACCAGGCGACAGCGGCGTCGCCCTGGTGCGGGGCGACCCTGCCGGGCTCGACGCCTGGGGCGACGGTCGATTCGACGTCGTCAGCTGGGATCCCCGTGGCAGCAATGCCAGCACACCTGTGCGCTGCTTCCGCAGCAAGCGGAGCGAGGCGAGGTTCTGGGCGGGCGCCGCGATCCCCACCACGAGGGCCGCCTCGGAGCGCTTCCGGCGCAAGACCGCCGCTCTGGCGCGGCGCTGCGGCGAGGTCAGCGGCTGGCTCCTGCCTCACATCTCGACCGCCGACACCGTCCGCGACCTCGATCATCTGCGCCAGCTGGTCGGCGACCGCAAGCTCACCTACGTCGGCCTCTCGTACGGCACCTATCTCGGCCAGACCTACGCCAACATGTTTCCCGACCGGGTCAGGGCAATGATGCTCGACGGCATTGTCGATCCGGTCCGGTACTCGAAGGGGGCGGAATCGAGGGTCGCCGGGGATGTCATCGGGAGTGACGAGGTGTTCGACAAGTTCCTCTCCCTCTGTGACAAAGCCGGGCCCGAGCGTTGTGCACTCGCCCGTCGTTCCCGCCCCGCAGCCGAGCGCGTCAGGCGACTGTTCGCGCGGGTAAAGCGCGCGTCGATCCCGGCCCCGACATCCAGACCACCGGGTGAGCTCAGCTACGGCGATCTGCTGCTCTCGCAGTTCTCCCCGATGAGGAGCCCGGCACTGTGGCCGCAGGACGCCAAGGATCTCGACGCCGCCCTGGGCGGCGACGGTTCGGCGCTCGAGACCGAGGCTCGCAAGTGGCTCACGCCGGCAGGCTGGTCGGCCGCAACGACGTCGGCGGCCATCTCGTGCGCCGACGCGCCGGCCCTTCGCGGGTCCCGGGCATGGCCCCGGGTGATCCGCCGGTTCGACCGGGTCAGCCGACTCCAGGGCCGCGTGACGGGCTGGTGGCTGTGGGCGCCCTGCGCCTCCTGGCCGGTTCGCGGCCAGGACAGCTACCGGGGGCCCTGGAGCGCCTCGACCCCCAACCCGATCCTGCTGATCGGCACGCGGTACGACCCCAACACGGCGTATGTCAACGCGCGTCGCTCCGAGCGCCTGCTGGGAAACGCCGTGCTGCTCACCCACGACGGCTACGGCCACGTCAGCTTCCAGGACCCCAGCGCCTGCGTCGAGAAGGCAAGGGTGAAGTACCTGGTCGAGCTGATCACCCCGCCGAAGGGCACCGTCTGCAAGGCGGACAAGCAGCCCTTCGACCCGGGGTTCGGCTGACGGGCTCGCGCGGACGACCGAGGTCCAGGGGCCACAGCCGATGACGGCGCTGCGTCAGCTCCGTCCCGCGCCGCCGGAGCCTGCTCTCTCGAACTCGTGCGCCACTTCGACCCTGCGGAAGCCGAAGCGGGCGTTGACGGCCTGCATGGGCGCGTTTCCCTGCGCGGTGTAGGTGTGCAGCCACCGGCGAGCGGCGATGTCCGAGACGGGAAGCCGCTCCAGCTGGCGCAGGTTGGCGACCTTGAGCCTCGACCCCAGGCGGTGGCCACGATGCGCCCGCAGCACGAGCGTGTCGTCCTGGTGGGCGTGCTCCGGCCGGGTG
Source organism: uncultured Actinomycetota bacterium (assembly GCA_963828995.1). Lineage (GTDB taxonomy): Bacteria > Actinomycetota > Actinomycetes > Actinomycetales > Dermatophilaceae > CAVRTM01. Next base: position 58,290 of record CAWHHB010000016.1, read on the forward strand.
CGCGGAAGGTAGAGGGTCAGGACCGTCTCGAGGTCCGACTGCAGAGGCATCTCGAACAACATGCCCCCCACGCAACCGCCGTCCAGGAAGGCGCCCACGGCGATACGCCGCTTCACCGGCGACGGCACCGCCAGTGAGGCGGTCAGCTCCTGCAAGGACGACACGGCGGCGGCGCCCTCGCCATCGCGGCCTCTGGACGCCAACGCTGCGTGCCATCGCGCAAACCCGGCCTCGTCGAGCGGAGACACTTCCCCGATGTCGACCATGGCGGACATCAAATCAGCACGTCCCCGGCATGGGGCACCAACCCAGCACTCCAGCCGGTCGCGGTCAGCGTCCGCGACGACGGACGGCCGAGGTGCGGCGCGACGGCGGCGGCGCCGTGCTGCCTCGGAGCACGAGCCACGAGGGCAGGACGACGTCGTCGTCGCCGGTCGGCCCGGACGACGCCTGCAGGGTGCGCAGCAGCAGCCGTGCGGCGACCGCGCCCTGCTCCTTGACGTCCTGTGCCACGGTGGTCAGGTCGAGGACCTGAGCCATCTCGTGATCGTCGATGCCGACGACCGACATCCGTTGGGGCACCGGCAACCCGGCCCGGCGCAGCGCCCACAGCGCACCGATGGCCAGCTCGTCGTACTCGGCGAACACCGCGGTCGGGAGCATCGGCCCGGACAGGAGCTGCGCCATCGCTGCCGCGCCGCCCTCGACGCCGTAGCTACCGGTGACCTGAGGTCGGGGTCGACCGTGAGCCCGGCGGCCTGCAGGGCGTGCTCGTAGCCCCGGCGACGGTGCGGGGAGGAGACGAACCCGAAGCCGGGGTCGTCCGGTGCGCCCGCGATGAACCCGATGCGCTCGTGTCCCTGGTGCAGCAGGTGGTTGACCGCGGTCTGTGCCGCCGCGACCTCGTCGATGCGCACCGAGGGTGAGCCGGGCACGTGCGAGCCGACGCTGACGAGCGGGATGTCGAGGGCGCGCAGCGCCAGCGTGTGCTCGTCGGTGAGCGGCATGGACAGGGTCAGGATGCCGTCGACCCGACGGGCGAGCGGCATCCGCTCGAAGAAGCGGTCGCGGTCGTGCGCGCTGCCGAGGTGGTAGAGCATGACGTCGTAGCCGCTCTCCCGCAGGACGTCGGTCACGCCGGCGACGACGGTGCTGAAGAACCAGCGGGTGATGAACGGGACGACGATCGCGACGGCACGGGTGCGGCCCGAAGCCAGGCCGGAGGCCTGGGGCGAGACGACGTAGGACAGCTCCCGCGCCGCCTCCAGCACGCGCTGGCGGGTCTGCGGAGCGACCTTGGACTGTCCGCGCAGGGACCGGGAGACGGTGGCGGGCGAGACGCCGGCCAGGGCGGCGACGTCGAGGATGCTGGACCGGTGGGCCGTCGACTCCCGGCCGGGCTCAGGGCTCACGACTCACCACGCGGACCCACTCCGACTCCTGGGAGCCGGCCTGAAATGTCAGCGCGGTGAAAACGTTTTCATCGACCTTCCTTCCGATCCTACCGCCGGTAACACGTTGCCGCACAGAATCATCAATCGGGCTCACCCTTGTCGGGGACGTGACCCATGTCACACTCTACGTGCAAACGCTCTGATCAGCAGATCCGAGACGACCTCGCTCCCGCGAACGCCGTGCGCAGGCCACCGCAGACCCGGCTGACCAGCGTCGCGCGACAGACCCTGGACTCCCGATACGCGACGGCCCGGGACTCACGAGCACGGCCGAAGGACACCGTCGCGTACTGAGGAGGACCCCTTGACGGCAAACGTCATCGTCACGGTGGAGCGCCAGTTCGACTACCCCCGCGAGCAAGTCTTCAGGGCATGGACCGATCCGTCGCAGCTGGCCCAGTGGCGCGGTTCCCCGGGCTGGCACGTGGAGACGGACAGCGTGAGGGGCGAGCAGAGGCTCGGCGGCCACCACTATCACGTCAAGGTGCGCGACAGCGATCCCGAGCACCCGGGTGGGCACCGACGGCGTCTACACCGAGTACTTCGACCCCGACGTCTTCGTGTCGCGGGAGCGGATCACCGGCGACCCCGGCATCGACCCGGACGTACCGCTCGAGCTGCGGGTGGAGTTCGCCAGGACCGGTCGTGACGGGACGCTGGTCCGGATCATCCAGGGGCCCTACGAACCCGACGTCGCCGGCTGGCACGGCGAGGGCTGGGAGAAGGAACTGACCCGGCTTCAGGACTTCCTCGTCAAGAGCGGCCGGCAGGAGGCCACGTCATGAGTTCGACGGAGCAGCGGTCCAGCCTGCAGCACACCGCGATCGTCCGGCAGAAGCCGCTGATGAACATGCGGCAGATCCTGCTGATGAACCTCGGGTTCTTCGGCATCCAGTACAGCTTCGGGATGCAGCAGACCGCGGTGAACCCGGTCTACGAGTTCCTCGGCGCCGATCCCGGCGACCTGCCGATCCTCAACCTCGCCGGACCGATCACCGGCCTGTTCATCCAGCCCTTCATCGGGGCACTCTCGGACCGCACGTGGAGCCCTCGGTGGGGTCGCCGCAAGCCGTTCTTCCTCGTCGGCGCCATCGGCTGCAGCCTCTGCCTGTTCCTGTTCCCGTTCGTCACCGCGGTCTGGATGGCCGTGCTGCTGCTCTGGCTCCTGGACGCCAGCAACAACACGGCGATGGAGCCGTACCGGGCGTTCATCGCCGACAAGCTGCCGCCGTCCCAGCTGGGCAAGGGCTTCCTCGCCCAGTCGTTCTTCACCGGCCTCGGCATCACGCTCGCCAACATCTCGCTGTTCGTCTTCCAGCAGCTGATCGACGGGCGCCACCGAGGCCGGCATCCCGTACTGGGTGGTCGGGTCGTTCATGCTCGGCGCGGTCTGCTCGATCGGGACGGTCCTGGTCTCGGTGCTGACCACGCCGGAGATCCCGCCAGTCGCAGGAGGAGCTCGCCGCGCTGCGGGCGAAGAAGGGCGGCTTCGGCCCGGCGGTGAAGGAGATCGGCGAGGCGATGCGCGAGATGCCGCCCGAGCTGCGCAAGCTGGCCCTGGTCTACCTGTTCCAGTGGTACGGCATGGTCTGCTACTGGCAGTTCGTCGCGCTGTCCATCGCCAGAAGTCGTCTTCCCGCCGACGACGCAGGGCAAGGAGGACGCCGTCGCGTGGACCGGCCTCGTCAACGGCTGGTACAACATCGTCACGTTCAGCGTCGCCTTCTCGCTGGTCGCCTTCGCGCGCCGACGCGGCGCCAAGGTGGTGCACTGCGTGTGCCTGCTGCTGGCCGCCGTCGGGCTTGGTGATCTTCGCCGTCGGTCGAGCAACAAGTACCTGCTCTTCATCCCGATCATCGGTCTCGGGATCGCGTGGGCCTCGATCATGGGCGTGCCCTACATCATGGCGGTCCGGATGATCCCCTCGACCCGGTACGGCGTCTACATGGGGATCATCAACATGATGATCGTCGTCCCGATGCTGATCCAGTCCGTCACCTTCGGAGCGATCTACACGAACGTCCTCGGCGACGAACCCCAACAACGCCATCCGGTTCGCCGGCGTCCTCCTCGGTCTGGCGGGGCTGACCATGCTCTGGATCAAGGAACCGCCGATCGTCCGTGACGTCGACGAGGTCAGCTACATGCCGTCGGCCGCGCACTGAGGAGGATCGCCATGCCCATGAAGGACTACCGCACGATCGTCGTCGGCACGGACGGATCCGAGCTCGCCGCCGCCGTGGTCGCGCGAGCCGCCTGGCTCGCCGTCCGGGACGACGCCGACCTCGTCATCGTCTGCGCGTTCGCCCAGATGCCCCGTCGGGCCGAGGCCATGAACGTGCGCACCCTCGGCGGCGACCCGCGCAGCGGGCAGGTCCTCGGCCGCGAGGCGGCCGGACGTGCCGTCGACGCCGCCATGGCCACCGCCAGGGACGAGGGGGCGACGGTCTCCGCCACCCTCCTCGTCGACGGGGAGCCGTCCACGGCGCTGATCGCCACCGCTCAGGAGCGCTCCGCGGACCTGATCGTGCTCGGGGCCATCCATGACCGCTCGCTCGCCGATCGGCTGCTGGGGACGGTGGCCACCGAGGTGACCAAGCGGGCCTCTGCCGAGCGGGGACGTGGCGCTCATCGTCCGAGAAGCAGGCGTTTGCCGGACCCGAGGACGAGCGGGAAGATCCACAGCCGGTACTGGTCGACGAGGTCGTGGCGCAACAACGTCTGGACCAGGTTCGCCGCTGCCATGGACCTGCAGCTCCGGCCCGTCCTGCTGCTTCAGCGCCGCAACGCCCTCGGCCACGTCTCCCTCGATCAGGACCGAGTTGCGCCACTCCAGCGTGGGCCGACTCCGCGACGCGACGTACTTGGTGGCGTCGTTCAACGGCTTGGCGCCGTCGGCCTCCGAGGCGTGCGGCCAGTGCGCGGCGAAGATGTCGTGGTCTCCGTCCGGACGAGGTCGAACGGGACGCTCACGCGCCATGAGCTCACACTCCGGTGTGGAGACCCGGCTGTCGACGAGCCTCAGCCCGGAGGGGATGATGCCGTCCGAGATCAGGCGTTGGCCGACTCCGCGACGCGACGTACTTGGTGGCTCGCGTCGAGCCCACCGCAGGATGAGGCCGGTCCGCGCAGCAGAACTCATCGCGCGGTCTACGCGAGCTGCTGCACCAGCGGAAGACGGACCTCGAACGTCGTACCGTCCACGCCGGTGGTGAACGACAGACGACCGTGGTGCCGCTTCTCGACGATGCGGCGGGCGCTGTCGAGCCCGAGGCCGCTGCCCTCCCCCGGTGCCTTGGTGGTGAAGAACGCGTCGAACACCTGCGGCTGGACGGCGTCGGGCATCCCGGCACCGTCGTCGCAGACGTCCACCACGGCGGAGTCGCCCTCCCGACGCGTGCGCAGCAGCAGGCGCCCGCGTCCGCCCATCGCGTCGGCCGCGTTGTCGATCAGGTTGGTCCACACCTGGTTCAGCTCGGCGGCGTACGCAGGCACCTTCGGCAGCGTCCGGTCGTACTCCCGCACCACCTCCACGCCCTGCAGCTTGTGACCGAGCATGACCACGGTGCTGTCCAGCCCGACGTGGACGTCGACCTCCTGCACGGAGGAGCCGCCGAGGTAGGCGTACTGCTTGACCGAGGCGACCAGTGTGCTGATGCGCCCGGTGGCGTCCTGGATCTCGTCCATCAGCGACTCGGTCTCCAGGGTGTAGGCCAACCACCGCAGCGCGCCGTCGACCTGGTCCTCCCCCAGCTCCGCGACGACCCGGTCCAGCCAGCTGACGTCCAGGCCCGCGGCGACGTACACGGAGGCCAGCTCGTAGGCCGAGACGACCCCCAGCGCGTCGAGCCGGTCGACGAGGACGTCCTCGAGGTCCGCCTCCTGCATCGGGGTCCGGTGCTCGTGGCGGGCCTTGGCGGCCCGCTCGACGGCGGCCTCCTGCACGGACACGAGGCAGGCGATCGTGTCCGCCGACACCCTGCCCTCGGCGATCATGCCCAGCTTGTGCCGCATGCCGGCCACCCGGTCGCGCAGCTGCTCGGTCGCCCGAACCGCAGCAGCCGCAGGGTTGTTCAGCTCGTGCGCCAGGTTCGCCGAGAGCGTCCCCAGCTGGGCCAGGTGCTCGCGCTGGCGCACGGTCGCCTCGGTGTTGCGTATCCCGAGGAAGAGCCCTTCGAGCAGGTGCACCGCCATCGGGAACCACGTGCGCATGAAGGTCGCGAACTCGCCCGCGGGCAGCACGAAGAAGCTGCTGGGGCGCGTGGTCACGACGCTGTTGCTGTACGGCGCGTCCGGTTCGACGTACGCCCGGATCGCGCCGGAGTAGGCGCCGCGGTGGTCGGTCTCGTTGATGACGAGGTCCTCGCCCCGCACCAGGCGGGACAACCGCACCGCCCCGTCCAGCAGCACGAACAGGTCCGTGCCGGGCTCACCCTCGCGATGGACGGTGGCGCCGGCGTCGTACACGCGGCGGCTTCCCCGCTGGGCCAGCCAGTCCAGCTGCTCGTCGGTGAGCGCCTCGAAGAGGAAGAGGCCGCGCAGCTCCTCGCGGTCGACGGTTTCGGTCATGACTCCCCCAGGTAGCGGTGGACGAGGGTGATGGCGAGCGCCCCCTCGCCGACGGCGGAGGCGACCCGCTTGACCGAGGCGGCGCGGACGTCGCCCGCGACGAAGACGCCGGGCACGCTGGCTTCCAGCAGGTAGGGGTCACGGTCCAGCGGCCACCCGGCGGGGCGGCACCCCTCACGGCCCAGCAGGTCCGGGCCGGTCAGCAGGAAGCCGCGGGCATCCCGGACGAAGGCCTCCCCCAGCCACTCCGTCTGGGGCAGGGCCCCGATGAACACGAACAGCCACGCCGCCGGAACCTGCTCCCGCTCGCCGGTCGCGGTGTCCTGCAGCACGAGGTGCTCCAGGTGCTTCGAGCCGCCGCCACCCACGACCTCGGTGCACGTGCGGACGGTGATGTTCGGCGCCTCCTCGATCCGCCGGACGAGGTACTCCGACATCGACCGACGCAGCGAGTCGCCGCGGACCAGCATCACCACGCGGTCGGCGAACGTGCGCGAAGTGCAGCGCCGCCTGCCCGGCGCTGTTGGCCGCCCCGACGACGTGCACCACCTGACCGCGGCAGTTCACCGCCTCGTGCGCTGCCGCGCCGTAGTAGACGCCGCGCCCCGCCAGCTCGTCGACGCCGGGTGCCGGCAGCCGCGTGTACGACACCCCGGTGGCCAGGACGACGGCGTGGGCCGTCACCTCGGCGCCGTCGGCGAACCGGACGACGCGCCCGTCCCCCTGCGGCTGGATGCCGCTGCACTTCGTGGCCGTGACGATCTCGACCCCGAACCGCACCGCCTGCTCGCGGGCGCGTTGCGCGAGATCGGCGCCGGAGACGCCGCGCGGGAAGCCCAGGTAGTTCTCGATCCGGCTCGACTGCCCCGCCTGGCCGCCGGTGGCCGCCTGCTCGACGAGCAGCGTGCGCAGGCCCTCGCTCCCGGCGTAGACGGCGGCACCCAGACCGGCCGGCCCGCCTCCGACGACCACGACGTCGTAGAACGGGCTGCCGGCCGTGGTCGACAACCCCACCCGCTCGGCCAGGTCCCTCACCGAGGGCCGGCGAAGGACGACACCGTCGGGCAGGAACACCACGGGCAGCGCGTCGGCGTCGGGCTGCAGCCGCGCCGCGGCCAGGAGGCGCTGCGCGTCGTCGCTGCGCACGTCCAGGTGGCGGTAGGGGACCTGGTTGCGCGCGAGGAACTCCTTGGCCACCTGGGTCGGCTCCGACCACTGGTGGCCGACCAGCGTCAGCCCCTCGAACACCGGCCGGGCCCGCGCACGCCACTCGGTCAGCAGCTCGTCGAGCACCGGGTAGAGGTGCTCCTCCGGCGGGTCCCAGGGCTTGAGCAGGTAGCGGTCGAGGTCCACGTCGTTGATCGCGCGGATGGCGGCGTCGGTGTCGGCGTACGCGGTGAGCAGGACGCGCCGGGCCTCCGGGCACGAGGTCCATCGCCTGCTCCAGGAACTCGACCCCCGTCATGCCGGGCATCCGGTGGTCGGCCAGCAGCAGGGCCGTGGACTCCCCGCGCACGGTCAGCTCGCGCAGCGCCTCCAGCGCGTCCGGACCGGACTCCGCGCGGACGACGCGGTAGTCGTCGCCGAGGTGCCGGCGCAGGTCCCGGGCCACGGCGCGGCTGACCGACGGGTCGTCGTCGACCGACATCACGACGGGCCGCGACGTCACGCCGGGAACCCACCCGACCGGGCCCGCCGGCGGAGGACCACGCCCACGGGACCGCAGGGGGTGTGCGCCGGGTCCGCGCACAGGGGTCCCTCACGGGCACCGGCGCTCATCGAGCCTCCTTGGTCGCCTCACCCACCGGTCCGCATCGCGTGGTCATACCGCGGTCCGGCGTGCGGCGATTCGATGCTACGTCCGGCGGAGGCGGTCCAGTCAACCGTCGCCCGGCTGCTGGACCGCCCGCTGCCTGGACCGCCCGACCGGACGCACCGCGCTGCCCGAATCCGGACACGACATGTCCGATTTCGGGCACTCCGGTGCGTCCGGTCGGCGAGAGGGGGCGAAGGGAGGCGACGGGAGGGGGTCACCGGGCGCGTTTCGCCAGCCCGCGCGGGTCCTCGATCCGCACCTGCGCCCGTCCCATGCTGATCAGCCCCTCCTGCTCGGCGCTGCGCAGCACCTGGTTGGCGGTGGGGCGCGTCGTCCCGGCCATGCTGGCGAGGATGTCCTGGGTCAACGGGATGACCGTGCCGGCCGCGCCGTCGCCGTACAGGCGGCTCATGGCCAGGACCCGGCGCAGGACGCGCTTCTCGACCGGGACGTACAACGCCTCGACCAGCCGCGCGTCCTGCCGCCGGATGTAGCCGGCCAGCAGGTCCACGAGGAACCGGTCCATGGCGGGGTGGGTGGCCCGCAGCCGCAGGAAGTGGCTCCGCCCCACCACGAGCGTCTCCACCGGGTCCAGCGCGGTGATCGTGGCGGACCGCTCGGCCTCCTCGGCCAGCAGCGCCATCTCGCCGAACGAGGCCCCTGGGCCGAGCACGGTGAGGATCGCGGTGTCCCCGGCGCGTGTGGTGACCTGCACGCTGACGTGGCCGGAGACGCAGCAGGTGCATGCTGTTCGCCGCGTCGCCGGCGTGGAAGAGGACCTCGCCCCGGCGGAAGTGGCGCCGCTGCGCGGCATCCCGCAGGGACCGGCGGGTCTCGTCGTCCAGCGCGGCCAGGAGGGGCGGGTCCACCCCCGAAGTGTGCCCCCCGGGACGACGCCGCCGGTAGCGGTCGCCGTCTGTCAGGACGGGAACACTCGCAGCGTCAGCGTCGAGATTCTGACGGCGGTACGGCGACGCCACTGTTGTTCCTGTTCGCACGCGGCATCAGGGCCGGCGTTCGACTCGAAGGGAACAACCATGAACCACCTGCGCAGCATCATCGGCGTCGCCGTCGTGACCTCGACCCTCGTCGCCGGTGGAACCGCCGGAGCCGCGCTTGCCAACACGGCCGCGGACCGGGCCGGATCGTCTCCCCACATCTGCTACCAGACCGAGAACCAGTTCGGCGAGTGGAAGCCCCAGGACCAGGGATGCGACGGGCAGGTCGTCTCCCCCAGCGGTGGTGTGCACGGCCTCGCGATCACCGTCGACGGGGTCACCGAGGTGCTCTACAGCGTGTCCTCTGACGGCAAGATCTACGAGGTCGGCAGCAACGGAGACCTCGTCAACCGGGACGAGAGCGCCACGAGGCTGCGCGCCCAGCTGTCCCCGCGCGAGAACAGGCACCTGGAGTACACCGTCTCCTTCGACGACCCGCTCGTGGACGTGGAGTCCGACCAGACGGCCAGCGACAACCAGCTGGTGGGCGACGGGACGCACGTCATCAACCGGGTCAGCTTCAGGATCACCACCTCGTGACCTCGGCGCCCGCACCGCGAGAAGGAGTCGGGCATCGGACAGCCTCCGGCCGGCCCGACGCCTTCCTGCCGCAGCGGGGCGCGACTAGCGTGGACAACGAGCCGCACCATCGTCTCCTTCCCCGGCGAGGTGATCGACATGACGACGTCCCGGCCCCGCAGGGCCCGCCACCGGCCCTGGCTCGTGGCGGCGGTGGCCTCCTGCGCCGTGCGTCGTGCCCGCCGTGACGGCGGCGGCGACGTGGCAGAACTCCACGATCACCTTCATCGAGTTCCGGGACGTCTGCCGCGACGGCATCCGCTTCGGCGGGGCCATCCGCGCGGACCACGGGGACACCAGCCCCGTGTTCCGGGACTGGGCGGTCGCCGCCCAGCCGGCGCCCGCCACGTGGGCGGACAGGTCCACCCTGGTGATGAGGACCCGTATCGGGATCCCGAGGGCGCCCTACGGGGCGACGGTGCCGACCGAGAACGAGGGGGACGTGCCGGTCTCGCACGAGGGTTCCTTCACCCTCCGCTACCGGGACGGTCCGTTGAAGCTGGCCCCGGTGGCGCTCAACCTCCGCGACGGCAACGTGCACAGTGGCGTCAACCACGCGGACGTGAAGGACTGCTACCTGTTCGCCCCGATCGACGTCCAGCCCGGCACGTCGCCCAACAAGGTGCCGATCGGCCACGGTCAGGTGTCCGTCGCCGTGCTGGCCACCGCCACCATGCGCGCCGACCGCCTGAAGCCCAAGACCTTCCGGTTCGGCCCGAAGAAGGCCACCGCCAAGGGCAGCGCCCTGCGCGACGTCAACCGGGACCACCGCGTCGACCTGGTCCTGCGGTTCGGGTCCGTCGCGGCCGGCCTGACCTGCAAGACCAGGGTGGTGCGCCTCACCGGCCAGTCCCCCTCCGGCGGCAAGCTCGAGGCCAGCGACAGGGTCGTGCCCACCGGCTGCCTGTCCTGAACGGCGCTCCGACCCCGGACGCTGCTCCGCCTCCGGACGCCGCTCCCCGGTGGCCCGGAACCTACGCCGGAGCCCGGCGCCTACCCGCGCATCAGTGCCCGCCGCACGGCTTCGGGCAGGGTTGCCGCAGCGATGACCGCCGCCGCACCGCTGCCACTGACCGCCGCCTCGGGGCCGAAGGGCGATCCCTCGGGACGGCACACCTTCCCTGCCGCCGGGGTGCGGACCGTGACCAGGTAGCGGGTCACCGCGCTGTCCACGCAGAAGTTCCCCGCCAGGTAGGTACCGTGGCCCCAGCCGGCGTAGGTCAACAGCCGCGATCTCGGCAGCAGCTGGGAGGCCGCGACCGCGCCGCCGTAGCGGGTGGCCGGGTCGAAGTAGCTGCCGACCACCAGCACCGGCCGAGCGGTCCGGGCGGTCCACGGGCCGACGTACCGGTCCTGACCGGCTGTCTTCGGCCAGGTCAGGCACTCGCTCCACGACCACGTCCACGGCCGGCCGAAGTACCCGTGCTGCCGCTCGGTGCGCGCCGCCGTCGTCGTCCATGCCGTGAAGGTGTCGGGGTTGCGGCTGTCCGAGCAGGCGACGGCGGGTTTCCCCTCGAGGACGTTCGGATACGGCTCCTGCGCGTCTGCTGCCAGGCCGAGCTCGCTGCGGAGGGTGGCGAGGTCGCGCGCCAGCACCGCCGGCTTCGCCCGCCTCTCGAGGTCGGCGATGAGGGTGGCCGCGTCAGGCCAGGTGTGGCTGGCGTACAGAGACCCCAGGGTGACGGTCACGAAGCGCGCGTAGGTGACCGTGCCGCCGGGGACGTCCTGGGGGTGTGCGCGGAGCCTCGCGGCCAGGGCGGCGTACCGCCTGCCTGAGCTCCCGGCCAGCGCGCAGCCGGCGGGCCCGGCCTGGTCGCACAGGCGGAAGAACTCGTTCAGCGTCTTCTGCGCGCCGACGTCGCTGCGCAGCCGGGCCCCGATGGGGACGGTCTTGCCGGCGGCGCCGCGACCGACCCACGTGCGCGGGTCGATGACCCCGTCGATGACCAGGGCTCGGACCTTGTCCGGGAAGAGGTTGGCGTAGGTCTGCCCCAGCATCGAACCGTAGGAGAGCCCCCAGTAGCTCATCTTCCGGTCACCGAGCGCCGCCCGCAGGAAGTCCATGTCGCGGGCGGCGTCGGCGGTGGACACGTGAGCCAGGATGGCGCCCGCGTGGCGGGCGCACGCGGCCCCGAGCCTGGTGAGGTATCGGTGCTGCAGCTGCTCCTCGGCGGGGGTGACGGGGAACGTGAACGGTGGCCGCACCGCGTCCGCCTCGGCGGCGGTGCTGAAGCAGCGCACCGGGGTGCTGCGCCTGACGCCGCGGGGGTCGAAGCCGACGACGTCAAAGCGTGCCCGCAGCACCGGCGGAAGGAACTTGACCAGGTCGCGGACGAAGTCGACACCCGAAACGCCCGGGCCGCCGGGGTTGACCATCAGCGACCCGATCCGCTCACTCCGGGTGGCCGCAGGACGACGGATCACCGACAGCGAGACCGTGGCCCCGCCCGGGTTGTCGTAGTCCAGCGGCGCACGAACCGTTGCGCACTGGAAGCCGTCGCGGCACGGCTTCCACGCCACCGAGCGCGTCGCCAGACCCGCAACCGCCCGCGAGTCCGTCACGGCGGCCGGCCCGCTTCGCACCGTGGGCAGGGACCCGGCGGTGGCGGGTGGCACCAGAGGTCCGACCATCGCAGCCATCAGGGCGAAGCCGGCCGCTGCGACGGGGACGTGCCGTCGATGCCCGGGACGTGCGGACTGGGGGAACATGAGCCACCTCGTCTCCGCCGCAAGCCGGCACGGCGTGCCGGTTGCACCCCACCGCAGCTGCCCCGCCGCCGGACCAGCACGGCGGACCCGCAGTGGGGCCAGCTGTACCGCTGTGCAGCGCTGATGGCCTTGACGATCCACGGTTCTCCTCCCTGGTGGGCCTGTCAAGGTCTGCTCAGTCCCGTTGCCCGCCAAGGCCGCTCACTGCCCGCGCGGACTCGCGAGGTCTGTCGGGCCGGTCTCCACGTTGAAAGCGAAACGGTGAAATCGTCTACAACTACGGCGCTTTGGGTTCCTGCCGCGGCCCAGCGCGGACGCGGCCACCCCAGGCGGCTCAGGGAAGCGCGGGGGCGGCAGCTGCGAGCCGCTCGACGCGGGTGAACAGGTGGTCGAGGTCCACCGGGCCGTCGGTGACCTCCGCTGCCAGCCGTGGCAGCGGCGTCGCCGGCGGCAGGTCGGTGCAGCCGCCCGTGAGCCGCCGGTACGCCGTCGCGAACTGAAGGCTCGGCGCCGCGCCGTACAGCTCGCGGTAGAGCGCGGCCGCCTCCCGCGCCGGGGCCTGCGCCGCCGGGTCGATCCGGGCGAGCGTGTCCAGCAGCAGCGCCCGTTCGGGCGGATCCGGCCACTCCGGGACCATGTCGGCGATCTCGCGTGATGCCTGCGCTGCCCCGGTGCGACCCAGGGCGACCTCGATCCTCAGCCGGAGCAGGTGCGGCCGCAGCGTCGGCCCCCGCTCGGACAGCCGCCAGGCTGCCGTCTCCGCCTGCCGCGCGAGGGGAAGGGCGCCGGTCGCGTCACCGTCGTCGAACGCGGCCTCGGCCCGGCGGAGCAGCACGTCGGCCAGCACGTAGGACTGGTGCAGCTGCCCGGCGATGTCGCACGCCCGCCGCAGCAGGTCGCGATGGCCCGCCACCCCCTGGTCCGCAGCGGTCATCGCCAGCGCGGCGGTACAGCGCACCGTGGTGATCCAGTCACCGATGTCGATCGCCGCCCTCAGGCCGGCCGAGAAGTGACGTTGCGCCTCCTCGAAGTCACCGCGGTCACGGTAGAGCTCGCCGGCGTTGCCGGTCAGGTAGGCCGTCGCCTGCCGGTACCCGATGTGGTCGGCGGTCGTGATCGCCTCCTGCAGGTACCTCACCGCCCTGCGGTGGTCGCCGCGCTCGGCGTACAGCCCGGCCAGGTCGTTGGCGGTGTGGACGACGAGCCTGCGGTCACCGGAGCGCCGGGCGAGCGCGTACGCCCGGCGCAGGAGGGGCATCGCCGTCCCGTACTCCCCGCGGCGCCAGTGCACGACACCGTTGTTCTCGAGGGCAGCGCTCATCCCGGCCGGATCCTGCCGGGACTCCTCGACCGCGAGCTGCTGCTGGGCCGCCTCGAGCGCAGCGCGGTAGTCCCCGTGCTCGAACAGCGCGAAGGCCAGGCGGTCGAGCGCGCCTGCCTGCCCGCGCGGGTCGCCCAGCCGGGCGAAGGCGTCGGCCGCAGACTGCAACCGGTCCACCGCCTCGCCGTGCTGTCGGGTGGCCAGCAGCACCAGCCCGAGCTCGCGCTCGGCCTCCGCCGCGACCTGCGGCTGCAGCGTCGTCCCGGCGGTCTGCAGCGTCGCGCGCAGCACCTCCTCGGCCTCGCGCCACCGACCGGTGAGCTGGTGGATGGAGCCGATGCGCACCAGGACCTCCGCCTTCTCGGCGCCCGGAAGCACGTCGGCCAGCTGTTCGTAGTAGCCGAGCGCGGCCTCGTTGGCATAGGTGCGTGCCGCGGCGTCCCCGGCGGCACGGAACCAGGTGCGCTGCTTCCCGACGTTGCGGCTGCGCCCGTAGTGGTGGGCGAGCCGGTCCACCCACGCCGGCAGCTCACCGGCATGCGCCCGCTCGAGGTGCTCCCCCGCCGCCTCGTGCAGCTCGGCGCGGGACGCGCCGCTGAGCGAGCCGTAGACCACCTCCTGCACGAGGGCGTGCCGGAACCCGTACGTCGCCTCGGGCGCGCCGCGTTCCGTGCTGAGGATCTCCAGGGACTCCAGCTCCCTCAGGTCCCGCTCGACCTGCTCCGGGGTGCCCGCCGCCAGGCAGGCGTGCACGGACGTTGCCGAGAAGGCGTCCGCGATGACGCTGGCGGCCTTGAGCGTGGCCTGCCCCCGCGGGACCAGGCGGTCGACCCGGGCCAGGACCAGGCGCCGGACATCCGGGGGAAGCTCCGCCGACGGGTCCGTCGTCGCAGCACCGGGCTGGTCGCGCGCCCAGGTCACGAGCTGCTCGAGGAACAGCGGGTTGCCGCCGCCGCGGAGCGCGATGCGGCGGACGAGGTCCGGCGGCAGGGCCTCCCCGCGGCTGCCCGACCCGGCCCGGGCGCTGACCAGCCGCTCGGCCTCCTCGGGCGCCAGGCCGGGCAGCGACACGCTGGTGCAGTGCGCCAGGGCGCGGAGGCGGGTCAGCAGGTCGGCCACCCGTGGCTCCTCGCGCGCCGCGACGACCAGCAGGATCGGGAGGTCTGCGACGTTGGCCGCCAGGTGCTCGAGCAGTCCCTGCGAGAGCTCGTCCAGCCAGTGGGCATCGTCGATGACCACGGTCACCGGCCCCCTGGCGCAGCACCGGCGGAGGCACTCGAGCAGGACCACCCGTGTCGCGTCGGCCCGTTGGGCGGGCGTGAGCGACGCCGTGAACGCGTTGTCGGGCATGGGGATGCCGAGGACAGCGCCGAGCAGTGGGGCCCGGTCGTCCTCGCTCCCGTCGGCCACCACGGCCTCGACGTCGGCCGGTGTCGGTGGGCGCGGCCCCGGGTCCAGCAGGAGCGACCGCCAGATCGGCCGCCACGCCAGGTACGGCCGGGCGTCCCCCGGTGCGCCGCCGGCTCCGGCCGTGACGACACCGCGGCCGGTCGCCTCGGACACGAGCTGGGCGACCAGCCGGGACTTGCCCACCCCGGGGTCACCGGTGAGCACCAGCACCTGGCCCTGGCCGTCGTACGCACGGGCCCGGCAGGAGCGCGCGACGACCAGCTCGCCGGCCCTGCCGACGAACGCGTCACGTCCCGGGGGCACGACGATCGCCGGGGCGGGCGTCGTCTCCCGGAGCCCCTCCACGCAGAAGGCCTCGACCGGGACGCTGCGTCCCTTGACCAGCAGCGGGCCCAGCCGGCGTTGACGGGCGAAGGCCGCGCAGCGACGCGAGGTGGCGGCGTCGATGCGGACCTCTCCCGGTGCTGCGACGTGGGCCAGCCGGGCCGCGACGTTGACCGAGTCGCCGATCACGACGTACTCGCGGCGGTCGGGCGTGCCCACCTCGGCACAGAACGCCGGTCCGGTCGCCACGCCGGCCCGGCCCCTCGCGGTGGGGAGCCGGACCAGCTCCAGACAGCAGCCGACGGCGCGTTCGGCGTCATCTGCCGCGGTGCGCGGGGCGCCGAAGC
This sequence comes from uncultured Actinomycetota bacterium, assembly GCA_963828995.1. Lineage (GTDB taxonomy): Bacteria > Actinomycetota > Actinomycetes > Actinomycetales > Dermatophilaceae > CAVRTM01. The sequence continues at coordinate 73,817 of CAWHHB010000016.1, forward strand.
CGATGACCAGCTGGTACCCCTTGTCGCCCGCGTCCACCTGGCGCAGCTCGCCGTCGTAGCGCCGGATGACCGGCAGGGCGACCCTCAGGTAGTCCTGCAGCCTGGCCGCACCGTCCTGCGGCACGCCCATGTCCGGCAGGGCGAGGAAGACGCTGGTCACCAGGCGGTGCTCGTCGAGGAGCCGGCGAGCCAGCGCCCCGGGGGCCTCGCCACGCGCCGGGCCGGCCTGGGCGGCGACCGTGAGGCCGCCCGGCTCACCGGCTGCGGGCCTGCCCCGGGCCAGCGCGCCCGACCGCAGGACGCTCCAGGGACCGCGCGCCGTGGCCACGTCCACACCCGGGACCGAGGCGACGAGGGCGGCATCCGCGAGCACCTCTCCCTCCTGCGAGTGGGCCTGGGCCGCGACGGCACGCTCGAGCGCGACCCCGGCGAGGACATGCAGGATCCGCGCGTCCTGGTCACCGACGAGCGCGCGCGTCAGGGGACCGGCACCGAGGCCGACCCTCATGTGCGGGCGGACCAGGTTCCCCGGCACCTGGACGGCCGGTGCGCCGGTGAGCGCGTCCTGCATGTCGACCGCGCACCTCAGGGCGCGGGCCGCGGCCCCGTCCGGTCCGCGGCCGCACCCGGCGAAGACGGCAGCGAGCGCGTCGCCGGCGAAGGTGGTGACCTCACCGCCCGCTGCGACCACGTGGTCGATGAGGATGGCGAAGTACCCGTTCAGCAGCCCGTGCAGGCTCTCGCTCCCGGCCGGCCCGGATGCGGCCAGCGCCTCACCGAGCGTGGTGAAGCCGGCCAGGTCGGCGAACAGGACGACGCCGTGGAGGTCCTCGGCCACCGGCAGACCGCCGTCCAGACGGGATGGCAGCGACCCGAACCCCCGAGAGTGGAACGGATCCGAGGCTCCCACACGCATCTCCTGGGCCGGCTGCCCCCGCGGTGGCGGGGAGTCAGACATCTGACAGAGCCCGGGCGGCCCGACGCCTTCCTGCCGCCGCGGGCCGCTACTAGCCTAGTTCGCAAGACGCAATCGTCCCTCCCCCGCAGTGAGGTGATCGACATGACGACGTCCACGCCTCGGAGGGCCCGCTACCGGCCCTGGCTGGTGGCGGCGATGGCCTCCTCCGCCGTGCTGGTCCCGGCCATGACGGCTGCGGCGACGTGGCAGAACTCCTCGATCACCCTGATCGAGTTCCGGGACGTCTGCCGCGACGGGGTCCGGTTCGGCGGCGCCGTGCGCGTGGGGACCGCAGACAACGACCCCCAGTACAAGACCATGGCGGTCGCCGCCCAGCCGCCGCCCGCAGCCTGGGGCGACAAGCCGCCCCTGGCGATGCGGACCGCCATCAAGATCCCGCGGCTGCCGGCGCCCGAGGACATCATCGTCGACGACGACCCCAACAACACGGCGACCGTCTCGCACCTGGGCTCCTTCACCCTGCGCTACGGCGTCGCGGGCCTGGACCTGGCGCCCATGGCACTCAACATCCAGGACGGCGACCCGCAGAGCAGCGTCAACACCGCGGACGTCACGGACTGCTACCTGTTCGCCCCGATCGACGTCGTGCCCGGGTCGTCGTCCAACAAGGTGCCGATCGGCCACGGTGACGTGAACGTCGCCGTGCTGACCACCGCCACGATGGACGCCAGCGCGCTCGACCCCAAGACCTTCCGGTTCGGCCCGAAGAAGGCCGCCAAGAAGGGCAAGGCGCTGCGCGACGTCAACGCGGACAACCGTCCCGACCTGGTCCTGCGCTTCGGGTCCGTCCCGGCCGGCCTGACCTGCAAGACCAGGACGGTGCAGCCTCACCGGCCAGTCCCCCTCCGGCGGCAAGCTCGAGGCCAAGGGCACGGTCACGCCCACCGGCTGCAGCTCCTGAACGGCGGCTCCCGGTGACCTGGCCCGGATGAGTCTGGCGCCGACCGTCGCCGCGCTGGCGAGGACCACGATCTTCGGCAGCCTGGACGAGGCAGCGCTGCAGCGCGTGGCGGACGAGAGCGTCGAGGCGTCATACCGCCCCGGCGCGGTCGTGTTCGCCCAGGGTGACCCGGGCGACTGCCTGTACGTCGTGACGTCGGGCCGCCTCAAGCTGCAGGTCCGGATCCGTGGCCTCGACACGCTGATGCTCACCACGCTGCGGGCTCCCGACACGTTCGGCGAGCTCGCGGTCATCGACCGCGGCCCCCGCTCGGCCACCGTGGTGGCCCTGGAGCCGAGCACCCTGCTGGCCGTGGCCCGCTCGACCGTCCTGGCCCTCCTGTCGGACCGCCCGGAGGTCACGGAGGCGTTGCTCCGGGGGCTGGGCGCCACGGTGCGCCGGCTGACCGAGCAGGCCGCCGACCTCGCCCTGCTGGACCTGACCGGACGGGTCGCCAAGCTGCTGGTCACGCTGGGCGACCAGCAGCTCGCGCCGGGGGCCGACGACGGCGGCAGGCCAGGTCCTCGAGCTGCGCCTGACCCAGACGGACATGGCGCAGATGGTCGGCGGCACCCGTCAGAGCGTGAACCAGATCCTGTCGGGGTTCGCCGCCCGGGGACTGATCGAGGTCCGCGGCCGCACCATCGTGCTGCGCCGCCCGGCCGACCTGCGGCGCCGCGCCGGCCTGTGACCGCAGGGCGACCGGGGACGGTCCCCCCACCCCCGACCGGACGCACCTCGCTGCCCGAATCCGGACAGAACATGTCCGGATTCGGGCACTCCGGTGCGTCCGGTCGTGGCAGGAAGGAGGGTCACGGCACGGCGACGGACCGCGGTTGCTACCCCTCGATGACGTGCGCCAGCCAGCGGCGGGTCGCCCGCGGCGACCGGAGGCGCACGACCGCCAGGTGCTGGTTCTGCGGCTCGGCGAACATCCGGGGGTACTCGCGCCGCTGGCCGGCGTGGGACCGGAGCGCCGTGAGCACCCCCTTCGCGGCCGAGAGGAGCTGCCGGGGCAACGAGGCCTTGCCACTCGTCCCGGCGGCCTCCGCCTTGATCACCGAGGTCCGCCACAGGGCCCGCTTCCCGAGCCGCCACAGGGAGACCGCCAGGGGGTAGTCGAGCCAGACGACCGTGTCGGCCCGGGGCCAGACCAGGTCGCGGACCGCGCTCTTGTTGCCGTCGGTCACCCACCGGTCCCCGGCGATCGCGGCGCTCGTTCGTTCACGCAGCAGGGGCAACGGCACCGTGCTGAACTGCGGACCGAAGTACAACGCGTCCAGCTCCACGTGAGGCACGCCGACAACCGCGGCAAGCTCCCGCGCCAGCGTGGTCTTGCCCGACCCGGTCCGGCCCAGAACCAGGATCCGCCGACACCCTCGCAGGGTGACAGCGGGGTCGCGATCCGACATCGACTCGGCTTCGTCTCTCTCCAGGGTCATCCGTTGCGCTCCTGCCGCCGGTTCGTCGAGATGCACCGTGAGCCCGGTCCGGGCCGGTCTCGTGGGGAGGACCGGAGCCGGGACAGGACTCACGCGCAGACCCACCGTACGCACCCGTCGAGCGCAGCGCCGGGATTCCGTCGGACCCCGACGAGCTCGTCACCGGCCCGCCCAGGCCGGGTGCCGGGCAGCACTGAGGGGTGCGGCCGTGTGGCCGCACCCCTCAGTGTCGTTCCCTGCTCTGTCGTTCCCTGCTATCCCGCGACGGTCATCACGGAGCGCTCGAGCCGTAGACCTCCAGCTCGCTCATGTCCATGAAGTCGCAGCCGGTGTACGCCGGGTCCTGCGGCACAGGTGGTCGCGAAGTCGCCGGGCACCTGCGGGTTGACCATGGTGAACCGGACGAAGGTGACCGCCGAGCCGGTGCCGGTGGCGGGCGTCAGCGAGTTGAGCCGGTGGCGGTCGGTGGCGGTGAAGCTGCCGGAGCTGGCGAGCTTCCACGTGGCGCCGGTGGGGCTGGTCGCCGTCGTCGTCTCGACCCGGTAGTCCTTGGTCGAGGAGCTCCCCGCGTCGCCGCAGGTGTTGCCCGGGTCGACGGCGATCGCGCTGACGTTGACCGGGTTCGGCAGCTTCACGACGACGTACTTCGGGGTCACCGTGAAGTCACTCGGCCCGCCGGCGTGGTCGGCCGACGTGCTGCCCCACCCGTTGCCGAGCGACTGGTCGATCGCCGAGGCGGGGCCACACCCGAAGGGGGTGTAGTCGGGCCCGTTGAACCCGGCCACGCTGGCGCCGCCGCTGCTGGCCGCCCAGTCGCGGCGAAGGGCGAAGTCCTTCGTCGTGCCGGCGCCGCGCACCGTCAGGGTGTCCACCGCGGAGTCGTAGCCCGACTTGATGGCGGAGACGTCGTGGTAGGTGCCGTAGAGCACGCCGGGGATCTGGTAGGCGCCCTTGGCGTCCGTGGTCGCGGCGAGGTACTCGCTGAAGCCGGGCGAGGAGGCGTGCCCGCCGATGGAGACCACCGCGCCGGCGAGGGCCGCCTTGCTGGCGTCGTCACTGACCTTGCCCGTGACGGCGCCCTTGGGGGAGCCGGGAGCCGGCGGCATCGAGAAGTCCTCGAACGGCGTCGAGTCGTCCCCGTTGAGCGCCGAGGCGAAGTAGCCCATGCCACGGTTGGCGAACACCGACCAGATGGCCGCGTTGCGCTTGCCGCCCTGGACCGCGTCGGCCTGCAGGATGGAGTTGCGCATGTCCAGGTAGGACGGGTTGGCCGGGGAGAGCTCCATGGCACGCGTGATGAGCGACTCGGCCGCGCTGGAGCCGATCCTGGTGCGCAGGTCCCACAGGGTCTCGCCCCAGATCTCGCCGTCCGCGTGCACCTCGGGGCCACCGGCGATGACGCCGAAGTCACCGTAGGTGTAACCGCCGGTCTTGCCGGGCAGCCCCGGGCACTTGGCCGAGGTGCTGCCGACCGCGCAGTCGAGCGGCTGGGTGCGGATCAGGTCCTTGCCGGCACCGACGTAGTCGCCGACCCGCAGCTCGCCGCTCGCGTTGGTGTCGACGAGCTGGCCCTGGTTGACCAGGTAGTCCATGGCGTACCAGTCGCTCCAGGCCTCGCCCATCGAGCCGGCCTGCACGTTGCCCAGGGTCGAGTTGCCGTTGGCGTCGACGACGAGGCGGTTGGAGAGGCCGTGGGTGTACTCGTGGTAGACCACGTCGGACTCGTCACCGCCGTTGGAGGCGATGAACGGGTCCTGGGCCGAGCTGGTCCCGGGCTGGTGGAAGAGGTACATCTGCATGGTCGGCGCCTGGCCGTCGGGCGGAGTGCCCATGTTGGCGTTGTCGACGTGGTTGCCGTCCGGCAGACCCTTGTCGGTGTTGGCACCGTCGAGCGGCTGGGTGTCGACGGCGTCGACCCCCTCGAAGTTGCCCGCCGCCGCGGTGAACCCGATCGGTGCGGCCTTCAGGTGGTCGTGGAACTTGTTCACGTAGTAGAAGACCTGGGTCGCGTTCTGGGATGCGTTGGTGCGCCAGGAGTTCGGCGTGTTGGGCTCCCACGAGCAGGGGTAGCGCGTCGCGCACGGCATGCCGGGGATCTGCGACGCGAACGTCTTGAACTTGAAGTCGAAGTGGCCCTTGGAGCTGGGCCGGATCTCCTCGGTCGTCGACGCCGCGTTGTCGTCGTTCACGTCGGTGAAGACGTGGGCGTTCGGGCCCTGGAGCACCGAGCTGTTCTGGGGCAGCCAGCTGTTCGGCAGGGTCACCTGCCGCGCGGTGCCGCCCCGGATCGCGCCGGGAGAGTTCTCCCAGACGACCGCGGTGTCGTTGTCGACCAGGCTGCTGCGGTAGAGCACGCGGCCCGAGTTCGCGTCCACGACGACGCTGTAGAGCTCCTTGGTGCTGGGGGCGACCTGGGTCTGCCAGGCGAGAACGGTGCCTCCGACGGTCTTGAACCACACCAGTGCTGCGCGGTCGCCGCCGGCGAACCGGGTGTCCTGGGTGGCGCCGGGCAGCTTCTTGGCGCTCACCGCCGAGGCCGTGCCTCCGGCGTCCTTGACCGCCGACGCGCGCGCAGCCGTGGCGTTGATCGACGGGCTCGCCCCGGGAAGCCCGGAGAGGCTGGTGAGCGGCGAGCCGGTGAACGCGATGAGCCGGCCGTCCTTGGTCACGTGGGCGAGGAGCCCGTTGCCGAAGACCGGGATCCCCTTGACCTGCTGGACGAACGAGAGGTGGTGCGTCCCGTCGACGTCGACGTAGTCCTTGCGCAGCGTCAGCCCCGCGAGGGCCGACGCGTCGAGGCCGAAGACCCCGTGGTTCGCGCGGACGTAGCCGAGCGCGATGTCACGCGCCCTGGCCTTGGACGGGCCGGTGAGGAAGCCGTCGGCCCGGGCGATCTGCCGCGGCGAGCCGGTCAGCGGGTCGATGGTCACCAGTCCCTGGGTGCCCAGCGACTTCTTGAGGGAGGCCACCTGCGCGCGCGGCTTGGCCGCGTTGCGTGCCGCCTTCTGCGTCAGGGCCTCGCCCGCCTTGCCGTCACGGCGCGAGTCGAAGTGCTCGCGGTGGACCTGGTCTCCCGCGGCCTTGGTGGTGCCGCTGGCGCCCTTGCCGTGCGTGGCCGGTGCGGGGCTCCCCGATGCGGCGACGGCCAGGGGTGGGGCCATCAGCGCGGCGAGGGTGAGAGTCGCCGCGCCGGTGACGGCGACGGCTGATCTGTGCATACGTGGCATGTGTGGGAAACCCCCCGAGATCGCGGAAGGCCAGCCGAGCGGCCGAGCCACGGCGAAACCTACGCCCTCGCCCCGACATCGGCAGCCTGAGACGAAAAACTCGTGCGCCTGCTCGTCGCAGCCCGAGCCGACTGCTCCGCCCAGGTCAGGCGACAGGAGACACCGGGCCGTGGAGCCGGGTCCCCTCGGCCGTGAACCGTTCGTCGTACGCCGCGCCGAGCTCGTGCAGGGCCTGCTCGCAGTCCCCGCCGTACGACGGCCCGTGCATGAGCCCCAGGGTTCGCGGACGCAGGTCGGCGAGCGCGTGGATGGTCGGCGCCGTGGACGGTGTCAGGCACGTGGCTCGGAAGGCGTCCTCGGCGGCCAGGGCCGGACCGGTGATCTCGTGGTCGGTCATCGCCGGGCCGTGGCCGACGGCGGTGAAGAGGTCACCACACAGGAGCGTGGACGTCGTCTCCTCGAAGAACAGCCCCGCGTCCCAGCCGTGCGGCACGTGCGGCGTCTCGATCCGGCGCAGGCGCTTCTCCCCCAGCTCCAGCACCTCACCGTCTGCCAGCGGGCGGGGCGGACGGTCAGCGAGGTCGTTCACCGACACCATGCACCCCACGGCGCCGTGAGCCACCTGCGCGCCGGGGGCTGCGGCCAGCCACAGGTTCATGGCGCCACACTCGTCAGCCTCGACGTGGCCGAAGGTGATCCAGCGCAGCTGCTCGACGGGAACCAGCCGAGCGACCGCGTCGGACACCAGCGGGAACAGTGCGCGCAGGCCGGTGTGGAACAGCAGCGGCTGCTCGTCAACGACCAGGAACTGGTTGAACACGAGGTTCGCGTCCTGGACGTACGTCGACAGGCGGTAGATGTTGGGGGCGATCTCGGCGGTCTGCGTCTCCATGGCTGGCTCCCTCCGCACGGGCCGTGAGCCTCGGAACCGGCTGACGTGGCCCTCCTCCCAGCGTGCCCGCCGCCGTCGACCTGGACAAGCAGCTGGAGCCTCGAGGAGGCGCCGCCCAGGCACTCGAGGATGCCGAGCACGTGCCGCTAGGCCGCTCCAGGAGCCTGCGCCACCTCCCAGCTGTGGCCCGCCGGGTCCAACGAACGTGGCCACCCGCATACCCCACTCCTTGTCGACCGGGCCGGTCAGCAGCGTGACTCCGCGCTGCTCCAGACCGGTGCAAGCACCGCGCTGCTTCGGTGCAGGACGGACACGCGTCGGCGGCCGCCGAGGGGCGCACACCACCTGCAGGCAAACGACCATGGCGCAGGGTCATCACTGCCTACCACCAGTCGACCGTGGGTCGACGGCGGAACCGCGGCACCGGAGACTGCAGGGATGACCGTTCCGCGACAGTCGACGGCGTCCGCTCCACGTCCCGGCGGTCCGGCCCCCGGCCGGCTCGGGAGGCCGTGATGGCGGCGTGGGTCTTCCTCGCTGGGGCGATCGCGACCGAGGTCCTGGGCACCCTGCAGCTGCGCGAGCTCGCCAACGGCTTCCGGGTGCTCCCGGCCGCCATCGTGACGGTCAGCTACGTCTCGTCGTTCGTCCTGATGGTGCCGGCGCTCCGGACCATCAACGTCGGCGTCTCCTACGCCATCTGGTCGGCGGTCGGGACGGCCGCCGTGGCCGGTCTGGGCGTGGTGCTCTTCGACGAGCGGCTCAACGCCCTCGCGGTCGTGGGGATCGTGCTGATCGTCGTCGGTGTCGTGCTGCTGACCGCCTCCGGGAGCGCCACGCACGGGTGAGTGGGGCCGCGCAGGGAGCGGCTGGCATGCTGTACGCCGACCCCTCCCGTCGCAGCCCGACCGCGGCAGAGTGCGCCTCCCCCTGGTCAGGACACGAAGGAGTCGTCACCGCATGCTGCCGTTCACCTGGGAGACGCTGCGCCTCTTCCTGCACATCCTCGCGGCCACGATCTGGGTGGGCGGACAGCTCACGCTCGCCGCGCTCGTCCCGACCCTGCGGGCGATGGGCGCGCAGGCCCCGAAGGCGGCAGCGCGGCGGTTCAACCAGGTCGCGTGGCCGGCCTTCGGCGTTCTCGTCCTCACCGGGATCTGGAACATCGTCGCCGAGAGCGACAAGCAGTCCGACCCCGGATACCAGACCACGCTCGGCATCAAGATGGCGCTCGTGCTGCTCTCCGGCGTCTCGGCGTTCCTGCACACCCGCGCCAAGAGCAAGTCCGGCCTCGCCGTGTGGGGCGCCCTGGCCGCGCTCAGTGCCCTCGGCGCCACCCTCTTCGGCGTGGTGCTCGCCGGCTGAGGACCACGGTCGGCTCACGGCGCCCGGGACCGGCGCCACCTGCCTCTGGCCCTTGTCCCCCACGGCGTCACAGGGGGAAGATGCAGGGGCGCGAGTGTGACCCTGCCGAGGGGTAGATGCGCGACGGTGTGCCGGGCGGATCCCGCTGCCCGGCCGTGACCGCGGACCTGCCCTCCATGGCTGAAGGAGGTCCGGTGACATCGGTCCGCGAACCCTTGGTGACCCGGGACACCCGGGCGCCCGGCCGCCCCCGCTCCCCGTCGAGGCCGGGTCAGCGGGTCGTGAACTGGGTGACCACGACCGACCACAAGCTGATCGGCGACCTGTACTTCATCACCTCGTTCATCTTCTTCATGATCGGCGGGCTGCTCGCCCTGCTGATCCGCGCCGAGCTGATCGAGCCCGGCCTGCAGGTCGTCAACACCCCCGAGCAGTACAACCAGCTGTTCACCATGCACGGCACGATCATGCTGCTGCTGTTCGCGACGCCGCTGTTCGCCGGCTTCGCCAACGCGCTCATGCCGATCCAGATCGGCGCGCCCGACGTGGCGTTCCCGCGGCTGAACATGCTGGCCTACTGGTTCTACCTGTTCGGCGGGCTGATCGCCAGCGCCGGGTACCTCACCCCGGAGGGGGCCGCGGCCTTCGGCTGGTTCGCCTACGCACCCCTGTCGGACGTCGCCTACAGCCCCGGCATGGGCGGGAACCTGTGGATCTTCGGTCTCGCGCTGGCCGGCTTCGGCACGATCCTGGGTGCGGTCAACTTCATCACCACGATCATCTGCCTGCGTGCCCCCGGCATGACGATGTTCCGGATGCCGCTGTTCACCTGGACCGTGCTCATCACCAGCATCATGATCCTGATGGCCTTCCCCGTGCTCGCCGCGGCCCTCCTGGCGCTGGGCGCCGACCGCATCATGGGGGCCCACGTCTACGACCCCGTCAACAGCGGCCCGTTGCTGTGGCAGCACCTGTTCTGGTTCTTCGGCCACCCCGAGGTCTACATCATCGCGCTGCCGTTCTTCGGCATCATCAGCGAGATCCTGCCGGTGTTCTCGCGCAAGCCGCTGTTCGGCTACAAGACCATGGTGATGGCGGTCATCGCGATCGCCGCCCTGTCGGTCTCGGTCTGGGCGCACCACATGTACGCCACCGGCCAGGTGCTGCTGCCGTTCTTCGCGATCATGACGATGCTGATCGCGGTGCCCACCGGGGTGAAGTTCTTCAACTGGACCGGCACGATGTTCCGCGGCTCGCTCACCTTCGAGACGCCGATGATCTGGGCGATCGGCTTCCTGGTGACGTTCCTGTTCGGTGGCCTGACCGGGATCATCCTGTCCAGCCCCGCCCTGGACTTCCACCTGTCCGACTCCTACTTCGTCGTGGCGCACTTCCACTACGTCGTGTTCGGCACCGTGGTCTTCGCGATGTTCGCCGGGTTCTACTTCTGGTGGCCCAAGCTCACCGGCCGGATGCTGGACGAGACCTGGGGCAAGGTGCACTTCTGGATGCTGTTCATCGGCTTCCACACCACCTTCCTGATCCAGCACTGGCTGGGCGTGATCGGCATGCCGCGCCGCTACGCCGACTACCTGCCCGAGGACGGCTTCACCTGGATGAACCAGGTCTCCAGCGCCGGCGCGTTCCTGCTCGGCGCCTCGACCCTGCCGTTCCTGTACAACGTCTGGAAGACCTGGCGCCACGCGCCGCTGGTCGAGACCGACGACCCGTGGGGCTACGGCGCCTCGCTGGAGTGGGCCACGTCCTGCCCGCCGCCGCGGCACAACTTCGAGTCCATCCCGCGGATCCGCTCCGAGCGGCCGGCGTTCGACCTGCACCACCCCGAGGTCGCCGCCCTGGACACCCCCACCGCCGACGCGGGCACGATGGACACCCTCCTGGGCGGCCCCGAGCGGGAGGAGTGAACCAGGGGCCGCCGCGCACCGGTCCCGCTCAGTCGCCACCCACCTGCCCCGCTCGCTCAGCGGGTCGCCCGCTCCAGCAGCTCGAGCAGGTGCACGTAGTCCTGGCCCGTGGCCCGGCTCATCCCGAGCTCGCAGGTGCGGTTGACCGAGGCGTAGGCGTCGTGCGGTCGACGGGTGACCTCGGCGGCCTCGCGCGCCGTGGCCGAGGCGGTCAGCTCGGGGTGGAGCAGGCCGCGGTCCCCGGCGAACCCGCAGCAGCCCCAGTCCACCGGCACGGTCACCTCGGCCGCGATCCGCGCGGCCACCGCAGTGGCGGCGGCGTTGGAGCCGAGCTGGGTCGAGGAGCAGGTGTGGTGCAGGGCCACCGACCCCAGCGGGGCCGTCACGGTGAGGCCGGGCAGCAGCCGGTCGTGCGCGAACTCGACGGCGTCGACGAACCGCAGCGCGGACCACGGACCCGAGGGGTCCTCGGCGAGCCGGCGCATCGTGTCCAGGCCCTCGGTGCACGAGGAGGCGTCACAGACCACCGGCAGCCGACCCGAGTCGCTGGCCTGCCACAGGGCCGGCAGCACCCGCCGGGTCATCCGCTCGTACCCGGCAGCCAGACCCTTGGACTTCCAGGGCGTCCCGCAGCACAGGTCGGCGATCTCCTGCGGCACGCGGACGGTCACCCCCGCCCGCTCGCACAGGGCGAGGAACGCGGCCGAGACCCCCGCGCCGTCGGGGTCCGGCCCGAACATCGTGCCGATGCAGGCCGGGAAGTAGACCGCGTCGGGGTCAGCCGCCGGGATCGGTCGCCGCGCCGCGCCCCCGCGCGGCAGGCGCTCGTCGTACAGCGGGGTCGTGTCGGCCCCGAGCGCGCGCCGGCCCAGCCGGGTCACCCCGGTGACCGCCGCCGGGGGCAGCGTGCCGGCGACCGAGAGGGCGGTGCCGGCGCCGCGGGTGACTGTCGCCCCAGTGACGAGCAGCCCTGTCCCACAACGCCTCCTGCACCGGCCCCACCCGCTCGGCGCGCAGTCGCCGGACCAGGGCGCCGGTGTCGATGTCGACCGGGCACGCCACCTGGCACATGCCGTCGACGGCGCAGGTGTCGACCCCCTCGTAGCCGTAGTCGGACTCGAGCTCGGCGACCAGGGCGACGTCGCCGGCAGCTCGGGCCCGGGCCGTCTCCCGCCGCAGGACGATGCGCTGGCGCGGGGTCAGCGTCAGGTGCTGGCTGGGGCAGGACGGCTCGCAGTAGCCGCACTCGACGCAGCGGTCGACCTCCGGCTCGACCGTCGGGGCCTGCTTGAGGTGGTGCACGTAGGACAGCGGGTCGTCCGAGAGGACCGCTCCCGGGTTGAGGATCCCGCGCGGGTCGAACAGCGCCTTGATCCGGCGCATCACGTCGTGGAGCTCGTCGCCGTACTGCCGGCGCACGAACGGCGCCATGATCCGGCCGGTGCCGTGCTCGGCCTTCAGCGAGCCGTCGTTGCCCAGGACGACGTCGACCATGTCCTCGGTGAACCGCTGGTAGCGCTCGAGGTTGGCCGGGTCCTCGAAGCTCTCGTTGAGCATGAAGTGGATGTTGCCGTCCTTGGCGTGGCCGAAGATCACGCTCTCGCGGTAGGCGTGACGGTCGAACAGCTCGAGCAGGCTCTCGCACGTGTCGAGCAGCGCCGGCACCGGGCACGACGACGTCCTCGAGCAGGGCCGTCGTACCGCTCGGGCGCGCCCCCGCCACCGACGTGTAGAGCCCCTTGCGGATGCTCCACAGGGCAGCCCGCTCGCGCGGGTCGACCGTGAGCCGGACCGGGGCGGTGAGCGTCCAGCCCGTCCAGGATCGCGGCGCTGGCGGCACGCTGCGCCGGCCACCTCCTCCGGCGTCCGGGCGAGGTACTCGATGAGGAAGGCCGCCTGGCCCTCGCACCTGCAGCGCGGACAGCTCGGGGGTGGACCCGCGCAGCGTCTGCGCCACGCGCAGGGAGGTGGCGTCCATCAGCTCGATCGTCGCCAGGCCGGCCCCGACCAGCTCGGGCAGTGCCCCCGTGGCGGCCCGCAGCGTGGGGAAGATCGCGAGGCCGGTGGCCGCGGCGGGCAGCAGCCGGCACGGTGCGGAAGGTCGCCTCGGCGATGAAGGCCAGCGTGCCCTCGCTGCCGACGACGAGGTGGGTGAGGATGTCGACCGGGCGGTCGTGGTCGAGCAGGGCGTTGACGCCGTAGCCCATCGTGTTCTTCATCGAGAACTGCCGGCGGATGGTGCGGACGGACTGCGCGTTGCCGCGGACACGGTCGCGCAGCTGCGAGAGTCCTTGCCACAGCTCGGGTTCGTCGTGCCGCAGACGCTCGTCGGCGTCGTCGGCCGAGCTGTCGACGACGGTGCCGCTGGGCAGCACGACGACGAGGGAGTCCAGGGTGCGGTAGGTGTTCTGCTCGGTGCCGCAGGCCATGCCGCTGGAGTTGTTGGCGATGACCCCGCCGATGGTGCAGGCGATCTCGCTGGCCGGGTCGGGGCCGAGCTTGCGCCCGTGCCGGGCCAGGTGGGCGTTGACGTTGCGCACCGTCGCGCCGGGCTGCACCCGCACCCGGGCGCCGCCGTCGAGCACCTCGACCGCGCGGAAGGCCGCCCGCGTGTCGGCGAGGACGCCGTCGGTGACCCCCTGGCCGGACAGGCTGGTGCCGCCTGAGCGGAAGGTCAGCGGCACCCCGCTCTCGTGGCTGGCCCGGAACAGCGCGGCGACGTCGGCCGCCGTCCGCGGCGTCGCCACGGACGCCGGCACCAGCAGGTAGTGCGAGGCGTCGTGGGCCATCGCCAGGCGGTCGGTGGCGCGGGTGCTCGTCGGCACCGGGCCGTCGCCGGCCCGGGCTCCGGTCGGCACCCGGCTGTCCCTGGTCATCGTCATGTCCGCTCCTCCTGCCGGTGGCGTGCGCGTGCGGGCCGGCCACGGCGTCGTTCCCAGCCTGCCACGGGTCGGCCACACCCTCCTGCCCACCGTGGGGTCCCTGCGATGATCACCCCCGCCCCACCCCCACGACGAACGAGGTCCGTCCATGAGCGCCCGGGTCGCACGCCTGCGTGTCCACTCCGTCGACGTCCCCCTGCTGCGTCCGTTCGTCACCGCCGTACGGCGCACCGACCACGTGCCCGCCGTGCTGGTCGAGGTCGTCGACACCGACGGCCGCAGCGGCTGGGGCGAGGCCGCGGCCAGCTGGCGGGTCACGGGTGAGAGCCCCGCGGGCATCGCGGCGGCCGTCGGCGGGCCGATCCGCGACGCCGTGCACGGCCTGCCGGTCGGTGACCCCGGCGTCTGGGGCCCGGCCGTGCGCCGCAGCGTCGTCGGCAACGCGGCCGCGCGCTCGGCCGTCGACTGCGCCCTGTGGGACCTCGCCGCCCAGGAGGCCGGTCAGCCACTGGCCGAGCGGCTGGGCGGCGCCGCGACCGAGGTCGAGACCGACATGACCCTGTCCGCCGCGGCACCGGAGGAGCTGCTGGCCCGCGCCCAGGAGCACGTGCAGCAGGGCTTCACGACGATCAAGGTCAAGGTGGCCGGGGCCGCGTCGGACGCGCGGGCGCTGGTCCTGCTCCGGCGCGAGCTCGGTGACGAGGTGGTGCTGCGCGTCGACGCCAACCAGGCGTGGGACGTCCAGGAGGCCGTCGCCATGATCCGCGGCTGGGAACGCGCCGGCGTGGGCCTGCAGCTGGTCGAGCAGCCGGTCGCCGCCGGTGACGTCGAGGGCCTGGCCTCGGTACGGGCCGCGGTCGACACGAGAGTTCTTGCGGACGAGGCGGTCTGGGACACCAGGGACCTGCTCGAGGTGCTGCGGTGCTCGGCCGCTGACGACGTGAACATCAAGCTGGCCAAGACCGGCGGCCTCAGCGAGGCCCTGACCATGGTCGACATCGCCCGCGGCGCGGGGCTCGGCGTCGTGGTCGGCTGCATGATGGAGAGCCATGTCGCCGTGGCCGCGTCGGCCGCGCTGGCCACGACGCTCGACCTCGCGACCTCGGGCGCCCAGGACCTCGACTCCGGGCTGTGGCTGTCGGCCTCACCCGTCACCGGCGGGCTGACCTACCGGGGCCGCGTGCTCGAGGCGATGACGGCGCCCGGCCTCGGCATCGGCGGCCTGGCTCCCGGCTCCGCCGCGCGGGAGCTCACGTCCTGACGTCCACCGGCCCCGGATGGTAGAAACCGGCAGGACAGGCCCGCGACCATGGATGGGGACAGACCCGTGAGCGACCAGCAGCCGCCGTACCCGGCACCTTCGTACGACTCGGGCTACCGGCGCCCCGGACAACTCCAACGGGCTCCTGGCGATGATCCTGGGCATCGTCAGCCTGGTCGTGGGCGGGTTGCTGCTCGGCATCCCCGCGATCATCCTGGGCCGCAAGGGCCAGGCCAAGGCGGACGCCGGCCTCGCGACCAACCGTGACCAGGCCACGGTCGGCGTGGTCACCGGCATCATCTCCACCGTCCTGTCGGTCATCGGCATCATCATCTTCGTCGCCGTGCTGGTCCTCTTCACCCCGGACTTCTCGACCTCGCCGTGAGGCCTGCCGCCCCGGCCGGGTGACCGGGGCCGGCCGGGTCAGCCGGCGGCGGACGCCGGCCGGCTGCCCGCGTCGGCGCCGGTGCCGTCGACGGCCTGGTAGCGCCAGGCGAACGACCCGTCGGGATGCAGGGACAGCGCCAGCCAGCCGTGGCTGTCGGCGAACCGCGAGCGGATGAAGGCGGGGTGGTCGCGGAACGGTCGCAGCCCCAGACCTCCGGTCGAGACGTTGAAGCTGGTCGCGCCGCGCCCGGCGTCCGGGGTGCAGGCGCCGGTGCGCAGCACCGGGCAGGACCGCTCGTAGTTGTGCTGGCTGGCGGACAGGGTCAGCCGCACGCCGTACCGGTCGATGACGTCGACCCACGGCTTGACCTCGGTGTCGCGGGTGTGGCGGTCGGTCGCCGAGGTGAAGTACGGGTCGTGGTAGGCCACCAGCAGGTGCTTGCCGCGGGCCCTGGCCCGGGCCAGGTCGGTGCTCAGCGTCGCGGTCATCGCCCGCGCCTTGGCCGGGTCGTACTCCCAGAGCGCGGTCGACAGGCCCACCAGGTGCCACGACCCCACGTCGCGGGACCAGAACTCACCCGGCCCGACCGGCCGGTGCAGCGCCCGCACGAGGGCTGACGGCCCGGTCTGCTGACCCGGGCAGGTGCCGGCGAAGTACTGCCGGTAGCCCTGTTCGTTGGTCGCGCCCGTCCAGTCGTGTGTCGGTCCGGCGATGTGGAACATCCGCGGTAGCAGCCCTCCCCACAACCGGTCGAACCCGCCGAGCAGCGCCGCGCACGTACCGACGGTGTACTGGAAGTCGCCCAGCCCGAACACCAGGTCCGGCCGGGCGGCCGTGATCGACGCCGCCACGCGCCCCGACGCGGACTTCGGTGACGCCTCGCCGGCGTGGTTGATGTCGCCGACGGCGGCCACGACCACGGCCCCCGGCACGACCGGCACCGGAGGCGTGACCGCCGGCGTCGGGCTCGACGGTGCCGTGGCGGGGACGGCGCTGGAGGTCACCGTGCCCGCCCCGGCGGGGGCACTCGGCGAGGAGAAGCTGTCCAGCGCCGGGTCGGCGGACCCGGAGCAGGCGCAGAGGGCCGCCAGGAGGAGTGCCGCCAGTGTCAGGCGACTCCCCCGCGCGAACGAGGCCATGGGCGGCTCCCGCCTGAGAGGTCGGCGTTCTCGGGTCGTGCCCGTCCATGCTGGCACGGCGACCCCGGCGGGGTCGGCCATATCCGCCAACCGGTGTGGTCCCGGGCCGGCGCTACAGTCGCGGGGTGAGCGATCTGACCGATGACGAGATGGCCTTCCTGCAGGGTGCCTTCGACCGGGCCCGCGAGGGGGACACCTCCCGCCTGGCCGAGTACGTCGACGCCGGGCTGCCGGTGAACCTCACCAACGCCGCGGGTGACTCGCTGCTCATCCTGGCGGCGTACCACACCCACCTCGAGACGGTGCGCGCCCTGCTGGACCGGGGCGCCGACACCGACCGGGTCAACGACCGCGGCCAGACGGCGCTCTCGGCCGCGGTGTTCCGCCGGTCCGGGCCGATCGTCAGCGCCCTGCTGGACGCCGGCGCCGACCCCGCCGTGGGAGCGAAGTCCGCCCTGGACGTGGCGACGTTCTTCGAGCTCGAGGACATGGCGGCGCTGCTGCAGCGCCACGCCGGCGGCGAGGCTGCGCCGGCGCCCGCGCCGTCCCCCTCCGACTCCACCAGCCGACCGGCCTGACCGGCCGCCCCGGCGCTGGTTCACTGGGGCCCATGAGCGCGCGACCGTCCTTCTCCGCCCGCCCGCTCACGGCGGACACGTTCGGCGACCTCGAGTCGCTGTTCGCCCGCCCGGGCGGGTCGATCGTGCGCGGCTGCTGGTGCATGTACTACCGGCTCACCGGCACGGTGTCCGTCGGCGCCGCGGCGGGTGAGACCCATCGTGAGCAGCTGCGCGACCTCGCCGACGGCCAGGTCAGCCCGGGTCTGGTCGGCTACCTCGACGGCGAGCCGGTCGGCTGGATCAGCCTCGGCCCGCGGGAGGACTACCTGAAGCTGCGCCGGTCGCCGGTGATGAAGCCGGTCGACGACGCCCCCGTGTGGTCGGTGGTCTGCACCTTCGTGGCCAGGGACCACCGCGGAGAGGGACTGCAGCACCGGCTCCTGGCCGCCGCGGTCGACCATGCCCGCGACCTGGGCGTGCGCACGCTGGAGGCCTACCCGGTCGACAAGCCGGGGCGCAGCCACGACGACTTCATGTTCTTCGGCTCGCGCAGCCTCTACGAGCGGGCCGGGTTCCGCGAGGTGGTCCGTCGCTCCCCCACACGTGTCGTCATGCGCCGGGGTCTGCGCCCGCGACGCACGACCACGGGCTAGTGGGTCGCGCGGACGGGCTGCCCAGCACGGCGTGGCGGTCAGGCCGGGTCAGGCCTCGTCGACCGACCCCTGCTCGGGGAGGGAGGCCTCGCTCGTCGTCGTGCCGCCGACCACATGGAACCGGCGACCGGTGATGGTGTCGGCGTCGATCCTCATGTACCTCGGCTTGGGGGCCGCGTGCCAGGGGAAGATCGGCAGCTCGATCACCTCGAGCACGTCGTACATGTCCCTGACCTCCTCGGCCCGCCCCTTGACCACCACGCTCCAGGCATCACCGTTGACCGCGTCGTAGCCGTCGACCTCGAAGGCCACCGACGGGTTCTCCAGGGCCGCGGACAGCTTGGTGCCGCGCGCGGTCCGGAAGACGACGGTGCCGCGGTCCACGACGTGGTTCACGGGGAAGATCTCCGGGCTCTCGCCGACGATGACGGCCAGCCGGCCCACGACGGCCTCGCGGACCAGGGCCCACGACTCGCTCGGTGAGAGCTCCACCGTGGCGCTGGGCGGGAGGGCGGTGCCACCGGGCTGAGAGCTGTCCATGCGCTCACGGTGGCGCCGGGCACGGGAGGTGGTCAGGGCCGAAGGTCCTCGCCCGGCGGCGGGACGCCTCGCGAGCCGACCCACCCGTCCGGACACCGGGGATGCGCCGGAACCCGCGGCCCTCGCCGCCGGGACCAAATCCCCTGACCGTGCGCAGGGGTCCCGCCGGACACTGGCCCCATCCGGCGCCCGAGGTCGGTTCCGTCGACGTGGCCCCGGCGGGGTGGTCGCCGGGGGCCCGTCGGACCGGTCGACAGCTGGGAGCGCACCACATGGACAGCACCGAGATCCCCGCCGGCAGCGTGGTCGTCGGCGTCGACGGCTCACCCACGAGCCGGCTGGCGCTGCGCTGGGCCGCCGACAAGACTCGTCGTACCCACGAGCCACTGCACGTCATCCACGCCCTGGAGAAGGAGGTCGTGCTCAGCCCGGGACGGCAGCTCGGCACCCCGGAGCGGCCGGCCGACGAGGACCTCGTCCTGGTCACGGCGGTCGAGCTGCTCTCCGCCGTGGCGCCCGAGGTGCCCGTCGTGCCGCACAGCGTCGAGGGGTTCGCGCTGAGCAGCCTCGTCGCCGCCTCCCGGGTGGCCGGCACCCTCGTCGTCGGGTCGCGCGGCCGCGGTGCCATCCCCGCTGTCCTGCTGGGCTCGGTCTCCCAGCAGCTGGTGTTGCACGCCCGCTGCCCGGTGGTGATCGTCCGGTACAGCCAGGCCCAGCCGCTGCCGGCCGACGCGCCGGTGGTCGTCGGCGTCGACGGGTCGGCGGGTTCCGAGCCGGCGGTCGGCTACGCGTTCGCGCACGCGGCCGAGACGGGCAGCCCCCTGCTCGCGGTGCACTCGTGGTGGTGGGAGCCGCTGGAGGGGGTGAGCGCACAGGGACCCTGGACCGGTGACTGGACCCAGATCTCCGGGCAGGAGGAGGCGCTGCTGTCCGAGTCGCTCGCCGGCTGGCGTGAGAAGTACCCGGAGGTCAACGTCGACCAGCGCTCGGTCCGCAGTGACCCGGTGGTGGAGCTGCTCGAACACGCCCGCAACGCAAGGCTTCTCGTCGTCGGATCGCGCGGACGGGGAGGCTTCAAGGGGCTGGTTCTCGGCTCGGTCAGCCAGCGGGTGCTCAAGCGCGCGACCTGCCCTGTCGCGGTGGTGCACAGCGAGCAGCCGACCGGGCAGCCGGCCGAGGGCGGAGCACGCGCCGGGGGCTGAGCGCCCCCCGGCACCTCCGGGCACCCGGGCATCCGGGACCTTCGTCTCTATCATCGCATTCCTCCGCGGGCCACAGTCGGGACACGGCCGCAGGGGAGGTTGACCGTGAGGCGCAGGCCATTCCGGTACGGCACGCATCCGGACGGCGGTGACGTCGGCGGTCCGGACAAGGAGAGACCTGATGATGGACTGGGGATACGCCGACGCCGGGTGGATGATGGCGGTGGCGATGGTCGTGGGCGTGCTGCTCATCGCGGTGACCATCGCCCTGGCGTTCTCGCTGTACGGCGGGAGCAGTGCCCGTCGCGAGGGCCCGCAGGACACCCGCGCGGGGCTGCAGCGCCGCTGAGCGGGTGCTGGAGATGCGGTTCGCCCGCGGCGAGATCGACGCCGAGCAGCTGGCACAGGGCAAGCAGGCTCTCCGGCACTGACCGCGTCACGCATGGATGGTCGAACTCCTTTGTGCTGCAGGGGGTTCGACCCGCCGTTCAGCGCAGCAGGCCGGGTGGCTGGCGGAGGCCGTCCAGCCGCCCCAACCCGATGTCCAGCAGGGTCGGCCGGTGCGGCCAGGGTGGCACCACGAGCACGTCGCACGGCATGGCCTCGAGCACCCCGCGGCTGACCGGACCCCGGGCCAGGTCCACCGGCCGTTCGTGCCCGCCGGCAGGCCGGTCACCGCCGCGCAGGCCGGTCACCGCCGGCGCCGACGACGAGCAGGTCCCGCGGCCCGACCCGGTTCATCAGGGCGAGGACCGGGTCCTCCCGGCTCACGACCAGGCGGTTGGGCACCCCGCGCGGCAGGTGCGCAGCATGCAGGGCCGCCCGACACCGACGCCAACCGTCGGCCAGCGCGGCCGGTTCGAGCGTGGTGTCGCGGTCGAGCGCGTGCACGAGCGTGAGCCCGACACCGCGGGAGACCGCCTCGGCGGCAGCGGTCAGCAGCACCGGCTCCGAGCCCCTCACCATGTCCAGGCCCGCCACCACCGCCGGTTCGTGGGCCAGCACGGCCTCCGGGCCCGTGAGGTCCTGGCCGTCGACCACGAGGACCGGGCAGTCGAAGGTCACGTCGGGCGCCTGACCCGCGACGTCCCCCGCCGACAGCATCGGCGGACCGAGCCGCCCGTGACCTCTCATCACGACCAGGCCGGTGCGCTGCGCGAGGTCGAGCAGCCACGCCGGCGGGGCGTCCACCGCGACGACGACCTCCAGCGGCACCGTGGCGTCAGCGGCGGACGCGAGTGCGACGGCCCGTTCCTCAACCGCCGCGATGTCCAGCGCCGCCGGCGTGAGGGGGCTGGTGGCCGCCGCAGGTGCCTCCGCTGCGGTCGCGGCGCCGGACGCCACAGCGCGCCCGGTAACCACCAGCAGGACCAGGCCGGTCCCCCGCCGGGCCGCCTCGCGCGTCGCGGCGGCGACGGCGCCCAGGCTCGCGGGCGAGCCGTCGCACCAGGCCACCGTCGTTCGCTCGAACCGGGTCACCTCGGGGCCTCCTCGGGGCAGCTCCAGCCTGGGCGACGTCCCGTCCGCCGGTCTCGAACGGTCGGATCGAGTGTGAGGCACCCGGCGCGGCACGATCCGGGTCATTGGTCCTGACGCCGGCCGGCACGTGACCATGGTCACGGTGGAGACGGGACCATGGTCACTACCCACGGGGGGACGACCCCGGGAGCATCTCGGCATGAGTCCCCGGATCAGCTCGCGCAGCCGCAGCGCCCAGACCGCCATCGGCGCGGCCCGTCAGATCACCGTGACGCAGGAAGGCCGCATGGTGGCGTTCGCGACGGTGACGACGAACGACCACCACGAGCTGTTCGCCAACATCCACATCGAGTCCGGGCACGTGCCGGTGCAGACCCGCCCGGCTCTGGTGGACGCGCTGATGTCGGTGGCCGGGACGGACGGCGCCCGGAGGCTGAACCTGGTGGTACCGATGGGCGACTGCCTGCTCGAGGACCTGCACCAGCGCTGCGAGGTCCGCTCGGTGCGGCCTGCCGGCGCGACCTGCCTCATCGGCGCCGTACCCGTGACCTCGGCGGCGCCGCTGGCGGAGCATCGGACGGCCCCCGCGGCGGGACGGCCGCTGGACGTCGCGGTGAGCTTGCTGGTGTGACACCCGGTCCGCCGTGACCGCGGGTATGCCGTCGCGGCGGATTGGCGCCGGGTCTCGCGCGCCCTCGCCGACCCGCTCGTCCTCACCCGCCGCGGGGGCCCGCGGGTCCTCGGAGGCGCCCGTGACGCGCCGGCCGGCACCAGCCCAGCCCGCCATACCGACTTCGTGCTCCTGGCTCGGCGAAAGGGCCGCCCCGGCCCCTCGAGACGCCGAGCAACCGGCACGAAGTAGGCCCAGAACGTGGGTCGCACAACGGGATTGCGCCGACGCGACCCGGGTCGTGGCCGCGGGGCCAGGGCCGATCGGGACCTAGTGCCCTGTGCCCGGCCCACCGCCGGGATCACTGTGGCCCCCATCACGCCGGCGTCTGCCGAGGTCGAGGAGCCGTCCATGAACCAGCAGTCCACCCCCGCAGGATCCATCGCCGTCGGCGTCGACGGCTCGGCCTGCGCCGGGCTCGCGCTGGACTGGGCCACCGAGGAGGCGACCCGCCGCAAGCTGCCGCTGCACATCGTGCACGCCTTCTCCTACCAGTACCCGATGACCAGCGCCGGCATGGGTTTCGTCATCGAGGGCGTCCGCGGGATCGCCGAGGAGCTCTGCGAGCGGGCCGTCGCCCACGTGAACACCACCCACCCCGACCTGACCGTCACCTGGGACGTGTCGACGTACGGCGCCGCGTCCGCCCTCGTCGACGCCTCCGGGCTCGCCCACACCGTCGTGGTCGGTGCCCGCGGGGTCGGCGCGACCCGCGGGGCACTGCTGGGCTCGGTCTCGACCCAGGTGGCGTCGCACGCGCACTGCCCCGTGGTCGTCATCCACGAGAACCAGCCCAGTCCCAGGGCGGACGCGCCGGTGGTCGTCGGCGTGGACGGCTCGGCGCTCTCGATGAACGCGATCGCCTATGCCTTCGACGCGGCCGCGACGCGAAGGGTCGGCCTGACCGCGGTCCACGCCTGGTGGCTGGACTACGTCGAGGGCGCGTCCGCCTCGGCCATCTGGACCGTGGACTGGGAGAACATGGCCCAGGAGGAGAACGCGGTGGTCGCCGAGTCCCTCGCCGGCTGGCAGGAGAAGTACCCCGACGTCGAGATCACGCGGCAGAGCACGCACGACCACCCGGTCGAGGCGGTGGTGCGCCAGAGCGAGAACGCGTGCCTCGTCGTCGTCGGGTCACGCGGCCGTGGCGGCTTCCGCGGGCTGCTGCTGGGCTCGGTCAGCCAAGGCGTCGTCCACCGCGCGCACTGCCCCGTGGCCATCGTCCGGGCCACGCGGGACCACCGGCACGACGACGGCGACACGGAGGAGCACCACCTGCCCGTGCCGCCCGTTCGCGAGCAGGACTGACCGTGACCAGGACCGACCTGAACCGCTCCGCTGCGCCCGAACGGCCCTGTGCGCAGGGACCTTTGCCCCTGAGGCGGCCCCCGAACGGCGAACAAGGCTGAGGGCACCACCACGAACGGGAACCTCGGCCGAGACGGTCGGCCAGGGGCGTTCCCACCGCCACCAGAGGAGCTGCAGACCATGACCAGCGTTGCACGCCACTCCCCCAGCCCCGTCGCCGACGTCCTGGACTGGCTCGAGTCCGGACCGGCCCTCGGGCTCAGGGGGTTCGGCCTCGCTCCGTACGTCCGCATCGAGGACTACATGGACGACGGCACCTACGTCCTGCGCGCCGAGATGCCCGGCATCGACCCCGACAAGGACGTCTCGCTCGACATCGAGGGCGACGTGCTGACGATCAGCGGAGAGCGCCGCGAGGAGAAGAAGGAGAAGAACCGCCACGAGCTGCACTACGGCTCGTTCACCCGCAGCATCCCGCTGCCCCGCAACGTCAACACCGACGAGATCAGGGCGACGTACGTCGACGGCGTCCTCGAGGTCCGCGTGCCGGCGATGGTGGCGGAGCACAAGCCGCTGAAGGTGCCGGTCGAGCGCAAGGAGAGCTGAGACCGCCGTCCCGGCCCTCAGCCCATCGTCAGGACGGCTGCGCCGGTGACCAGCCCGGCCGCGAGGTCGTCGAGGGCCCGGTCCGCCTGCCCGAACGGGTACGGCGTGACCCGGGCCCTCACGCGCAGCGCGGCCACCAGCCGGAACAGCTCCTCACCGTCGACGCGGGTGTTGGCCGTGACGCTGGTGAGGGTGCGCTCACGGAACAGGTGCCGCTGGTAGTCCAGCGGCGGGATGTCGCTGAGGTGGATCCCCGCGACGGCGAGGGTGCCACCACGTTCCAGGGCGGCCAGCGCCACCGGCACCAGGTCACCCACGGGGGCGAAGGTGATCGCCGCGTCCAGCGGCACGGGAGGCTCGTCGTACGCCCCGCCGGCGGAGGCGGCCCCGAGCTCGAGCGCCAGCACCCGGGCCTGCGGCTCCCGGGTCAGGACGTGCACCTCCGCCCCCTGGGCGATGGCGATCTGCGCGGTGAGGTGGGCGCTGGCCCCGAAGCCGTAGATCCCGAGCCGCCCCCCGGGCGGCAGCTGCGCGCGGCGCAGGGCACGGTAGCCGATGATCCCGGCGCAGAGCAGCGGCGCGGCGTCCGTATCGGACAGCCCTGGAGGGATCCGGTAGGCGAACGCCGCTGGTACGACGGCATACTCGGCGAACCCGCCGTCGGCGTCCCAGCCGGTGTAGGTGGACCGGGGGCAGAGGTTCTCGGCGCCCGACCGGCACCAGCGGCACTCCCCACAGGTGCTCCGCAACCACGCGATGCCGACCCGGTCGCCGATCATGAAGCGCGACACCCCCGGCCCGGCCGACACGACCTCGCCGACCACCTCGTGGCCGGGGACGACCCCGGGAGCCTTGGGAGCGAGCTCGCCGTCGGCGCAGTGCAGGTCGGTGCGGCAGACACCACACGCGCTGACCCGCAGCAGCACCTCCCCGGGAGCGGGAACAGGCACGGCCCGCTCGACCAGCCGGAGCCGGTCCGGCGCACCGAAGTGCCCGCTCACCTCCCACGCCTCCATGCTCTCGGGCAGGTGCGCGTCGGGACGGGCCGAGGACGGTACGGAGGTCTCCATCGCGCCAGCCTCGCGCGCCGCGGGCCTCGGCGTCGAGGCCACAGGGTCCCGGGGCCGCGCCGGCGCCCGGGTCGCCCGGGTCGCCCGGGTCGCCCGGGACCTTCGACCCTGAGCCCTCCCACCGGTGCGGGCAGAGGCTGGGGTGACCGGAGGGCACCAGCCGTCTCCGCGCCGTCGTCGAACCCGGGAGGACGCAGCATGTACGCCGCCAGAGGTGACCGGCTCGTCATCCGGAGCCTGCACGTGGACGAGGCCGTGCGCGACGGGAAGATCCTGGAGGTCCGCGGCCCCAAAGGCGGTCCGCCCTACCTCGTGCGCTGGTCGGACAACGGCCACGAGACGCTCGTCTACCCCGGTCCGGACGCGCAGGTGGAGCACTTCGAGCAGGAGCCGCTCGGCCACTGACCCCGCCTCGCTGACGCCGCGTCACTGACCCACCCCGTCACCGCACCGGGCCCATCCGCCCCCCGCGGCGGGATCGGCGCCTGCACCGAGCCAGGGACCAGGGACCTTCAGCCCTGTGCCGGCCCGCGGCCACGGCCGAGCGTGGGGACGCTGGAGCGGCGTCCTGCCTGCTCCCTCCCAGATCGCCGACCGCAGAGGCAGACGCCATGAAGAGCACGCCCGTCACGCCCGAGTCCCTGGTCGTCGGCTTCGACGGTTCGAGCGGCAGCGAGCAGGCACTCGACTGGGCGGTCGCCGAGGCCCGGCGGACCGCCCGCCCGCTGCACCTGGTGCGGGCCGTGGGTCGCCACGACCCGAAGGCGTTCGACCCGGGCGCCGAGGTCGACCCCGCCACGTCCCTGGCCGTCGAGCAGGTGATGGCCAAGGCCCCCGAGCTGCGCGTGGGCGCCCAGTCCCGGGAGGGCTCCGCAGCCGCTGTCCTGGTCGAGGCGTCGCGCACCGCCGCCACCGTCGTGGTGGGGGCGCGGGGGCACGGCAGGCTCAACTCGGTCCTGGTCGGTTCGGTGCCGCAGCAGGTCGCCGCGCATGCCAGCTGCCCGGTCGTGGTCGTCAGGCCCGAGAGCCCGGAGCGCGGCACCGAGGCGGGCCGGGTCGTCGTCGGTCTCGACGCCAGCGAACGCTCCGTCGCGGCGCTGAGCTACGCCTACGCGCAGGCCTCCTCACGCGAGCTGGGGTTGACGGTGGTCCACTCCTGGTGGTGGGAGCAGCCGGGCGGCTTCCTGGCCGGCAGCACCAATGAGGGCGAGTGGTCGGCCGCGTCCGACCAGGAGACCGTCCTGGTCGGCGAGCTGCTCGCCGGCTGGCACGAGCAGTACCCCGACGTGGAGCTGCGCCGCCACCTGGTCCGCGGCCACCCGGTCGCCACGCTGGTCGAGGAGTCCCAGGGGGCAGAGATGCTGGTGATCGGCAGCCGGGGCCGCGGCGGCTTCACGGGGCTGCTGCTCGGCTCCGTCAGCAACGGCGTGCTGCGCGAGGCCAGCTGCCCCGTGGTCGTCGTGCGGTCCGCCGCCGCGGCGGCCGAGGGGTGAGCCGCCCGCGCCGGCGCAGCGCGGATCCCGCTCGGCGCGAACGGAAACACGTCGGCGTGAGGGGACCTTGGCCCCGGGCCACCGACACGGCGCCGGGCCACCGTCGAGGTATCAGCGCCGGCGCCCTCGGGGCGCCGACCGTGGCACACCTCCCGGAGAGGGCCGGCCCATGGTCCTGCTCGTTTCCATCGCGACTGAGTCCGGTCGCTACCTGCACTGGGGCGCCATCCAGATCTCGGTGACCAACCTCGCCATCATCCTGCTGATGCTCGTGGTCTTCGTGCTCGCGTTGCTCCTCCCCTTCCCCCGCCCGCATGACGTCCGACCGCCGGAGCGTCGTCCGTGACCGCCACCGGGGCCGGCGCCGGTGGTCCCGCGCTCGGCGCCAACTCCGACAACTGGACCGTTCGGCTGCGAAACCGCCTCTCCCACCTGGTCCCTCCCGGTGAGGCGCTGCCCGACCGGCAACCGGTCTACGTGGCGTCGTGGATCTACGTCTTCGGGGTCCTCACCCTCGCAGCGCTGTTCGTCGTGCTCCTCTCGGGTGCGCTCCTGGCCGTCGGGGGCGTGGCGTGGTGGCACACCTCCAGCCTGGGGCTGTACGTCAACTCCACCCATCTGTGGAGCGTCGAGCTGTTCTTCGCCTTCATGGTCATCCACCTCTGGGGGAAGTTCTGGATGGCGGCCTGGCGGGGCCACCGGGAACTGACCTGGATCACCGGCGTGGTGGCGTTCCTGGGTTCGATCGGCACCGCGTTCACCGGTTACCTCTCGCAGTCCAACTTCGACGCGCAGTGGATCAGCGCCGAGGCCAAGGACGGGCTCAACTCGGTCGGGATCGGTGCGTGGTTCAACGTGCTCAACCCCGGCCAGATGCTGCTCTGGCACGTCGTGCTGCTGCCGTTCGTGGTGGGCGTGCTGACCGTCGCGCACGTCGTCCTCGTCCGCCGCCACGGTGTCGTGCCGCCGCTCGGCGCCGAGGACCAGTGAGCGCCATGACCACCCCGACCCCCGCCCCGCCCCGCAGCCACGGACGCCGCGGACCCACCCCCGACTCGCACTCGTTCCCCACGAGGGACTACGACCTGGTCAAGGAGTTCGTCATCGCCCTGCTGGTGGTGGTGCTCCTCACCGTCGGCCTGGCTGCGGTGTTCTCCTCTCCGGACGAGAAGGCCATCTCCCTGCGCGACTGGGCCACCGCGGCGCCAGCCGACGTGGTGGCGACCGCAACCGGCGAGCTGGCCGGCACGACGACCGGCGCGACCTACGGCCCGCCGTACAACAGCAACGCGACGGGGCAGACCCTCGGCCCGCTGGCGCTGCAGAAGTGGGCCGGCGTGCGGCTGCCCGTCGACTCGGCCCGGGACCTCGTGCTCACCCCCCTGGCCGGCGTGAGCGGGAACCCGCGGCTGGCGGCCGCGCTGGCCGTGTGGAGGGCCGCGGACGAGACCCAGCGCACCGCGTGGGCCACCGCCTATGCCGACGCCCTCGCCAAGGCCCCGGACGGCGACCCGGCCAAGGTCCGTCCCGGCGCCTACGGGCCGGTGCCAGTGATGGCCGACAGCTTCCTGGCGCTCACCCGCAGCGGCGGCCTCGAGGGCACGTTGACGTCCGCCGGCACCTTCTACGGAGGGGACCAGACGCGGACGCTGCTGCTGCTCTCCGACGGTGCCTACCTCGAGGACCAGGCGCGGGCCCGCCACCTCGGAGGCGACCAGTGGGGGATGATGAACGAGACGGGCAACTACCCCGGACAACCGTGGATGTGGCTGTACACGTTCTGGTACCAGATCCCCCCGTTCTCCACCTCCGAGAACGCCGACGCCCTGGTCTGGGGTCTGATGATGGTGCTGAGCCTCGCGCTGTTGCTCGTGCCGTTCATCCCCGGGCTGCGCTCGATACCCCGGTGGGTTCCCGTGCACCGTCTCGTCTGGCGGGACTACTACCGCCAGCACCCCCGCCACTGATGACGGTGGGACCGGCCCACGCCGGCCGGCACGGTGCCGGCGCCGGGCAGTCGCAGCCAGGCGCCCTCGGTGGTGTCCCCAGCCGTGTGGTCACCGTCAGGTGGCAGGCCCTTGGTCCGTGGTCAGCCGCCCCCGCCGGCGAAAGGATCGGGTCATGAACCAATCTCAGTCGGGGCGACAGGGCTCCGCCAGCCTGTTCCTGGCAACGACGGGGTGCCTGGTCACGGTCGATGAGCTGCTCGACAACGCACACCTGGCGCAGATCGTTGCAGAGGACGTCGCATGGCGGATCGCGTTGGTGCAGTGGGAGTCCCGTCGTCCGCACCGTTGGCAGGTGCGTCGGCGGCAGGAGTGGATGACCGAGTACGGCGAGCTGTGCCGTGACCGCGAGCGGATCGTGCACATCGCCCGCTTCTACGGCGTACCGGGCTGACCAGTGCCGGCGGCCTCCCGGCGTCCGGGACCCGGGCCTCTGGTCGCGACCCGGGTCGCCTGCACCTCTCGGACGACGCCGGTCGTCCGCACCCATCGGACCATCCACCCGCCCAGTACGTGAGGACGATCGAGATGAAGGCTCTCCTGGTGTACGAGTCGTTGTTCGGCAACACCGAGCAGATCGCCCGCTCCGTCGCTGAGGGGCTGGCCCGACGGCTTCCGGTGGAGACGGTCAGGGTGGGCGACGCCCCGCTGACCCTCGGGTCCGACATCAGCCTCGTCGTCGTGGGTGGCCCGACCCACGCGTTCGGGCTCAGCCGGGTCGACAACCGCGCCGTACCGGCCGAACCGGTGAACGGGGTGGTCACCCACGGGCGTGGCCTGCGCGACTGGCTCGAGGCCCTGCACGTGGGGGCCTCGGGCGTGGCCGCCGCCTCGTTCGACACCAGGGTCAACCGGCCACGGCTGCCCGGCTCGGCCGCACGGGCCGCCGACCGGCAGATGCGCCGGCAGGGCATGCACCCCATCGTGGTGCCGCACAGCTTCCACGTCCGCGGCACCACCGGGCCCGCTGGTCGAGGGGGAGTCCGACCAGGCCAGAAGGTGGGGCGAGCAGGTCGCCGTCGAGCTGCTGCACGGGCTCGCCCGGACCCGTGGCTGAGGCGGCGGCGATGCCCGCGCAGATCGCCCCCGGCAGCATCATCGTGGGGCTGGACGGCTCGACCTCGAGCGGTTGGGCGCTGGAGTGGGCGGTCGCGGAGGCCGCGAGGAGGCGCTGGCCGCTGGCGCTCGTCCACACCGTCGACCGGGAGCCGTCGAGCGCGCCCACCCCGGAACCAGACGGCACCGGGACCGGTGCTGTCGACCAGGACGACCCCGTCCTGGCCGACGCCCTGGAGGTCGTGCACCGGGAGGCCGCCGGGCTCCCGGTGCAGGCCGTGGCCCTGCACGGCGCTGCCGCGGACGTGCTGGTCGAGGCCTCGGCCACCGCCGCGACGATCGTGCTGGGTGCCGCGTCGCACCGCGCCGTGAGCCGGGCCTTCGTCGGGTCGGTGTCACACCAGGTGGCAACCCACGCGCAGTGCCCGGTGGTCGTGGTGCGCCGGCGCGCGAGCGAGGACGGCGCCGGCGCGGGCGAGGTCGTGCTCGGGCTGGACGGCTCGGAGGCCTCGATGCCCGCGACCGAGTTCGCGTTCGCCACGGCGTCGCTCCGGGGTCTCGGCCTGACCGTCGTGCACGCCTGGTGGCGCGAGTACCTCGGCGGCGTCCTGGCTCACTCCCCCTGGGAGGGCGACTGGTCGGAGGTGGCGGAGGACCTCGAGCGGATGATGGTCGAGGCGCTGTCGGGGTGGAGTGAGAAGTACCCCGACGTCGAGGTGCACCGCCACCTCGTGCGCGGGCACGCGGTGGAGATGCTGGTGCAGGAGTCCGAGGGCGCCGCGCTGCTCGTGGTGGGCAGGCGCGGCCATGGCGGCTTCCCGGGTCTGCTCCTGGGGTCGGTCGGCAACGGCGTGCTGCATCACGCCGACTGCCCGGTGGCGGTGGTGCACCAGTCCGCCGGCGCCACCCCGTGACCCGTCAGCTCATCCGCGGCCGGTGCGGGTGCCGTTGGTGTCGTGGCCACCCGGGGTGCCGTGGGTCGCGGCGAACACCGCGGCCTGCG
This sequence comes from uncultured Actinomycetota bacterium, assembly GCA_963828995.1. Classification (GTDB taxonomy): domain Bacteria; phylum Actinomycetota; class Actinomycetes; order Actinomycetales; family Dermatophilaceae; genus CAVRTM01. The sequence continues at coordinate 103,903 of CAWHHB010000016.1, forward strand.
TCCGGCGCTCCATGCCCAGCTTGCCCAGCACGGACGTGACGTAGTTCTTCACCGTCTTCTCGGCCAACGACATCGTCTCGCCGATCTGGCGGTTGGTGAGCCCGTCGGCGACGTGGTCCAGGATGCGGCGCTCCTGCGGCGTCAGCTGCTTCAGCCGGGGGTCGACGTCGGCCGGCGCGGCCCAGCGTTCGCGCAGCCGCCGCGAGCGGGCCTGGTCGAGCAGGTTCTCACCGGCGGCCACCCGCCGGATCGCGTCGACCAGACCGTTGCCCTTGATGTCCTTCAGGAGGTAGCCGGACGCACCCGCGAGGATGGCGGTGGCGAGGGCGCTGTCGTCGTCGAAGGACGTGAGGATCAGCCCCCTGATCGTGGGGTCGACCGACCGCACCTCGCGGCACACGTCGATGCCCGAACCGTCCGGGAGGCGCGCGTCGAAGATGGCGACGTCGGGGCGCAGCGCGGGAATCCGGCGCGCGGCCTGCTGCGCCAGTCCCGACTCGCCGATCACCTCGATGTCGTCGGTGGCCTGGAGCAGCTCGCGCAGCCCTCGGCGGACGATCTCGTGGTCGTCGAGCAGGAACACCCGGATGGTCATGGCCTCACCTCGGTGCCATTCTGGCCCACGCGCGGCCGGTCGGGGCAGGGACGACGGGCCTCACCGCCGACGACGCGCTCCCCCCGCACCGCGCTCACGCCTCGTGGGTGGCGACGGCGCCGGTCGGCGCGCTCGGCGGCCCGGCCGGGACCATCGCCGGCGGCACGACCATGACGTCGCACGGCATCACGTCGAGCACTCCCCGGCAGACCGAGCCGGCGATGAGCCCGGCCAACCGGCCCTCACCACGGGTGCCCACCACCAGCAGGTCGTCGGGCAGGGCGCGCGTGACCAGCGCGTGGACGGCCGGCTCCTGGGTCACGACCAGCCGGCTGGTCACCCCGGACGGGGGCCCGGTCATCCTGGCCGCCGCCCGCGCCGACTGCCAGGCGGCCTGCAGCACCTCGTCGTCCACGGTCTGCAGGCTGCGCACCGCGTGCACCGCCACGAGCTCGGCGTGCCGCAGCGCCGCCTCGGCGGCGGCGAGGGCCAGGATCGGCGCCGCCCGGCCCAGGTCGTCCAGCCCGACCAGGACGGCAGGGTGACGGTCCAGCGGGTCCTTGACGCGTGTCGCCCGGTCATGCGGCAGCAGGAAGGGGCAGTGGAAGACGCGGGCCAGCTCCGCGCTGGTCGACCCGACGGAGAACGCGAGCTGTCCGCGCCCGCCGTGCCCGCCGAGGACGAGCAGGCCGGCACTGCGCGCGACCTCCCGCAGCTCGGGGGTGTCGTGGCCGGTGACCGCGACCACCTCCGTCGGCACCGAGGGGTCGGTGTGGTGGGCCCGCCACTGGCCACGCTTGGCCACCGCCACTGCGGTCTGCATCGCCTCGGCCTCGTGCCGCGCCACCCAGGACAGCCGGTCCGGCTGGGGGCCGCGCTGGTCCGCGACGGCCAGCAGGACGAGCGGCACACCCCGGCGCGCGGCCTCGTGGGTCGCGGCGACCACGGCGGTCTCGCTGTGCCAGGAGCCGTCACAGCCGGCGACCACCGGACCGCCGAGGGTCTCGAACGCGTCCACCGCAGCTCCCACCTCTCCTCCCGGCGACTCGATGCCGCTGGAGCCATCACCCTCGCCGATGCAGTGGCCGCTCCCACAGGGGCGAAGGTCCCTCGGGGACAACGGGACCCGGCGGCTCACCGCCGCGATGGGTCGGGCAGCCGTCCCCGGTGGCTGAACGGCGCGGCCCGGCGGTGGACCCGGTGCGCGCGGCGGATGAAGTCGATGTCCCAGTGCGAGGGGGCGCGCAGCTGCTCCGCGTCCACGTGGTCCGACGGGATGGCGAGCTGGCTCGTGTCGTAGAGCAGGTTGTTGAGCAGGATCTGCGACGGCAGCATGGGCAGGAACGGCAGCACCGCCGAGGCCGCCGCCGCGCTGAACATGTTGCCGAAGTTGCTCGACGTGCCCATCAGCACGTACTTGATCGTGTTGGCGAAGATGCGACGGCCCTCCACGACCCCGTCCGCCAGCACGCCGAGGTCCTTCTCGAGCAGGATGACGTCGGCCGCGTCCTGGGCGTCGTCGTCCAGGGCGTCCACGTCGGCTCCGGTGAGCGGCCGTACCGGGCGTCGAGCCCGACTGCCGGCGCAGACCTTCTCGGCCACCAGCGGGTTGTCCCCCGTGGCGACCTTGACCGCGACGCCGAGCGACGCGAGGCGCCGCAGCGCAGCTGGTGGCGGTGCGCTTGGGCGGGTCCAGGAAGGCGAGGAACCCGGCGAGCTGCAGGTCCCGCTCGTCCGCGAGCCCCCACCGCGGCACGTGGCCGTCGACCACCCGGCTGGCGACGGCCACGAGGCGCAGGCCGGCGCGCGAACTGCTCCTGCATGGTCGCCCGCGGCCGCCGGGGGCACGTCACGGCAGCGGGCGACCACCGCCTCCGGCGCACCCTTGGTGACCATCATCAGCGCCCCGTCCGGGCGCCGGACGAGGGCGCTGGTCATCCGCCGCTCGTGGTCGAACGGCAACAGCCCCAGGCGCCGGAAGCGGACGGCCTGGTCGCCGGTGTGCCTCCGGCGCCTCGCACAGGGCGCGGTCCAGCGGGTTGCCCGCCGCCTCGGCGGAGCCGACCGAGGCGGGGTCGACCTCGGTGGCCAGCAGCCCCAGCAGCAGGGGCTCCTCGGCGGCGGCGCCGTCGGGTGCCATCGAGGCGGCCAGCGTGACCCGGCCCTCGGTCAGCGTGCCGGTCTTGTCGGTCACCAGCACGTCCATGTCGCCCAGGTCCTCGATGCAGACCAGGCGCTTGACCAGGACCTTGCGCCGGGCCAGCCGTCGGGTGCCGACCGCGAGACTGGTGCTGACGACGGCGGGCAGCAGCTGCGGCGTGATGCCGACGGCGATGGCCAGCGAGAACAGCAGCGACTCGATCAGCGGCTTGTGCAGCAGCACGTTGGTCACGAGGATCAGCCGCGGTCAGCGCCAGCGCCACGTGCACGAGCAGCACCGAGAACTGGCGCAGCCCGGCCTGGAAGTCGGTCTCCGGCTGCGCGCTCGCCCAGGCCCAGCGCGATCCGGCCGAACTCGGCGCCGCCGCCGGTGGCCACCACCACGCCGTCGGCGGTGCCGGTGGACACCACGGTGCCCATCAGCGCGCAGCCGGTCAGGGCCGTCCACCGGCGTCCCGGGCCGGCGCCGCGCGCGAGCGACTTCTCCACCGGCACGGACTCGCCGGTGAGGACCGCCTCGTCGCACGTCCAGCCCGTTGCGCCGTGAGCAGGCGCAGGTCGGCCGGCACGAGCACGCCGGCCGACAGGCGGACGACGTCCCCGACCACGATCTCGCGTCACGTCCACCCGCCGTGGGCTGCCCGTCGCGCAGGACGACCGCCGTACGCCGGACCACGTCGTGCAGGCCGGCTGCGGCCGCTCGGCGCGGTACTCGTTGCCGAAGCCGAGGCCGATGCTGGCCAGCAGGATCACGCCGATGATCACCGAGTCGGTCTGGTTGCCCAGCAGGTACGACGCGGCGGCGGTCACGACGAGCAGCAGCAGGATCGCGCTGCGCAGCTGCCGGGCGAGCACGTGCAGGGCGCGGGCGTGGTGGCTGCGCACGGCGTTCGGGCCGCCGACAGCGAGGCGGTCCGCCGCCTCGGCCGAGGTCAGCCCGGCGGCGCTGGCGTCCCGAGCCGGCTGCAGCACCTCCGGCGCGGGCAGCGTGCGCGGCCGTCGCGGCCGGCAGCGTCCGCCACCGAGCGCGGCGCGGCTGCGCGGGCGCGGGGCAGCGCGCCGCTCGTCGGCCAGGCGACGCTCACGTGCGTGCGGCCCCGGTCAGGACGGGGCGTCTGCATGCTCGACCCGGCGGACCCCGCTGACCGCGGCGGCGATCGCCGTCGACAGGTCGCGCTCGCGCGGGGTGGCCACACCGCTGATCTCGACCACGCCCTCGGCCACCGTCGCCCGCCAGTGCGGCTGGCCGTCCCGGGCGAACGCCCGGCTGACGTCGTGCTGGATCTGCTCGTCCGGGCGGGCCAGGGCACGGATCACGTCGCTGCGGCTGACCACCCCGACGAGGTGGCCGTCCCGCACCACCGGGAGGCTCTTCCACGACTGCGCCGAGAAGGTGCGGGCGAGCTCGGCGACGTCGGTCTCCTCGTGCACGGTGTGCGGGTGCGCGGTCATCACCTCGGCCACGGTGCGCGGCAGCCGCTGGCCGGCGTGGCGGGTCGGGCGCAGGTGCGCCCTGGGGTCCGGCTCCAGCTCCGGGCGCAGGACGTCGGCCTCACTCACCACCCCGACGAGGTGCCCCTCCCGGTTGACCACCGGCAGGCTGGTGAGGTGCGCCCGGGCGAGCAGGGTGAGCGCCATCTGCGTCGACGCGTCCTGCGGGACGCTGAGGGCCGGGCTGGTCATGATCTCGCGGACAAGCATCCGGGGCTCCCTCTCACGGACCTGCCACGGCGCCCGACCACCGCGTCGTCGCTCCCTGACGGTGCCCCCGGGTGTCCGGACCCGTCAGGGCCGAAGGTCCCCGCGGCTCAGGCGCGGTGGATCGGCGCACGCCAGGACAGCACGGTGCCCGCGGGCTCGCCCCGACGCAGCTCGAACGTGCCCGACCGCGCCGCAGCCCGCGTGCCCAGGTTGACCAGGCCGCTGCGGGCGCTGCCGGGGTCGATGCCGACGCCGTCGTCGCGCAGCTCGATCGACCAGCTCCCTGTCGGCCACGACCCGCACGCTCACCCGGTCGGCGTGGGCGTGCCGCGCCACGTTGGCCAGCCCCTCGCGCACGACGGCGATGAGGTCGGCCTCGAGCGCGGGCGACAGGTCGTTCAGGCGTCCCTCGATCACCAGCTCGGGGCTGAACCCGAGCGACTCGGCGAAGGAGTCCACGAGGAACTCGACCTCGGAGCGCAGCTCACCGGTCGGGAGCGGCCGGTGCAGCTCGAAGATCGTGTGCCGGATGTCCTTGATCGCGCTGTCCAGGTCGTCGACGGCGTCGTCGAGCCGGGCCCGGACGGTGGGGTGCTGCGGCCAGCCGGGCCGCCGACTGCAGCGAGAGGCCGGTGGCGAACAGGCGCTGGATGACGTGGTCGTGCATGTCGCGGGCGATGCGGTCGCGGTCCTCCAGCAGCGCCATCCGCGAGCGGTCACGCTGCGACCGTGCCGCGACCAGGGCCAGCCCGGCCTGCTGCGCGAAGTCGCTCAGCGGCGTCATCATGTCGGTGGCCATCGTCTCCATCTCGGCCGACCAGGCCAGCGCGAGGACCCCCAGGTTGCCGCTGCCGAGGGCCAGCGGCAGCAGCGCGGTCGGCCCGTGCGGGTCCATCCCGCCCAGCGTGCGGATGTCGAGGGCCAGCCCCTGCGGCCCCGGCTCGCCGGGCGGTGACACGAGCAGCAGCGGCTGGCGGGCGTCCCGCACCCCGTCCCAGGACGCGCCCGACAGGGTCGTGCCGACGCCCTCGTCCGGCGGCGGCTGGTCCCCGCTGGGCGTCGCGGTGGCGTAGACCGCGCGGACCACCAGGAGGTCCGCGGCGTCGTACAGGGCGACCGTCGCCGTCGCGGCGCGGGCCAGCCGCCCCGCCTGGGCGGCCATGAGGTCGAGCGCGGCGGCCTCGTCCTCGCTCTCCAGCAACGACTGGGTCAGCTCGCCGATCGCCTCCGACCAGCGCCGCTGGCGCTGGCTGCGGTCGTAGAGCCGCGCGTTGTCGATGGCGACACCGGCGGCCGCCGCCAGCGCCACGAGCATGGCCTCGTCCTCGGCGGTGAACTCCTCCGCCCCCTGCTTCTCGGCCATGTAGAGGTTGCCGAACACCTCGTCGCGGATCCGCACGGGCGTGCCGAGGAAGCTGTGCATCGGCGGGTGCTTGGCCGGGAAGCCGAAGCTGTCGGGGTGCTTGCTGATGTCGCGCACCCGGCGCGGTTGGGGGTCACGGATCAGCAGCCCCAGCAGGCCGTGCCCGCGCGGCAGGTCGCCGATCTCGACCCGCACCCCCTCGGTCACCCCGCGGGTGATGAACTCGATCAGGTGCTCACCCTCGGGCGCCAGGACGCCGAGGGCGCCGTACTGGGCGTCGACCAGAGAGCAGGCGGACTGGACGATCCGGCCGAGGACCTCCGACAGCTCGAGATCGGCGCTGACCGCCACGACCGCGTCGAGCAGCGAGCCCAGCCGCTCCTGGGACCGACGCGCCGCCGAGACCCGGCTCCTGAACTCCTCGAGCAGGTCCTCCAGCTCGAGCGCGCTGGTGCCGGGCCAGGCCTTCGACGGACCGGGAACGGTCGGCTGCCGCGTCATGGTGCTCATGCTAGGCACCGGGACAGGCCCGGCGGCAGGGCCCAACTCAGGAGGGCGAGGGCGGGGTCCTCACTCGTGCATCCGACGCAGGAGCGGCGCCGCATCCCGGGGCGTCGGCGGCCCGAGACGCACCCGTGCCTGCGCCACCAGGGCCTGCTCGCCGTCGAGGACGACCGGGCCCAGCTCCACGTCGTCGATCTCGGGCACCGCCGCCAGCAGCACCGACACCCGCGCGATGAGCGACGCCAGCCGCTCGATCGCGACCGCGGACCACGGCGTCGGGGCCGTGCGCCCGCAGGCCATCCGCACCGCCCGCACCAGCTCGGTCGCCTCGACCCGCCCCACCGGGGCCAGCGCCCACTGGGGCCGGACGTCGGGAAGCCCCGCGGACGGGTCGGTGGTGGCCGGCGGCGCCCCGGGCTCCCGCGGCACGGCGCCGCTGCCCGTGCCCACCCCGACCATCGCGCCCCAGCCCTCGCGGCGGTCCCCCATGACCCGCAGACAGGGGCCCTGGTGCAGCTGGGGCTGCAGGTCGAAGACGTGCAGGTCGCCGCCGAGCCGGTCCCGGACCCGCCGCGCGGCCTCGCGGACCTCCTCCGGTGACCGCAGCCCGGTCACCACGGCGACCGGCCGCAGGGTCGGCCGGCTGCTGGGTGAGGTGGGCCGTCAGCACCACCGGGAAGGGCAGCATCTGCGCGGCGTCGGCCGCGGTCTCCGGACCGTCCGCACCCACCGTCGGCACCACCTCGACGCCGTACGCGCGCAGCAGCTCGTCCGCCTCGTGCCGCGGGAGCCAGCCGCCGTCCGGGCTGCTGGCTCGGCGTCCGCGACCACCAGGTCGGCCAGCCGGTGCGACAGGCCCAGCGGGGGCCGGGCGGGCTCGGCAAGGAACCGGCCACGCCGCCGCGCCGGCTGCCGGTCGATGCCGTGGGCCAGCGCCCTGACGGCACCGTCCGGGGCGTCCGCGAACGGCACCCTGCGCGACGTGCGCCCCCGCCGCAGCGGCAGGCCACCGATGAACGTGGTGCGCGGGTGGCCGGCCGAGACCTCCTCCAGCATCGCCTGGATCGTGGACGGTGCCCAGGTGGAACCGCGGCTCGAGCATCGCGACCACCGCGTCCACCCCCGGGTCGTCGGCGAGGGCGTCGAGGGTGAGCCGCAGCTGCTCGGGGCTGGCCGCCGCGGTGGCGTCCACCACCGCGCCGACGGAGGCCGAGCCGGGCAGCAGCAGGCGCAACCGCGCGTCCGTGTGCTGGGTCAGGTCCGGTGGCAGCAGGCCGTATCCGGTGCACAGGTCGCGCACGGCGTCGGCGTCGGCGTTGCCGTCGGGGTGCCGTTGCTCAGGATCGCCACCCGCCGCCCCTGCGGCGGCGGCTGGTGCACCAGCAGGGCCGCGGTGTCGGCCAGCTCACGCGGGGAGGCGACCCGCGTGACACCGGTGCGCGCGGCACCACGCGTCGACGGCGTCCTCCTCGTCGCTGCCCCGTGCGGGCCCGTCTCCGGCCGTGGCCGCGGTGGCGGCCGCGGCGTGGTGGTCGGTCGTCAGCAGCAGCACCGGCAGCCCGACCCCGAGCCCGGAACCGGTCACCGCCCACGTCAGGGCCGCGAGGGTCCGCCACGCTCCTGCAGGCACAGCACGGCCACCCTGGTCCGGGGGTCGGCGGCCGCGAACGGCAGCAGGTCGCAGGCCTGGACGTCGGCTCCGCGACCGGTGTCGAGGACGGTGGCGACCCCGAGCCCGCGCGAGCGGAGGGCCGTCAGCACGGTGGAGATGACCGGCCCGGAGTCGCCGACCAGCGACACATCCCCCGCCGGGAGCCGGTGCGGCGATCAGGCTGACGTCGAGGCCGACGGCCGGGTCCGTGTTCGCCAGACCGACGCTGCCCGGCCCGACCAGCCGGATGCCGGCATCGCGGCAGATCCGCCGCAGCTCGCCGGCGAGCAGGGTGTCAGCCGCCGGTGCCGACGGGTCGCCGACCGGGCCCGGCCCCGAGGACGGCCATCGCACCGACCCCGGCGTGGGCACAGCTGCGGGCCGCGGCGACCTCCTGGCCCGGCGTCACCGCGATGACGGCCAGGTCGGCTGCGGCTGAAGGGATCTCCGTCGCCACTGCCCCCGGTCTCCAGCCCGCGCTCGTCCTCGAACCGGTTGACGGCCCGCACCGGGCCGGCAAAGCCCGACCGGCGCAGGTGCCGCAGCACCTCCTGGCCGACGTCGCTGCGGTGGCCGCGCCCACCCAGCACGAGCACCGAGCGTGGCCGCAGCAGCCGCTCCATGGAGGCGCGAGCCGCGGCGGCCGACCGGTGCGCCAGGGCCTCCTGCAGGGCGGACGGCTCCTCCAGCCCCACGGTCACACCGAAGGTCTCCCCCTCCGGCTCGATCCGCAGCGGCAGGCCGAGGTCGCGGAACACCTCGAGCATCTGCGACGTTGCTCCGCAGCGTCAGCGCGACCAGCTCCCGGATCCCCCGGGCGCGGGCGCGGGCCACCAGGTCCTCCAGCAGCAGCGTGCCCAGCCCCTCGCCCCTGGTGCTCGTCGTCGATGAGCAGCGCCACCTCGGCGACCGAGGCGCTGACCCGGTGGATGGAGGCCACGGCGACCACCATCCCGCAGCTGCTCGCGAGCACCGCGTCGACGTCGGCGCCCTCGCCGCGGCCCATCAGGCTCGCGACGTACTCGCTCGCGGCGACCGGCGACAGCGGCCAGGAAGCGCTGGTACGACGTGCGGCTGGACACCCGCGCGAACAGGTCCATCAGCGCGTCCTGGTCGCCCGGGCTCGACCACGCGCAGCTGCAGCACCGCGCCGTCGGCGCCCAGCACGTCGTACCGCGCGGGGGTCTCGGGGGTCTCGGGGGCTGGTGACGACGTGACCGGGGCGACCGGGTCCCGTGCGGCCGCAGGTGCCGCCGGCGGCGACGACCCCGGCCTCGCGCAGGGCCTGGCGCGCTGGCCGGTCGGCACGCCGGTGGTGTGAACCTGCTGCATCCCGCCACCCTTCGCCGCGTCGGCGGTGCAGCGGTCAGGGCCAGAGGTCCCGGCGCACCCCGGACCCGTCCGGCGGGGACCAAGTGCCCTGTCGGGGACCACCGCGTCACGGAACGCTGGGCGGGACCGGGCGGTGGCGGCACCGGTCGGACTGCCGGCCCGGGGACAGCTCCCTCGAGCAGGCCGGCAGGAGACGAGGAGACCAGCATGAGCACCATCCCCCGGAACAGCGTGGTGGTGGCCGTCGACGGCTCGCCGTCCAGCCATGCCGCCCTCGACTGGGCCATCGAGGAGGCCGGCCGGCGCCGGCTGCCGCTGCACCTGGTCCACGCCTTCGGCGTGGACTACTCGATGGTGGCGCGCCCGGCGATCGCCCCCGACGGGGTCTCGGTCGACGACGAGATCCTGGACGAGTCGCTGGCGCGGGTGCACAGCCTCGGGCCCTCGGTGCGGGTGACCGCCGAGGCGGACACGGGCTACCCGGCGCCCGCCCTGGTCGAGCTCTCGGGCACCGCCGACAGCATCGTGCTCGGTGCCCGCGGGCGAGGCGCCGTGCGGGGCGCCCTGCTCGGGTCGGTGTCGCTCCAGGTGGCCATGCACGCCCGCTGCCCGGTCGTCGTGGTGCGCGCGCTGCCCCAGCCCGGGACCACGACGCCCCGGGTGGTGGTGGGCATCGACGGGTCGCCCACGTCGGAGCGGGCGATCGAGTACGCGTTCGCCCAGGCGTCCTCGCGGGGGCTCGGCCTCACCGTCGTGCACGCCTGGTGGATGGAGTTCGTCGAGGGCGTCATCGCCACGACCTCCTCCGCGGAGCAGTGGGAGCGGCTCGGGCAGGAGCAGCGGCTGCTGGTGGCCGAGTCGCTCGCCGGCTGGCGCGAGAAGTACCCCGACGTGGATCTGCGCGAGCACGTCATCCGCGCGCTCCCGGCGGAGGCCCTGATCGGGGAGTCGGAGGGCGCCGAGCTCCTCGTCGTGGGCAGCCGCGGGCGCGGCGGTTTCGGCGGCCTGCTCCTGGGGTCGGTCAGCCACACCGTGCTCCAGCACGCCCACTGCCCCGTGGCCGTGGTGCGGCCACGCCCGGACCGGCACTGAGACACCCGGACCGGCACCGAGAAACGAGAGGACACAGCATGAGTGACACCAGCGGCGCCGACACTGTCGACCCGGCCGCGACCGACCGCCGCGGCCTGAAGGTGCTGGGGTTCGACGAGTGCCTCCAGCGGCTGCGCGACGCGGTCGTCGGACGGGTCGGCTTCCTGCGCGACGGCGAGATCGCGATCCTGCCGGTCAACCACGTCGTCGACGGGATGGACATCGCGTTCCGCACCAGCTGGGGCTCGAAGCTGCAGATCGCCGCCGACGCGGGACGGGTGGCCTTCGAGGTCGACGGCCACGACCCGGCGCTGTCCACCGGCTGGAGCGTCCTCGTGCACGGCACCGCCACGCTCGTCTACGAGGCGGAGGACCGCGAGCGCCTCGACGCGATCGCCGACAAGCCGTGGATCCCCTTGGACGTCAACACCTTCTGGGTGCGCATCCGGCCCGAGGAGATCACCGGCCGGGAGGTCCTTCCCACGCCGGCGGCCCCCTGAGCCGCCGGCAGCCGCCAACCCTCAACCGCGCGTCAGCACGACCTTCAGCGCACCGGTCTCACCGGGGCGGGAGAACACGTCGTACGCCTGCATGACGTCCTGCAGGGGGAACCGGTGGGTGACGAACCGGCTCACGTCCACCTGCCCGCTCGTGACGAGCGTGAGCAGCGTCGGCGTGGAGTAGGTGTCGACCAGCCCGGTGGTGATGGTGACGTCACGGATCCACAGCTCCTCCAGGTGCAGGCTCGCCGGCTCGCCGTGCACGCCCACGTTGGCGACGCGCCCGCAGGGCCGCACCAGCGCGGCGCACAGCTCGAACGTCGCGGGCAGGCCCACCGCCTCGATGGCGACGTCGGCGCCCAGCCCGCCGGTGAGCTCGCGCACGACGGCCAGCGCGTCCTCCCGTGAGCTGTTGACGGTGATGTCGGCGCCGAACCGCTTGGCCGCCTCGAGCCGGGCGTCGGCCAGGTCCACCGCCACGACGTGGGCGGGGCTGAACAGCCTGGCCCCCATCATCGCCGACAGGCCGATCGGCCCGGAGCCGACCACGGCGACGACGTCACCCGGCCGCACGGCGCCGTTGAGCACCCCCACCTCGTAGCCGGTCGGACCGATGTCGGCGAGCATGAGCACCTCCTCGTCGCTCACGCCGTCCGGCACCGGGTGGGTCGAGGTGTCCGCGAACGGCACCCGCACGTACTCCGCCTGCGTCCCGTCGATCAGGTGCCCCAGGATCCACCCGCCCCCGCCCAGGCACTGCCCGTAGCGTCCCTCGCGGCAGAACCGGCACGCGCCGCACGCGGTGATGCACGAGACGAGGACACGGTCACCCACCGCGACGTTCTTGACGCCGGAGCCGACCTCCTCGACGGTGCCGACCGCCTCGTGGCCGAGGATGCGACCTTCCGTCACCGTGGGCACGTCGCCCTTGAGGATGTGCAGGTCCGTGCCGCAGATGGTCGCGGCGTCGACCCTCACGATGGCGTCGGTGTCGGCGGTGATGCCGGGTCGCGGGACCTCCTCCCAGCCTTTGGTTCCGGGACCGTGGTAGACGACTGCACGCATGGTTCCTCCCTCGTGGCGGCACCCGGCGGTGCCTCCCCGGACGGTAGGGCGACCCCTGCCGGACGATCAGTGCCGAACGTCCCCTGCCGGCGGCGCGACGGCCGGCAGGGGACGTTCGGGGGTGTCCCCGGGACGTTCTGCCCTGTGCGCGCCGCGGGTGGCGCCGACACCGTTGTGCTCATGAGCGCACTCACGACCGAGCAGCTGGCAACCGGTCGCGGCACGGCCCGAGAGGTGATCGCCGGCCTGGCCAACGACGGTTCCGCCCTGACCGTGGCCCGCGCGGCCGTCGAGGAGGCCATGTCGCGCCACTGCGGCGTCCGCTTCGTGCAGGTCGTCAGCCCCGGGCTCGACGCCGAGGCGCGCGCCGAGGTCGACGCCGCGACGTTCCAGGCCGCCCTCAACGCCCTGCGCGGCCAGCCCCGGCTGCGCTGCACCTTCGAGGTGGTCAGTGGCAGCCCCGGGCGCACCCTGGTGGACCGCAGCCGGCGCGCGACCGTCCTCGTGGTCGGGGACGACGCCCAGGGCACCGACGGCTCCGTGGCGTCGTACTGCCAGGAGCACGCCGCCTGCGCGGTGCAGGTCGTGCCCACGGTCGCATGAGCACCGACCGCGGCACCAGTGACGGCAAGCTCGACCAGGGCCACCGGCCGGCGCTCATGCTCGCCCTGGCCACGGTCGGGTTCGCGATCAACTTCTGGGCCTGGGCCCTGCTCAGCCCCCTCGCGCCGCGGTTCAAGGACCTGCTCGACCTGTCGGGCTCGCAGCAGGCCCTGCTGGTCGCCGTACCGGTCCTCGTGGGGTCCCTCGGCCGTATCCCGGTGGGTGCGTTGACCGACCGGTTCGGTGGCCGGGTCATGTTCCCCCTGGTGTCGCTCGCCACCTCGGTGCCGGTCCTGTTCATCGCCCTGAAGGGCCAGGGCTCCTACGCCGAGCTGCTCGTCGGCGGCTTCTTCCTCGGCATCGGCGGCACCGCGTTCGCGATCGGCGTGCCGTTCGTCAACGCCTGGTTCCCGCCGGAGCGCCGTGGCCTCGCCATCGGCGTCTTCGGTGCCGGCATGGGCGGCACCGCCATCAGCGCGCTGACGACCGTCAAGCTGGTGACGGCACGGGGCGCGGCAGCGCCCTTCGTCATCACCGCCGTGGTGCTCGTGCTGTACGCCGTCGTGGCCTGGCTGTTCCTGCGGGATGCACCCGGCCGCGTCGTGCCGACGGAGTCGCTGGCCAGGCGCCTGGGCTCGGCGGCCCGGCTGTCCATCACGTGGCAGGCCTGCATCCTCTACGCGGTCGCCTTCGGTGGGTACGTCGCCTTCTCGGTCTACCTGCCGGCGTACCTCAGGACCGCCTACGGGCTCGAGCAGGCGGACGCCGCCAACCGGATGGCAGGCTTCGTCGTCCTGGCCGTGCTGATGCGGCCGACCGGCGGCTGGCTGTCCGACCGCGTCGGCCCGGTGCCGGTGCTGGCGGGCAGCTTCGCCGTCGTGACGGTGGGCGCCGCCGTCCAGGCGACGACGCCACCGTTGATGCCACTCGGCACGATCGCCTTCCTCGCCATGGCCGCCGCGCTCGGCGCCGGCAGCGGGGCGACGTTCGCGCTGGTCGCCCAGGTCGCGCCGGTCGCCAAGGTGGGCTCGGTGACCGGCCTGGTCGGCGCGGCCGGCGGGCTCGGTGGCTTCGTCCCGCCGTTGGTGATGGGCTACGTGCACGGACGCACCGGCTCCTACGGCATCGGTCTCGCCCTGCTCGCCGTCGTCGCCGCCGCGACGCTGCTGCTCACCGCGACCGTGGTCCGGTCCGGGGCCAAGCGCCGTGCCGCAGCCGCTGCCGGCGAGGGTGGCGGCACCGGCCGGGCCGCGGGCGCCCCCGCACCAGGGACACACTGATGTGCGAGTACTGCGGCTGCCAGGAGATCGCCGTCATCGACGAGCTCACCCGCGAGCACGATGCGGTCGTCTCTGCGATCTCCGACGTGCGCCGAGCCCTGGCCGCGGGGTCGGTGCCAGCCGCGGCCGAGGCCTGCCGGAAGATCTCGGCACTCCTGGAGCCGCACACGGTGGTCGAGGAGGTGGGGCTCTTCCCCTGCCTGGCCGGGGAGTTCCCCGACCACGTCGACGCGCTGCGCGCGGAACACCGCTCCATCGACGCCGTGCTGGCCGAGGCGGCCTCCGGCACGCCCGAGGATCCCACCTGGCCGGCCCGGTTGCTGCGCACGTTGGAGGCCCTGCGCGAGCACATCCTCAAGGAGCAGGACGGGGTCTTTCCCGCCGCGCTCGGGGCGCTCGACAGCGAGGAGTGGGAGCGGATCGAGGGTATCCGCGCCCGTGTCGGCACCGCCCTGCCCCCCACCCTGCACCACCACGGCCAGGCATGACCCACACCATCGCGGAGGAACCGTCGTGACGAGCACCGACCCGCCCGAGATCCCCGGGCTGGACGACCCGCTGACCCGGGCCCTGGTCTCCACGCGCCGGTTCTTCACCCGGGCCGAGATCTCGCCGGACCACCGCACGATGCACAAGGTGGGGGGCCGCGAGGCCGACGCCTTCTACCGTGACCGGTGGTCGCACGACAAGGTCGTGCGCTCGACCCACGGGGTGAACTGCACCGGCTCCTGCTCGTGGAAGGTGTACGTCAAGGACGGCATCATCACGTGGGAGTCCCAGCAGACCGACTACCCCTCCGTGGGCCCGGACCGGCCCGAGTACGAGCCCCGCGGCTGCCCCCGCGGAGCGGCGTTCTCCTGGTACACCTACTCGCCCACCCGGGTGCGCTACCCGTACGTGCGCGGTGTCCTGCTGGAGATGTACCGCGAGGCCAAGGCCCGCCTCGGCGACCCGGTGCTGGCCTGGGCCGACATCGTCGGCGACCCCGAGCGGGCCGGGCGCTACAAGGCCGCCCGCGGCAAGGGCGGCCTGGTCCGGGCGAGCTGGGAGGAGGCCACCGAGATCGTCGCCGCCGCCCACGTGCACACCATCAAGGCCTGGGGTCCGGACCGCGTCGCCGGGTTCTCGCCGATCCCGGCGATGTCGATGGTGTCGCACGCCGCCGGCGCCCGCTTCGTGAACCTCATCGGCGGCTCGATGCTCAGCTTCTACGACTGGTACGCCGACCTGCCGGTCGCCTCGCCGCAGGTGTTCGGCGACCAGACCGACGTGCCCGAGTCCGGCGACTGGTGGGACGCCGGCTACCTCATCATGTGGGGCTCCAACCTGCCGGTCACCCGCACCCCCGACGCGCACTGGATGACCGAGGCGCGCTACCGCGGGCAGAAGGTCATCGCGGTCGCGCCGGACTACGCCGACAACGTCAAGTTCGCCGACGAGTGGCTGCCGGCCCGCCCGGGCACCGACGGGGCGCTGGCGATGGCGATGGGTCACGTCATCCTCAGGGAGTTCTTCGTCGACCGGGAGGTGCCGTACTTCACCGACTACGTGTCCCGCTACACCGACCTGCCGTTCCTGGTCCGGCTCGAGCCGAGCCCGAGCGACCGGCTCGTCATACGTGCCGGGCAAGTTCCTCACCGCCGAGGACCTCGGCGGCGAGGAGGCGGCCAGCGAGAACGCCGCCTTCAAGACGGTGCTGCTCGACGCCGGCACCGGCGAGCCCGTCGTACCCAACGGCTCGCTGGGGCACCGCTTCGGCGACGCAGGGCGTCGGCAGGTGGAACCTCGACCTCGGCGACGTCGCGCCCGCTGCTCAGCGCTGACCGGCGGTGACGAGCCGCCGGTCGACCGTGCACCTGCCCCGGTTCGACGAGCCCGGCGGCGCCGCCGCGGTCCTCGAGCGCGGCGTGCCGGTCCGCCGGGTGAACGGGCACCTGGTCACCACCGTGTTCGACCTGCTGCTGGCCCAGTACGGCGTCGCGCGGGACGGCCTCCCCGGGACGTGGCCCACGGGGTACGACGACGCCGACGAGCCGTACACGCCCGCGTGGCAGGAGCGCATCACCGGGGTGCCGGCGGCAGCGGCCGCGCGGGTCGGTCGCGAGTTCGCCGCCAACGCCGAGGAGTCGCACGGCCGCTCGATGATCGTCATGGGCGCCGGCACGAACCACTGGTTCCACTCCGACACCATCTACCGCGCGTTCCTGACCCTGACCAACCTCACCGGCTGCCAGGGCGTCAACGGCGGCGGCTGGGCGCACTACGTCGGGCAGGAGAAGGTGCGCCCCATCACCGGCTACACCCAGGTCGCCAACGCCCTCGACTGGTCGCGCCCGCCGCGCAACATGATCCAGACCGCCTACTGGTACCTGCACACCGACCAGTTCCGCTACGACGCCTTCGGTGCGGACACGCTGGCCTCGGCCACGGCCGGCGGGCAGCTCGCCGGCCGGACGACGGCCGACGTCATCGCCCAGTCCGCGCGCCTGGGCTGGATGCCGTCCTACCCGACGTTCGACCGCAACCCCCTGGACCTGGCCGACGAGGCCGGCGCTGTCGGGCCTCCCGGTCGGCGAGCACGTGGTCGCCGAGCTGAGGGCCGGCCGGCTGCGCTTCGCCAGCGAGGACCCGGACGCGCCCGAGAACTTCCCGCGCGTGCTGTCGATCTGGCGGGCGAACCTGCTCGGGCTCCTCCTCCAAGGGCAACGAGTACTTCCTCAAGCACCTGCTCGGCGCCGACCACTCGGTCCGTGCCACCGAGACGCCGGAGGGCCTGCGCCCGCGCGACGTGGTCTGGCACGACGAGGCGCCGACCGGCAAGCTCGACCTGCTGCTGACGCTGGACTTCCGGATGACCAGCACGACGATCTTCTCCGACGTGGTCCTGCCGGCGGCCACCTGGTACGAGAAGCACGACCTCAACACCACCGACATGCACCCGTTCGTGCACTCGTTCAACCCCGCGATCAGCCCGCCGTGGCAGACCCGCACCGACTGGGACGCCTTCATGACCATCGGCGGGCGCTTCAGCGAGCTGGCCGCGGTCCACCTCGGGCGTGCGCAAGGACGTCGTGGCCGCCCCGCTGACGCACGACACCCCCGACGCGCTGGCCACGCCCGCACGGCGTCGTCGCCGACTGGAAGGCCGGCGAGTGCGATCCGGTGCCGGGCGTGACGATGCCCAGGCTCGTCGTCGTCGAACGCGACTACGCCGCCGTGGCGGCGAAGATGACCGCGCTCGGACCGCTGATGGACACGCTCGGCGCGACCACCAAGGGGGTGACCTTCCAGCTCGACCGGGAGGTCGACTACCTGCGCCACAAGAACGGCGTCGTGCGCGGCGGCGTCGCCGACGGCCGCCCCTCACTGGCCCGCGACGTCGACGCGTGCGAGGCGATCCTGGCTCTGTCGGGCACCACCAACGGCCACCTCGCCACCCAGGGCTTCCAGACGCTGGAGGCCCGCACCGGCGTCCGGCTGGCCGACCTGGCCGCCGAGCACGAGGGCAAGCGGATCACGTTCGCCGACACCCAGGGTGCGCCGGTGCCGGTCATCACCTCGCCGGAGTGGTCGGGCTCGGAGGCCGGCGGGCGGCGCTACTCCCCGTTCACCATCAACGTCGAGCGGCTCAAGCCGTGGCACACGCTGACCGGGCGGATGCACTTCTACCTCGACCACGACTGGATGACCGAGCTCGGCGAGGGCCTGCCGGTCTACCGGCCACCGCTGAACATGCAGGCCCTGTTCGGCGAGCCGGCCATCGGCGAGACCGGCGCGCTCGGGGTCACGGTGCGCTACCTGACCCCGCACAGCAAGTGGTCCATCCACTCCGAGTACCAGGACAACCTGTTCATGCTCTCGCTCTCCCGCGGCGGCCAGACGATCTGGATGAGCAAGGAGGACGCCGCCAAGGTCGGGCATCGCCGACAACGACTGGGTCGAGGCGGTCAACCGCAACGGCGTGGTCGTCGCCCGGGCCATCGTCAGCCACCGGATGCCCGAGGGCACGGTCTACATGCACCACGCGCAGGACCGGCTGATCGACGTGCCGATCAGCCGAGACGTCCGGCAAGCGCGGCGGCATCCACAACTCGCTGACCCGGCTGATGATCAAGCCCAGCCACCTGATCGGCGGCTACGCCCAGCTGTCGCTTCGCCTTCAACTACCTCGGCCCCACCGGCAACCAGCGCGACGAGGTCACCGTGATCCGCCGCCGCTCCCAGGAGGTGCAGTACTGATGCGGGTGATGGCGCAGATGGCGATGGTGATGAACCTCGACAAGTGCATCGGCTGCCACACCTGCTCGGTGACCTGCAAGCAGGCGTGGACCAACCGGGCCGGCACCGAGTACGTCTGGTTCAACAACGTGGAGACCCGCCCGGGACAGGGGTACCCGCGCCGCTACGAGGACCAGGAGACGTGGAAGGGCGGCTGGACGCTCAACCGCCGGGGCAACCTCACCCTCAAGGGCGGCGGCCGGCTGGCACAAGCTGCTGCACATCTTCTCCAACCCCAAGCTGCCGTCGATCCAGGACTACTACGAGCCGTGGACCTACGACTACAGCACGCTCACGGACGCACCGGCCCAGCAGCACACGCCCGTGGCCCGGCCCAAGTCACTCATCTCGGGCAACGACATGAAGATCACGTGGAGCGCCAACTGGGACGACGACCTCGGCGGCTCGATCGACCACGGCGCACAAGGACGTGATGCTGGCGAACATCGCCGACAAGGTGAAGCTCGAGTTCGAGCAGACGTTCATGTTCTACCTGCCGCGCATCTGCGAGCACTGCCTCAACCCGTCGTGCGCCGCGTCCTGCCCGTCGGGGGCGATCTACAAGCGCAGCGAGGACGGCATCGTCCTGGTCGACCAGGACCGCTGCCGCGGCTGGCGCATGTGCGTCTCCGGCTGCCCGTACAAGAAGGTCTACTTCAACCACCGCACCGGCAAGGCCGAGAAGTGCACGTTCTGCTTCCCGCGGGTCGAGGTCGGCCTGCCGACCGTGTGCTCCGAGACCTGCGTCGGCCGGCTGCGCTACATCGGGCTCGTGCTGTACGACGCCGACCGGGTCCTCGAGGCCGCGTCGACGCCGGACGACCAGGACCTCTACGAGGCCCAGCGCAGCGTCTTCCTCGACCCGCACGACCCCGACGTGGTGCGCGAGGCCGAGCGCGCCGGCATCCCGCGGGACTGGGTGCAGGCGGCGCAGCGCTCACCGGTCTGGGCGCTGATCAACAGGTACCAGGTCGCCCTGCCGCTGCACCCGGAGTACCGCACCATGCCGATGGTCTGGTACATCCCGCCGCTGTCGCCGGTCGTCGACGTCGTCCGCGACACCGGTCACGACGCCGAGGACAGCGGGCAACCTGTTCGCCGCCATCGACGCGCTGCGCATCCCGGTCGAGTACCTCGCCGAGCTGTTCACCGCCGGCGACACCGCACCGCGTGGACGCCGTCCTGCGCCGGCTCGCGGCGATGCGCTCGCTACATGCGCGAGATCACCATGGGCCGCCCCGCCGACGAGTCGATCGCCGCGGCGGTCGGCATGACCGGCGCGCGAGGTCCAGGACATGTACCGCCTGCTGGCGATCGCGAAGTACGAGGAGCGCTACGTCATCCCGCCGGCGCACGCCGAGCAGGCCCACTCGCTGGAGGAGCTCGCCACCGAGTGCAGCCTCGACTACGAGGGCGGCCCGGGCATGGGCGGGTCCGGCCCGTTCGGCGAGGGGTCCGGGGTACCGACGCCCGATCGCGGTGGAGAACTTCCAGATGCTGCAGGACCGGCAGACCAGCGACACGGTGCCCGAGGTCGCCTCCCGCCGCGGCCGGGTCAACCTGCTGAGCTGGGACGGCCGGGGCCACCCGGACGGGCTGTTCCCTCCCCCCGTTGACGGTGCCGGCGGGCCCGGCGCCGGCGAGCCCCCCTCGGGCGAGACCGGAGAGCGGTCATGACCGGTCACCCCCGTCCCGCGCTGGCCGAGCCCGACCTGCGGCTGGCCTGGCAGAGCGCGTCCCTGCTGCTCGGCTACCCCGACGACGCGCTCGCTCGCCCGGGTCCCCCTCGTGGCGGCCGCGGCCCGGCGGCTGCCGTCGTCGGTCGCCGAGCCGGTCACTGCCTTCCTCGACCACCTGGTCTCGACCCCGCTGCCGGAGCTCGCCGACGGCATACGTCGAGACGTTCGACCACCAGCGCCGCTGCTGCCTGTACCTGACCTACGTCGCAGCACGGCGACACCCGCGCCGCGGCGTCGCGCTGCTGCGGTTCAAGACGGCCTACCGGGCCGCCGGCATGGAGCTCACCGACGAGGAGCTGCCGGACCACCTGGCGGTCGTGCTGGAGTTCGGCGCGACCGTGGACCCGGCGGCCGGCGTGGGAGCTGCTGCTGGACCACCGCGCCGGCGTGGAGCTGCTGCGGCTGGCCCTGACCGACGCGGGCTCGCCGTGGGCGGCGGTGGCGCAGGCGGTCTGCGCGACGCTGCCGCCGCTGCACGGGCGCGACCGGGAGGCCGTGCTGCGCCTCGCGGCCGCAGGGGCCGCCGGGCGAGCAGGTCGGCCTCGCGCCGTTCGCCCCACCCGAGTACATGCCTGAGCCGAGGCGGCCGGTCTCCCTTCCCCTGCCGACGTTCCCAGCGACCTCGAGAGGAGCCGGGTCATGACCTCCGGCCTGGACATCTTCCTGTGGGTCGTCCTGCCCTACGTCTGCCTGACCATCTTCGTGGTCGGCCACGTGTGGCGCTACCGCTACGACAAGTTCGGCTGGACCACCCGGTCGTCCCAGCTCTACGAGAACCGGCTGCTGCGGCTGGGCAGCCCGCTGTTCCACTTCGGCATCCTCTTCGTGCTGCTCGGCCACGTGATGGGCCTCGGGGTCCCGAAGTCGTGGACCGAGGCGGTCGGCATGTCCGAGGGGCTCTACCACTTCCTGGCGGTCAGCGTCGGCACCGTCGCCGGCGTCTGCACCGTCGTCGGGATGGCCATCCTCATCTACCGGCGCCGCACGGTCGGGCCGGTGTTCTCGGCCACCACGCGCATGGACAAGGCGATGTACGCCGTGCTCGCGACGGTCATCCTCCTGGGGCTGGCCAACACCGTGATCGCCAACATCTTCGGGCACTACGACTACCGCGAGGGCGTCTCGGTCTGGTTCCGCGGCATCTTCCGGTTCTCGCTGCACCCCGAGCTGATGGCCGCGGCGCCGATCGGGTTCCAGCTGCACGCGTTGGCGGCCTTCGCGCTGTTCGCCCTCTGGCCCTTCACCCGGCTGGTCCACGTGTTCAGCGCCCCGCTCGGCTACCTGACCCGGCCGTACATCGTCTACCGCAGCCGCGACGACCAGCTCGGCAGCACGCGCCCCAGACGTGGATGGGAGAACGTCAGATGAGCGAACACGAGCACAGGACGACGACCGAGGAGATCCTGTCCCTGGCCGAGCTGGGCAGCGACCTCCTGGAGCAGGCCCGGACCACCACTCCCGGCGGGCCGCCCGGACCATCAGCGCCGGTCCCTCCCTGCGCGCGACCGTGATGGCCCTGGCTGCCGGCACCGACCTCGCCGAGCACGACCCGCCTCCTGCCGCGACCCTGCAGGTGCTCACCGGCTCGGTGCGCCTGCACGCCGGGGACCGGAGCTGGACCCTGACCGATGCCGACATCGTCACCATCCCGCAGCAGCGGCACAGCCTGCACGCCGACAGCGACACCGTGGTCCTGCTCACGGTCGCCCTGGGCTGACACCCCGGCCCGCACCAGACCCACTTCGTGCCCGTGAGTCGGCGTTCCGGGGTGTGACCCGGTCCGAACGCCGAGCACCCGGCACGAGGTCGATGGGGTGGTCCGGGATCAGCACTCTGGCGCCGCGGCAATCCGGCGCGGGCGGTCACGAGACCGCCACCGGCCGGCCGCCGCCGAGCGCCCGGGCCCGCAGGGCGGTGACGACGACCCGGGTCAGCACCATGGCCAGCGCCATCAGGACGAACGCCGCCGTCCAGGCCGATGCCCCGGTGATCTGGTGGGTGAGGGAGAACTCCCCCACGCTGCGGGCGGCCCAGCCGGTGGCGGCCTGGGCGAACGCCACCCGGCCACCGATCACGACCAGCCACAGGACGGCGTACCCGGCGGACGCGTGGGTGACCAGCGCCCCGTCGGCGTCGTGACCGACCGGCATCAGGGCGCCGGCAGCCACCCCGAGGGCCACGCCGGTGAGCGCACCGACCAGCTCCAGCCGGCCGTCGCCTCCGACGGTGGGGACGTCGCGCAGGAAGGCCCCGCCGGCGACGGCGACCAGGACGAGCGGCAGCAGCAGCCGCTGGGTGGTGACCCGCCGGGTGCCCAGGTTGGTCAGGAGCACGAACGCCAGGAGCGCGGCGTTCAGGATGAGCTGGGATGTCGACATGCGTTGTCCTCCAACGAGATCCGTGATCAGGGGCGCCGGTCTGCCGGCGACACCGCGACGCTACGGCTGGAGGCGCCCGGGTCTCGTCGGCGCACGGATGGATCTGCAGCGACGCGGCCTCCACCCCGGGGTGGAGGCCGCGCTGGCGACGGCTGCCGTCAGGGGGTGACCAGGCCCTGACGGAAGGCGTAGCCGACCAGCTGGGCGCGGTCGCGCATCGCGGTCTTGGCCAGCAGGTGGTTGACGTGTGTCTTGACGGTCGCCTCCGAGACGAACAGCGACGCGGCGACCTCGGCGTTGGACTCGCCCCCGGCGATGCGCACCAGGACCTCCACCTCGCGCGGGGTCAGGCCGTCCGGCGCCTGGCTGGGCGGCCCGGCAGCCGGCGGGACGTCGACCGCGGTCGCGACGCGCGAACCGGTGGCCAGCGCCTCCAGCAGCCGGCGCTGCACCGACGGGTCGAGCTGCGCCTGCCCGGCTGCGACCGTCGTCAGGGCGTGCCGGATCTCCTCGGCGCCGGCGTCCTTGGTGAGGAAGCCGCGGGCGCCGGCGCGCAGCGCCGCGAAGACCCAGTCGTCATCGGCGTACGTCGTGAGGACCACGACCCGCGCCCGCGCTCCCGAGGTGGTGAGGGCGTCGGTGGCCTCGACCCCGTTGCAGCCCGGCATGTGCAGGTCCATCAGGACCACGTCGGGGTCCAGCCCCGCCACCTGCCGCACGCGCGTCATCACCGTCGATGGCGACACCGACGACCTCGATCCCCGGCAGCAGGCCGAGCAGCATGGCGAGGCCGTCGCGGACGATCTTCTGGTCGTCCGCGACGAGCACCCGCACGACCCCCGGCGCCGGATCAACGCGCGGGTCGGTCGGGTGGGTCGGGTCGGTCACGGTCACGGCATCTCCTGGTCGGTGGTGCGGCGTCACCGGGGCACGCCGCTGGCGGCGGGGCCGCGCCGCCGGGTCACCAGGACCGCGGCGGCCACGGCCCACGTCAGCAGCAGGACCAGCGACAGGGCGAGCATCCCACCGAGCCAGGGGGCGTGCTGACGAAGGCCAGCCCGGCCACCGGGAGCATCACGGCCAGCGCCGTCGCGGGCCAGGTGAACCACACCCGGACGCCGGAGGTGCGCGAGCGGCCCCGGCCCGGCCCAGGGCGAGCGTGGTCCCGGCGACCACGGCGCCGAGCAGCACGAGCTTGACCACGTCGGTCCCGTTCACGGCGTGGACCCACCGGGCGGCCCGGCCGTCGGACCCTGACCTCGCGCTGAGCACTGCCGCGTGCAGGAGCACGACCTGCAGCAGGGACGCCGCGCCGGCCCCGAGGGCCGCCCACCGGGTCAGCCGGTGCAGGGCCGGCGGTCGCGCCTCGTCCTGCCCCAGCACCGCGAGGGCGGACCGGACGAACCAGACGAGGGCCACGCCGGCCACGCCGTGCACCAGCCAGGACTGCAGCACCGCGGCGCCGGCGTGCGCCACCAGGTAGCGGCCGATGGTCCCCGTGTCGGCATGCGCGTCCACGGCCTCGGGCAGGACGGCGAGCCCGGCGAGCCACGCGGCGACGTACGCCGCCGCCGGCAGGACGGCCCGACGGTCGGTGGGTCGCGGGTCGGTGGGTCGCGGGTCGGCGGGTCGAGGGTCGGCGGGTCGTGGGGCGGTGGTCGTCACGGCAGGGCCCTTTCGGTGGAGGCGTCGACCCGAAGCCTGCGGTGCCGGCCGCCGCGAGCGCGTCGGCCCGGGGGCGGAGACCGACCGCCGGGGCTTCTCCACCCCGGGGTGGAGCGGTCCACCCCCGGACTGCTGCCGCGGCCCGCCGTTCTCTGGCACGGTGACGCCATGAGCACTCCGACCTCCCCCGATGAGCGTCCCGGTGCCCGCTCCCCGTCGCGGTTCCTCCTCCCCCTCGGTCTGGCCGTCGTGGTCGTCGTCGTGCTGGAGGCCGCGCTGGGCCCGGTCGGCCTGGGCACCACGGGGCGGCCCCTGCTCCTGACCGCGTCCACCGCGGTCTACGCCGTGACCGGCTGCCTTCTTCCTGGGCCGCCCGGCGCAGCGACCGGCGACCTCGATGACCCTGCTGGCCCTGATGGCCGCCGCGGCCCTCGTCATGCACACGGCCGACCCGGACGGACCCGTCATCGGTCTCTTCCTGGTCGCGGCCTTCGCCCCCCTGCGGCCACCGCTCCGGGTGGCCGGCGCCGTCCTCGTGGCGGCCACCCTGGCCTACAACGTGCTCCAGCTGCTGATCGCGGGCGAGACCCTGCTGCTGACCATCGCGACCGACGCCGGGGTCGCCTTCTTCTTCCTGGTGGGCACGCTGCTGCGCCGCGAGCGCGAGCAACGCGAGGCACTCGCCCGGGTCATGGCCGCGCTCGAGGACAGCCAGGCGGCGCAGCGGGCGGCCGCCGCCGAGGCCGAACGGGCCCGCCTCGCCGCCGACGTCCACGACGTGCTCGCGCACACGCTGTCCGGGCTGGCCCTGCAGCTCGAGGGCGCCACCCTGCTGGCGGCCACGACGCCGACCGACCCCCGGCTGGTGGATGCCGTACGGCGAGCCCACCGGCTCTCCCGCAGCGGCCTCACCGAGGCACGCCGCGCGGTCGGCGCGCTGCGCGGCGACCGGCCGCCGGGGCCGGGCGACATCCCCACGCTCGTCGAGGAACACCGGCTGGCCAGCGCGGGCGCCGTCGCCTTCCGCCAGACCGGTGACCCGGTCGCGCTCCCGGCCGAGGTCGGCGCGGCCCTCTACCGGGCCGCCCAGGAGGCGCTGTCCAACGTGCGCAAGCACGCCGGCAACGCCGCCGTGGAGGTTCACCTGGCCTGGGACGCGCGGGGCGGGGTGGAGCTCACCGTCGCGGACAGCGGTGGCGCAGGCCGCCGCGAGCGCCGACGGGGCCGGCTACGGCCTGTCCGGGATGGCCGAGCGGGTGCGTGCCGTCGGCGGCCGGGTCACGGCGGGGACCGACGGCGGCAGTGGCTTCCGTGTCCACGTGGCCGTGCCGTGAGCCGGTCGGAGGCCGAGCCGGGTGGCGGGGACGTCGCCGCTGCCATGACGGCGGTGCCCCGCAGCGAGTTCCTGCACCGGCCGCAGCGCCGCTTCGCCGCGGTCGACCTCGCCCTGCCGATCGGGCACCACCAGACCTGCTCGCAGCCCTCCACCGTCCGCTCGATGCTCGAGCAGCTCGACGTCCGGGCCGGTCAGCACGTGCTGGACGTGGGTGCCGGCTCCGGCTGGACCACCGCGCTGCTGGCCTGGCTGGTCGGCCCCTCCGGGACGGTCGTGGGGGTCGAGCTCGAGCCCGAGCTGGCGCAGTGGGGCGCCGGGAACGTCGCCGCGGCCGGCCGGCCCTGGGCGCGGGTCGAGCGAGCGACCCCCGGCCGGCTCGGCTGGCCACGGGAGGCGCCGTACGACCGCATCCTGGTCTCGGCCGAGGCCGGCGCGGTGCCGCCGGAGCTGGAGCACCAGCTCGCGCCCGGGGGTGTCATGGTGCTGCCGGTCGCGGGCCGGCTGCTCCGGCTGCGGTCCGGCGCGCCGGGTGAGGAGCCGGAGGTGACCGGGCTGGGCCGGTACCTCTTCGTCCCGCTGCGCTGATGACCGGATGACAGGTGGGCCGTGCCGGGTGGAGGGTGGTGATCCGGCAGAGAGGAGCAGCCATGCGCGACAACCGGCACCAGGGGGTCGAGGGCGTCGTCGAGGCCCTCAAGGCGCAGCACCAGCAGATCAGGACGGCCATGTTCGCCGTGATGGGCGCCGAGGGCGAGGCCCGGCAGCGGGCCTTCCTGGCGGTCCGCCAGCTGCTGGCCCTGCACGAGGTGGTCGAGGAGGAGGTCGTGCACCCCGTGGCCGGCACCTCCCTCGTCAGCGGTCTGGCCATCGTCGCCGACCGGCTCAAGGAGGAGGACCAGGTCCTGGTGATGATCAGCGAGCTCGAGCAGTTCGAGGTCGACGCCCACGAGTTCGCCCCGCGGTTCCGGGCCCTCCAGCTGGCCGTCACCGCGCACGCCGAGGCCGAGGAGGAGGCCGAGCTGGGCGCCCTGCCCCACCGGGTCGGGCGCGAGGCGGCCGCCGAGCTGCTGTCCCGGTTCGGGATGGCCCAGCAGGTCGACCCCACCGGGCTCACCGGTTCCTTCGCCGCGATGATGGGCGAGGTCCGCGACGAGCTCGGGGCGCTCGACCGGGCCCGCTGAGCCCGGCCACGAGCGCGCCGCGGGTCGGCCGAGGACCGCCCCTGGCGTTGCTCTTTGGTGACGCTCGGTGTGCGGCGGCTGTGTTCCCGCTGTGCCGGGCGTTACCGTGTCGCCCATGACGGAAACCCCGAGCACGCCCGCTCGCCGCCCGCTGGTCGTCCTCGACAAGGTCAACAAGCACTTCGGTGAGCTGCACGTCCTGCAGGAGATCGACCTCACCATCGGCGAGGGCGAGGTCGTCGTCGTGATCGGCCCCTCGGGCTCCGGCAAGTCCACCCTGTGCCGCGCCATCAACCGGCTCGAGACCATCGACTCGGGCACGATCACCATGGACGGCGCCCCGCTGCCGAGCGAGGGCAAGGCGCTGGCCCACCTGCGCGCCGACGTCGGCATGGTCTTCCAGTCGTTCAACCTCTTCGCGCACAAGACCATCCGCGAGAACGTCACGCTCGGCCCGATCAAGGTCCGCGGTCTGAAGAAGAAGGACGCCGACGCCCTGGCCACGGAGCTGCTCGAGCGGGTCGGTGTCAAGGAACAGGCCGACAAGTACCCCGCCCAGCTCTCGGGCGGCCAGCAGCAGCGCGTCGCGATCGCCCGGTCGCTCGCGATGAAGCCCAAGGTGATGCTCTTCGACGAGCCCACCTCGGCCCTGGACCCCGAGATGATCAACGAGGTCCTCGACGTGATGATCGGCCTGGCCCAGTCCGGCATGACGATGATCGTGGTGACCCACGAGATGGGCTTCGCCCGCAAGGCGGCCGACCGGGTCGTGTTCATGGCCGACGGCCAGATCGTCGAGCAGGCCACCCCCGAGGAGTTCTTCACCAACGCGCAGTCGTCGCGGGCCCAGGACTTCCTCGGCAAGATCCTCACCCACTGACGCTGCCGGCCCGCGGCCGCACGCCGTCGTACCCCGTTCTCAGCACCACAACCCAGGAGGAACACTCAGATGAAGCTTCGTCGAACGACCATCGCCGCCACGGCCGTCGTGGCCGCGGTCGGCCTCGCCGCGTGTGGCGGCAGCGGCAGCTCCGGCGGTGGCTCCGGAGGCGCCTTCAAGATCGGCATCAAGTTCGACCAGCCCGGCATGGGCCTGAAGGAGGGCTCGAAGTACACCGGCTTCGACGTCGACGTCGCCAGGTACGTCGCCCACCAGCTCGGCCACAAGGACAGCGACATCCAGTTCGTCGAGGCGCCGACCCCGCAGCGCGAGACGCTGATCTCCACCGGCCAGGTCAACTACATCGTCGGCACCTACTCGATCACCGACGAGCGCAAGCAGAAGGTCTCGTTCGCCGGCCCGTACTTCATCGCCGGCCAGGACCTCCTCGTCCGCAGCGACGAGACGGCGATCACCGGCCCGGAGACCCTCACCGGCAAGAAGCTCTGCTCGGTCAAGGGCTCCACCTCCGCCGCCAAGGTCAAGGACAAGTACCCCGGCGTGCAGCTGCAGGAGTACGACACCTACTCCAAGTGCGTGGAGGCGCTCAACGCCAAGGTCGTCGACGCCCTGACCACCGACAACACGATCCTCGCCGGCTACGCCAGCCAGCCGGCGTACAAGGGCAAGCTCAAGCTGGTCGGCAAGACGTTCTCCGAGGAGAAGTACGGCATCGGCCTGAAGAAGGGCGACACCGCGCTCTGCACCAAGATCACCGACGCGCTCAAGAAGATGATCGCCGACGGCTCGTGGCAGAACTTCGTGACGACGAACCTCGGCCCGGCCGGCTTCAAGCCCGGCGCCGGCAACCCGCCCACGCCCGAGCCCTGCTCCTGACCGACACCGCGTCGGTACGCCGCCCGCTCACCCCGGGCGGGCGGCGTACCCGGTGTCCGTCCGATCGAAAGGCAGCCGATGGCTGAGCTGTTCACCCAATTCGACATCCTCGGGGCCTTCCGGATGACGATCCTCCTGACCGTCCTCTCGGCCATCGGCTCGCTGGTGATCGGCACGGTCGTGGCCATCATGCGGGTCTCGCCGGTGCGGATCCTGCAGTTCCTCGGCACGAGCTACGTCAACGTCTTCCGCAACACCCCGCTGACGCTGATCGTGGCGTTCTGCAACATCGGCCTGTTCGTGAACCTGGGCCTTCGCCTGGCCGACCAGAACTCCCCGACGTTCCTGGTCGACAACAACATCCGCCTGGCCGTCCTCGGCCTGTCGGTCTACCACGCGGCGTTCGTCTGCGAGTCGCTGCGCAGCGGCATCAACACCGTGCCCACGGGCCAGGCCGAGGCGGCCCGCTCGATCGGCCTGACCTTCACCCAGACGCTGACCCACGTCGTCATGCCGCAGGCGTTCCGCGGCGCCATCGCCCCGCTCGGCAACACCCTGATCGCGCTGACCAAGAACACCACGGTGGTCTCGGTGATCGGCGTCGCGGAGGCGTCCTACCTGATGGCCGACATGATCGAGCAGCGACCGGACGTCCTCTACACGACGTTCGCGCTCATGGCGCTCGGCTTCGTCATCCTCACGCTCCCGGTCGGCATCGTCGTCACCAGCCTGTCCCGTCGGCTGGCGGTGAAGCGATGAGCGAGCAGACCGTCCTGTTCGACGCCCCGGGTCCGCGCGCCCTCCGGCGCTACCGCGTCGTCGCCGGCGTCGGCGGTGCGCTCTCCCTGGCGGTCTTCGCGTGGGTGCTGGTCAAGCTGGGCGAGAAGGGCAACCTCTCGGGCGCCAAGTGGTCGCCGTTCCTGCAGGCCGACACCTGGTCCCAGTACATCGTCCCCGGCCTGATCGGCACGCTGAAGGCGGCGGCGATCTCGATCGTCCTGGCCGGCGCCCTCGGCCTGCTGCTCGGCATCGGCCGGCTCTCGGAGCTCGCGCCGATCCGCTGGGTCAGCTCGGTCGTCGTCGAGTTCTTCCGCGCGGTGCCGGTGCTGCTGATGATGCTGTTCACGCTTCGCGCTCTACTCCACCAACAACATGTTCCCGCCCTCGCAGCTCTCGCTGGCTGCCGTCGTCACGGCGCTGACGCTCTACAACGGCGCGGTGATCGCGGAGCTGGTGCGGGCCGGTGTCGGCGGCCTGCCCCGCGGCCAGCGCGAGGCGGGGCTCTCGATCGGCCTCACCGACAGCCAGACGCTGCGGTCGATCCTGCTGCCGCAGGCGCTGACGGCGATGCTGCCGGCGCTGGTCGGGCAGCTCGTCGTGGTGCTCAAGGACTCGGCCCTGGGCTACGTCATCACCTACGAGGAGCTGCTCAACAAGGCCAACCAGGTCGGCACCGCCGACCAGAACATCGTGCCCGCCTTCCTGGTCGTGGCCGTGCTGTTCATCGTCATCAACTACGGGCTGACCCGTCTGGCGGCCTGCTCGAGCGCCGGCTCAACCGGCGCGGCCGCACGTCCGGTCGGGCGCCCGCCGAGGCCGGGCAGCGCTGCCGGTCGACCTGATGCGGCACCAACACCGAGACGGGCTAGCCGCCACCCGTCCACGCCGAAGGCCCGGTCCCCTCCTGCCGAGGGGACCGGGCCTTCGTCGTCGTACGGCGTCGCACCCGTGCCGCTGGGTGCCGCCCGCTCAGCCGGCCGCGCCGGTCCCCCGCGAGGCGGTGCCGCGCCCCGTCGTCCCCGCCGTGGCCGCCGCGACGGAGGCGCCCAGGGCGTCCGGACGGCGCACCCGACTGGTCGACAGCGCCACCGCCCCGAGCGCGCCGACGACCGCGAAGGCGTAGAAGCCCCAGGGCACGGCGACGCCCGCCGCCAGCACCGCGCCGCCGAGGATCGGGC
Source organism: uncultured Actinomycetota bacterium (assembly GCA_963828995.1). GTDB lineage: Bacteria > Actinomycetota > Actinomycetes > Actinomycetales > Dermatophilaceae > CAVRTM01. The sequence continues at coordinate 134,061 of CAWHHB010000016.1, forward strand.
CGCAGATGGCCCCGACCCGGCCGACGCCGGCCGACCAGCCGAGCGCGGTCGCGCGCACCTGCGGCGGGTGGTTGGCGCTGGTGAACGCGTAGACGAGGACCTGGGCGCTGAAGACGAAGACGCCGGCGAGGAAGACCATCACGTAGATGCCGCCGAGGGGCACCCTGATGCTGAGCAGGGCGAGGAAGACCGCCGCCGCGCAGAACCAGCCGATGCCCGCGGTGCGCGCCCCCACCCGGTCGGCGACCCGGCCGGCGACGAGGAGCCCGACGACCGCGCCGACGTTGAGCACGAGCAGGAACGCCAGCGCCGCACCGAGGTCGTAGCCGGCGACCCGCATGAGCTGCGGCAGCCAGGTGTTCAGCCCGTAGACGAGCAGCAGACCCATGAACGACGTCACCCAGATCGCGATGCTGTTGCGCAGGTAGGCCTTGGAGAAGAGCACCTTGACCGACCCGGTGGCCTCGACGCGGGCCGGCGCCGGGGTGGGGGCCGGGGCGGCGTGGCCGTCCGCCGGGGCGGCGTCCGGCTCGAGCTCCAGGCCGTAGCGCGCGGCGACCGCCTCGGCCTCCTCGCGGCGACCATGGGCCAGCAGGTAGGACGCCGACTCGGGCAGGTGGCGCAGCATCAGCGGGATGAGCACCAGCGCCGGCAGGGCGCCGAGGACGAACATCGCCCGCCAGCCCAGGTGCGGGATGACCGCGATGGCCAGCGCGGCGGTCGCGACGGCGCCGACGTGGTAGCCGGTCATCACCGTCGTGGTCGCCCGGCCGCCGCGGTGGCCGCGGGTGAACTCGTTGACCAGGGCGATCGCCGTCGGCAGGCAGCCGCCGAGGCCCAGGCCGGCCAGGAACCGCAGCACCCCGAAGGCGCCGGGGCCGGGCGCGAACGCGCACAGCAGCGTGAACACCGAGAACGAGGCGACCGCCCCGATCAGCGCCTTGCGCCGCCCGACCACGTCGGTGAGCGTGCCGATGGTCAGGGCGCCGATCGTCATCCCCACCAGCCCGACGGTGGTCACCAGCGACGCGCTCGCCGGGGTCAGGCCCCAGGGCCGGTAGTCCAGCAGCGAGGGCAGCACCGCGCCGAGGACGACGAGGTCGAAGCCGTCGAGCAGGACGGCCAGCCAGCACAGGGTGGCGACCCAGGCGCCGGCGCTCCGGGTCGATGTCGTTGCAGTCATGTTCGCTCTCCGAATGGTTGGGCGGATCTCGAACACCTTAGGGTGGCCGCGAAGCGTCCGTCCAGAGGTCCGGGCCACCCTTTTTTGGGGCTCGGCCGCGCTTGCACCCACCCGGAGCGGCGCGATATGTTCGCTACCTGAACGTCCGTGCGCTATACGAACCGGAGAGTCCATGGCCCGCCACCAGTCCCTGGCCGACGCCGTCGCCGAGCACGTCCACGACGGCGACACGGTCGCGCTGGAGGGCTTCACCCACCTGATCCCCTTCGCGGCCGGGCACGAGATCATCCGCCAGGGCCGCCGCGACCTGACCCTGGTGCGGATGACGCCCGACGTCGTCTACGACCAGCTGATCGGCGCCGGGTGCGCCCGCAAGCTCGTCTTCAGCTGGGGTGGCAACCCCGGTGTCGGCTCGCTGCACCGCTTCCGCGAGGCGGTCCAGGCCGGGTGGCCGGTGCCGCTGGAGATCGAGGAGCACAGCCACGCCGGGATGGCGGCCCGCTACGTCGCCGGCGCCAGCGGGCTGCCGTTCGCGGTGCTGCGCGGCTACCTCGGCACCGACCTGATCGACCGTCACCGACACGATCCGCACCATCGAGTGCCCGTTCACCGGCGAGACCCTGGCCGCGGTGCCGGCGCTCAACCCCGACGTCACCATCATCCACGCGCAGCAGGCCGACCGGGCCGGCAACGTGGCCCTCTGGGGCATCACCGGCGTGCAGAAGGAGGCCGTGCTGGCCGCCGCCCGCTCGATCGTCACCGTCGAGGAGGTCGTGGACGAGCTCTCCACGCCGTACGGCGCGGTCGTGCTGCCCGGCTGGGCGGTGACCGCCGTGGCCGAGGTGCCCGGCGGCGCGGCGCCCTCCTACGCCGCGGGCTACTCCGTCCGCGACAACGACGCCTACCAGGAGTGGGACGCGATCAGCCGCGACCGCTCCACCTTCGAGCAGTGGCTGCGCGAGACCGTGCACGCCACGGAGGTGACCGCATGAGCGCCGAGCCGACCTGGACCGCCGACGAGATGATGACCGTCGAGGCCTCCCGCGCCCTGCACGGCGTGCAGTCCTGCTTCGTCGGGATCGGGCTGCCCTCCACCGCGGCCAACCTGGCCCGCACCACCCACGCCCCCGACCTCGTGCTGGTCTACGAGTCCGGCTGCCTCGGCAGCAAGCCCGACTCGCTGCCGCTGTCGATCGGCGACGGCGTGCTGGCCGAGACGGCGACCTCGGTGGTCTCCGTCCCCGAGATCTTCAGCTACTGGCTGCAGCCCGGCCGGATCGAGGTCGGCTTCCTCGGCGCGGCCCAGATCGACCGGCGCGGCAACATCAACACCACGGTGATCGGGCCGTACGACGACCCCAAGGTGCGACTGCCCGGCGCGGGTGGCGCCCCCGAGATCGCCGCCTCGTGCGGTGAGGTGATCGTCGTCGTGCGGCACAGCCCCCGCGTGTTCGTCGACCGGGTCGGCTTCGTCACCTCCGTCGGGTTCGGCGACGCGCCCGGCGACCGGCAGCGGTACGGTCTGCGGGGCAAGGGGCCCCAGCGGATCATCACCGACCTGGGGGTGCTGCAGCCGGACGAGAGCGGTGAGTTCATCCTGACTGCAGTGCATCCCGGCGTGACGGTGGACCAGGTCAAGGCGGCCACGGGGTGGGAGCTGCAGGTCGCACCCGACCTGCACACCACGCCGGCGCCGAGCGAGCAGGAGCTGACGGTGCTGCGGCACCTCGAGACGACGAAGGGCCAGCGATGAGCGACGTGTGGGTGGTCGATGCGGTACGGACCCCGATCGGCAGGTACGCCGGCGGGCTCAGCGGCGTGCGGCCGGACGACCTGGCCGCGACGGTGGTCCGCGAGCTGGTGGCGCGCCACACCTCCGCCGGCTTCGACCCGGCCGGCATCGACGACATCCTGTTCGGTGACGCCAACGGCGCCGGCGAGGACAACCGCGACGTGGCCCGCATGGCCGGGCTGCTCGCCGGGCTGCCCACCAGCGTGCCCGGTGCGACGGTCAACCGGCTCTGCGGCTCCGGCATGGAGGCCGTCATCCAGGGCTCGCGGGCGATCGCCGCGGGCGACGCCGACGTCATCCTGGCCGGCGGGGTCGAGTCGATGAGCCGCGCGCCGTGGGTGCTGCCCAAGCCGGCCAAGGGCTTCCCCACCGCCCACGAGACCCTGCACTCCACGACGCTGGGCTGGCGCATGGTCAACCCCGCGATGCCGGCGGAGTGGACCATCGCCCTCGGCGAGAGCGCCGAGCTGCTGGCCGACCAGTTCTCGATCAGCCGCGAGGAGCAGGACGCGTTCGCGGTCGAGTCGCACCAGCGGGCCGCCAAGGCCTGGGACAACGGCGTCCACGACGGCCAGGTGGTGCTCGTCGAGGGCACCGACCTGACCCGCGACGAGGGCATCCGCGCCCGAGGCGAGCATGGAGTCCCTGGCCCGGCTCAAGCCGGTGTTCCGCACCGACGGCACGGTCACCGCGGGCAACGCCTCGCCGCTGAACGACGGCGCCGCGGCCCTGTTCCTCGCCGGCGACGCCGGCCTCGCCCGCCTGGGTGGGCCCGCCCCGCTGGCCCGGGTCGTCTCGCCGGGCCGCCGCCGGGGTCGACCCGCAGGTGTTCGGCATCGGCCCGGTCGAGGCCGCCAACCGGGCGCTGCGCCCGCGCCGGCATCACCTGGTCCGACCTCGACGTCGTCGAGCTCAACGAGGCGTTCGCGTCGCAGTCGCTGGCCTGCCTGCGCTCCTGGCCGGACCTGGACCCCGACGATCGTCAACGTCAACGGCGGCGCCATCGCGATCGGCCACCCGCTCGGCTGCAGCGGCGCCCGCATCGTCGGCGCCCTGGCGCACGAGCTGCACCGCCGCGGCGGCGGCTGGGGCCTGGCCACGATCTGCATCGGCGTCGGCCAGGGCCTGGCCGTCGTCCTGCACGCCTGAGGAGCGCCTGACATGAGCGAGCTGATCCTGCCCCGCTACCCGCTGGTGACCGACGTCCACCCGCCGATGGACTTCCCCGGCTACCGCAGCACGGCGCTGCGCCACCCGACGCAGCCGCTGCAGGTGCTGCCGCAGCGGCTGACCGAGGTGACCGGCCCGCTGCTCGGCGACGACCCGCGTCGGGCCGACCGACCACGACCTGACCGTGCAGCACGACGTCGAGCCGCTCGGGCAGCGGATCGTCGTCACGGGCCGGGTCCTGGACACCGCCGGGTCACCGCTGCCGCACACGCTGGTCGAGATCTGGCAGGCCAACGCCAGCGGTCGCTACCGGCACACCGGCGACAGCTGGCCGGCGCCGCTGGACCCCGGGTTCACCGGGGTCGGGCGCACGATGACCGACGCGCAGGGTCGCTACGAGTTCGTCACCGTCAAGCCGGGGGCCTACCCGTGGAAGAACCACGACAACGCCTGGCGCCCGGCCCACATCCACTTCTCGCTCTTCGGGCGGGCCTTCACCCAGCGCCTGGTCACCCAGATGTACTTCCCGGACGACCCGCTGTTCGGTCAGGACCCCATCTTCAACGCGGTCCGCGACCCCCGGGCCCGCGAGCGGATGATCGCCCGGTTCGACCTGTCCGCCACGCGGCCGGAGTGGGCGCTGGCGTTCGACTTCGACATCGTGCTGCGCGGTCCCGAGGCCAGCGTCTTCGAGGAGGAGGACGACGATGACGACGCCTGAGCCGCTGGGGGTGACCCCGTCCCAGACGGTCGGGCCCTACCTGCACATCGGCCTCACCTGGGAGGGCGGCCACCTCGTCGTGCCGCCGGACACCCCGGGCGCCGTGCGCATCGTCGGCACCCTGTACGACGGCACGGGCGCGACCGTCCCCGACGGCCTGGTCGAGACCTGGCAGGCCGACCCGGACGGCCGGTTCGACCACTCCGACGACCCGCGCGGGGCCTCCGCGCAGTGGGCGGAGCGCGGGTTCACCGGCTTCGCCCGCGCCAGCACCGTCGACGGCGGCTCGTTCGAGATCGTCACCGTCAAGCCCGGCCGGCTGCCGTTCGGCGACGGCCGCCGGCAGGCGCCGCACCTGGACGTCTCCGTCTTCGCCCGCGGCATGCTGGACCGCACGGTGACCCGGATCTACTTCCCCGACGAGGCGGAGGCCAACGCGGCCGACCCGGTGCTGTCGGCCGTGGACCCGGAGCGACGGCACACGCTGGTGGCCGTGGCCGAGCCGGACGGCACGCTGCGGTTCGACATCCACCTCCAGGGCGAGCATGAGACCGTCTTCTTCGCCCTCTGAGCGCCCGTACGGCGGGCTGCTCGGCCACCTGCCCGGCGACCCCTCGCTCGACGAGGTCGTCGGCGACCGCGCCCTGGTCGCGGCGATGCTGCGGGCCGAGGGCGCGCTGGCCACGGCGCAGGCGGAGGTGGGCCTGGCGCCCGTCGCCGCGGCACGCCTGGTCGCCCGGGTCGCCGCCCAGGCCGCCTACGACCCCGACGAGCTCGGTGCCGCGGCGGCCGCCTCGGGCAACCCCGTGGTGCCGCTGGCCGCCTGGCTCGCCCGTGACGTCGCGGAGCTGGACGAGGCCGCGGCCGGCTGGGTGCACCGCGGCGCCACCAGCCAGGACATCCTCGACACGGCCCTGATGATCGTCGCCGCCGAGGCCACCGGGCGGCTCCTCGCGCGGCTGGACCAGTGCACCGACGCACTGGTGCGGCTGGCCCGCACCCACGCGTCCACCCTGATGGCGGGCCGCACCCTGGGCCAGGTCGCGGCCCCGACCACGTTCGGGCTCAAGGTCACCGGGTGGCTGGCGGGCGTCGACGCCGCCCGCCGGCGGCTGCGCGACAGCCGGGCGCGGCTCGCCGTCCAGCTCGGCGGCCCGGTCGGCACCGGTGCGGCCTGGAGTCCTTCCCTGCCCGACCTGCTGCCCGCGTTCGCGCAGGCGACCGGCCTCGCGAGCGCGGTGCCGTGGCACACGGAGCGCAGCCGCGTGGTCGAGCTCGCCACGTCGCTCGGGCAGGCCGTCGCGGCCTGCGCCAAGATCGCCACCGACGTGATTGCGTTGTCGCAGAACGAGATCGGCGAGCTGCGCGAGGGTGCTGAGCCGGGGCGCGGCGGGTCCTCCGCGATGCCGCACAAGCAGAACCCCGTCGGCTCGGTGCTCGTCCGGGCGGCCGCGCTGCGCTCCCCCGGGCTGGTCGCGACGGTGCTGTCCGCGGCCGTGCACGAGGGCGAGCGGGCGACCGGCGCGTGGCACGCCGAGTGGGCACCGTTGCGCGAGCTGCTCCACCTGGCCGGCGGTGCCGGGGCGCTGACGGCGGACGTGCTCGAGCGGCTGGAGGTGGACGAGCCGAGGATGGCCGACCGGGTCACCGGCGCCGGGTCGGTGATGTTCGCCGAGTCGGTGTCCCGGGCGCTCAGCGGGCCGCTCGGGCGCGCCGAGGCGCAGGAGGTCGTCGCCGCCGCGGCCCGCAGCACGCGGCGGACCGGCACGCCGTTCCACGACGTCCTGGCGGCGGACCCCCGCGTCACCGCACACCTGGACGCCGCCGCGCTGGAGAGCTGCTTCGACCCCGGCGCCCACGTCCGGGCCGCCGCCGACCTGGTGGCCCTGACCCTGTCCCGCAGAGACACACCGGAGGACCGATGACCATCGCGCTCGCCCACGACGTCCGGGGGGACGACGCCGCCCCGGCGCTGATCCTCGGCAGCTCGCTCGGCACCACCCGGGCGATGTGGGACCCCCAGCACGAGGCGCTGGCGCAGCGGCTGCGCGTCGTGCGCTACGACCACCCCGGCCACGGCGCGTCACCGACGCCGCCGGCCGGGACCACCCTGGCGGACCTGGGCCGGTCGGTGCTGGACCTGGCCGACCGCCTGGACCTGCAGCGGTTCTCCTACGCCGGGCTCTCCCTCGGCGGCATGGTCGGGATGTGGCTGGCCATCCACGCCCCCGAGCGGGTCGACCGGCTGGCCCTGCTCTGCACGAGCGCCCACCTGCCACCGGCCCTGATGTGGCGCGAGCGGGCCGCCACGGTGCGCGCGGCCGGCACCTGTGCCGCCATCTCGGAGTCGGTGGTCTCGCGCTGGTTCACCCCGGAGTTCGCGCAGCGGCGTCCCGACGTCGTCGCGTCGTTCACCGCCACCCTGGACGAGGTCGACCCGGAGGGCTACGCCGCCTGCTCCGAGGTCATCGCCGTGATGGACCAGCGCGCTGGTCTGGGCCGGATCACCGCCCCGACACTCGTGATCGCGGGCGCGCAGGACCCCGCCACCCCGGCGTCGGGCCACGCCGACGTGATCGCCCGGGCCGTGCCGGGGTCGCTGCTCGTGACCCTCGACCCGGCCGCCCACCTGGCCGGCGTGGAGCAGCCCGGCGCCGTGACCGCGCTGCTGCTGGAGCACGTCCTGGCGCCGCGGCCGGACCACGCGACCGCGACGGCCGGAGCCCGCTCGTGAGCGACGACCTCACCGACGGTCAGCGGCACCGGCAGGGCATGCAGGTCCGCCGCGAGGTCCTCGGGCAGACCCACGTCGACGCCTCGGTCGCCCGCCAGGACGCCTTCACCGCCCCCTTCCAGGACTTCATCACCCGCACCGCCTGGGGCGACGTCTGGTCGCGGGACGGGCTGGACCGGCGTACCCGCTCGATGATCACGCTGACCGCGCTGCTGGCGCTGGGGCAGGAGGCGGAGCTGCGGCTGCACGTGCGGGCGGCGCTGACCAACGGCGTGACACGCGAGGAGATCAGCGAGGTGTTCCTGCACACCGCCATCTACGCTGGCGTCCCGGCGGCGAACTCCGCCTACGCCGCGGCGCAGGAGGTGTTCGCGTCCATCGAGGAGGAGACGAGGGCCGATGACTGAGGCGCCGACCGACGGCCCGAACCCGCGCAGCGCGGACTTCGTGCAGTCGCTGGAGCGGGGTCTGGCCGTCATCAAGGCGTTCGACGCCGACGACCGCTCGCTCACCCTGTCGGAGGTCGCCCGCAAGACCGGCCTGACCCGCGCCGCGGCGCGACGGTTCCTGCACACGCTGGCCGAGCTGGGCTACGTCCGCACGGACGGCCGGTTCTTCTCCCTGCGCCCCGCGGTGCTCGAGCTGGGCTACGCCTACCTGTCCGGGTTGTCGCTGCCCGAGGTCGCCCACCCGCACATGGAGGAGCTCACCGCCCGGCTGCACGAGTCGACCTCCATCTCGGTGCTCGACGGCACCAGCGTCGTCTACGTCGCCCGCGTGGCGGCCAAGCGGATCATGACCGTGGGCATCAACGTCGGCACCCGGTTCCCCGCGCACGCCACCTCGATGGGACGGGTCCTGCTGGCCCACGCACCGGCCGACTGGCTGCAGACCTACCTCGAGACCGCCGACCTGCAGCCGACCACCCCGCTGACCGTCACCGACCGCGACACGCTCCGGGCGGTCCTGGAGCAGGTCCGCCGCGACGGCTACGCCGTCGTCGACCAGGAGCTGGAGCTCGGGCTGCGCTCGCTCGCCGTGCCGCTGCACGACCCGCGCGGGCAGGTCGTCGCCGCGATGAACGTGTCGACCCACGTCAGCCGCGGCAGCACCGAGGAGATCGTGCGCGACCTGCTGCCGCCGCTGCAGGCGACCGCCGCGGCGATCGAGGCGGACCTGCGGATCCAGGCCTGACCGTCGCCGCGGGGCGCTCCGCGCCGGCCCCGTGAAGGTGCGACGCCGTGCGGTCAGCCCAGCGGCAGGCCGGTGTAGTTCTCGGCCAGGCTCTGCGCGGCGGACGGCGAGGACGTGACGTAGCGCAGCTGGGAGAGCTGCAGCTGGGCCTCGAAGTCGTCGCCCGGAGGCGTGCAGCATCGAGGTCATCCACCAGGAGAAGTGCGTGGCCCGCCACACCCGCCGCAGCGCCGTGTCGGAGTAGGCGTCGGCGAGCTCGCTGCGCCCGTGCGCGCAGCAGCTCGGTCAGCGCCTCGCACAGCACGGTGACGTCGGCGACGGCGAGGTTCAGCCCCTTGGCGCCGGTCGGCGGCACGATGTGCGCGGCGTCGCCGGCGAGGAAGAGCCGGCCGTGGCGCATCGGGGCGCTGACGAAGCTGCGCATCGGCGTGATCGACCGGTCGGTGATCGGGCCCGGTCTGCAGCTGCCAGCCCTCGAACGCCATCCGGTGCTGCAGCTCGGACCAGATCCGGTCGTCGGACCAGCTCTCGATCCTCTCGTCCGGGTCGACCTGCAGGTAGAGGCGGCTCACGCTCGGCGACCGCATGCTGTGCAGGGCGAACCCGTCGGGGTGCCAGGCGTAGATGAGCTCGTCGGTCGACGGGGCGACGTCGGCCAGGATGCCGAGCCAGGCGAACGGGTAGTCCCTGACCCAGGTCTGCTGCAGCGCCGCCGGCAGCATCGGCCGGCTGGGCCCGTGGAACCCGTCGCAGCCGGCGACGACGTCGCACTCGAGCACCTGCTGCGACGCCGGCGCTGTCGGTGTAGGTGATGCGCGGGCGGTCGGTCTCGACGTCGTGCAGCGCGGTCGCCGGAGATCTCGAACTCGATCTGCTGGCCCGCCGCGAGCCGGGCCTCGATCAGGTCCTTGACCACCTCGGTCTGCCCGTAGACCCAGACCGAGCGGCCGCACAGACCGGGAAAGTCCAGGTGCTCGCGGTGACCGGGGTACTGCAGGTAGATGCCGTCGTGGCGCAGGCCCTCGCGGTGCAGCCGCTCCCCCACGCCGGCCTCGGTCAGCACGTCGACCGTGCCCTGCTCGAGGATCCCGGCACGGATGCGGGCCTGCGACGTAGTCGCGCGAACGGTTCTCGAGGACCACCGAGTCGATCCCTCGTACGGCGAGCAGCTGGGCGAGCAGCAGCCCCGCGGGCCCCGCTCCGATGATTCCGACCTGGGTGCGCATGCCCTGAGCCAACCGCCTGCGTCGCCGCGGCGCGACCCCCTGCTTCTGCTCAGTGGAACTGGCGCAGCTGCCGGCCGATGCCGTGCGCGGCGACCTGCAGGGCCGGCACGAGGCGGGCCAGGTCGCGCCGGACGCTCGGCGCCACCACGCCCACGGCGGCGACGACCGCGCCCTCGACGCCGTGGACCGGCACCGCCACCGAGCACGCACCCGAGCGACATCTCCTCGGCGGTGCGGGCGTAGCCGCGACGGCGGATCTCGGTGAGCTCACGCGCCATCCGGCCCGGCTGGACCACGGAGTGACGCGTCTCGCGGGTCAGGTGCGCCAGCACGTGCTGGACGACCTCGACGGGGGCGTGGGCGAGCAGCACCTTGCCGACGCCGGTGGTGTGCAGCGGCAGCCGGCCGCCGACCTCGCTGACCACCGGCACCGACGCCTGCCCCGAGAGCCGCTCGACGTAGAGCGCCCGGTCCGCCTCGCGGACCGCCAGGTGCACCGTGTCACCGGTGGCCGCGAAGAGGTCCTGCAGGAACGGGGCGGCGACCGACCGCAGCTCGCCCTGCACCGGGGCGAGCAGGCCGAGCGTCCCACAGCCGGTGACCGACCTCGTAGGCGCCGTCGGGGCGCCGTACGAGCGCGCCCCAGGCGACCAGGTCGCCCACCAGTCGGTGCGCCGTCGCCATCGGCATCTGGGCGCGAACAGCCATCTGGGTCAACGACATCCGGCGATGACCGGTGTCGAACGACCCGAGCAGGTCCAGCGCCCGGGAGGTCACCGACCGCCCCGGCTGCGACGCTCCTCCAGCCACGGCGCTCCTCGGTGTGCGGTGGTGCGGTGGTGCAGTCAGGCCGCCAGCCGGCCCCGGCCCCCGGGTCCTCACCGGAGGACCCGGGTAGCGCCAGGGCTCAGCGGCCGGGCTGCTCCAGCTCGGCGGGGTCCTCGGGAAGGCCGAAGAGGGGGAACAGCGACTCGGTGGACAGGAAGAACGTCAGCTCGACGATGCGGTCGCCGGAGGTCCGCAGGACCTGCAGGGCCCACGGCCGGTGCGCCCCGCCGGGTCCGCTCGGGCGGTACTGGGCGAACGCCGGCCCGCCGTTCGCGGAGGTGGGCACGAGACGGGACCCCCGGCAGCCGGCGCCCGGACCGAGCCACCACCTCAGGATGTCCTCCCGGCCCCGCAGCCAGAGGGCGTAGGGCGGCATCGACTGCGTCGCGTCCTCGTGCAGCAGCGCCGTGAGCGCGTCGATGTCGTAACGCTCGAACGCGTCGACATAACGGTCGAGCAGGACCCGCTGCTGCTCGTCCAGACCCGCCTCCCCCTGCCCGGGGCCGCGCGACGCGAGCGTCGCCCTGGCCCGCTGGAGCGCGCTGTTGACCGACGCCACCGTGGTGTCGAGCAGGTCGGCGACCTCGGCGGCCCGCCAGCTGAGCACCTCACGCAGGATGAGGACCGCCCGCTGCCGCGGCGGCAGGTGCTGCAGGGTGGCCACGAACGCCAGCCGGACGGAGTCACGGGCCACGGCCACGTCGGCGGGGTCGGCACCCGCCGGCAGCACGTGGCCGTCGGGGATCGGCTCGACCCAGGTCTCCTCGGGCAGGGTTGACCCCACCGGGGCGTCCGCGGACCTGGCGGGCCCGAGGTCCATCGGTCGGGCCCGGCGCTGTCGGCCCTTGAGCATGTCGAAGCACACGTTGGTGGCGATGCGGTAGAGCCAGGAGCGCAGCGCCGACCGCCCCTCGAACCGGTCGAGCCCGCGCCAGGCCCTCACCAGGGTGTCCTGGACGGCGTCCTCGGCCTCGAAGGCCGAGCCCAGCATGCGGTAGCAGTAGGCCGTCAGCTCGACCCGGTGCTGCTCGAGGTCACTCGGCTCCACGGAGCTGGCCCGCAGGGAAACGGGGCTCATGGCCGCCAGGTCAGTCATCAGGATCTCTTCTCTGCCGTCCGCTGTCCTCGGCCCCCGCCCAGAACGCCCAGCCTAGGACGGGGCACCGACAGCGCAACGGCGATCGCGCGACCCCGGGTGGCGGCACGCCCACGAGGGGTCAACCGCACGGACGCGTCCCTCACCGGGGGGAGAGCAGGCAGTCCCGGGAGACGCGCTGGAGCTGCTCCACCAGGACCCGCTCGGAGTCGGCGTCCAGCCGGGTCAGCAACAGCGGCAGGTAGAGCGCGCGCAACCGGGCGAGGTAGACGCCGGCCACGGCGTGCAACAGGTACAGCTCGCGCCGCAGGGCGGACCGGGCCTGCGCGTCGAAGCACCCCTCCTCGAGTCGGCGGCCCAGGGTCGCGATGAACCCCCGCAGGCGCAGCCGCTCCGCCCCCATCGCATGATCGACCTCGAGGCCGCCGGACAGCCCCTGCACCGCGGGATCCAGCAGCGTCTGGTGGGCCTCCAGGAGGGGCAGCAACGTCTCGGTGCAGAACCGGTACACGGCCCGGAGGCGTTCGAGCGCCTCGGCCTCCGGGCAGCCGCCGATGTCGTCCCCGAGCAGGCGCAGCTGATCCAGGGGCCGGACCAGCGTCCGGCTCTGGTGGTCGAGGAAGTCCTCGATGTCGTCCATGAGGCGCCGCCAGAGATCGGTGGATGTCTCTTGCGCCCAGCATCGCATCGTCGGCTCCGTTAGGCACCGGGTTTGCGACATCACCTGAACGTCCGCGCGACGGGGGCCGTAGCCGGCCGGGGGTCGGGTGCGGCGAGCGGTCGGTCAGGTCGTCAGCGCCTTGCGCTTGAGCGCCTCGTACTCCTCAGCGGTGATGGCCCCGCTGTCGAGCAGCTCCTTCCCCTTGGCGATCTGCTCGGCCGAACCACCCGACACGTTGCGGACGTAGCTGTCGAACTGGCTCTGGGCCGCCTGGGCCTCCTGCATCCGACGCTCGCCCATCGCCTTGCTCTGGGTGATCAGGTAGATGAGGACCCCGAGGTACGGCAGGATGATCAGGAAGACGACCCAGCCGGCCTTGGCCCAGCCGGACAGGTCGCGGCGGAACAGATCGGTGAAGATGACGATCAGGAGCCAGAACCAGATCACCCACATGAAGAAGACGAGCATCGTCCACATCACATCGAGGAACGGATAGCCACTGCCGCTTCCGACTGCCTGAATCATGTCGTCCTCCCAAGCACCGCACGGGTCGTGCGGTCGGCTCGACCGCACACGTGGGAGCCTGCGCCCCTCACGACCGGACGACGTCACCCGGAGCGGATGATTCTGCTGCCCGGCCATCATCTGGCGACACTGGGTTGCGCCTGCGGCACGGGCGGCGTGGTTTCCCCGCGAGTGCGTGCTTCAGCGCCCGACAACGGAGGGAACCCCGCAGACTGCGCGTAGGACCAGTACCGGTGGCCCCTCGCACGGCCACGCCGGGATCTGCGTTCCTCTACGCCGCTCCTGACGCCGAGGACCGCCAGCGGTCAGTGCCCGGCAGGGGTGGCGACCCACATGGGGCCACGGTTGGTGTGCACGATCTCGGGGAGGATGCGGTACGGCCCCGTCCCGCAGCCTTCCCACCGGAACACGTGGCCCGGCGCTGCGGCTGAGGGCAGGGGGTAGCGCTCGTTGTCGTGTGCGCCGCCGCGGCAAATGACATGCATGGGATTCACTCGAAAAGCCTAGGTAGACGGCGCTGCCGCGTCTGACGAAATGCCTCGGCCGTGACACAGCCGTTACCTCAGGGACGGAGGCGCATCGCCGCATCGCGGCCACGCCAACCGGCCTCACCGCGTCGGCCGGAGCAGGACGGCTCGCCCGGGAGGGCCGGTCGCGCCGGGCACCAGCGGGCCGAGGCTGGCTCAGTAGTCCACGCCCACCAGCGGGACCCGGATCCGCTCGCCCCAGGACTCGCGTTCCCGGGCCTGCTCCAGCACGGCCTCGACGTCTCCCCAGAACCGGTCGACGCCCTCGGCGCGAGCCACGAGGAACTGGTCGAGGCTGCGTATCTGCCGCATCCACTTCAGCAACACCTCGGAGCCCAGCTCCCGGCGCATGAGCGAGAGCTGCGACATCGAGACGCGGTCACCCGTGGCCAGCGAGCCGCCCTGGACGATGCCAGCCCCCGCGGCCACGCTGAGCCGGCACCCTGCCCTGAGCTGGTCCGAGGTCATGCCGGAGGTCATCAGGATGACCCTCGCCTTCCCGCCGGCCCTGGCCGCCGCGGTGGCGATCACCGAGATCTGCGCGGCGAGCAGGTCGGCGTTCCCGTCCTGCAGCTGGGCGGCGGCCACGAGCAGGGTGAGGTCGCGCACACCGTCCGCGACCGCCCGGTCGGCCGCGTCGGTGATGTCCGAGAGCGAGACGTCCAGCCGGGTGTCGTCCCGGACGTTGAGTCCGGTGCACACGGCCACCTCGGACCCCTCGGTGGCCCTGGCGGCGGTCGCCACGCGGTCCGGGCGGCAGACCACGGCGGCCAGGCCGAGCTCGATCGCCCGGTGACATCCGGCGACGAGCTGCTCGTCGCTGAGGGCCCGGTCGAGCAGGTTGCTGTCGAACCGTCGCGCGATGTCGGTCGAGCTCAGCACCTCACGACCGGGAACGGCATCCACTGCGACTCCTACATGTATGACGCCGCCAACGTCGTTGTCGGTTGCAGGGTGAGACTACCGCATATGAATGCGCTTACATGAATAGATTCGCCCTGTCGGCACGGTGCTGATCCGCCCGTGACGCATGCGCGTGCGGCGGTTGCCCAGGCGGGCGCGAAGGCCGCCGCGGTTCGGGATGAGCGGGCTCTGCAGTGCTGACCAGCTCGCCGAGATCGACGGCTTCTGGGTATGACACCGCCGGCGTCGCCGCACGCACGGCCGGGGTGAGGAGCGGACCCGGGCGCACCCCTCCTCCGGCGAGCCTCCGCCGTCGCCCGGACGCCGGGGTGGCGGTGGGCCAGACTGACGCCGTGAGCCATCTCGGCCGTTCTCACCAGCGCTTACCCCTGCCTCCCCCGAGGGTTCCACGGTGACTTGACCTGTCCTCCCGAGGGTCTGAGGCTGAGGGGCATGGTCAGTGATGCGGTTGAGGAGCGTTCATGGGGCCCGCTACTCACGTTCGGCCCGGTGGACGTGGTCCGCGTTCAGGTGGGCTTCGGTGGCGGTCCGGAGGGCCGCGCGTGCCAGCAGTTCCTCTTCGACTGTCCCATCCCGGAGGCCTACAGCAACCGCGTCCCGGTCATCGGCGAGCAGCGGGTGCTCGCCGCGCTGGAGCCGGTGCTGTATGTCGGTGCCGACGCACCGCGGCCCTACTCCCTTCATCAGCACCGCTGGCACACCAGCGGGAGCGCGAGTCCCGGTGCGCTGGAGATCGAGCTTCTCGTGACCACCGGGACGTGGACGGCGGCTGCGGCGCGGGCGTCGCGCGACGTGGTGACTCGCGCCTTCCGCGAGCTCCTGGAGGCGGCGGGCCCACCGGAGCCGACGCTGACCTCCCGGGACGCGGCAATCGTGCGGGCTCGACGCGGCGTCGCGGCCGCGTTCGGCGTGGATCCGAAGGCGCTGACGCTCAGCGCCGAGCAGCACAACCCGGTGGAGAACTCCTGGGCTCTGCTGCTGACGACCACCGCCGGGGACGAGTACGACGTCCTGGTCGGCTTGGTCGACGGGTATGCCGGGTCGGTGGAGGTGCGGCACGAGAGGCGGACCGAGGTGTTCGACGCCGTCGGTTCCGAGTGAGCGGGACCCAGTCGGCCATGCCGGGACGTGCCACGGCGGTTCCCCACGGGCCGGATCGGTCGCGTTCAGGCGTGAAATGGCGTCCCGGGACGCACCGGGGACACGGACACGCCCACTGGCCCGTCGGCCCGTGAAGGCGTCCATGACCATGGACGTCTACCTGAGCTGTCCGCACCGTCAACGAGCGGGCCGCTGAGGTGCTGTGACCGGCTTACCGCAACCCAAGAAAAGGGGGGTAACAGGGGGATGACAGACCGCAAGGCATCCATGATCCTGTGACCTGCGGATCCATTGCTGCAGGTCACGAACTCAGGTGGCTCCCCCGACTGGACTCGAACCAGTAACCTGCCGATTAACAGTCGGCTGCTCTGCCAATTGAGCTACAGGGGATCGTGGCGGGCGCAACTGTAGCAAAGGATTGACGGCCTCAAGAAACCGGCACCGCGCGGCGCCGGCGCCTCGCCCTGCCGGCCTCCGTCGCCACCGCGGACCGGCTCCCCGAGCGCCTCCCCGCAGGGCCACGGACGACCCGTCTGGACGCCGCCGCCGGTCAGGGTGGCGGCAGGCCGACCTGGTCCCTGAGCTCGGCCAGGGCCGCCTCCACCTGCTCGCGCACGTCGGGGTCGTCGGCGCGGACCCGCCGCGCCAGGACGGTCTGCGGCACCAGCGCGCGGGTGGCCAGGTCCTGCCGGATGGCGACCCGCCCCGTGCGCCCCTCGCCGAGCACCAGCCGGGTGGACAGGACCACGCTGGCCTGCACCCGCTCGCGCAGCGTCTCCGGCAACAGCGTCTGCTGGTCGCGGAACGTCCACTGTCCGGGGCGGCGGCCGTCGACCCAGGTGACGGTCAGCGTGGCCGTCTCGGGCTGCCACGACCCGGCGTCGACCAGGTGCCACGGCCGGCGCAGCTCGAGGTCACCCGCGGTGGAGACGTAGCTCAGCGCCCACGTCGAGGCGACGAGGTGCCCGCCGCGGTTGTCGTCGGTGGCGAAGCACAGCACCCGGTCGCCGCGCGGCAGGTCGAGCGCGGCCACCACCTCCTCCGGCAGCTGCGGTCGCGGGGCGCGCCTGGGGATCAGTCCCATCAGCCCAGTGTCTCGCGGAGGGTGGCCAGCTCACGCTGCAGGGCCTGCAGCTCGACGGCCAGCGCGCGCGCCGCGACGGGGTCACCGGAGTCCATCCGTCGCAGCGCGCTCATCGCGTCGCCGATCCGCCGGGTCAGCGAGACCTCGCGCACCCGGACGAGCAGCTCGTTGACGTAGCGCTGGTCGGGCACGCCCGTGGTGGGGTCGACGCGTGCCGGCACCGGCGCCACCGCCAGCTCGCTCACCAGCGGCCGCACCGTCGCGGCCGCCGCCTCGGAGACCTTGTCGGCCCAGACCGCGGTCGTCGCCGCGGCCGGCAGCCCCCCGGCGGCCGCGATGGCGTCGTGCACCGCCCGGTGGGCGGGCGCCGAGAACGAGGCGGGCTCGATGCCGTCGTACTGCGCCTGGTCGACGGCGGCGGGGAACTGCAGCACCGCCTGCAGCAGCTGGCGCTCGGTGAACACGACGGGGTCGCGCAGGTCGGGTCGCGGCATCACGTCGCGCGGGGCGTCCTCGTGCTCGCGGCCCTGCCCGTGCGGCCCCTCCGGGGCGTGCGGGGCCGCGACGTCCGCTGCCCTGCTGGCCCTGGCCCGGCCCGGCCGGCGCGCCCGGCCGGGTCGACGTGCTCGCCCGGTGCACCTCGGTGGCGACCTGCTCGACCTCGAGGCCGAGCCAGCCGGCCACGGTGCGGGTGTATTCGGGGCGCAGGCTGCGGTCGCGGATGCCGGCGACGATCGGCGCGACCGCCCGCAGGGCCTGGACCCGACCCTCGGCGGTGTCGAGGTCGAACCGGCTGATCGTGGTGCGGACGGCGAACTCGAACATCGGCACGGCGTCCTCGACCAGGGCGCGCACGGCGGGGTCGCCCCCGGACTGGCGCAGCTCGCACGGGTCCTTGCCCGAGGCCTCGACCGCCACGAACGACTGGGAGGCCCAGCGCTGGTCCTCACCGAAGGCCCGCATGGCGGCCTTCTGCCCGGCCGCGTCGCCGTCGAAGGTGAACACCACCTTGGCCGGCGCGGTGTCGCTCTCGTCGCGCATGATCCGCCGCAGCGTCTTGATGTGCTCGACCCCGAACGCCGTGCCGCACGTGGCGACCGCGGTCTCGATGCCGGCGAGGTGGCAGGCCATCACGTCGGTGTAGCCCTCGACCACCACCGCCTGCCGGTCACGCGAGATCGGCTTCTTGGCCAGGTCGAGGCCGTAGAGGACGCTCGCCTTCTTGTAGATCGGCGTCTCGGAGGTGTTGAGGTACTTCGCCTCGATCCGGTCGTCGTCGAAGAGCCGGCGGGCGCCGAACCCCACCACGTCGCCGGTGATGTCGCGGATCGGCCAGACCAGGCGGCCACGGAACCGGTCGTAGAGGCCGCGCTGCCCGCGACCGGCCAGGCCGCCGGTGACGATCTCGTCGTCGCTGAACCCCTTGGCGCGCAGGTGGGCGGTCAGCGCCTCGCCGGGGCGCGGGGCGAAGCCCACGCCGAACCGGGCCGCCGCGGCACGGTCGAAGCCGCGTTCGCGCAGGAAGTCACGGCCGGCCCGGGCCTCGGGCAGGTTGACCAGCGCGGCGGCGTAGAACTCGGCGGCCACCCGGTGGGCCTCGATGAGGCGGGATCGGCGCCCCAGGCCCTCCTCGCGGGGCCGGCCGCCGCCCTCCTCGTAGTGCAGCTCCAGGCCGAGCTTGCCGGCCAGCCGCTCGACCGCCTCGGCGAAGGTGAGGTGGTCGATCTTCTGGATGAAGGAGATGACGTCGCCGCCCTCACCGCACCCGAAACAGTGCCAGGCCCCGACGGCCGGGCGGATGTTGAAGGAGGGGCTCTTCTCGTCGTGGAAGGGGCACAGCCCCTTCATCGAGCCCGGTCCGGCCGACCGCAGGGTCACGTGCTCGCGCACGACGTCCTCGATCGACGAGCGCTCCTTGACCAGGGCCACGTCGTCGGCCTTGATCCGACCCGCCACTGCGCCTCCTCCTGTGGTGGCCGAGTCTAGGCGGTCAGCCCGACAGGTCCCGGACGACCTCCCCCGCGGGCTCGGCGCGGGCCTCGCGGTGCCCCGTGCCGGCGTAGAGCGCCATGCCCTGCGGGTCGCCGTCGGCGGCCGCTCGGGCGCGCAGGCGCGCGGTGAGCTGGCCGACCACCGGGAAGGCCGCGGGGGCCAGGTCGCCGTACCGGTCGGTGAACCGGTTGCGCAGCACCCGGGCGGGGCGGCCGGTGAAGGCGCGCGTCACGACGGTGCCGGACCAGCCCGGCGCGACCAGCGCCTCGCGGTGGACGGCGCGCGTGCCGGCCTCGGGCGTGCGCAGCAGGGCCGTCCCGACCTGCACCGCGGTCGCGCCGGCGGCGAGCACGGCCCGCACCTGCTCCCTGGTGGCCAGCCCACCGGCGACCACCAGCGGGACCGCGACGACCGGGAGCGTGGCCGCGAGGAGTGCCAGCGCGTCCAGGTCGTTGGGGTGCGCCGCGACCGTGTGCGTGCCCCGGTGGCCCCCGGCCGTCGCGGCCTGCAGGCACACCGCGTCGGCGCCGACGGCCTCCGCCGCGACCGCCTCGTCCGGGCTGGTGGCGCTGATGACGACCCGCGCGCCGACGTCGTGCAGCTGCTGGACCACCTGCGGCGGCGGGCAGCCGAAGTGGAACGAGACGACCGCGACCGGCTCGGCGAACAGCAGCGCCAGCTTGTCCTGCCAGTGGTCGGTGTCGTGCCAGTCCGGCTCGGGCAGTGTCAGGCCGTGCCGCTCGGCCTCCGGGCGCAGGGCCGCGGCATAGCGCTCGACCTCGGGCCGGGCCGCGTCGGTGGTGTCGGTGGGGACGAACAGGTTGACGCCGAACGGGCGCGAGGTCAGCTCGCGGGTGCGGCCGATCTGGGCGCGGAGGTCCTCCACGCCCAGGTAGGCCCCGGCCAGCTGGCCCAGCCCACCGGCCTCGCAGACCGCCGCCGCCAGCTCGGGCGTCGAGGGGCCGCCGGCCATCGGTGCCCCGATGAACGGCCGGTCCAGCCCCGGCAGATCAGCCATCGCGCGACCTCCTCGTGGCCCATGCTGCCCGCCGGGCGCGGCTCAGCACCACTGCCGGTGCATCAGCAGGGCGCGGGCGTCGGTCCACGAGGCGACCTGGTCGATGACGGCACGCAGCGCCGCGGCGTCGTCGGCGGCGCCGTCGAAGTCGATCCGGTAGATCGGGTCCAGCCGCTCCGAGGGCTTGTCGAGCAGGGCCTGCACGAGCTGGCGCACCACCTCGCGCTGGTCGGACATCACCGCCTGCCGCTCGCGGCCGAACATCACGAAGTGTGCGGCGACCGCCTTGAGCACGGCGCACTCGGCACGAATGCCCTCGGGGATGACCAGGTCGGCGTGGTGGCGGGTCAGCGGGCCGGTCCCGTGACGGTCACGGGTGGCGTCCTCGACGGCCGCGAGCAGGTGCCCGATCAGCCGGCTGGTCATGTCCTTCAGGGCGGCCAGGTCGGCCCGCGAGCCGTCGTACGCGGTGGGGATGCTGCCGCCGGCCAGCAGCCGCGCGTGCGCCTCGGCGAGCTCGGCCCGGCTCAGGTCCTCGGCGTAGAGGTCGGCGGCGACGGCGACCACCGCGTCGACCTCGGGCGCCGACCGCAGGGCGCGCAGGTCGATCCGGCCCGACGCGACGCCGTCCTCGACGTCGTGCACCGAGTAGGCCACGTCGTCGGACCAGTCCATCACCTGCGCCTCGAGGCAGCGCCGGTGCGGCGCCTGCGGCGGCGTGCCCTGCCGCAGCCAGGTGAAGACCTCCGCGTCGTCGGCGTAGACGCCGAACTTGACTGTGGGGTAAGGCGCCTCGTCGCGGAACCAGGGGTACTTCGTGCTGGCGTCCAGGCTGGCCCGGGTCAGGTTGAGCCCGGCCGGGCGGCCGTCGGGGTGGGTGCGCTTGGGCTCCAGCCGGGTCAGCAGCCGCAGCGTCTGTGCGTTGCCCTCGAAGCCGCCGATGTCGCGGGCGATCTCGGCGAGGGCCACCTCGCCGTTGTGCCCGAACGGCGGGTGGCCGAGGTCGTGGGCCAGGCAGGCCGTGTCGACCACGTCGGCGTCGCAGCCGAGGGCGGCCCCGAACTCGCGGCCGATCTGGGCCACCTCGAGGGAGTGGGTGAGCCGGTTGCGGACGAAGTCGTCGGTGTCGGGCTGCAGCACCTGGGTCTTGGCGGAGAGCCGTCGCAGCGAGGCCGAGTGGACCACGCGGGCCCGGTCGCGGGCGAAGTCGGCGCGGTCGGCCCGCTTGAGCGCGGGGTCCTCGCGCACCCACCGCTCCCGGTCCGCGTCGGCATAGGTGCTCACAACAGCGCACTGTATGCCGCGCCGCCGACGTCCCGGCGCGCGGCGACAGGCGCGGGCCGCCCGGTCGAGGTGCCGGTGCCACGCGTCCTACGATCGGCCTCAGGGCAGGGGCGGGTCCGACCGGCCCTGCCAGGGAGCCCGGCGCCCCGTGCCTGCGCCGGACGAGAGGAGCACCGATGACCGTCGTCACCCCGCTGGTGAGCGTGGAGGAGCTGCACGAGCTGCTGTCCGGGCCGGAGTCCGGTCGGCCCACGCTGCTGGACGTCCGGTGGGCCCTGGGCTCGACCTCGGGCCGCGCCGAGCACGAGGCCGCCCACCTGCCGGGGGCGGCGTTCGTGGACCTCGACGAGGCGCTGTCGGGCCCGGTGCTGCCGGACGGTCACGGTGGTCGCCACCCGGTGCCGGACGCCGACTTCTTCGCCCGGGCGATGCGCGCGGCCGGCGTACGGACGGACCGCCCGGTGGTCTGCTACGACGCGGGCAGCTCCGTCGCCGCGAGCCGGGCGTGGTGGATGCTGACCTACTTCGGCAAGCCCGACGTGCGGGTCCTGGACGGTGGCCTGACCGCGTGGGAGGAGGCCGGCCTGCCCACCGAGTCCGGTGAGGTGCACCCGGAGCCGGGCACCTTCACCGCCCGGGGCGGGGCGCGCCGGCTGCTCGACGCGGACGCCGCCGCGCGCCACCCGCTGCTGCTGGACGCGCGGCCGGCCGACCGCTTCCGCGGCGAGAACGAGCACATCGACCCGGTCGCCGGGCACATCCCCGGTGCGCGCAGCGCTCCCGCCCTGGGCAACCTGCGCCCCGACGGCCGCTTCCTGCCGCCGGAGGAGCTGGTCGGGCGGATGGCCGCGGTCGGCGTGCGCCCCGGCGACGACGTCGGCGTCTACTGCGGCTCGGGGGTGCAGGCGGCGCACACGGCGCTGGCGCTGCAGGTGGCGGGCGTCACCGATGACGCTGCGGTCTATGTCGGCTCGTGGAGTGACTGGGTCAGCGACCGCACCCGTCCGGTCGAGCTCGGCTGACCAGGCGCCGGTGCCGCGGCGCCGGGCCGCGCGCCGGGCCGCGCGCCGGCGGCTGCCGGGGAGGACGCCGCCGGGCGGTCACCCCGCGCTGCGGGCCGGGCCGAAGCGTGCCTCG
This sequence comes from uncultured Actinomycetota bacterium, assembly GCA_963828995.1. GTDB lineage: Bacteria > Actinomycetota > Actinomycetes > Actinomycetales > Dermatophilaceae > CAVRTM01. The sequence continues at coordinate 156,258 of CAWHHB010000016.1, forward strand.
TTGCGGGCCCGCGCCCGGGCCGCCTCGGTCTCACGGTCGCGCGGCGGCGCGGAGGTGACCAGCTGCTCGAGCAGGGTCGCGGTCGCGGCCTCGACGGCGGCCACCGCCGCGTCGACGGCGGGCGCGTTGGCGGCCGAGGGCCTGGTCGACCCGCTCACCTTGCGGACGTACTGCAGCGCCGCGGCGTGGATCTCCTCGCGGGTGGCCGGCGGCTCGAAGTTGTGCAGGGTCCTGATGTTTCGGCACATGCCCCGAGCCTGCCACGGAGGCCGTGCCGGCGTCAGCCGCCCGAGACGGACAGCTCGGCCTGGGCGACGACGGCGCGGGCGGCCTCGCCCAGCTCCTGGCTGTCCAGCCACCCGTCCGGCAGCGCGACGTGGCGCGGTGACCCGGCCCGGCCGCGCTGGCCCTCGGCCGGCTCGCCCGGCCACGGCTGGCTGAGGTCCAGGGTGGCGATGAGGTCGTCCAGCGAGGCGAGCGTGTCGACCAGGGCGAGCTGGTGCCGGACGTGGTGGCCGGCCGGGAAGCCCTTGAGGTACCAGGCGATGTGCTTGCGGATGTCGCGGCAGGCCTTGAGCTCGCTGTCGTAGAACTCGGCGAGGTAGACGGTGTGCCGCCGCATCGTCTCGGCCACCTCGCCGAGGGTGGGCCGCACCCGCTGCGGGGAACCGGCGAAGGCCGCCGCGAGGTCGGTGAACAGCCAGGGCCGGCCCAGGCAGCCGCGCCCGACGACGACGCCGTCGCAGCCGGTCTGGCGGACCATCTCCACGGCGTCCTCGGCCGACCAGATGTCACCGTTGCCGAGGACCGGGATGGAGGTCACCACCTGCTTGAGCGCACTGATCGCCGCCCAGTCGGCGGTGCCGGAGTAGGCCTGCGACGCGGTCCGGGCGTGCAGCGCCACGGCCGCCACCCCCTCGCCCTCGGCGATCCGGCCCGCCTCCAGGAAGGTGAGGTGGTCCGAGTCGATCCCCTTGCGCATCTTCACCGTCACCGGCACGTCGTACGGCGTCGCCTCCTTGACCGCGGTGCCGACGATGGCCCGGAACAGCTCGGTCTTCCAGGGCAGCGCCGCTCCCCCGCCCTTGCGGGTGACCTTGGGCACCGGGCAGCCGAAGTTGAGGTCGATGTGGTCGGCGCGGTCCTCGGTGACCAGCATGCGCACCGCGGCGCCCACGGTCGCCGGGTCGACGCCGTAGAGCTGGATCGAGCGCGGGTTCTCCTGCGGGTCGTGCTGGATGAGGCGCATCGACTCAGGGGTGCGCTCCACCAGGGCCCGCGAGGTGATCATCTCGCTGACGTACAGCGAGGTCCGCCCGCTCGCACCGGCCGCCGGCAGGTCCGAGCCCGCCGGACCGGCGGCGCCGTACTCACGGCACAGCCGGCGGAAGGCACGGTTGGTGATGCCGGCCATCGGCGCCAGCACCACGGGCGACTCGATGGTGTGGCGGCCGATCTGGAGCGGGGGCAGCACGGAGGTCATGATGAGCGATTGTCTCAGGCGGGACGACGACCGCTCGCACCGGCGGTCCCCGCTCAGAGCCACCCGTTGGAGTCGGCGACCCGCACCGCCTCGGCGCGCGTGCGCGACCCGGTCTTGCCGATCGCCGCGGACAGGTGGTTGCGCACCGTGCCCTCGGACAGGAACAGCTCGGACGCGATCGCGGCCACGGTGGCGCCGTCGCGGGCCGAACGCAGCACCTCGGACTCCCTCACGGTCAGCGGCGACTCGCCGGTGACGAGGCTGTCGGCGGCCAGCGCGGGGTCGACCACCCGCAGGCCGGAGTGCACCCGGCGCACGGCGTCGGCCAGCTGGCGGGCGGGGGTGTCCTTGACCACGAACCCCGCGGCGCCGCACTGCAGCGCCCGGCGCAGGTAGCCGGGGCGCCCGAACGTCGTGACGATCAGCACCCGCACCTCCGGCATGGCGGCGCGCAGCGACCTCGGTGGCGGCGATCCCGTCCAGGCCGGGCATCTCGACGTCGAGCAGGGCCACGTCGGGCCGGTGCTCGCGGGCCGCGTCGAGGACCTCGTCGCCCCGCCCCACCTCGGCGACGACCTGCAGGTCGGCCTCGAGGTCCAGCAGCGCCGCGAGCGCGCCCCGCACGAGGGCCTGGTCGTCGGCCAGCAGCAGCCGGATCGTCGTCATCAGATCCTCTCGGTCACGATCGCCATCGAGAAGCCTTGCGGCTCAACGGTTCTGGTCAGCAGGGTCGCCCCCACCGCGGTCGCGCGCTCACGCAGACCGGCCAGTCCGTGGCCACCGGGGCCGGGCCGGACCGCGTCGACCCGCGCTCCCGGCGCCGTTGTCGAGGATCTCCACCCGTTCGGGGGCCAGCCGCACCGTGCACCGCGTCGCACCGCTGTGCCGGATCACGTTGGTGACCCCCTCGCGCACGGCCCACGCGAAGACCTCACGCATGTCGCTGGGCACGTCCTCGGCGCTGCCGGGCAGGTCGGCCTCGATGCCGGCCGAGCGCAGGGCCTCGCGCGCGCGGGCCAGCTCGCCCGGCAGGGTGAGCTCGCGGAAGCCCTCGACCGCGCGCCGCACGTCGACCAGCGCGTCGCGCGAGAGGCGCTCGAGGTCGGCCACCTCCGCGCGGGCCCGGGCGGGGTCGGCGTCCATCAGCCGCCCCGCCAGCTCGGCCTTCACGGTGATGACGGTCAGCGAGTGCCCGAGGATGTCGTGCAGGTCGCGCGCCATCCGGTTGCGCTCCTCCTCGACCGCGAGCCGGGCGTTCTCCTCCCGGGCCAGCAGGAGGTCCACGTTGCGGTTCATCAGCTGGGTGATCCCCCAGGTGGCCAGGGCCGCGACGCAGATCGAGAACGAGAGGGTGAAGTCGGACTCCCACCCCGTCGATGCGGGTGGCGAGGACCTCGGCCACCACCGCGATGAGCACGGTGACAGCAGCGGCCACCCGGGTCGGCAGGAACATCATGCTGCGCCACCGCGATGTAGACGCTGCTGCCCATGCCGGACTCGCCCAGGGCGAGACACATCACCGCACCCAGCCCCACGAGCAGGAGCAGCAGGGCCACCGCGAGCCGCGGTCGACGTCCGCGCCGCGCCGTGGCCGCCTCGACGCCGGACGAACCGGAAGCCCAGCACGTACGTCGCACCGAACACCAGCGTCGCGGCCATGCCGACCCGTCCGGCGACCGTGTCCCTGGCGCTCCACCCGGCCTCGAAGGGCTGGATCAGGAAGACGAGCCACACGGCCGCGACGAGCACGCCGTAGCGACCGGGCCGGCCGTCCCGGTGGGTCCAGCCGCCGAGCGTGTGCCTCTGCTGCATGCCCGCCATTGTGGCCGGTGCGCCGCGGTCGTCCGTCGACACGGCTCAGACGCGCGCGGTGTCCCGGCGGAACCGCCACACCGCGCCGCCGACGAACACGACCAGCCAGACCACCACGTTGAACGTCCGATCCTGTCGAAGCCGGAGGGGTCACTCCCGGTGTGCCCGTCACGGGTGCGCCGTGAGCTCCGTCGCAGCCGCGCGCATCCCGACGAGGGACGCGCCGGCCGGCGGTCAGCAGGGCGTGCGGCTGGGTCAGCAGCCGAGCAGACGCGCCGCGAGGTAGCTCTCGACCTGGTCCAGGGAGACCCGCTCCTGGCTCATCGTGTCGCGCTCGCGCACCGTCACCGCCTGGTCCTCGAGGGTGTCGAAGTCGACCGTGACACAGAACGGCGTGCCGATCTCGTCCTGGCGACGGTAGCGCCGGCCGATGGCACCGGCGTCGTCGAAGTCGACCATCCAGCTCTGGCGCAGCCGGGCCGCGAGCTCCTTGGCCCGGGGGGTCAGGTCGGCGTTGCGCGACAGCGGCAGCACGGCGACCTTGATCGGCGCGAGCCGCTTGTCCAGCCGCAGCACGACGCGCTTGTCGACGCCGCCCTTGGTGTTGGGCGCCTCGTCCTCGGTGTAGGCGTCGATGAGGAAGGTCATCAGCGAGCGGGACAGTCCCGCCGCGGGCTCGATGACGTACGGCGTGTAGCGCTCACCGCTGGTCTGGTCGAGGTAGCTGAGGTCGGCGCCCGAGTGCTGGGAGTGCGTCTTGAGGTCGAAGTCGGTGCGGTTGGCGACGCCCTCGAGCTCGCCCCACTCGGAGCCGGTGAAGCCGAAGCGGTACTCGATGTCGACGGTGCGCGTCGAGTAGTGGGAGAGCTTCTCCTTCGGGTGCTCGAAGTGGCGCAGGTTCTCGGCCTTGATGCCGAGGTCGAGGTACCACTGGGTGCGGGCGTCGATCCAGTACTGGTGCCACTGCTCGTCCTCGCCCGGGGCGACGAAGAACTCCATCTCCATCTGCTCGAACTCGCGGGTGCGGAAGATGAAGTTGCCGGGGGTGATCTCGTTGCGGAAGCTCTTGCCGATCTGGGCGATGCCGAACGGCGGCTTCTTGCGCGAGGAGTTCAGGATGTTGGCGAAGTTGAGGAAGATGCCCTGCGCGGTCTCGGGCCGCAGGTAGTGCAGCCCCGACTCGTCCTCGATCACGCCGAGGTAGGTCTTGAGCATGCCGTTGAACTCGCGCGGCTCGGTCCAGGAGCCGCGGGTGCCGCAGTTGGGGCAGGCCACGTCGGCCAGCGCCACGCTGTCGGGGTCGGCGATGCCCTTCTTCTCGGCGTACGCCTCCTGCAGGTGGTCGGCGCGGAAGCGCTTGTGGCAGCTCAGGCACTCGGTCAGCGGGTCGGTGAACGTCGCGAGGTGGCCCGAGGCCTCCCACGTCCGCGTGGGCAGGATCACCGAGGAGTCCAGGCCGACGATGTCGTCGCGCTGCTGGACCATGGACCGCCACCACTGACGCTTGATGTTGTCCTTGAGCGCCACGCCGAGCGGGCCGTAGTCCCACGCGGACCGGGTGCCGCCGTAGATCTCGCCACTGGGGAAGACGAAGCCCCTGCGCTTGCAGAGGCTGACGACGGTGTCGATGGTGGAGGTAGCAGCCATGTGCACAGGCTATCGGTGCCGGGAGGGTGGGTTGACCGCTCGGGCGCGCGCTCGCCGCCGGCCTCGCCAGCCGGGGGCGCCGGGACCCCTCCCGTAGGCTCGGAGCGTGCCGAACACGATCCGCCAGTCCGTCGAACACGCCAGCCTGCCGCTGCTCACCCGCCTGAGCTCGCTGCCCCGCCCCGTGCCGTTCGCGGCCATGCTCGCCCTCCTGGTGGTCGGCGCCCTCGTGGGTGGCCCGGTCGGGTTCGTCCTCATGGGGGTGGCCGACCCTCGTCGTGGCCTGGCTGCTGTACCTGTCCTGGCCGCGCCTGAGCGGCGCCGAGCGGCTGATGCGCGGCGCCGTCGTCCTGCTGGCCGCGGCCCTGGCCGTGGTCCAGCTCTTCCCCCGCCCCTGACCCGGCAGATGAGAAGGATTTTGACAATCATTCTCATCTGAGACCAGACTGCCGGTATGACGACCCCCCGGCCCCTGACTGCGCGCCTCGCGGCCTGCCTCGCCGCCGCCTCGGTCGCGCTCGCCGGGTGTGCTGCGGCCGACAGCCGGGTCGCCGGGCTCCGGCGCGCTGCCCGTGGTGGCGTCCTTCTACCCGCTGCAGCTGGCCGGCCGAGCAGGTCGGCGGCGCCCACGTCCGCGTCACCAACCTGACCAAGGCCGGCGCGGAGCCGCACGACCTCGAGCTGACGCCGAGGGACGTGGCCGAGGTCAGCAAGGCCGCGCTCGTGGTGTTCGAGAAGGGCCTGCAGCCGGCCGTCGACGAGGCCGTCGCCGCCGGAGGCACCGGACCGCGGCCTCGACGTGGCCCCGCGCCGCGAAGCTGGACCTGACGTTCACGCCGGTCGAGTCCGGGGACCCGCGCCCGGCCGGGGACCGGGCGACCGACCCGCACTTCTGGCTCGACCCGGTGCGCTACGCCGCCGTCGCCCAGGCCGTCGCCGACCGGCTGGGCACCGTCGACCCGGCGCACCGGGCCGACTACGCCGCCCACGCGAAGGCGTTCAAGGCACGGCTGGCCGCACTCGACGGGGAGTTCCGCAGGGGCCTGGCGCACTGCGCCAGCACCTCGATCGTCACCAGCCACAACGCCTTCGGCTACCTCGCCCGCCGCTACGGGCTGAGCCAGGTGGGCATCACCGGACTCTCCCCCGAGGCCGAGCCCGAGGCGGCCACGCTCGCCGCGCGTCGCGACCTACGTCAAGGAGCACCACGTCAGCACGATCTACGCCGAGACGCTGGTCAGCCCGGCGATCGCCGACACGGTGGCCCGGGAGACCGGGTGCGAAGGTCGCGACCCTCGACCCGCTGGAGGGCCTGACCAGCTCCTCCGCCGGCGCCGACTACTTCGCTGTCATGCGCTCCAACCTCGCGGCGCTGCGCGCCGGACAGGGCTGCTCGTGACCGGCCGGGCGGGCGGCGCACCGACCCCCGTCCTCTCGCTGCGCTCGGCCGCGTTCGGCTACGGCGAGCGAGCGGCGGTGTCCGACGTCACCCTGGACGTGCAGCCCGGCGAGGTCGTGGCGCTGCTCGGGCCCAACGGCTCGGGCAAGTCGACGCTGGTGCGCGGGCTGCTCGGGCTGAACGACCACCTCGGCGGCCAGGTGTCGATGTTCGGCACCCCGATCGACGACTTCCACGAGCACGCCCGGCTCGGCTACGTGCCGCAGCGGCACACCCTCTCGGCGTCGGTGCGCGCCACGGTCGAGGAGGTCGTCGCCATCGGCCGGCTGCCGCACCAGGGGTGGTTCGGGCGGCAGAACGACCGCGACCGGGCCGTCGTCCGCGAGGCGCTGGAGCTGGTCGGCCTGGCCGACCGGGCCCGCGAGGACGTCAGCACCCTCTCCGGCGGCCAGCAGCGGCGGGTGCTGATCGCCCGCGCCCTCGCGGCGGAGCCGGACGTGCTGATCATGGACGAGCCGACCGCCGGCGTGGACACCGCCAGCCAGCAGGTGCTCTCGCAGGTGCTGGCCCGGCTGGCCGCCCGCGGCACCACCATGGTCATCGTCACCCACGAGCTGGCCGCCCTGCAGGGCATCGTGAGCCGCATCCTGCTGGTCAGCGCCGGGCGACTGGCCTTCGACGGCACCCCGGCCGACTTCGCCAGGGAGCAGAGCGCCTACGCCCTGGCCCACGACGGGCACCACCACGACGAGGACGGCACCCGGTCCCCGGCCACGCCGGTGGCGCCGGCCGCCGGCCCGCTCGACCGTCCGGAGGAGTCCCGTGCCTGAGCTGCTCACCTACGACTTCATGCAGCGTGCCCTGCTGGCCGCGCTGCTCGTCGGCATCGCCGCCCCCATGGTCGGGGTCTTCCTGGTGCAGCGCCGGCTGTCCCTCATCGGTGACGGCATGGGGCACGTCGCCCTGGCCGGCGTGGCGGTCGGCGTGCTCACCGGCGCCGCACCCGTGCTGACCGCACTGGTCGCGGCCGTCGCGGCCGCCGTCCTCATCGAGGTGGTGCGGGCCCGCGGCCGGACCAGCGGCGACGTGGCGCTGGCGGTGCTGTTCTACGGCGGCATCGCCGCCGGGGTGGTCGATCATCTCCCGGTCCACCTCGGGCACCCCGACCAACCTCACGTCGTACCTCTTCGGTGCCATCACGACGACCAGCCGCGGCGACCTGTGGGTCTTCGCCGCGCTCGCCGTCGTGGTCGTCGCCACGACGTGGACGCTGCGCCCGCGGCTGTTCGCGGTGGCCAACGACGAGGAGTACGCCCGCGCCACCGGCATGCGGGTGACCGCGCTGAACGTCACGCTCGCGGTGCTCACCGCCGTCACGGTGGTCGTGGCGATGCGGGTGGTCGGCCTGCTGCTGATCAGCGCCCTGATGATCGTGCCCAACGCCGCCGCCCAGCTGCTCGCGCGCAGCTTCCGCTCGGCGATCCGCATCGCCGTGCTGGTCGGGGTGCTCTCGAGCGTGGGCGGGGTCGCGACCTCGTTCTACGCCGACACCCCCTCCGGCGGCACCATCGTGCTGATCGCGATCGCCGTCTTCCTGCTCAGCGCGGCCACCACGGGGCTGCGCGGCCGGCTGCACGCCCGGCACCACCAGGAGGCCGAGCGGCACGAGCACGAGCACGGTTCGCGGGTGCGGCCACCCCGCCGTCGCGCACGACGGCCACCTCGACTACCTGCACGACGGGCACCGCCACGCACCGCACGGCGGCCACTACGACGAGCACTCCCCGGCCGGGCACGACGCGCCACCCGAGCCGAGCAGCGCCGCCGGCGTGCGCGACGACGGGAGGCGGTGAGCATGGCCGAGACGGTCCGGCGCCCGACCCGGCAGCGCGCCGCGGTCGCGACGCTGCTCAGCGACACCGACGACTTCACCTCCGCCCAGGACCTGCACGCCCGCCTGCGTGGCACGGGGCAGACGGTCGGCCTGGCGACGGTCTACCGCACCCTGCAGGCGATGGCCGCCGACGGCGAGATCGACATGCTGCGCACCGACGACGGCGAGGCCGTCTACCGCCGGTGCAGCACCGGGCACCACCACCACCTGGTCTGCCGCTCGTGCGGGCGCACGGTCGAGGTCGAGGGCCCGGCGGTCGAGCGCTGGGCCGACACGGTCAGCGCCGAGCACGGGTTCGTCGACGTGCGCCACACCCTGGAGATCGTCGGCACCTGCGCGGACTGCGCGGCTCGGCGCTGACGCCGGGTCAGGCCCGCCGGGCTCAGGCCCGCCGGGTCGCCGACGGCTCCGGCAGCCGGGTCCGCGCCGACGGCGTCGACGGCACCGCCGTAGCGGCGGTCGCGCGCGGCGTAGATCTCGATCGCCCGCCACAGGTCGCGGCGGTCGAAGTCGGGCCACAGCGTGTCGAGGAACACCATCTCGGCGTAGGCCGACTGCCACAGCAGGAAGTTGCTGGTGCGCTGCTCGCCCGAGGACCGCACGAACAGGTCGACGTCGGGCATGTCGGGGTTGTCGAGGTAGCCGGGCGATGGTGCGCTCGTCGATCGAGTCGGGCTCGAGCCGGCCGTCGGCCACGTCCTGGGCGATCCGCCGCGTGGCGTCGGCGATCTCGGCCCGGCCGCCGTAGTTGACGCACATCGTCAGCGTCAGCACGTCGTTGTGCCGGGTCATCTCCTGGGCGACCTCGAGCTCCTTGATCACGCTGCGCCACAGCCGCGGCCGCCGGCCGGCCCAGCGGACCCGGACGCCCCAGTCGTTGAGGATGTCGCGGCGGCGGCGGATCACGTCGCGGTTGAAGCCCATGAGGAAGCGGACCTCGTCGGGCGAGCGCTTCCAGTTCTCGGTCGAGAACGCGTAGGCCGACACGTGGCGCGACGCCGATCTCGATGCAGCCGGCGACGACGTCCAGCAGCGAGGCCTCGCCGGCCTCGTGGCCCTTGGTGCGCGGCAGGCCGCGGGCGTTGGCCCACCGGCCGTTGCCGTCCATGACGATGGCCACGTGCCGGGGCACGAGGTCGGCGGGCACCGCCGGCGGCCGCGCCCCGGAGGGGTGCGGGAAGGGACGGTGTCGTCATACCCGCTCCACCAGCCGCAGGGAGCGCACGCCCCGCTCGAGGTGCCACTGCAGGAAGGCGGTGACCAGGCCGCTGCCCTCGCGGCGGTGCTGCGTGCGCGCTGGCGTCGGCCAGCGCCCAGTCGCCGGCGAGCAGGGCGGCCAGCAGCTCGAGGGTCTGCAGGGCGGGCGCCGCCGAGCCGGGCGGTGCGGCAGGACGGGCAGACGGTGCCGCCGCTGGCGAGGTTGAAGGCCTTGTGCGGGCCCGGGCGCGCCGCAGCGCGCGCAGTCGTGGAAGCTCGGCGCCCAGCCGGCGACGGCGAGCGAGCGCAGCAGGTAGGCGTCGAGCACCAGCCCGGTCTCGTGCTCGCCGCCGGCCAGCGAGCTGCAGGCCACCGGCCAGCAGCAGGAACTGCTGCAGCGCCGGCGCGCGCTCCTCGGTCAGCCGCTCGGCCGTCTCGAGCATCGCGGTGGCCGCGGTGTAGGCGACGTAGTCGCGGGCGATGACGTCGCCGTACGGCGCGAGCGTCTCGGCCTGCGTCACCGTGTCGAGCGAGCGCCCTTCGTAGAGCTGGACGTCGACGACCATCGACGGCTCGAGCCGTGCGCCGAACCGTGAGCGGGTGCGGCGCACGCCCTTGGCGACGGCGCGGACCTTGCCGTGCTGGCGGGTCAGCAGCGTGACGATGCGGTCGGCCTCGCCCAGCTTCTGGGTGCGCAGGACGATCGCCGCGTCGCGGTACAGGGCCATGGCTCCATTGTCCTACGTGCAGGCGACAACGCCGGTACGCCGGGCCGGGTCAGGCCCGCGCGACCGCGGACACCGCGTCGGCGACGGGCGTGTCGCCCTCGGTCAGCTCGAGGACCTGGTGCACCGTGCCCGGGCGCGTGCAGCAGCTCGGCCAGCACGGCGGCGACGTCGTCGCGGCGGACGGCGCCCTGGCGCGATGGCCGGCACCGAGGCGCACCGCGACCGGTGCCGGGCGTCGTCGGTCGAGCGTGCCCGGCCGCAGGATGGTCCAGTCCAGGCCGCTGGCGGCGAGGTGGACGTCGGAGGCGCGCTTGACCCGCATGTAGTTCTCGAAGGTGTCGGAGCACCTCGCCGGCCGCGGCCCGGCGTCCATGAACACCGACACCAGGACGAACCGGCGCACCCCCGCGGCGGACGGCGGCGTCGACCAGCCGGACCGCGCGCCGTCGCCGTCGATCGGCGTTGGTCGCCTCGGGTCCGCCGCGGCCGCCGGCACCGGCGCTGAAGACGACGGCGTCGGCGCCCTGCAGGGCCTGCGGCCAGCTGCTGCGGCGTGGCCGCGACCAGGTCGAGCACCAGCGGCTCGACCCCGGCCGCCGTCGAGGTCCGGCCGCCTGCTCCGGCGGCGCGGACCAGCCCGACCGGACTGGTCCCCGCGCTGCGGCGAGCAGCGCGCCGAGCCGCAGCCCGACCTTTCCGTGACCTCCGGCGATGACGGTCCTCATGCCCCCATCTGCCCCGCGCCCGCGGCCGGTCACGCCCCGGCGGACGTCCGGCTCGCCCGCTCAGGTCGAACGCACGTTCGAGGAACGGAGTACGCTGGTCGCCATGACCGCTGCACTGCAGGGCTGCGCGCTCCAGGGATCGCTGTGGGACGTCGGCGAGGAGGCCGGTCTGCGCGACCTCGGCAGCGTCGGTGCGCCGCACCGTGCTCAGCCGCGGCGCCTGGCTCGACCTGCGCCCGGCGTGGGCCACCGGATCCGACGCGCTGTTCGCCCGGCTGACCGAGGTCGTGCCGTGGCACGGCGAGCGCCGGCAGATGTACGACCGGATGGTCGACGTCCCCCGGCTGCTCAGCTTCTACGGCGAGGGCGACCCGCTGCCCGACCCGCTGCTCGTGCAGGCCCGCGACGACCTCTCCCGCCACTACGCCGCCGAGCTCGGCGAGCCGTTCGTCACCGCCGGGCTCTGCCTCTACCGCGACGGCCGCGACAGCGTCGCCTGGCACGGCGACACGATCGGCCGCAGCCGCACCGAGGACACCATGGTCGCGATCCTCTCGCTCGGCTCGCCCCGGGCGCTGCTGCTGCGTCCCCGCGGCGGCGGCGCCGACGCTGCGGCACCAGCTCGGCCACGGCGACCTCGTGGTGATGGGCGGCTCCTGCCAGCGCACGTGGGAGCACGCCATCCCCAAGACGGCCCGGCCGGTGGGCCCGCGGATCAGCGTGCAGTTCCGCACCCGCGGGGTCCGGTAGCCACCCGGCGGTCGGGCTAGAAGCGGGTGGGCTACCGGAGGCCGGCGCGTGCCGGTCAGCCGCGCTCGGCGCGGTTGACGGCCGAGATGACCGCCTTGAACGAGGCGATGACGATGTTGGGGTCGAGCCCGACGCCCCACAGCACCCGCTCGCCGACCGCGCACTCGACGTAGGCCGCGGCCGCGCGCGTCGCCACCGGCGGACAGCGCGTGCTCGGCGTAGTCGAGGACCCGCACGTCGACGTCCAGGCCGGCGAGCGCCGAGACGAACGCGGCGATCGGCCCGTTGCCGGTGCCCTCGAGCGTCGACCTCCTGGCCGCGGTCGGTCAGCGTCACCGAGATCTGGTCGGCGCCGTCGACCGTGCTGTCCGAGCGCATGCTGACCAGCCCGAACCGGCCCCACGAGGCGCGTCCGCGGCCGCCGGTGTCCCGGGCGGGGAGGTACTCGTCGGCGAAGCGCGGTCCACAGCGCGGCCGGCGAGACCTCGCCGCCGTCGGTGTCGGCGCCGGCCTGGACGACGCCGCTGAACTCGATCTGCAGCCGGCGCGGCAGGTCCAGGTGGTGCTCGCTCTTGAGGATGTAGGCGACGCCGCCCTTGCCGGACTGGCTGTTGACGCGGATGACGGCCTCGTAGGAGCGGCCGAGGTCGTGCGGGTCGATCGGCAGGTAGGGCACCGCCCAGACCAGGTCGTCGACCGCCTTGCCCTCGGCCGCGGCGTCGCCGGCCATCGCCTCGAAGCCCTTCTTGATCGCGTCCTGGTGCGAGCCGGAGAAGGCCGTGAAGACCAGGTCGCCGCCGTACGGGTGGCGCTCGTGCACGGGCAGCTGGTTGCAGTACTCGACGGTGCGGCGGATCTCGTCGATGTCGGAGAAGTCGATCTGCGGGTCGATGCCCTGGCTGAAGAGGTTCATGCCCAGGGTGACCAGGCAGACGTTGCCGGTGCGCTCGCCGTTGCCGAACAGGCAGCCCTCGATCCGGTCGGCGCCGGCCAGGTAGCCCAGCTCGGCGGCGGCCACGCCGGTGCCGCGGTCGTTGTGCGGGTGCAGCGACAGGACGACGCGACTCGCGGCGGGTGAGGTGCGCGCGACATCCACTCGATCGAGTCGGCGTAGACGTTCGGGGTGGCCATCTCGACGGTGGCCGGCAGGTTGATGATCACCGGGCGGTCGGGCCGGGCGTCGAAGACCTCGAGCACCTCGTTGCAGATCCGCGCCGCGAACTCCAGCTCGGTGCCGGTGTAGGACTCCGGGGAGTACTCGTAGTAGACCGCCGTCTCGGGGATCGTCTCCTCGAGCTTGCGGCACAGCCGCGCGCCCTGCAGCGCGATGTCGACGATGCCGTCCTGGTCCAGGCCGAAGACGACCCGCCGCTGCAGCACCGAGGTGGAGTTGTACAGGTGCACGATCGCCTGCTTGGCGCCGCGGATCGACGTCGTACGTGCGCTCGATCAGGTGGTCGCGCGCCTGGGTCAGCACCTGGATCGTCACGTCGTCGGGGATGTGGCCGCCCTCGATCAGCTGGCGGACGAAGTCGAAGTCGGTCTGGCTGGCCGACGGGAAGCCGACCTCGATCTCCTTGTAGCCCATCCGCACCAGCAGGTCGAACATCCGCTTCTTGCGCTCGGGGTTCATCGGGTCGATCAGGGCCTGGTTGCCGTCGCGCAGGTCGACCGCGCACCAGCGGGGGGCCTTCGTCCATCCGCCGGGTGGGCCAGGTGCGGTCGGGCAGCTCGACCTGGATCTGCTGGTGGTAGGGCTGGTACTTGCCGATCGGCATGCCGGACGTCTGCTGGGGATGCATCATGGTCTCGCCTCTGCGTGGTCGTTGCGTGCGGTGTGGCCTGGCAACGCGAACTCCGCGACGAGGGGCGGCCGATTCCTACAGGGCCCCGCCGCGGCGGCGAAGGAGGAGCAGACCTCCGGGAGCGCTACGCACAGCACCAAAGTATGCCGTGCGCCCGCGACCGTCCACCGGCCGGTCGCCGGTCCCGCATGGTGGACAGCCGTCGACGGGCCCGCCCACCGCCTCGAGCCCGTCTCCGGTGGCGGGTGTCGGTGCCCGGGTGCACGGTAGGGACCTGCCACCCCGCACGGGCAGGGACCGACCATGAGCGACGACCGCCGCACCGCCCGCCTGCACCATCGTGCCGCCGTACCTGCTGGAGCGGATCCGCCAGGCAGGGCGGCCCCCGCGCGGCCGCCGCCGCCGGCGCACGACCCTCGCGCTCGACCGCCGGGCGCGGGCCCACCGCGAGGTCCGCGCCGCACGCCGCGGCGGGGACGGCGACGGGACCGCCGACCCCCGGTGGCTTCGTCCCGCTGGCGCCTGCAGGAGAAGGTGCAGCCGCGCCCGGTGCCGGGCGCCGCGGAGGCGCCGGCCGCGGCGGCTCCGGACCGGGCCGATCCACGACGCCGCGCACGCCACCACCCTGCCGGGCACGCTGGTCCGCGACGAGGGCGGCGCCGCCGACCGCCGACCCGGCCGTCGACCGACGCCTACGACCACCTCGGCGCCACGTGGCAGCTGTACTGGCAGGCCTACCGGCGCGACTCGCTCGACGGCCGCGGGCTCCCGCTCGTCGCGTCGGTGCACTACGGCGTCGCGTACGACAACGCCTTCTGGAACGGCGCGCAGATGGTGTTCGGCGACGGCGACGGCCTCTACTTCAACCCCTTCACCGCCAGCGTCGACGTCATCGGCCACGAGCTCACCCACGGCGTCACCCAGTACACCGCCGGGCTGACCTACGTCGGGCAGTCCGGCGCGCTCAACGAGTCGGTCTCCGACGTGTTCGGCTCGCTGGTCAAGCAGCTGCACCTCGGCCAGCGCGCCGAGGAGGCCGACTGGCTGATCGGCGACCGGCTGTTCACCAGCAAGGTGCACGGCGTGGCCCTGCGCTCGATGAAGGCACCCGGCACGGCGTACGACGACCCGGTGCTCGGCAAGGACCCGCAGCCGGCCGACATGGACGGCTACGTCGACCTGCCGCACGACGACCAGCACGACAGCGGCGGGGTGCACACCAACTCCGGCATCCCCAACCACGCCTTCTACCTGGCCGCGACCGCCCTCGGCGGCAACGCCTGGGAGCAGGCCGGCCAGGTCTGGTACGACGTCCTCACCGCACCCGGCCTGGCCAAGGACATCGGCTTCGCCGGCTTCGCCGGGGCGACCGTCGACGCCGCCACCGACCCGGTTCGGCGCGGACAGCCGCCGCGGCCCGCGCGGTGCGTGAGGCGTGGCTGGCGGTGAAGGTGCTCGAGCTGAGCCCCGGCCGGAGTCAGAAGCCGAGGCGCTGCAGCTGCTTGGGGTCGCGCTGCCAGTCCTTGGCGACCTTGACGTGCAGGTCGAGGTGGATCCGCTGGCCGAGCAGGGCCTCGATGCCCCGCCGGGCGGTGGTGCCGACGTCGCGCAGCCGGGACCCGCCCCGGCCGATGATGATGGCCTTCTGGCTGGGCCGCTCGACGAACACGTTCACCCGCACGTCCAGCAGCGGGTCGCTCTCGGGACGGCCGGCGCGGGGCACCATCTCGTCCACCACCACCGCGAGGCTGTGCGGCAGCTCGTCGCGCACCCCCTCCAGCGCCGCCTCGCGCACGAGCTCGGCGATCATGACGGCCTCGGGCTCGTCGGTCAGCACGTCGTCCGGGTAGAGCCGCGGGGACGGCGGCAGGTAGGACGACAGCACGACGGCCACCTCGTCGACCTGGTCGCCGCGCGTCGCCGAGCACGGGACGATGGCGTCCCAGGAGCCGAGCTGGTCGATGGCGATGAGGTGCTCGGCCAGCCGGGCCCGGTCGACCCGGTCGGACTTGGTGGCGATCGCCACGACGGGGCGCCGCTTGGCCCGCTGCAGCTCGGCGAGCTCGCGGGCGATGTAGGTGTCGCCGGGGCCGATCCTCTGGTCGGCCGGCAGGCAGAAGCCGATCACGTCGACCTCGAGCAGCGTCTCGCGGACCAGGTCGTTGAGCCGCTGCCCGAGCAGGGTGCGCGGCCGGTGCAGCCCGGGGGTGTCGACGAGGATCAGCTGCGAGGTGTCGGTGGTGACGATCCCGCGGATCGTGTGCCGGGTGGTCTGCGGCTTGCTCGAGGTGATGGCGACCTTGTGCCCCACCAGCGCGTTGGTCAGCGTGGACTTGCCGGCATTGGGCCGTCCGACGAGGCAGGCGAAGCCTGCCCGGAACTCGGCGCTCACGACGCCTCCTCGCGGTGGTGGGGATGGGGGTCGGTGACCGGCGCGGTGGCGCGGCTCTCCGCCCTCGGGGTGGTTCTGCTCGTCCAAGCGTCGCACGATGACGGTGGCGATGCGGTGGCGGCGCCCGGCCATCCGCTCGGCGGTGAGCAGCAGGCCGGCGACCTCGCCCGTTGAGCCCGGGATCGGGACGAGCCCGATCGTCTTGCCGAGCAGGCCGCCGACGGTGTCGACCTCCTCCTCCTCGATCGTCACGTCGAAGAGCTCGGCGAGGTCGTCGACGTGCATGGTGGCGGGCACGCGGGTCGTGCCGTCGGCCAGCTGCTCCACGCCCGGCGGCTCCCGGTCGTACTCGTCGGCGATCTCGCCGACGATCTCCTCGAGGATGTCCTCGATGGTGACCAGCCCGGCCGTGCCGCCGTACTCGTCGATGACCACCGCGAAGTGGAACTGGCCGCGCTGCATCTCGCGCAGCAGGTCGTCGATCGGCTTGCTCTCGGGGATGTGGTTGACCGGGCGCATGGCGTGCTGCACGTGCACCTTGCCGGCGCCCGCGTCGGCGTTGACGCGGCGCGCGACGTCCTTGAAGTAGAGCAGGCCGAGCACGTCGTCCGGCCCGTCACCGACCACCGGGATGCGCGAGAAGCCGGACCGCAGGAACAGCGACATGGCCTGCTTGAGGGTCCGGTCCTGCGTCGATCGTCACCATGTCGGTGCGCGGCACCATGACCTCGCGCACGACGGTGTCGCCCAGCTCGAAGACCGAGTGGATCATCTGGCGCTCACCGGCCTCGATCAGCGCGGACT
The DNA here is from genome assembly GCA_963828995.1 of uncultured Actinomycetota bacterium. Taxonomy (GTDB): domain Bacteria; phylum Actinomycetota; class Actinomycetes; order Actinomycetales; family Dermatophilaceae; genus CAVRTM01. The sequence continues at coordinate 172,894 of CAWHHB010000016.1, forward strand.
CCCCGGCCAGGTCGACCAGGTCGCGCAGCTCGGCCTCGGAGTCGAACGGCCCGTCGCGGTAGCCCTCGCCCGGGGTCACCGCGTTGCCGAGCGCCACGAGCAGGCGCGCCACCGGGCCGAGCACGCGGCGCAGCCAGACCAGCACGGGGGCCGCCAGCAGGGCGATCCGGTCGGCGTGCTGACGGCCCAGGGTGCGCGGGGACACCCCGACCAGCACGAACGACAGCACCCCCATGACGCCGATGCTGACCAGCAGCGGCGGCCAGAAGCCCTCGACCAGGCCCACCGTGGCGACCGTGATCAGCACGGCCGCGGCGGCCTCGGCGACCACCCGCACGAAGGCGGCGACGGACAGGTACGCCGCGCTGTCGGCGGCGATGCGCAGGAGGGCGGTCGCGCCGCGCCCGCCCTCCTCGACCAGCTCGGCCGCGCGGTGGCGGGACATGCGCGTGAGCGAGGACTCGGCCGCGGCGAGCAGGAAGGCGACCAGCAGGCTGCCGAGCGCGGCGAGGATGAGTTGGATGGTCATGTCAGCTGGCCGTCCGCCCGGCGGTCAGCCGGCCGGGCGGCTACGCCCGGCCAGGAACGTGAGCAGCAGGGTGCGCTGGAGCTCGAACATCTCGCGCTCCTCCTCCGGCTCGGCGTGGTCGTAGCCGAGCAGGTGCAGGATGCCGTGCGTCGTGAGCAGGAGCAGCTCCTCCTCGGTGGCGTGGCCGGCCTCCGCGGCCTGCCGCGCCGCGACCGTCGGGCAGAGCACGATGTCGCCGAGGACGCCCTCCTCGGGCTCCTGGCCGTCACGGCCGGGGCGCAGCTCGTCCATCGGGAAGCTCATCACGTCGGTGGGCCCGGGCAGGTCCATCCACTGGACGTGCAGCACCTCCATGGCGGCCTCGTCCACCAGCTTGAGGCACAGGTCGGCACCGGGGTGGACGTTCATCGCCTCCAGCACGTAGCGGGAGCAGGCGACGAGCTCCATCTCGTCCAGCACCATGTCGGTCTCGTTAAGAACCTCGATGCTCACGAGCCGTCCTCACCGCCTTGGCCGCGAGGCGCTGGCGTCCACCGCGGTCGCGCCGGCAGCAGCGCCGGCGGCTCCGGGATGGTTCTGCTGGTCCCACCGGCCGTAGGCGTCGACGATGGCCCCGACCAGGCGGTGCCGGACGACGTCCTGGGAGGTCAGCTCGGCGAAGTGCACGTCCTCGACGCCGTCGAGGATGTCCTGGACCACGCGCAGGCCCGACAGGGTGCCGCCGGGCAGGTCGACCTGGGTGACGTCACCGGTCACGACGATCTTGGAGCCGAAGCCCAGGCGGGTGAGGAACATCTTCATCTGCTCGGGCGAGGTGTTCTGCGCCTCGTCCAGGATGATGAACGCGTCGTTGAGGGTGCGCCCGCGCATGTACGCCAGCGGGGCGACCTCGATCGTGCCCGCCGCCATCAGCCGCGGGATCGAGTCGGGGTCGATCATGTCGTGCAGCGCGTCGTACAGCGGGCGCAGGTAGGGGTCGATCTTGTCGCTGAGCGTGCCGGGCAGGAAGCCGAGCCGCTCGCCCGCCTCGACGGCCGGACGGGTCAGGATGATCCGGCTGACCTGCTTGGCCTGCAGCGCGGCGACGGCCTTGGCCATCGCCAGGTAGGTCTTGCCGGTGCCGGCGGGGCCGATCCCGAAGACGATGGTGTGCTTGTCGATCGCGTCGACGTAGTGCTTCTGGTTCAGCGTCTTGGGGCGGATCGTGCGGCCGCGGTTGGAGACGATGTTCATCGTCAGCACGTCGGCCGGGCGTTCCTTGGTCTGCTCGCGCAGCATCCGCACCGACCGCTCGACGGCGTCGCCGTTCAGCGGCTGACCGGTGGCGATGACCACCAGGAGCTCGTCCACCAGCCGCTCGACCAGCGCGATCTCGGCGCTGGAGCCGGAGAGGTGGAACTCGTTGCCCCGCACGTGGATGTCGACCTGCGGGAAGGCCCGCTCGATCGTGCGGAGGATCTCGTCACGGGGGCCGAGCAGGGTGACCATGGGCACCTCGGACGGGACGATGATCGTCTGCGTCGGCACCTCCGGCTGTTCCTGCGCGGTCTGGCTCTGGCGTTGCTCTTCTGTCATGTCCCGGTCAGTCTACGGGGCCGCTCACGCCATCGGGGACGTCATGGCCCGTCCGCCCAGCACGTGCACGTGGGTGTGGAACACCGTCTGGCCGGCGTCCGGCCCGGTGTTGACGACCAGCCGGTAGCCCTGCTCCAGACCCTCGGAGCGGGCGACCTCCCCCGCCGCGACCAGCACGTCGGCCAGCACCCGCGGGTCGGTGCGGGCCGTGTCGACCACGGTCGGCTGGTGCGCCTTGGGGACGACGAGCACGTGCACCGGTGCGTGCGGCGTGATGTCGCGGAACGCCAGCGTCGTGTCGGTCTCGTGCACGACCTCGGCCGGGACCTCCCGCGCGACGATCCGGCAGAACAGGCAGTCGGTGGCCGTCGTGGTCATGCAAACGAGCCTAACGGCGTGTCAACCGGTTCGCGGGCTCGCGCGTCGTTGTTGCGTGAGAGCGTTGAGCGTGGTCGATCGGAGCGCCGGCGGCGCAGCACCCCGCTGGGCGGCCGATGAGGCCCTGACCCGGATGTACGTCGCGCACTGGGCCGGCCTGGTGCGCCTGTCCTGGCTGCTGGTGCACGACCAGCACGTCGCCGAGGAGTCGGTGCAGGACGCGTTCGTGGCGATGCACGCCCGCTGGGCCCAGCTGCGCGACCCCGACAAGGCGCTGGCCTACCTGCGGCGGGCGGTGGTCAACACCTCACGCTCGGTCCTGCGCCACCGCACGGTCGAGCACCGCTACCTGCTCGCGGAGACGACGGCGAGGACCGCCCACGGCCTCACCACCGAGCCGAGCGCCGAGGACCGCGCGGTCACCCGAGCGGGCGGCGCGCACCTCGTCGCCGCCCTCGGCCGGCTGCCCCGGCGCCAGCGCGAGGTGCTCACGCTGCGCTACTACGCCGACCTCAGCGAGGCCCAGATCGCCGATGCCCTCGGCATCTCCGCCGGCGCCGTCAAGGCACACGCCCACCGCGGCCTCGCCGCCCTTCGCCACGATGGAGAGATCTCGTCATGACCGACCACGACCTCGAGCGCCGCCTGCGGCAGGCCCTGCACGACGACGCCTCCTCGATCACCCCCTCCGACCGCCGGCAGGCCATCGAGGCGCTCGCCCACGAGGGCGCGACCCGCTCCGGGCGGTCCCGCTGGCTGACGCCGGTGGCCGGCGCCGCGGCCGCGGCGGTCGTCGTCACCCTCGCCTGGGGGGCCACCGAGGTCCTTCGCCCCGACACCGGGCGGCGGGACGACCCCGGTCGCCGCCGCCAGCACCTCGGCACCGTCGGTCCCCTCCTCGCCGGCCGGCGCCGCACCCTCCGCGACGACGTCGACGCTCCCGGGCGCGACGACGCCCGTGCCGGGGACGTCCCCGACCCCGGACGCCTCCGGGGCGGCGACGTCGCCGACCACCGCGTCCGTGGCCCCGGGCGCCTCCCAGGACGCCACCCTGCCGACGTACCTCGTCGGCGCGGTGGGCGGCGCAGGGGCGAACCGGCGCTACGGCCTGTTCCGTGAGTTCGTCACCGCGCCGGTGCCCCAGGGCGCGACGCCGGCGCAGCGGGCGCAGGCCGCGCTCACCGCCGCCATGGGGGCCGCGACCGGCAGCGGCCAGCAGCCGGTCCTGCGTCCCTGGGCGGACACGACGGTGTCGGGGGTGACGGTCGCGGGCGGGCGGATCACCGTCGAGCTCAGCGACGCCGGCCCCACCGGGCTGCCCCACGAGCAGGCCCGGCTGGCCGTGCAGGCGCTGGTCTGGACCGCGACCGCCGCGGTCGGCCAGGGCAACCTCCCGGTGCGGTTCTCGGTCGCGGGCGGGGCGACGTCGCTGCTCGGCGCGTACCCGACCAGCGCCGCGTACACCCGTCCCGCCGCGGACGCGTCGTACCAGGACCTCGCGCCGATCTGGGTGGACGCGCCCGCGGCCGGGGCCAGCCTGCCGTCGGACCGGCCGGTGGTCGCCAGCGGCACGGCGTCGGTGTTCGAGGCCACCGTGCCGTGGCGGCTCACCCGGTCGGGGGCCGCGGTCGCCACGGGCTTCAGCACGGCCAGCATCGGCGCCCCCGGACGCGGCACGTGGACCGCCGACCTGGGCCGGCTGCCCGCCGGGACCTACACGTTCACGGCCTACGAGCGCAGCGCCGAGGACGGCAGCGTGCGGGCCCAGGACGAGAGCACCTTCACCGTCCGCTGACGCCACGGCCCGCCACGGGCCGCACCCGACCGGTCGGGTGCGGCCCGTGGCGCCGTCCGCCCCGGCGTCGGAGCTGTCGACCGTGACCCGGTCCCGGCCGTGCTGCCCGTCAGCGGTCCGTCGAGGCCCGCGGCAGGGCCGCCAGCCAGTCCGCGAACGGCCGGGTGCCCCGGAGGCCGCCGGTCGGCAGCATCGCCGTCCGCAGTCCTGCCGGCACCGGGACGCCGACCACCCACGCCCGGGTGCCGCGTCGCTCGGCGACCCTGCGCACCAGGTCGGGCAGCCGCTCGACCCGCGGGCCGGCCAGGTCGGGCGCGCGACCGACCGGCTCCGCCTCGGCGAGGGTGAGCAGGTGCGCTGCCACCTCCCGCAGGTCGACCGGCTGGACCTGCACGGACGGGACGACGACGAGGCGGCGGACCGCTGACCGATCCAGCGTCTGCAGCGCAAAGTCGTGGAACTGGGTGGTGCGGGCCACCGTGTGCCCCACGCCGGCCGTACCGGCGGCCGTGGCCAGGCGCTGCTCCTGGGCGACCTTGGCCCGGTAGTAGCCGAGCCGGGAGCCGTCGATCCCCACGATCGAGAGCAGCACGTGGTGGCGGACGCCGGCGCGACCGGCGGCCGCCACGAGGTGCGCGGTGCCGGTCGTGAAGAACTCCTCCGCGCGCCGGCGCGACGTCGTCACGAGGTTGCTCACGTCGACCACCGCCTCGACGCCCTCCAGCGCCGCCGTGAGGCCGGACCCGCTCACCAGGTCGCCCCGCACGAGCGTCGCACCCCCGGGCGCCGCTCCAAGGGGAGTCGCACCGGCGTCGGCCGGCTGCGGCCGGCCGACGTCGCCACGGGTCAGGACGCGGACCTCGTGACCGCGGGCCACCGCCTCGGCCACCACGGCACGGCCCGCGGTGCCGGTTCCTCCGGCGACGAGCAGTCGCATCCGCACTCCGTCCGGCTCGTGGGTCCCCTGGCCCGTCACCGTAGTGGCCGGCTGCCGTCGGGGAGAAGGGTCGGCTCAGCCGCGGCCGGGACCCCAGGTCGCCACCAGCTCGTCGATCGTGGCGTCGCGCCGGGCGTCGACCACCTGGCGCGCGGGGTCGGCGTCGTACCAGTCGATGATCTCGCGGGCCCCCTGCTCGAACGGGATCCCGGCGCAGAAGCCGGGCACGAGGCCGCGCAGCTTGGCGTTGTCGAACACCATCGAGTGCGCCTTGTCGCCCAGCAGCGCCGCACCCCAGTCGGGGTCGGTGGCGGCGATGGCGTCGGAGGGGACGTGCACGATCCGGGCCTGGACGCCGGCGGCGGCGGCGAGCGCGTGGGTGACCTGGTCCCAGGTCAGCACGTCGTCGGAGGTGATGTGGAACGCCTCCCCGACGGCGCGGGGGTGCCCGAGCAGGGGGACGAGGCCACGGGCGAAGTCCTCGTGGTGGGTCAGCGTCCAGAGCGAGGTGCCGTCGCCGTGGACGACGACCGG